>CAYQWZ010000001.1:0-147200 GCA_964421635.1 uncultured Candidatus Saccharibacteria bacterium
ATGGTGCGCTGTGGTTTGCTGGTACATCTAATTATGGAACTGGTGCGGCTGATACCAACCTCTACCGTTCGGCTGCTAATACTCTCAAGACGGACGATAGTTTGGTAGTGGACGACGAATTAACACTTAACCTTAATGGTAATCAGGCGTATAAGTTCACCAATAGAGATGCTCAGGCTTTAGCAATACAATCACAAACTAGTGGGAACCTTAACCAAGTGGAGTTCTACTCAAAAGATGGTGACGGTACAGATACATCAGCGTTTTTAATCTTTGGCGAGGGAACGCCAGCTGACATAACCAACAATAACCGTATGCAGGTTGGATATTCTTATCAGGGGTGGTTCCAGATTGCTGCGGCAAATGCTGGTTCAGGAACAGCAGTAGATTTATATATTGAGAACACCATCCAAGACAAGGATATCCTTTTGACTACAAATGTTGGTGGTGTTCAAAAAACCTTGTTAACTTTAGACGGTTCAGCAGAGAAACTCTTAATTGGTAATGCTACTGACACCAACCTCTACCGCTCGGCAGCCAACACTTTACAAACAGATGATTTATTCACTTCTGCTGGATTAGCCGCAGGTACAATAAATACCACTGCTGCTGCTTTGTTATCGTCTAAATTAATATCTGGCAACGCTGCTGCTGCTATTACAGGAACAACTAACGCCTTTATTTACAGGACTTCTGGTAATGGTTCTGGTATCTGGGGGGAAGATGGTCATATAGTTTATCAGCCTAGAGATACCTATGACCATATTTTCTTAGAAGGTGGAGGTACTGAGAAAATGCGACTTACTGATGCTGGTAATCTTGGTATAGGAACATTGGCAGGTACGGGCAATAGAGCAGTGTATTCCACATCAACAGGAGTACTAACCAACTCTAGCTCCGATATGAATCTTAAAACAAATGTTGCCAATTTGAGTGGTAGCATTAATGCCTTAGATGTTGTCTCCCAACTGCGAGGGGTTTACTATAACTGGTTAGATACGAACAAGCTTGGTTCCCAGCGAGAGATTGGTATGATTGCTCAAGAAGTACAGCCGTATTTACCTGAAGTTATAGGTACTAATAGTGATGGAACCTTGTCGCTTGATTATCCAAAACTGACAGCAGTTCTTATTGAGGCAACAAAGCAGCTAAAAACTGAAGTTGAGTTACTACAAGGCTCAAGTACATTAGTGACCGAAACCATATCCACCCAAAACGGCAAGGACTTAGTATTGAAGCCATCATCCGGCAAGATAATCGCAGAGGCCACACTGTTGGTAAATGGAAAGGTTATTGCTAATAGTGCATCGCTTGGTAGTACAGAAGTTGCAGGAATATTTAAGGTTAAAGATTCTCAAGCAGATGATGCAGAGTTAGACGGCACAGAAGATGATACGAATATTAATACGACTACCGATAGAGCAGCTATTGCCGCTAACCAAATTGAGACAGTAGTAGCCATTCCATCACAAGGAGATAAAGAGTACTCTATAATTGTTACCTGGAGCAACGATCCTGGACAGCCATACTGGGTTACAGTCATTGATGCAAACCACTTTAGTGTTAAAACTCAAAATCCGGTGGCGGCAGATTCGCAATTTAGGTATCTATTAATAGATAACCAGTAGATCTTTATGTTGTATGTTATTCCGCACTACGGTTCAAAATTGTTGTTGAAAAAAACTGTTAAGGCGATCATTGCGACAGACAAAAAAGCAGATATTTATATTGGAGATGATTCACATAGTTTAAAACAGGGTGAATTTAAGGAATGTAAAATTGTCAAAGGGCCAAAGAAAGGATTTGCCGCCAATATAAATAATGTGATGAGAACAATCAAAAGAGGTCTTGTTGTGATTATAAATAATGATATGGAGCTTGACGAAGGATGGAAAATGAATATTTCTAAGGTGCTGCCTAAAAGATCAAAAAATTTCACACTGGCTTCAAAGATAATTAATCAAAACGGATTAATAGATAGTGCTGGAGATTGTTACTCATGGTTTGGACAAGGTTATAACAGGCTACATCTAAAGCCAAAAAGCTGGAAGGTAAACAATAATGAAAAAATAATCGGTCCTACTGGTGGACTAATGGTAACTACGGCAGAGACTTTTCATATGCTGAACGGTTTTGATGAACAGTTTGAATCTTATGTTGAAGATACTGATTTTAATATTAGAGCGCGCAATATAGGAGTGAAGGTTCTTTTTTGTGAAAAGGCGCTAGCTATTCATAAAGGGTCAGCTACATATTCAAGTGATTCAAAACAGTATTATTCGGCCAGAAATACAATCCTTAATATAAGGAAGAATTTTACAGGTACCCTAAAGAGCCGGCTAATGTTTCGTAACTTTTATTATTGGCGACTGAAGCGGGCCATTAAACCTCAATGGTCAAAGGCAATAAAAAAGGGAATTCAAGAAGGATTACAAATGAATATCGATAGAATAAATGATGGGGCAAAGATAGAGAGTTTAAATGAAATATCCACAGATAATTTTTTGAAAAGTTTTTGGCGACTATTAAATCTGTAAAACGAATTGAAAAAGGACTAATATTTTGATAGAATACATAAGTCAGACCTATATTTTTTGTAGTCCAAACTTCAACAATGGCAGAAGAGAAAGATAAAAAACAACAATACGGTGCCGAACAAATTACAGTTTTGGAGGGGTTAGAGCCGGTTAGAAAAAGACCGGGTATGTATATTGGTGGCACAGGCATAGAAGGCCTTCATCATTTAGTATGGGAAGTTTTTGATAATGCCATAGATGAAGCCATGGCAGATCGCTGTGACTCTATTGAAATAAGGCTAATGGAAGACAACTGGGTTTCTGTTTCAGACAATGGTCACGGAATTCCAATAGAAAAACACAGTAAAACAAAAAAATCCGCTTTAGAGACTGTACTAACAGTGCTACATGCTGGGGGAAAATTTGGTGATGGTAGTTATAAAGTTTCGGGCGGTTTACATGGTGTAGGTGTTTCAGTAGTCAACGCGTTATCGGAAGATCTAAAAGCAAATGTAAAAATTAGTGGTAAGTACTATGAGCAGTATTATTTAAGGGGAAAGCCAAAATCTTCTGTCAAAGCTGTTCCCTTGCCAAAAGATGATAAATGGTTTAATAAGCACGAATCTGGTACAAGAATATCTTTCAAAGCAGATAATAAAATTTTTGAAGAGGTAAAATACAGCCTTAAGACTATATACGATCATGTTCGTCAACAAGCCTATTTAACGAAGGGTGTGCAAATTTCTATAATTGATGAGCGAAAAAAAGAGCCAAAGAATTATAATTTCTTTTTTGACGGCGGAATTGCTTCATATGTCAGATATCTATCAAGGGTGCATAATTTGGTCAGTCCAGATGTCTTTTATGCCGAAGATAAACAAGATGATGTTGAGGTAGAAGTATCCTTCGTTTACTGTGATGACTTTAATGAAAGAGTCTATAGCTTTGCTAATAATATTTACAACCCTGAGGGTGGAACTCATTTGGCTGGTTTCCGCACATCTCTAACTAGAACGCTGAACTCCTATGTAAAGAAGAATAAGTTAATGAAGGAGACTGATACTTTCACGGGTGAAGATGTAAAAGAAGGGCTAACCGCCGTCATTGCCGTAAGGTTGCCTGACCCTCAGTTTGAAGGGCAGACGAAATCGAAATTGGGAAATCCTGAAATTAGAGGATTAGTAGATAATGCTGTCTCAAAATATCTAGGATATTTTCTAGAAGAAAGACCGCGAGCGGCAAAGGCGATTGTCAATAAATGTTCAACTTCGCTTCAAGCCAGACTAGCCATGCGAGCGGCTAGAGATTCCGTTATTCGAAAAGGCGCCCTAGATGGCATGACCTTGCCGGGCAAATTAAGAGACTGTTCAGAAAAAGATCCGGCTAAGAGTGAGATATATATAGTAGAGGGAGATTCAGCTGGAGGTTCAGCCACGCAGGGCAGAAACAGAAAATTTCAGGCAATCCTTCCATTAAGAGGAAAAATTCTTAATGTAGAGCGGGCGAGAATTGACCGAATGTTAAATTCAGACGCTATAAAATCTCTAATTATTGCTTTGGGTGCAGGGGTCGGTGAAGATAAAAATTTGGCGAAATTGCGCTATCACAGAATAATTATAATGACAGATGCTGATGTAGATGGAGCTCACATTAGAACCTTGCTTCTCACTTTGCTTTACAGACATTTCCCTGAATTTATTAAAGAAGGATACATCTACATTGCTCAACCGCCCCTTTATGGTCTGATGCAAGGTAAAAATAAGGTTTATGCTTACACAGAAGAAGAAAGAGACAAAGCTGCTCGCGAGCTTAAAGCGAAAGCACCTTCAAAAAAGATTAATATTCAGAGATATAAAGGCTTGGGTGAAATGAATCCTGAGCAGTTATGGGAAACTACGATGAATCCTGAGAATAGAGTGTTATTGCAAGTCACAATGGATGATGCAGAAGAAGCGGACAAGCTCTTTACATTGTTAATGGGTGCAGAAGTACCACCTCGAAAAAGGTTTATTCAAACTCACGCCAGACAAGTAGAGAACCTAGATATATAACATGAATGAAAAAGCAGATAAAAATATTGGCAATGTAAAGCCGCATGCAATAGTAGATGAGATGCGGAAGTCATTTTTAGATTATGCAATGAGTGTTATCGTTGCTCGTGCTTTACCTGATGTTAGAGATGGACTAAAACCAGTACAGCGTAGAATTTTAGCCACCACTAATGATTTAGGATTAACTGCTAAATCTAAACACAGAAAATCAGCCAAGATCACTGGAGATGTGGTTGGTAACTATCACCCACATGGTGATATGAATGTTTATCCGGCTATGGTTCGTCTAGCTCAAGACTTTTCACTACGATATCCTTTAATAGATGGGCAGGGCAACTTTGGCTCAATTGATGGAGATATGCCAGCAGCTATGCGTTACACCGAAGCTCGCATGACATCTTTAGCTGAGTTAATGCTGAAAGATATAGACAAAGAAACTGTTCCTTATGTAGACAACTATGATAACACTAGAAAAGAGCCGCAGGTATTACCAGCTGCCCTACCGCAGCTCTTACTTAACGGTACTTTAGGTATTGCTGTAGGAATGGCATCTAATATGGCACCTCATAATATGAATGAGGTTGTTGATGCTACAATTGCTCAGATAGATAATCCCGAAATTGAACTTGAAGGTTTAATGGAACATATCAAAGGTCCAGACTTTCCTACGGCAGCAGAGATTTATGGAGTTGAGGGAATTCGACAAGCCTATTCAACTGGTCGTGGCCGAGTAGATATAAGAGGCAAGGCTGAAATAATTGAAGATAAAAGTGGAAAATCTACAATAATTATTACTGAGGTTCCCTACCAAGTAAATAAAGCTGAGTTGGTTCTAAAAATTGCCGATCTCGTAAGAGCAAAAAAAATAGATGGCATTTCAGACATCCGCGACGAATCTGATAGAGAAGGATTACGAGTAGTCATTGAATTAAAAAAAACTGCTTATCCTAAAAAAGTTCTCAACGGCCTGTACAGCATGACTCAGTTGCAGACTGCCTTCCATATCAATATGGTAGCTTTGGTTGATGGCATTGAGCCTCGAACGCTATCCTTGAAAGAAATCATTGGTTACTTTATTGAACACAGAGTAGTAGTAGTAACTAAAAGAACTGAATACGATTTATCTAAAGCTAAGGAGAGAGCCCACATTCTAGAAGGATTACTAAAAGCTCTAGACAACATTGATGAAGTGGTAGAGATAATTCGTAAATCAAAAACCAGAGATGATGCACATCAGAATCTAATTAAACGATTCAAATTTAGCTCTGAACAAACAGACTCCATTTTAGATATGCGTCTAGCAACCTTAGTGGGATTAGAAAAATCTAGATTAGAAGATGAGCTGAAAGAAAAGATTAAATTAATAACTTATTTAGAAAACATTTTAGCCAACAAAGCGGAGTTGATGAAGGTAATAAAAGATGAACTATTAGAAATTAAAGAAAAATACGGAGACGAAAGACGCACAAAGATATTTAACCAAGGTCTAGACGGATTTATTGCTGAAGATTTAATTCCGAGTGAGGATGTATTAATAAGTATTACGAAAACAAATTATATTAAACGGGTTTCTCCTAAAGAATATCGTTCACAAGGAAGAGGTGGTAAAGGAGTAATTGGTATGTCAACCAAAGAAGAAGATACAGTTCAGTTTACAAGAATTGCTAATACTCATGATGTTGTTCTTTTCTTTACCGATAAAGGAAGAATTTTTAAGACAAAGGTTTATGAAATTCCACCAGCTTCAAGACAAGCAAAAGGAAGCGCTATTGTTAATGTAATTCAGCTTGCTCCACAAGAACAGGTAACAGCAGTTATTACATTAAATAAAAAATCCTTCGCTAAACAGGGAGCTTATTTAATTATGGGTACAGTTAATGGAACAATAAAAAAGACTGAGATTGGCCTTTATAGTAATGTTCGCAGCACAGGTATAAAAGCTATAAATTTACGAGAAGGAGATAAATTAAAATGGGTTTCTCCAAGTAGTGGTGATGATATGATTACCGAAGTCACTAAGAAGGGACAAGCAATTACCTTCAAAGAAAGAGATGTTCGGCCAATGGGTAGAAGTGCCTCTGGAGTAAGAGGAATAAGATTAAGAGAGAATGATGAGGTTGTCTCGATGAATGTAATAAATAGTGGCGATGATTATAAAACCGCAGATTTACTTGTAATTTTGGAAAAAGGATTTGGCAAGAGAACATTAGTCAGCAAATTCCCAATTCAAAAAAGAGGTGGGGTTGGAATAAAAGCGGCTAATGTAACCTCTCGCACAGGAGTAGTAGTAGAAGCAAGAATCGTTACTGATATAGAAGGAGAAATTGTTATTACATCATTAAATGGACAGGTTATTAAAATAAAAATGAAGAGCATTAAACGTTTGGGAAGGGTGACGCAAGGAGTCACAGTTATGAAATTGAACAAGGATGACAAAATAGCCTCAGTAGCTGTAGTTAAGGCAACATTAAAGAAAATTGAAGAAAAGATTAAATTGGAAGAAGAGAAGAAAAAATGAGCATCAAAATACCAGCTGTAATTTCTGTTAAAGATCTTTCAGAGAAAATTGATAAACCAGTAAACGCAGTCATAACGGCTTTGGTTAATTTTGGTGTGATGGCTAATATAAATCAATGCGTAGATTTTGATACTGCCCAAATAGTCGCTGACGAGTTAGGAGTAGATGTGGAGTTAGATAATAATGACAAAACATCTGTAGATATCAAGATAGATGAGAAAAGAGCTGTTACGAGGCCACCGGTAGTTACAATTATGGGGCACATAGATCACGGTAAAACGACTCTTTTAGATAACATTCGCAGCACCAAAGTTGCTGAGAAGGAAGCAGGCGGCATTACACAGGCAATAAGTTCATATCAGGTTGTAACAGACTATGAAGGAGAAAAAAGACAAATAACATTTGTCGATACTCCAGGCCATTCAGCTTTTGAAGCAATGAGAAAACACGGTGTTAATATTACCGATTTAGTAGTGCTTGTTGTAGCTGCCAATGACAGTGTTCAACCACAGACTATTGAGGCTATTAAGCATGCCAGAAAACATAGTGTTCCTATATTGGTAGCAATAAATAAAATTGATCTACCAGATGCAAATATCGAAAAAGTAAAAAGAGATCTAGCAGATAATGATTTAGTTGGTGAAGAATGGGGTGGAAAAACTGTAACAGTTGAGATATCTGCTAAGAAAGGAACTGGCATTAAGGAGCTACTTGAGAATATCCTTTTGTTAACAGATGTGATGGACTTAAAGTCTGAAGTTGATGTTGATGCTTCAGGTGTTGTAATTGAATCACATATGGAAGCAGGGCTTGGGCCAGTAGCGGTTGTATTAATTCAAAACGGTACATTGAAATTAGCTGATCCTATAGTCATTGGCGAATCATACGGAAAAGTTAGATTAATAGAGAATCATTTGTTAAAGAAACTCCGCTCAGCTGGGCCATCAACTCCAGTTAGAATATCTGGAATATCAATGGTGCCACAATTTGGCGAGAGAATGTTGAAAGTAGAGAATGAAAAGGAAGGTAAAGAGATTGCTCGAAAGAATTCTGTTTTGAATTCGTCTGAGGTACTAAGTAAAAAATCCGAAGAATTATCAAAAAGTTCTAAAAAGGTTGGAGACACAAATGAACTGAATATCTTTTTGAAAGCAGACACCCGTGGTTCTCTAGATGCTCTAAAAAGTATGGCTGAGAATTTATCGAATGAAAGTGTGAAGATAAACATTTTGAAAGAAGCGGTAGGACAAGTATCAGAAGATGATGTTAAACAATCGGCTTCGTCTGGCGCAATAATTTTGATCTTTAATCTAAAGACTAGCTCAGTTATTAAGAAGCTATCAGATGAAATGGGAGTGTCTATTCAATCCTTTAATGTTATATATGAAGTAGAAAAGCTGTTAGCAAAAACAGTTGAAGATTTAATGCCAGAGATTGAGATAGAGGAAGTGATTGGAAAGCTAAAAATTTTAAAAAGATTTCGAGATAATAAGAAGAATATTGTCATTGGTGGTGAAGTCACAAAGGGTAAACTAGCGGTTGGTCAAGAAATAAAAATTATAGAAAAAGAGAAGGATATTACAAAAGGAAAAATACTTGAATTAAGAGTTGGACAACAGAAAGTGGATAATGTTGAAGTTAAAAAAGAGTGTGGACTAGAGCTCTCAATTGAAGATAAATCTACAGAGGTTGAGGAAGGAATGAATGTAGTCGCCACAAAGGTTGCAAAAGTCAAAATGACAATCTAGTTTGTGGATAAATAACTTGACTTAAATTATAGTATGAGGTACTATTCTTAGGTCTAGGATATGTATTCCAACAATGAAGAAGAGCCTCCGTTAATCAATAAAGTTCTTCTACCAATTCGAAAATTTATTAGCCAAAAAGGCGAAAATCGTTGGGCAGCTTTTGAAGCTGTTTTTTATATATCCAAAAAGAGCTCAGAATTAATATATGTATTACCAATAGCCCTGGTTGCTATGACTGTCTTATATAATGTCAATAACTCAAAATCATATGCGCAATCTCTGTCAGATTATGTAATTTTAGACCCAAAGACGAAAATTAACTCAATGCACGCAATTGATCGTTTTAGCCCCTTTATTGAAGAAGCTGAGGATGCAGAGCCAATTGTCACAGCCGATATTACTCCAGAAGAGTTAGTGTTGACAAAACCAAACATTATTAGAACTGATATTAGGCCTGAACCGCAAGAAGAAACTAGAACAAAAGTTGTGGTACATGAAGTTAAGGAAGGTGAAACTCTATCACAAATTGCCAGTAGCTATTCAGTAAGAGTAGCCTCAATTGAAGTAGAAAATAAAGAAATAAAAAATATTCATAGTCTAGCAATTGGAGACACTATTAAAATTCCACCGGAAGACTATTCGCAGGACTACATTGATCTGAAGCTTAATAAAAATAAAACTGTAGTTGCTACTACAAGTAGAACTGTTGTTACAAGAGATGTATCAGACGAAAGATATACAGATAATGGTCAACCAGCGTTTGCCAGGCCAGCTGGAGTTTTAGGTAGTAATGGTTACCATAGCTGGGCTGTAGATATACCGCCGTCTGGTGGCACTGCTATTTATGCATCCGCTGCCGGAGTGGTAACAGAGGTATCTACGGGTTGGAATGGAGGATACGGAACAAAAATCGTTATAGATCATGGTTCTGGTTGGAAAACACTTTATGCTCATTTGTCGTCTGTAAATGTATCGGCTGGACAAAGTGTTGCGGCTGGTTCAGTAATAGCAACTATGGGAGCTACGGGAAGGTGTTATCCAAAAGGTGCAGTTCATCTTCATTTTGAAATACAGAAAAACGGGTCTAAACTTAATCCTCTCAACTACTTAAAATAATGAACTTTGTTGATCGGGTAAATATTGAAATGGAGTCTGGCTCTGGTGGAGACGGTATGATTCATTTTTTGTCAGAAAAGTATAAGTCAAAGGGTGGCCCAGATGGAGGTGATGGGGGAAAGGGGGGAGATATAGTAGTCAAGGGCGATGAAAGTTTTCAAACCCTATCGCATCTAATTGGAAAGCAAAAAATAAAAGCGGAAGATGGAGAAAATGGGGGAACTAATAAAAAAAGTGGAAAAGCAGGTGAGGATACTATTATTAGGTTGCCCCTAGGAACGGAAGTTATTAATAGTAAGGATGAGGTAGTCTATGATGTCAAAGATGAAAATGAATTCAAACTAATCAGAGGTGGCAGCGGTGGAAGAGGAAATTTTAACTTTGCATCCTCTACTCATCAGGTACCAAAGGTTGCTGAAAGGGGGCGTCATGGTAGAATCCTTAAGTTTAGACTAAATCTTAAATTATTAGCAGATATCGGTTTAGTGGGTTATCCAAATGTGGGAAAATCGTCCTTAATTAAGGTGCTGACTGGTTCAAAAGCTAAGGTCGCTAATTATCCTTTTACTACAAAAAACCCTAATTTAGGTATTTTGCGAGCCTACGACGAAGAATTCATTATAGCTGATGTACCGGGGTTAATTGAGGGAGCTCATAAGGGTAAAGGATTAGGAGATAAATTTTTAGGTCATATTGAGCGAACACGAGTATTAATAATGTGTTTAAGTGCAGAGTCAAAAGATTTAGCTGATGATTTAGACAAGTTGAATGTTGAACTTTATGAATATGATGTAAAATTATCTAAAAAACCGCAAATAATTGTAGTTAGTAAAGCTGATTTATTAGACAAAGAGAGTGAAAATATTATTAAAGAGGAGTTAAAGCTGAAGAAGAATATTATATTTGTTTCATCTGTAACAAAGAAGGGATTAGATAAACTAAAGCAAGCAGTCAAAAAAACATTTGACAAGTTTAAATCATAGTTGTAATATAAAAAAGTATTATTAGGGTGGATAAAATAGAAGTTACTTAATTTAGCTGTAGAAACAGCTCTTTTTAAGGGCTGATTTTTGGTGTTATGAACACAACAAGACGAATAATAGGTAAAACCACGGAGTCATCTTTGGAATTACCAAATCTAATAAAGGTACAAACTGATTCTTATGATTGGTTTTTAAAAGAGGGAATAAGAGATTTACTTAATGAGATCTCACCTATTGAAGACATCACTGGCCGAAACTTGATTTTGACCTTCGATGATTTCAATTTTGAACAGCCAAAGGCAACTGCTGAAGAAGCACGCGATAAGAACTTAACTTTTAAGGCTGGTTTGAAAGTCAGAGCAGTTTTGACAAATAAGGTTAGCGGGGAGGTTATAGAAAATGATGTCTATTTAGGAGAATTCCCAATGATGACAAAATACGGAACCTTTATTGTTAACGGAATTGAAAGAGTGGTGGTAAACCAAATTGTGCGCTCATACGGCGTACTCTTTGTTAAAGACTACAACAAAGGTAGAGATCTTTTTGGAGCAAAATTAATTCCATCTCGTGGTGCTTGGCTAGAGTTTGAAACCAGTTATAAAAATGTTATCTCGGTTAAGGTTGATAGAAAAAGAAGAATTCCTGTTACTACTTTTTTGCGAAGTTTAGGTTACAGCAAGACTGAAGAGATTAAAAAACTATTTAAAGATGTCGATAATCATCCTGAAAACAAATATATAGAAACTACTTTAGAGAAAGACCCAGCTGAGAATCAAGAAGATGGTAGCGTAGAGGTCTATAAAAGAATTAGACCGGGTGATTTAGCTACTCCTGAAAACGCCAAAACCTTTATAGATGATATGTTCTTCCAGCTAAAACGCTACGACCTAGGAAAGGTTGGCCGCTACAAGTTTAATAAGAGACTTCAACAAGATGTCGTAATAGATCAAAGTACTCGAATATTACGCAAAGAAGATATTGTTGAAATTGTTAAAGAAATTATTAGATTAAATAATACTCCTGGTTCTCAATCTGACGATATGGATAATCTTAGCAATCGACGAGTAAGAAGCGTTGGTGAATTAGTACAAGGAAGAGTTCGGGTTGGACTAATGCGAATGGAAAGAATTGCTCGAGATCGCATGTCTGTTTCAGATCTTGATACAGTTACCCCAGCTCAATTAATCAATGCTCGCCCAGTAGTCGCGGCTTTACAAGAATTTTTCGCTTCATCTCAGCTTTCACAATTTATGAATCAGACTAATCCTTTAGCCGAACTAGAGCACAAACGCTGTGTTACAGCTACCGGTGCCGGAGGATTATCTCGCGAAAGAGCCGGCTTTGATGTTCGTGATGTTCACTCATCTCACTATGGTCGTCTATGTCCAATTGAATCACCTGAAGGTCCGAACGTTGGTTTGGTGCAGTATTTAGCTTCTTACGCTCGCATTAATGAGTACGGATTCATAGAGACTCCATATAGAGTAGTCGAAAAGAAAGGTGGAAAATCAAGAGTAACAGATGAAATTGTTTATCTTGATGCTAGTGAAGAACACAACCTAGTTATTGCCCCAGCTTCAGTAATTATTGACGACAAAGGATTTTTAACAGAAGAAAGATCTGCTGTTAGAAAGTATGGTGATAATGTAATTGATAAAATTGAAAATGTTACTCATGTTGATGTTTCACCAATACAAACCTTTTCAATTTCTACTAACTTAATTCCTGGCCTTGGAAACGATGAAGCAGCCAGAGCTATGATGGGAGCAAACATGCAACGACAGGCTGTTCCTTGTGTTATTCCAGACTCTCCAGTAGTTGGCACCGGTATGGAAGAAGAAGCTGCTATTGATTCAGGTGCATTAGTAATTGCCCAAGAATCAGGAACAGTTACTACCTCATCTGCTAGCCAAATTATTGTGAAAGGCAGAAAACTAATCAAGTATCCTTTAATTAAATTCCTACGCTCGAACCAGGGTACTGTTATTAATCAAAGACCAGTGCAAAAGGTTGGCGACAAGGTAAAGAAGGGACAAGTGCTAGCAGATTCATCGGCTACATCTAATGGTGAATTAGCACTAGGTCAAAATGTAATGGTCGCCTATATGTCTTGGGGTGGCTATAACTATGAAGACGCAGTTATAATTTCTGACAAACTAGTAAAGTTAGATAAGTATTCATCCATTCATATTGAAGAGTATTCAATAGAAGTTAGAGATACTAAACTTGGTCCTGAGGTTCTGACTCGTGATATCCCTAATGTTTCTGAAGAAGCTTTGGCAAATTTAGACGACGAGGGTGTGGTTTTGAAAGGAGCTGAAGTTAATTCAGGAGATATTTTAGTAGGTAAAATTACTCCTAAAGGCGAAACAGAACTTACTGCTGAAGAGAAGCTTTTACGAGCAATTTTTGGAGAGAAAGCGAAAGAAGTTCGCGATTCCTCGCTACGACTACCACATGGTCAAAAAGGAAGAGTGATTGGTGTTAAGAGATTTTCTAAAGACGCTGGTGATGAGCTTAATGCTGGAGTTCATGAGGTAATAGAAATCACAGTTGCTCATTTAAGAAAGGTATCTGCTGGAGATAAACTTGCTGGACGACACGGTAATAAAGGAGTTATTTCAATTGTTGTTCCGCAAGAAGATATGCCTTTCCTACCCGATGGCACATCAATCGATCTTATAATGAATCCTTTAGGTGTAATATCTAGAATGAATCTAGGTCAAATTATGGAGACAACCCTTGGTTGGGCAGCTCACCAAAAGGGAGAAAAGATCGCAATCCCAGTATTCTCTGAATTTGATTCAACTACTTTAGAAGAAGAGCTTGGTAATGTAGGATTACCAACAGACGGTAAGTCTGTTTTGTATGATGGAAAGACGGGTGAAAAATACGACCAAAAAGTTTTGGTAGGAATCAACTATGTAATGAAGCTGGTCCATATGGTTGATGATAAAATGCATGCTCGTTCAGTCGGGCCTTACTCAATGATTACTCAACAACCTCTTGGTGGTAAAGCACAATTTGGCGGACAGAGATTTGGAGAAATGGAAGTTTGGGCTCTAGAGGCGTACGGTGCGGCTCACACATTACAAGAAATGCTTACTATAAAATCTGATGACACTTACGGTCGTTCACGAGCCTACGAGTCTATCATTAAAGGTGAAAAGATTGAAAAACCAAGTGTCCCTGAATCCTTTAATGTTCTAGTTAGAGAATTAAGAGGATTAGCCCTAAATGTAGATTTGGTTGGCCAAGGAGATGTGGCCGATGAGGCAGAAAAATCTAGAAAGTTGCAGCAACAGGATTTAAAAAAGAGAGAGAAGAAAAGTGATGATGTAACTACTACAGAGATTGCTAGCAATCAAGAAGTAATAGAAGAGCAAGAACCAATAGATTCTAAGGAAGAATAATATGGCATATCAAAAAGAAAGAGATAATACGACAAACTTTAGCGCTGTTAAGTTAGCAGTAGCCAGTCCTGAAGAAATCTTACAATGGTCTTTTGGTGAAGTTTTAAAGCCTGAAACCATTAATTACCGTACTCAAAAACCTGAAAGAGATGGACTATTCTGTGAACGCATTTTTGGTCCTATTAAGGATTATGAATGTAGCTGTGGTAAATACAGAAAAGTTCGTTATCGTGGAGTTATCTGTGATAAGTGTGGAGTAGAAGTAACTAAATCTTCTGTCAGACGAGAGCGAATGGGTCATATTGATTTAGCAGCACCGGTTGCTCATGTTTGGTATATCCAAGGTGTTCCAAGTACGCTGGGCACAATATTGGGTATTTCTGTCAACGAACTTGAAAAGGTTATTTATTTTGCAGCCTTTATAATTATGGGCGTTGACGAGGAAGTTAAGAAACAAGCAGTAGATAATTTAGAGAGAGAATATCAGGAGTTCAAAGATGCCGTACTTGGTAAAAGAAAGAAAGATGATGCATCTGATGAATTACTTAAAAAGCTAGACGAAATTGAGACTCAGTACAGAACTGAAAAAAGTTTGTTAGAGAGCCTAGATAAAACAAGAATTATTTCGGAACAAAGATATCACGAACTGTCATTAAAATATGGACAGATTGTTGATGTGGGAATTGGAACAGAAGCTATATTAAAGCTGCTTAAGAATGTAGATATAGACAAAGAGATGAAAGATCTTGAAGATGTTATAGCAAATGCTGCACCAGTAGCTAAGAAGAAACTAATGAAGAGAATGAAGCTCTTCACAGATTTGAAAAGGGCAGGTATCAAACCTCACTGGATGGTTCTAGACAGACTGCCTGTAATACCACCAGATTTAAGACCAATGGTTCAGCTTGACGGTGGAAGATTTGCTGCGTCAGACCTAAACGATCTTTATCGTCGTGTACTTAACCGAAATAACAGATTAAAGAAACTCCTTAATCAAGGAGCTCCTGAGGTTATTACTAGAAACGAAAAACGCATGTTACAGGAAGCTGTCGATGCTTTAATTGACAATAATGCACGACGCGGAAAAGTTGCTGCCTCAACAAATGGAAAAAGACGGTTGAAGTCACTATCAGATATGTTACGCGGAAAGCAAGGACGATTTCGACAAAACCTACTAGGAAAACGAGTCGACTATTCTGGAAGATCAGTAATTGTTATTGGTCCCTACTTAAAGTTGCATGAATGTGGAATTCCAAAGGGTATGGCTTTAGAATTATTCAAACCAATGGTTATTAGCCGACTAATAAATGATGGTCACGCTCATAATGTAAAACAGGCCACAAGATTAATTGAGCTTTCTGAAAAATTAGTTTGGGATATTTTAGAAGGTATCACCAATGACCATCATGTCTTGCTAAACCGCGCACCAACTCTTCATCGCTTAGGTATTCAGGCCTTTAAGCCAGTTTTGGTAGAAGGAAAAGCTATTAAGGTTCATCCTAGCGTATGTCAAGCTTTTAATGCTGACTTTGACGGAGACCAGATGGCTGTTCATGTACCTTTATCTGAACAAGCCCAAAAAGAAGCGGCTGAAATTATGTTATCCTCAAAAAACCTATTAAAGCCAGCGTCTGGTGACCCAATTTCAGGGCCAAGACTAGATATGACCCTAGGTGCTTATTATATGACTGGTATTAGCAAAAAAGCAAAGGGGGAAGGCAAGTGCTTCTCTAATTACAAAGAAGCAATTAGAGCATTTGAAGATGGTCATATAAGATTGCGTGCCCTAATTAAAGTACGCATAAATCAAAAAGGCGAGACCAAATTAATAAAAACAACTGTTGGTAGAATAATTTTTAATCAAAGCATTCCAAAGGAATTGCGTTTTATAAACAAAGAGCTAGACAAGAAAGAGCTAAATAGCTTTTTTACAAAGGCATTCAACAAGCTAGGGACAGATAAAACTGCAAAGCTAATTGATTCAATAAAAGATGTTGGTTTTAAGTTTGCTGAATTTTCAGGTATAACTTTCTCTATTTCAGATATCAATGACCCAGAGAATAGAGAAGAGATTTTAGAGAAAACAGAAGAGAAGATATCAGTTGTTGAGGGTCAGTTTAGAAGAGGTTTAATTACAGAAAATGAAAGATATCTTAAAACGGTTGAGCTGTGGTTTGAAGCACAATCAGAAATTGAGAAAAATCTCAATAAGAGCCTAGATAATGATAATCCTGTAGTACAGATCTTTAAATCTGGAGCTAGAGGTTCTATGTCACAGATGCAACAAATTGCTGGTATGAAAGGATTAGTTGCTAACCCTGCTGGTAAGATTATTGAAATTCCAATTAAGCATAACTTTAAAAATGGCTTAACTGTCTTTGAATACTTTGTATCAACTCATGGCGCTAGAAAAGGACGAGCAGATACAGCCCTGAGAACATCTGATGCAGGATACTTAACTAGAAGATTAGTCGATGTTTCACAAGATGTAGTTATCGCTGAGACTGATTGTAAAACTAAAGAAGGAATTTATCTTTACGAAGAAGACTTTATCGAGCTTGGCGAATCCTTCGCTTCAGCTGTCACAGGTCGCCTCTTGTATCAAAATATTGGTGAGTTTAAGGTTGGAACAAAGATTACAGTAGACAATGTTGATCAAATTTTAAGTTTAGCTAAAGGTAAGGTACCTGTCAGAAGTCCACTTCGTTGTAACAGTACTTGGGGTATTTGCCAGAAATGTTATGGTGATGATCTTGCTTTAGGTACAGATGTTCGAATGGGAGAAGCAGTAGGAGTAATTGCAGCTCAAGCTATTGGTGAGCCGGGCACGCAGCTTACTATGAGAACCTTCCATACTGGTGGTGTAGCTTCATCTAGTGGAGATATTACTACTGGTTTACCACGTGTTGAAGAGTTATTTGAGGCGCGTACTCCAAAAGGTGTAGCTGCTATGGCAGAGATGTCTGGCCGTGTGAGTATCGAATTAGTCAATGAAGGAAAGAAAATTACAATCGCATCAAAAGCAGAAGCATCTGAGATTGTAAAAGTTACAAAAGGATTCGAATGGAATATCATGAGTGGAGACAAGATTAGAAGTGATCAAATTATAGCTAAGGGCGATAAAGGAAAAGTAATTAGAGCGCCTTTTGGTGGAGTAATCACGATAAAGAGCAGAAACGGTAAGATAGATGGCATGAAGACGGTTGTTCAGGAGGATACCGTTGATGCTAATTTACAAGTATTAGTCAATGATGGGGATAATGTTGTAGCGGGAGATGCTCTGACTGAAGGCCATCTAGATTTAAAAAAACTACTAGAGTATAAAGATAGAGAGAAGGTTGAAAATTATATTGTTAATGAAATTCAAAAGATTTATACAGCCCAAGGTCAACCAATTAACAACAAACACATCGAGATTTTAATTCGCAAGATGCTTTCTAAAGGTCAAATTATTGACCCTGGAACATCAAAGTATATTGAAGGTGAGTTGATAGATACACTTGAGCAACTCGATGAAATTAAGAAACACAAAATTAAATACGAAGATATTTTACTAGGAATATCCAGAGTATCACTTAATACTTCAAGCTTTTTGTCGGCTGCATCCTTCCAAGAAACTACTAATGTTTTGATGAAAGCAGCTATTAAAGGACAGAGAGATGACTTGAAGGGGTTGAAAGAAAACGTAATTATTGGTAAGTTAATTCCTGCTGGTACAGGATTTAAATCATAACTATTATGCCTACAGTTAATCAATTAATTAAGAATCCTCGAAAATCACCTGCTAATAAATTAAAGGTGCCTGCTTTGAAAACAACTTTTAATTCATTTAAAAGAAAGTCAATAAATAATAAGGCTCCCCAAAAGCGTGGAGTATGTTTAAAGGTTTATACCACGACACCTAAAAAACCAAACTCAGCTTTACGAAAAGTGGCTCGTGTAAGATTGTCAAATGGACAAGAAGTAACTGCCTATATTGGCGGTGAGGGTCATAATTTACAGGAGCACTCCGTTGTTTTGGTTAGAGGTGGTCGTGTAAAAGATTTACCTGGAGTTAGATATCATATTGTACGAGGTAAGTTCGACGCTTCAGGTGTCGAAGACAGACGTCAAGGAAGAAGTGCTTATGGTACTAAGAAACCTAAGAAATAATCATGAGAGGAAAGCAAGCAAAGAGAAGAATAATTAAACCAGATATAAAATACAGTTCAGTGACTGTGCAGAAGTTAATAAATTATATTATGAACTCTGGTAAAAAGTCTACTGCCCAAAGAATTGTCTATGGAGCGCTAGATATTGCTGCTAAAAAATCAAAACAAAAACATCTTGATGTGCTTAAAAAAGCAATTGACAATGTTGGGCCAACCCTTGAGGTCAAAAGTAGACGCATTGGTGGCGCTAACTATCAAATTCCGTTTGAGGTAAATTCAGAGAGAAAACTAGTCCTGTCATTAAGATGGATTGTAGATGCTGCTAGATCTCAAAAAGGCAAAAGTATGGAAGAATTGTTAGCAAGAGAAATACTGAATGCCTACAAGGGTGAAGGAACAGCTATTAAAAAGAAAGATGACACTCAAAGAATGGCTGAAGCAAATCGAGCTTTTGCTCACTTCGCCAGATATTAAAAAGCTCTAATAAAGATAAATGGAAAAGGTAAACCTAGATCACGTAAGAAATATTGGAATTATTGCTCATATTGATGCTGGTAAAACAACTGTTACTGAGCGTATTTTATATTACACTGGAATTTCGCATAAAATTGGTGAAGTTCATGAAGGAAAGGCAACTATGGACTGGATGGAGCAAGAGAAAGAGCGTGGCATCACTATTACTTCAGCTGCAACTACCTGTTTTTGGAAGCCTACTTATACTGAAAATCCTGACCTATATCGCATAAATATAATTGATACTCCAGGTCACGTTGACTTTACTATTGAAGTGCAGAGATCCTTGCGTGTACTAGATGGAGCAGTAGTAGTGCTAGACGGAAAAATGGGCGTCGAGCCTCAAACCGAAACTGTTTGGCGGCAGGCAGATGAAAATAAAGTACCAAGAATCTGTTTTATTAATAAGATCAACCTGTTGGGTGGAGACTTTCAAATGTCTGTTAATACTATCCAAAAAAGATTATCAGATAAAGCCGTTCCGGCCGCTCTTGCAATAGGAGTTGGTGATGAACACAAAGGAATAATAGATTTAGTTCAAAATAAAGCTTATGTATATAAAAATGATGAGAAGATTGAGCTTGAAAAGATTGATGTACCAGATGAGTATAAAGAACAGGCAACTAAATTAAGAGAGCAATTAATTGAAAAAGCAGTTGAATCTGATGACACATTAATGGAGAAATATTTAAATGGGACTACCCTTTCAGAAGATGAAATAAGGCTAGCTGTAAGAAAAGCTGTATTAGATAATAATCTTTATCCAATTTTTGTAGGCGATGGTAGAACAGCAATTATTAAACATTTGTTAGATGCAGTTGTTTCATATTTACCTTCACCAATAGATATTGAACCAGCTGTTGGAGATGATGTAGATGACGAGGAGAAAAAGATAACTAGAAAACCATCTAATGATGAGCCTTTTGCAGCGCTTGCTTTTAAAGTTGCTTCTGATCCGTTTGTCGGCAAGCTTACATTTGTGCGTGTTTATTCAGGTATTGTTGAAAATGGTTCTAGCATATTGAATGCTACCAAAGGTCAAACTGAACGCATCGGGAGAATATTCAGATTGCACGCTAACCACAGAGAAGAAATTGATAGGGGTGAGGCTGGTGAAATCATAGCAGTTGTCGGATTAAAAAATACGACTACTGGTGATACTCTGTCTGATCCTAAAGCTCCTCTAATTTTAATGGGCATAAAAGCTACCGACCCTGTTATCTCAATGGCAATTGAACCTAAAACAAAAGCTGACCAAGAAAAACTAGGAATTGCACTTTCAAGATTAGCCGAGGAAGATCCAACATTTCAAATTAGGTCTGATGATGAAACCGGGCAAACAATTATTTCTGGAATGGGTGAGCTTCATTTAGATGTTCTAGTAGATAGAATGAAGAGGGAATTTAATGTAGAAGCAAATGTAGGAAAACCTCAGGTTGCATATAAAGAAACTATTAGAAAAGAAGTCGAAGAAGAAGCAAAATACATTCGACAAACTGGTGGTCGTGGTCAATATGGACATGTATTAATTAAAATTACTCCTTCAGAGCCTGGAGAAGGATTTGAGTTTATTAATTCAATTGTTGGTGGTTCCATTCCTCGAGAGTATATTCCTGCGGTTGAAAATGGTGTTAAAGAGGCTATGGCTAAAGGTGTTATCGCCGGCTACCCAGTAATAGATATGAAGTGTGAGCTTTTTGATGGTACTTATCACGATGTTGACTCATCTGAGGTTGCTTTTAAGATTGCTGGTTCAATGGCTCTACAGAATGCAGTTAGAAAAGCTGATCCGGTAATATTAGAGCCAATAGTATCTGTAGAAGTTAATGTCCCTGAGAATTATTTCGGAGATGTGATGGGAGATATCAACTCTCGTCGTGGTCAGGTGTTATCCTCTGAAGATAAGGGTACATTAGACATTAAGGTTATTAATGCTGAAGTTCCACTAGCATCGATGTTTGGCTACGCTACATCTTTACGATCAATGACTCAAGGTCGTGGTAATTATGTGATGGAGTTTGCTAAATATGCAGATGTTCCTAAAAGTATTCAGCTAGAATTAACAGCTAGCCCAACTGATGAGAAAAAATAATTTTAATCTGTTGACAGGTGACAGAAATTACATTATAGTATTTAAGGAATGAAGAAAGCCTTTATCTGGTTTTTTTGTAGTTATACATAAATTAAAAAAATAGTAATAAGTACCCATGTCAGATAAATTTGAAAGATCAAAGCCACACATTAATGTAGGTACTATTGGTCATGTGGACCATGGTAAAACTACCCTTACGGCTGCCATTACAACCGTTTTAGCTAAAGACGGAAAGGCCAAAGCGATGAACTTTGACCAAATAGATAACGCTCCTGAAGAGAAAGAGCGTGGTATTACAATTGCCACTACTCACTGTGAGTATGAATCAGACACAAGACATTATGCTCATGTTGACTGTCCAGGTCATGCTGACTATGTTAAAAATATGATTACCGGCGCTGCTCAAATGGATGCAGCAATTTTAGTAGTCTCTGCACCAGATGGACCTATGCCACAAACTCGAGAACATATCCTTCTTGCATATCAGGTAGGTGTTCCTAGAATTATAGTATTTCTGAATAAAATAGATATGGTTGATGACGAAGAGTTGTTAGACTTGGTGGAAATTGAAATAAGAGAGCTATTAACTAAGTATAAGTTCGACGGAGAAAATACTCCAATTATTCGCGGTTCAGCCTTAAAAGCTCTTGAAGGAGACGAAAAGGCAGCTGAATCTATAAAAGAATTGATTAAGAGTTTAGACGAATATATTCCAGAGCCAAAAAGAGACATTGATAAAGATTTATTAATGCCTGTTGAGGATGTCTTCTCAATTAAGGGTCGTGGCACTGTTGCGACTGGTAGAATTGAGCGAGGTATTGTAAAGGTAAACGACGAAGTTGAACTGGTTGGAATTAAAGAAACAAGAAAAGTTGTCGTTACAGGAGTAGAGATGTTCAAGAAACTACTTGACCAAGGTCAAGCTGGAGATAATGTTGGAATCTTACTACGAGGAATTGAAAGAGAAGAAATCGAGCGTGGACAGGTAATTGCTAAGCCAGGTTCAATTACTCCTCACACTGAATTTGAAGCTGAAATCTATATCCTTAATAAAGATGAAGGAGGACGACATACTCCGTTTTTCAAAGGATACAAACCTCAGTTTTATGTTAGAACTACAGATGTGACAGGAGAGGTTAAACTGCCAAAAGACACAGAAATGGTCATGCCTGGCGATACTGCCAATCTAGAGATTCAACTAATTGTACCGATTGCCCTAGAAGACGGAATGCGGTTTGCAATTAGAGAAGGTGGTAGAACAGTAGGTGCTGGAGTAGTAACAAAGATAATCAAATAGACACAAGCAGCTCTCCACGAAAGTGGAGAGTTGTTGTGTCTCGGTTGAGACAAGCATATGAAAAAAGTAAAGAAAGCTGAACAATCTTACAAGCAAAAAGTAAGAATAAAGTTGAAGGCTTATGATCATCGCATCATAGACTCAGCTGCTAAACAGATCATTGATACTGTTGAGCGAACAGGTGCAAAAACTATTGGTCCTATTCCTTTGCCAACGCAGAAGACTATTACTACAGTTTTACGCTCGCCTCACGTTCATAAAGATTCAAGAGAGCAGTTTGAGATGCGTACGCATAAGCGTTTAATTGATGTATTTGATCCGGCGTCAAACACCATTGATAATCTAATGCACCTAGATCTTCCAGCCGGTGTAGATGTTGAGATGAAAATGTAACGATACTACTTCTAAATAGAAGCAAGTCGGCAATAAGTAAATTACTTTGAGCCGATTAAGGCTCATTTTTAAATGAAAATGCTAATCACCAAAAAACAGGGAATGACTCGCATCCATCGTCAGAATGGAATAGTTTGCGCTGTCACAATTCTTTCTGTACAGGAAGCAAAGAAAGTTGGTGAGCGAACAGAGATAAAAGATGGTTATATAGCCACAATATTTGATGCCGATGGCAAGAAATTCGAATGTTTAGGTAATGATTGTGACTCTAACCTAGAAGGATTAGATAACGGTCAGCCAATAGAGATTGTCGGAAAAACGAAAGGAAAAGGTTTTTCAGGCACAATTAAAAGATATAGCTTTGCACAAGGCCCAATGTCGCACGGTTCTCACAACAAAAGACAGCCTGGAGCCGTTGGATCTGCTTATCCGCAGCGTGTAGTTAAAGGGCAAAAAATGCCTGGAAGGATGGGGGGTGGTCAGACTACTATCAAAACTGTTGTAGAAGAAGTAATTAAAGATAAAAATTACCTATTAGTAAAAGGCTCTGTACCTGGTAAAAGAGGAACGATGCTAATGGTAAAAACAGTCTAATGAAAATAGATAAAATTAGTGCAGAATCTGTTATAAAGGTAGATTACCCAAAGACACTTGAAGGTAAGGTTTGTGCTGATCTAATTAATCAATATAATCAGTATGTTAACCACAAAACTACAATTAAAGCTGGTCACACAAAGAATAAAGCTGAAGTTCGAGGGGGTGGTGCTAAACCATGGAAGCAGAAAGGAACTGGACGGGCACGACATGGTTCTTCTAGATCACCTATATGGAGAGGAGGAGGTATCACTTTTGGACCGCGCACAAATACCAAAAAAAAGGTTCTTATGAATAAGAAAATGCGTCGTTCCGCATTTAAAGCAATCCTTTCAATTTTAGCTAAAAATAATCAAGTAAAGGTTTCTTCTTTTAAGAAAAGTGACGAGCCTAGAGCTGTAAGAAAGCAACTGTTAGAGCAACTAAAAGATTTTAGTTCTGCTAAATTAGTTGTCCTAAATAGAAAAGAGGCGGCACTAGCTAAGGCATCTAATATTCAGAACGCTGAAGTAATTAGCTTGAATCGTTTTGGTGCAAAGCAGATGGCTGGAAAAGGAGTAGTGATTTTTGAAGAGGAAGCATTAAATGAATTAGAGAAGAGGTTTAAGTCATGATTAAAGCTCATCTGACAGAAAAAAGTTATATGCTTGCCAATACTGATCAACCAGTATTTACCTTTGAGGTGGGTAAAAGTATGAATAAAGAGATGATAAAGAAGTATCTCAAAGAGAATATGAAGGTTGATGTGCTAAAGATAAAAATTATTACTGGTAGAAATAAATCTGTTAAATTTAGAGGCATTAGTGGCAAAAAGGCAATAATTAAAAAAGCAGTTGTTACTTTAAAGGTAGGACAAAAGATTGATGAGTTGATAGTCGAAAAAGATAAGAAAAAAGATAAGAAAGCTAATAAATAATCATGGCCAATAGAATAATCAAACCTACTACTGCTGCTAGACGCAATATGACCGCGGCTGATTTTTCTATGATTACAAAAAACAAGGCTAAAAAATCATTATTGAGGGGAAAAATGTCAGTAGCCGGCAGAAGTAATCAAGGTAAAATTACAATCCGTCACAGAGGAAGTGGTGCTAAAAGATCTTTGAGGGACATCAATTTTAAAAACGTAGATAGTAAATATGAGGTTGTGTCTATTGAGTATGACCCTAATAGATCTTCCAGAATTGCCTTGGTAGAAGATGAAAACAAAAAACATTCCTATATATTGGCTTCAAACAAGCTGAAGGTTGGAGATAAATTAGAAACTGCCGAAAATGTGGCCGTTAAAGAAGGTAATACAATGGCCCTAAAGAATATTCCTGTTGGTATATTAATTCATAATATTGAATTGAAACCTGGTCAGGGGGGGAAGATAGCCAGATCTGCTGGTACATATGGCATTGTGCAGGCAGTTGAGGGCGGAATGGTAAATATAAAACTGTCAAGTGGGCAGGTCAAATTATTTCAGGAAAACTGCAAAGCAACCCTCGGACAGGTCGGAAACATCCATCATAGTGCAGTAAAAATTGGAAAAGCAGGCAGAAACAGGTATAAAGGTAAAAGACCAACTGTAAGAGGAAAGGCTATGCATCCGGGAGCTCACCCACATGGTGGAGGTGAAGGTAATACCTCAATTGGTCTTAAAGGTGGTCCAAAGACCAAGTGGGGAGCTAAGGCCTTAGGAGTTAAAACAAGAAAGAGAAGTAAACCTAAAATTAAATAATCATGGCCAGATCATTAAAGAAAGGTGCGTTCACTCACCCATCAATTCTAAAGAAGATTGATAAGCTAAAACAGGGAGACAGAACACCTATTAAAACCTGGAGTCGAAACAGCACTATTATTCCTCAAATGGTCGGGTTTACATTTGGTATTCATACTGGTAGAGATTTTTTCAATTTATTAATAACTGAAGAGCATGTCGGACACAAGCTTGGTGAATTTGCAGCAACGCGTAAATTCATCAGACATGGTGGTCGAATGGCTAAAGAAGAAGAGGGTGAAGGACAAGCAACTAAAAGAGAAGAATGAGTTATCAGCAAAAAGTAAAATATTTGCGTATTGCACCCAAAAAACTACGCTTAGTTGCGAAGTTGGTTATTGGTAAAGGCACAAATCAAGCTATTGACATTTTATCTGTACAAAAACAGAAAGGCTCTGATATGTTGTTAAAGTCAATAAAAAGCGCTGTAAATAACGCTGAAGCTAATAATATTGACCTTACAAAAATGGTGATAGTATCTATTAGTTGCAATAAAGGTCCAATATTTATGCGACGCTGGATTCGACCAAGAGGTGTATCCTTGCCTAAAAGAAAGTATACCTCTCACGCTGTAATAGTTTTTGGCGAAAAGAAAAAAACAAAAAAAACAATTATCAAAAATATTAAAAAAGAAAGACAAGTAACCACTAAAGAGGTTAAATAATGGGTCATAAAGTACATCCAAGTGGTATGCGACGAGGATTGAGGTCTGAATGGCCATCAAAGTGGTTTGCTAATGGCGGATTATATTCCAAAAACTTGATTGAAGACATAAAAATAAGAAAGTTTATACAGAAAAAATTTGATTCTGCTGGAATTGAAGATATTGTGATTAAACGAAATGCCAATTTAATAGAAATTGAAATAAAGACGGCTAAGCCGGGTATTATTATTGGACGAAGTGGCTCAGGTGCAAAAGAGATTAAGGATTTAGTTTTAAGTTTATTTACACAAAGAAATGAGGCACAAAAGCCCCATATTAGAATTAATATTGTTGAAACAAAAGATTCTGACCTTTCAGCTCAATTAATTGCTGAGAATATTGCTAAGGCGTTAGAGAGAAGAATTAATGTACGCCGAGCAGTCAAACAAGCAATGGAGAGAGCCAAAGAAAGAGGCGTAAAAGGAATTAAAATTCGAGTATCGGGACGTTTAAATGGTTCAGATATTGCCCGTTCTGAATATGTTTCATACGGTTCTGTTCCCCTTTCTACCCTTAAAGCTAATATATACTATAGCATGATTCACGCCTGGACATCATACGGTACTATTGGCGTCAAGGTTTGGGTATATAAAGGTGAAGAGATATAGCCATGTTAATACCAAAAAGAGCAAAATTTAGAAAACGCCAGAGAGGCAAGAATAGAGGCATCACCACCGGTGGTAGCAAGATTGATTTTGGTCAAATTGGACTGCAGGCAGTAGAGAATGGTTTTTTGTCTTCAAGACAGATTGAATCAGCTAGAAGAGCCATCACTAGATATATCAAGCGTGGAGGGCAGGTATGGATTAGAGTTTTCCCCGATCATCCGGTTACTAAGAAAGGTTCAGAAGTTCCAATGGGAAAAGGTAAGGGAGCCGTTGACCATTATGTATCATATGTGAAGAGAGGCAGAATGATTTTTGAAGTCGGTGGTATTGATGACGCTCTTGGCAAAGAAGCCCTGCGTCTAGCAGCCAATAAATTATCAGTTAAAACAGTAGTCAGATATAAATAATCATGAAAAATAAAGAGCAGATATCAAAATACAGAGAGATGAATATGTCTGATTTATATGTCAAGGCGCAATCTTTGGTAAAAGATGCTAATAGCAATAAGATAAATGATGAACAGGATGCTCATTTACCAAGCAAGAGAAGAAAGGATATTGCCAGAATTAAGACGGTAATATCTGAAAAGAAAATTTTAAATAATGAATAAGCAAGTTATAACAATTAATGGAACAGTAACTGCAGTAAACGGTGCTACAGCGAAGGTTTTAGTTGAGAGAACAAAAACTCATCCTAAATACAATAAGAGTTACAAAGTTTCAAGAAATTTTCATGCTCATATTGATGAAAGGCAAAATGTTACAGTCGGTGACGATGTGACACTGATTCCATCAAAGAAAATTAGTAAGATGAAGGCTTGGCTTATTAAATAAATATAATGATTCAACCAGGTTCAAAACTACATATTGCAGATAACTCAGGCGCTCGAATTATAGAGTGCATCACTGTTTTGGGTGGAAGTAAACGCGATCAGGCTGAGGTAGGTCATGTCATTTCTGCTAGTGTAAAATTTGCTGCTCCGCATGGACAGATAAAGAAGAAGGCTGTGATAAAGGCTTTAATTGTAAGACAGAAAAAACCTTTTCAAAGAAAAGATGGCACTAATATTAGATTTGATGAAAATGCCGCAGTTATTATTGATGATAACAAGCAGCCGGTTGGAACAAGAATCTTTGGCCCTGTATTGAGAGAGCTCAGAGAGCTTGGTTATCAAAAGATCATCTCATTAGCGGAGGAAGTATTATGAAAAAAATAAGAGTAGGTGATACTGTTTTTGTGAGGTTAGGAAAGTTTAGAACAAAAACAGGAATAGTTGAGAAGATTATGGGACAAAGAGTTTTGGTGTCAGGAATAAACACAGTTAAAAAACACCAGAAAAAGAGCGAAATTAATCCTCAAGGAGGAATAATTGAAAAAATCTTACCGATAGATATTTCCAATGTAATGTTAATTGATAAAAAGACAAAAAAACCATCAAGGGTAAGAATTGAACAAGAAAAGAATAGTAAGAAAAGAGTATATTCCAAAAGTTCCGAAGAGGTTGAATTAGCAAGTGATAAGAATCAAAAATGAAAAATTCTACCACAGTAAATATTGATAGCAAAATACTTGCTAAACAGTTAAAGTTTAGTAATCATTTTGAGGTGCCTAAAATCAGTAGAGCAGTAGTCAATGTTGGCGTTGGTTCAATTGTTGAGAAAGATGCTAGAAAAAAAGTTGCCGAACTAATTACTAGAATAATTGGCCAAAAGGTAGTACCAACAAAAGCAAAGAAATCAGTTTCAGCTTTCAAGATTCGACAAGGAAACACAGTCGGGCTTAAAGCAACGCTACGAGGAAAGAGGATGTATTATTTTATAGATAAGCTAATTCAGGTTGCGCTACCTCGTACTAGAGATTTTCAAGGAATAAATAAATCAGCTGTAACCAGTAGTGGTATATCAATTGGTATAAAAGATATTACGATATTTCCGGAAATAAAACCAGATGAAGTAAAAGAAACAACTGGAATGCAGGTTAATTTAGTAACTCAAAATAAAGATAAACAAGCATTGGAAGATTATTTTAAAGCAATTGGTTTTCCAATAGAAAAGTAGTATGGCAAAAAAATCCTTAATTATAAAAGCAAACAGAAAACCTAAATTCAGTACACGTAAAGTATACCGATGTCAGCTTTGTGGTCGCTCAAGAGCAGTTATCAGAAAGTTTGGAATGTGTCGGCTCTGCTTTCGAGAGCATGCGTCTCGAGGTGAAATTCCAGGTATTAAAAAATCAAGTTGGTAATATTATGACAGATCCAATTGCAGACTTATTAATTAGACTAAAGAACGCATCAATGAGCAAAAAAAGCTCTTGCGATGTGTTAGCTTCGAAGTTCAATAAAAATCTACTACAAATTTTAGTAGAGAAAGGTTTTATAAAAGAGTATAAGGATTCTGAAGATGAGCGGTACTTGATTGTAAAGTTAGTTTCTGGTAAGATTTTTGAGTTAAGAAGACTATCAAAACCAGGCCGAAGACTGTATGTCGGTTATAAAAAAATACCTCTTTCTAAATCACCAGATGGTATTGTAATCGTATCAACACCAAATGGTTTAATGACGGGTAAAGATTCAATTGCTAAAAAATCTGGTGGAGAATTAATATGTGAGGTAGCCTAAATCATGTCAAGAATAGGATTAAAGACAATTAATATTCCTAAGGAAACAGCTGTAAATTTCAGTGGGTCAGCTTTATATTTTGATGGGCCAATGGGTTCAGCTAAGGTTGAGGTACCTAAGGTTATTAAGGTTGAAATTAAGGATGATATTATTTCTGTTACCACAGCTGAAGATTCAATAGTCGCACGATCCCTACATGGAACGACCCGCTCTCATATTAATAATGCTATTATTGGTGTGTCTGAAGGCTGGAAAAAAGTATTAGAGATTCATGGCTCAGGCTATAGAGCATCCATAGATGGTGATATCCTAGAACTTCATGTTGGATTCTCACATACAGTTAAATTTGATATTCCTAAGAGCTTAGAGGTAAAAATTGTAAAGAATAAAATCACAATATCTGGCATTAATAAACAAGAAGTCGGACAGTTTGCTGCAATCATTCGTGATGTACGAAAACCTGAGCCATATAAAGGAAAAGGTATTAGATATGCTGATGAATATGTCGCAAGAAAAGTTGGAAAAGCATTAAAGGCAACAGAGTAATCATGGATAAAAAAATAATCAGAAAAAACAGAGTCAGAGGAAAAGCTCGAATTGTTTCTAATCGACCACGGCTTTCTTATGAAAAAAGTAATAGATATATTAACATTCAACTGATTGATGATAGTAAGCAAAAAACAATTTTTGGAATCCATCAAAAAAATATCATATCCAAAGATAAAACAGAAATGATTAGCAAATTTACAGATAAAATTGTGGAGGCTCTAAATGAGGCAAAAATTAATGAAATCTATATTGATAGGGGAGCAAGAAAATATCATGGTAGTTTGGCAACAATAGTCGAGGGTTTGAGAAAAGCAGGAGTAAAGGTTTAAAATGAAAAATCAAAGACAGTTCAATAGAAGACAAGACAGACCAAAACCAGAATTTGAAGAGAAAATTGTAGATGTTGCACGAGTAACTCGTGTTGTTAAAGGTGGACGAAGGATGAGATTTCGAACGCTAGTAGTTATTGGCGATAGAAAAGGAAGAGTTGGTGCTGCTGTAGCAAAAAGTATAGAAGTGCCAGTAGCTGCTCAAAAAGCTGCTAAAAAGGCTAAACAGAACATGATTAATGTGCCTATTACAGATAGTGGTAGTATTCCTCATGAAATAAAATCTCGTTTTGCTTCAAGTACAATATTTTTAAAACCAGCTCCAGAAGGTTCATCTTTAGTGTCGGGCGGGTCAGCCAGAACTGTTCTAGAATTAGCTGGGTTGAGAAATGTTGTATCAAAAAGTCTTGGTTCAAATAGTAAGTTAAATTGTGTATTTGCGACTATTCAAGCATTAAGCTTATTAAAACCAGAGAAAAACAAAAAAGATGTTAAAGATAATAAAGAAGAAAAATAATTCGAAAAGATTTGGTCGCGGTATTGCTTCTGGAAAGGGAAAAACAGCTGGCAGAGGCACCAAGGGACAAAACTCAAGATCGGGTCATAAAAGACACACTGGTTTTACTACTGGCGCCACGCCTCTTCATATGAAACTGCCCAAGCTAGTAGGGAATAAAGTTGTCAAGAAATATGCAACTATTACTTCAGATACAATTGAAAGTAAATTTAGTAAAGAAGATCAGATATCTAAAAAGGAGATACTAAATAAAGGTATAATTAACAGAATAACGAGCAGTACTGTAATAAAGATAGTTTTGGGGAAGAAACAAACATTTCCATATAAGCTAGATAAAGATATCAAATATTCAAAATCCATTAAAACCGCTTAATTGAAGCTACTAAGGTTCATAAAAAACATTTTAACTATTCCCGATTTAAGAAAGCGAGTTTTTGTTGTTTTGATGCTTTTGGCTTTGACCCGCCTATTAGCCGTTGTTCCATTGCCAGGCGTAAATGTACAACAATTAGTAAATTTCTTTGACACAAATGAGGCATTAAATTTGTTGAATCTTTTTACCGGTGGAGGGTTATCTAATGTATCTGTAGCGCTAATGGGAGTAGGTCCATATATTACAGCTTCAATTATATTTCAGCTGTTATCATATACTATTCCTTCTTTAGAAGCGATGCAGAAAGAGGGTGAAGCCGGCAGACAGAAAATAAACCAGTACACCAGATTGACCACAGTCCCCCTAGCCATCATTCAATCTTTTGGTATGCTTACAATTTTACGAAATAGTGGCATTATCGAAAGCTGGAATCCTACTTCACTTTTACTTATGCTAGCTGTCTCCACAGCTGGTAGTATTATGCTTATGTGGATTGGAGAATTAATCTCTGAATATGGCATTGGAAATGGTGTATCCTTAATTATTACTTTAGGAATTATTGCTGGATTTGCTTCTTCGTTCACTAATACTTTATCTACCCTAAGCTTTGGTAATGAACAGGTAATCAATCTAATTGGTTTTCTAGTAATTTCTTTAATTACGCTGGCAGTAGTGGTAATTGTTAATGAGGGAGTAAGAAATATTTCTGTGACCTATGCCAAAAATGTTAGAGGTGGAGGATTACTTGGCAGAGCCAACGCTAAACTGCCTATTAAAATAAATAGTGCCGGTGTTATTCCAATTATCTTTGCAATCTCAGTCGTCCTAGTACCACCCGTTCTAGCTCAACTATTTAAAAATGCCGACCAAGTCTGGCTAGTAAATACCTGTAACTTCATATTGAAAATATTTGATCATTCCCACTGGTTCTACTCTGTATTATATTTTGTAATGGTTTTCGCATTTACTTATTTTTATACATTTATTATTATTAAGCCAGAAGATATGGCTGAGAACCTACAAAGACAAGGTGGGTTTATTCCTGGCGTTAGACCGGGAAACGAGACAGCTAAATATATATACGATGTTGTAAATAGACTGACCTTTCCAGGTGCAATGTTTTTGGCCACAATTGCCATTCTACCCGTAGTAATTCAAAACATGACATCAATTCAAACTCTTTCCTTGGGTGGTACCAGCATATTAATTGTCGTTTCAGTGTCTCTAGAGACTCTGCGCCAGCTTGAAACCCAAATTTCTACTCGAACATACGATAATAATATATGAAGAAATCTTGCATCACTCTAATCTTTTTCGCATCTATCATCTACGGGGCATATTCATTAGGGTTTTCAAGGGGGTCAGGCGACAATCAGTTGCCAAAGAAGGATGAAGTAGCTGTTAGCAATTTTGATGACTCACAACAACAGGTTCAGGGCCAAACCCAGACCAATGAGAGTGTACCAGAAATCATAAATGAGGAACCACAAAAAAATAGCCAAGGTAATATCACTCATACAGTTCAGGCAGGAGAGACACTATTTTTAATAGGTTTAAAATATGATGTTCTTTGGACGACTATCGCTCAAGCTAATGGTTTAGATGAAAACTCAGCTTTAATTGAGGGACAGAAGATTGTAGTGCCTCTTAACAGCGAAGGTAATATTGAGAAGGAGGAATCTCTTAATATTAACGAAGAAGATGCAAGGAATACTCAAAGGCTTGTAGGGTCTGGTGAGCTGGCTTGGCGTAGAGATCCTTTGGAAGTTTTAAGGAGAACTGCACCAGTTGATTATCATCTACAAAACAGTTACATTTATACATTAGTTGAGCTAGACAAAGATCAAGGAAAAGCAATTATTGAAGTTTTACATGACGATCAAAAGTATATTTTTGAACTGGTGCAGCCAGTAGAAAAAGGAGACAATGGTGTATGGTATATTTTAAAAATTAAACAATAAAAGTGATTAAAACGGCATATTTATTTTTAGGTCCACCAGGGAGTGGTAAGGGAACACAGGCTCAACTCCTTGCAGAAAGAAATTCGGTATCACATATTGATGTTGGCTCCGCCTTGCGTTTGAGAGCAAGTAAGAATGATGTTTTGGGTAATCAAATTAGTAAAGTTATGAAGCAGGGCAATACGGTTAATAATATTATAGTCAATACTATATTGGAAGAAGAACTAGATAAGCTAGATAATCAAAATGTTGTTCTAGATGGCTATTGCAGAAATGAAGATCAGGCCGACCATCTTCTAAAATTAGTTAATGATAAAATAATTCAAAATTTAATTTGTATTTTTATTAACATTTCTCAGGAAGAAATTATAAAAAGAATTACTTTGAGAAGATACTGTCGTTATCCTGACAAAAGTCTAAAACTCATTAGTAATGACATCCAAAAAGAAGAGTGTGTTAAGCTAGGCGGAATAATTGAAAAACGAGCTGACGATAACCTAGAAACTGTGAATAGTCGACTAGAGGTTTATAACAAACAAACATTACCAGCAATTAATATGTTGTCAAAAATATGTAAGATATTTAATATAGACGGTGATGGCTCGATAGAAGATATTTCAAAAAGAATAACTAATGTTGTAGATGGGATTAATTAAAACAGAAAGACAACTAGATGATATTAAAATTGCTGGTAAAAGATTAGCTACTGTATTCAAGTTGGTCAAAGATTTAGTAAATATATCTGTTTCCCTAGAAGAAATAGACAATGCTGTGGCTCAAAAAATAAAGGATTTGGATTGTAAAGCATCCTTCTTGAATTACGAAGGATATCCTAAATCAAGCTGTATTTCAGTTAATGAACAGGTCATTCACGCTATTCCAAATGATTATAAATTGAAAGATGGCGATATTTTAACTGTCGATATTGGCCTTTGGTATAAAAAAGTCTGTGTAGATGGAGCTCATACATATTTTATTGGAAAGGTTGATAAAAGGGTTGAAGATTTAATTATTTACACTAATGAGGCATTAATGGAAGGTATTAAAAAAGCGAAGGCTGGTAATCATGTTGGTGCGATTAGCCAGGCTATTGAATCTGTCGCTGTGCAGCATAATCTGGGCATTGTTAGAAATTATACTGGACACGGTGTCGGTTTAGCTGTTCATGAAAAACCATCAATTCCAAATATAGGTAAAAATGGTGACGGAATGATTCTAAAACCAGGAATGGTTTTAGCTATAGAGCCTATGTTCACACTTGGTGGTGGAGAAGTAATCACACTACCAGACGGATGGACAGTAGTAACTGCTGATAACAGCATGGCAGCACAGTTTGAGCATACTATTATTATTACTAATGGAAATCCTATAATTACCACTAAATGACTTGCAAAGAATACCTTATTCTGGTAAGTTAATAAGGGTTTCAAACCTATTTATTTGTTTATGGCAAAATCAGAAATTAGATTCGACGGAGAAGTAATAGAGGCAAAACCTAGCGCCATGTTCGATGTAGAACTGGAGAATGGTAGCATAATTATCGCCCGTATTGCTGGCAAATTGAGAATTAACTATATCCGCATTACACCAGGTGACTGGGTAACTGTAGAAATGTCTCCTTACGACTTAACCAAAGGAAGAATTATAAAAAGATTATCTGAAAGTGATTCTAAGAGGATGTCGAAAGATAAAAGAAATAGGTTACGAGAGATAGAAAAAAATAGAAAAAAAGAAAATATAGAAATAACACAAAATAATGAAAGTTAGAGCATCTGTAAAAAAATTGTGTAATAAATGTCAGATTGTGAGAAGAAAAGGTGTTGTACGCGTAATTTGTAGTACAAAAAAACATAAACAAAGACAAGGTTAATGAGAATTTCAGGAGTTAACATACCAGATGAAAAGCAAATTGGCGCTGGCCTAACAGCTGTTTTTGGTATAGGCAGAAATTTGAGCCATTCTTTATTAAAGGAATTAAATATTGATCCTATTACATCAATTAATAAATTAGCTGAGGAAGATATTACTAAAATTCGTGATGCTGTAGCAAAAAATAGAATTGAGGGAGATCTTCGAAGTGAAGTTCAACAGAACATTAAACATAAAATTAATGTTCAGAGTTATCAAGGAATAAGACATCTGAAAAAATTACCTCTAAGAGGTCAGAAGACAAAGACAAATGCTAGAACAAAAAGAGGTAAAAAGGTAACTGTAGGAAGCGGAAGAAAGGCTCCTGCACAGAAGACCTAATATGAAAACAAAATTAAAGAAAAATAATGTCGGTTTGGGTATTTTGCATGTTAATGCTTCTTTTAACAATACTATGTTGAGTTTATCAGATAAAAATGGTAATATTTTAACCTGGTCAAGTAGTGGCCGAGAAGGCTTTACGGGTTCGAAAAAATCTACTCCATTTGCAGCTGCTCAAATTGCTAAGAATATAATAGAACAGATGAAGAAAATGGGTGTAACGCAGATTGAAATTGTAGTAAGTGGTATTGGTAATGGAAGAGATTCAGCTCTAAGAGTTATCGGCGGTAGCGGAATAGACATTCTTAGTATTACAGATAAGACTCCGCTTCCTCATAATGGCTGTAGACCAAGGAAAAGTAGACGAGTATAATGGCTAGAAATACATCATCAAAATGCAAACAATGTCGACGAGCCGGCGAAAAACTCTTTTTAAAAGGAGACCGCTGTTCTGGTCCCAAATGCTCCTTCTCAAGAAGATCATTTGCACCCGGTATTCATGGCAACTCAAGAAGATCTCGTTTATCTGACTATGCTTTTCAATTACGAGAGAAACAGAAGGCAAAAGCTGCGTACGGCGTTCTAGAAAAACAGTTTAGAAATTATATTGAGAAGGCGCAAAAGGGTGATAATACAGGATTTGCGCTACTAAAGATGCTTGAGCTTAGACTAGACAATGTTGTTTTTAGAAGTAATAATGCCAAATCAAGATCACAAGCCAGACAGCTAGTGAACCATGGCCATGTAACAGTCAATGGTAAGCAAATAGATATACCATCATATGAATGTAAAACAGATGATTTAGTTGAGGTTAAGAATGCGCCATCTGTGCCAGATCCTAAAGCTTCCGTCCCTTCTTGGCTAACTAAGAAGAAAGGTGGTGTTTTAGTTGGCTCTATTGTAGATAAAAGCAATATCGAGACAAATTTAAATGAACAACTAATAATTGAGTATTATACGAGGTAAAAAAATGTTTGAACACGATTTATTTATTAAGAATATTAAAGAAGGTGGCAATATTGGAGAATTTTCAATTGAGCCACTAACAGCTGGTTTTGGTAATACCCTTGGCAACTCACTACGTAGAGTATTATTATCTAGCTTAGAAGGTGCAGCTGTCGATAAAGTAAAAATTGATGGTGTCGAGCATGAGTTTGATACTATCGAAGGAATAAAAGAAGATGTTGTTGAGATAATCTTAAATATAAAACAGCTGAGATTTGATTTAAAGACAGAAGAGGCTACAGTTACTCTATCTAAAAAATCTAAAGGCATTATTACAGCTAATGATTTTGACAAAAACCCTGAGTGCGAAGCTACCAACAAAGATCAACACATTGCTACCATAAGTGGTAATGGTTCACTATCACTTGAATTAAGTGTCAAGAAAGGTAGAGGATATGAAACCGTTGAAATGAAAGATACAAAATCCAATCCTATTGGTGTTCTTTCTGTTGATAGTATCTTCTCACCAATTGTAGCTGCTAGTTATGTAGTTGAGCACACCCGTGTAGGTCAAGAGACAAACCTAGACAAAGTTGTTCTTCATATTGAAACAGATGGTTCTATAACACCTAAAGATGCTTTAGCTGAATGTTGCCAAATCTTAACAGATCACTTTACTAGAATAGGTGGCCTTCCAGAACAGAAAATTGAGCCTATTGAGCTAGAGGTTGTTAAAGAAGAATCAACTGAAAGTAAAAATAATGAACCTCTTCATCCAAAAATGAAAATTGAAGAAGCAGGCTTTTCCAGTCGAACAACTAATGCTCTTATTACTGCTGGCTATAAAACCATTAGTGGCTTGGTTCGCCTAAGCAATATCAAGCTTGAAAGTATCAAAGGATTAGGTGCGAAAGGGTTGGCGGAAGTCAAAGAAGCCTTAACTAGAGTTACAGACAGATAAATAATCAATAATGGCCAAATCTAGAAAGCTATCGCGTAAAAAAGCTAACAGAGAAGCACTCTTGAAAAATGTGTTTAAGAGTTTAATTTTACATAAAAAAGTGGTAACAACTGAAGCAAGAGCTAAAGAGGTCAAGAGATACGGAGAGAAGATTTTGGCTAAAGCTCGTAAAAACGATTTACACACAAAAAGAGATATAAATAAAAAGCTAGACAGTAAGATTGCTATAAAAGAATTGTTTGAGGTAATCGTGCCGTCTTTGCCCAAGAAGGATTCTGGCTTTATAAAATTTCAAAAAGTTGTTCACCGTGCTGGTGATGGCTCAGATCAGGCTGCATTAATTATAAACAAAACTGAAGGGAAAAAGCCTTTATCAGATAAGAAGCAATTAAAAGGAAAAAGATAGAATGAATAATTGGATAGAAATTGATGCCACAGATAGAAGATTAGGGAGACTAGCTACACAGATAGCCAATTTAATAATTGGTAAGGGTGACCCTGCCTACAAACCAAATGTGGAGAGAGACATTAATGTAATAGTTATCAATTGTAGTAAGGTTAAGGCAAATCTAACTTCTAAGTTTGATTATCACCACACTGGCTATATCGGAAATCTGAAAACAAAACCAAAGTGTGAAATTGATTTAGATAAAATTGTAAAAAATGCAATTTTAGGAATGCTGCCAAAAAACAAATTATTCGCTAACTTCGATACTAAATTACATTGTTACTTAAAAGATGAACATCCGTATAAAGGACAAACAAATGATAAATAAATATTATTGGGGTACGGGTAGAAGAAAGACATCTGTAGCCAGAATTAGAGCTCAAAAGGGCAGTGGAAAAATCACTTTAGCTAATCAAGAAGCAACCCTAGATGAAGAGGTGACTGCACCCCTAGTTTTGGTTGGTAAAAGTACTGATTTAGACCTAAGTATAAATGTAAAAGGTGGCGGTTATAACTCCCAAAAAGAAGCTATTAGACACGGCATTGCCAACATGCTTATAAATCTCGATGAAACGCTAAGACCAACTCTCAGAAAAGCAGGTTTTTTAACCAGAGACGACAGAATGAAAGAGCGAAAAAAGTATGGTTTAAAAAAGGCTCGACGCGCTCCTCAATGGTCAAAGCGTTAGTAATAGAGCTTATATGTATCGAACACTTTTATCTTCAATATCGGGCATCGTACTTTCAACCTCTGCTCTTTATATAATTTTGACATCAAGTGTTTCACAAAATCCTTCGCTTATTTACACCCTACCATTTGTAGTAGGATTGTTCTTAATGTTCCTATATGTATTTGTCAGATCATTATTTATTAAAAGTGATTTGAATAAGAAAACCCTATTTGTACTTTACAGACAAGGTTTACTACTGGCTTTAGTAGCAGCTGTTGCCCTAATCCTTCAAGGATTTAGGGTCTTAACTCTATTAGATGCTATATTAATATCAGCGGCCGCAATACTGTTTGAGCTATTTTTTCAGTCAGAAAAATCTGACTTTAGCCAAAAGGAATAATGGAACTGAGTCAAAAGATAGACAAAATATTAAAATCAGATATTTCAGTAGAGCAAAAAAGAATAAAACTCCTTGGTAGAAAAGGGTTGTTAAGTTTGGAATTTAAAAGAATGAAATCTTTGCCTAAAAGTAAAATGGCAAAAATTGGCAAAGAACTTAATAATTTTAGACAACAAATTCAGAGCTCTCTAAACAGTAACGACGAAATCAAGGAAAGTGTTTTTGATTTATCAGCACCTGCTAGTAGAAAAACATTTGGTGCCAAACACCCAATAAGTATAACAATTGACCAGATGGTCGATATTTTCTCAAAACTGGGTTTTGAAGTGTTTACAGGCAATGAGGCAGTTTCTGATTATGACAATTTTGGCAGTTTGAACTTCAGTCCAGATCACCCAGCTAGAGATACTCAAGATTCATTTATGCTTAAAAATTCGAACTTAATGATGCGTACTCAAACATCAGCAATGCAGATTGAAGTAATGAAGAAGCAAAAACCACCAATAAGAGCTATTGTTCCTGGTAAAACCTTCCGGCGTGAACTAGATGCTACTCATGTGCCAATGTTCAACCAGCTAGAAGGATTCATAGTAGATAAAAATGTCTCTTTTTCAGATTTAAAAGGCTTACTGTCAGATTTTGTTGAACTATTTTTTGAAAAGAAAATTGAGATGAGATTTCGACCCCATTATTTTCCCTTTACGGAGCCGAGCGCAGAGATCGATATATTATGGAAACAGCCAGGAAAGAAAGATAAGTGGCTTGAGATATTGGGATGCGGTTCAATTCACCCTAGTGTTTTAATAAATGCTGGTATTAATCCTAAAATATATCAGGGTATTGCTTTTGGATTAGGCATTGAGCGACCGTTTATGCTCAAATATGGAGTTAATGATATGAGAGAATTATACAAAAACGAGGTTGAATTTTTAAAACAATTATCTGATTTATGATATTTTCTATTGAATGGTTAAATAGTTTTTGCAAAATTAACTCTAACACTAAATTACTGAGTGATTCATTAACTATGAGAGCAGCTGAAATCGAAGAGATAATTCCTGCCCCAAAGCCAGTCAAGGAAGCTAGATTGGTAAGAATCATTAATGTTAAAAAACATCCTAATGCAGACAAATTAAAACTAGTAGAGCTACAGGTTTCAAAAAAGAAACAGACGGTAGTGTGTGGTGCTAATAATATATCAATTGGTGATGTTGTGCCTCTATTATCTGTTGGTAATCACTATTACGATTCTGAAAAGAAATTGCAAAAACTTTCTGCCGCAACAATTAGGGGAATAAAATCTCAAGGAATGCTGGCATCAGAAAGGGATTTAGGACTATCAAATGAGCATCAGGGAATTTTAATATTAAAGAATAATACAAAAGCTAAAAACTTACAATCATATTTAGGTTGGACCAAGCCATTACTTAAACTTGAAATTACCCCTAACCGATCAGACTTATTCTCATACTTTGGGCTGTCAAGAGAAATAAGTGTCATCGAAAAAAGCCGTTTGAATGACATCAAGATAGAAGGATTATCAATTGATAGCAAAAAGAGCACATCCAAATTAAATATTGACATTGACACAAAAGATTGTCTTAGATACGCAGCCCTGACAATAGATAGTATTACTAACAGACAATCACCACTTTGGCTTAGCAACAGACTAAGGCTATCAGGTATTAATCCTATTAATGCAATAGTAGATATTACAAACTACGTTATGCTTGAATTAGGTCAACCACTCCACGCTTTTGACTTCGACAAGCTAAAACAATCTAATGGTAAGGCTTCAATAAGTGTAAAAAAAGCTGAAAATAACAAAATCTTTACTACACTCGATGGTACTAAACTAAACTTTACTAATAAGGACACAATAATATCAAACAATGATGTGCCTATTGCACTAGCTGGTATTGTTGGAGGTATAAATTCTCAAATTGATCCTGAGACTACTAAGATAATACTTGAAGCAGCAATATTTGATGCTGGTGTAACTAGAAGATCATCAATTCACCATAATCTAAGAACAGAATCATCTACTAGATTCGAAAAAGGAATTGACCCTGAATTACCAGTGATTGCTTTAAAACGAGCAGCAGCATTAATTAAAGAAATTTGCGACGGTGAAGTTGTTGGCAGAATTCATGACCTAAAAAACTCTAGGTTCGAAAAACGCAGAGTAAATATATCCTTAATTCGCGCTGCAAAATCATTGGGGTTTGAGATAGATAAAATTAAAGTCAAGAATCTTCTTTCTTCTATTGGTTTTTCTGTTACAACCACCAGCAAGGATACATTAGGTGTAATTGTTCCATCTTGGAGAATTGATGTTGAAATAGAAGAAGATATCTTTGAGGAGATTGCTAGACTAATTGGTTACGAAAATATTTCTCCCACCACTCCAGGCGGAGATTTTAAAACACCAAAGAATAATGATTCATATTGGCAATTAAGAAATATTAAAGAACACATTGCAAACAGAAACTTCTTTGAAGCAGTCAGTCAACCATTTGTTAGTGACTCAGATATGAGCAACTTTCATTTAAATCATTTAGTAGAAATTGATAATCCTACAACAAAAAACGAAAAATATCTGAGGCCAAATGTTAGCGTACCGTTAATTAAACGAGCTATAGCTGAAAGTAGAAACTCTGACACTGCTAATTATTTTGAAATAGGCAGAGTATTTATAAAAAATAATAAAAAGCTAATAGAATATGAAGGTCTTTCTTTGGTTACTTTATGTAATAATTACACCTCAAGCACCCGTTATATTAAACAACTTATTTCAGGAATAAAAACAAAATTAAACATTAAAAATAATATTTGCTTTAAATCTAGTAAGTCTGATATTAATTATTTAGCTGATAACATTGAAAATATTTGTATTGAAGATAAAGTGGTTGGCTTTATTGGTATATTGAAATTAAACTTATTAAAACGAGGAAAGGTTCGTGGCAACCGTCATATAGTTGTATGTGAAATTAACCTTAAGACCTTACTCAATCTTCAAAAAGAAAATCAACATTTTCGAAAAAGCAGTGCTTACCCGCCAATTAAAAGAGACATAAGCCTATTGATTAAGAAGGGGACCATAATAAACGCCATTGAATCTATTGATACAAAAAAGATAGAGCACCTTGTTGATTATTTTGTCAAAGATATTTTTGAGACTGAAACAGGAAAAAAATCAATTACAATTAGTTTTATTTTTCAGTCATATGATTACACATTGAAAGACGAGTATATTAATAAACAGATAGATAAAGTAATCTCCAAACTCTCAAAAAATACTGACATACAGCTTAGAATATCGTAATGATACAAAATACTGTCAGTACAAAAACCAAACTTTTAATATTTGCTCTACTGGTAATAATATTTAAAAGCATATCTTTAGCTGGTGCTTATAGGCAAATAAGTGATATATCTTATGACCCGAGAGTGCTTGGCACAAATTTATCAAAAGACATTTCTACAGGCTTTTTGCCAGATTATCCAGTGCTAACTGATGACACACCCACTTTTGCTTCGCGTCAGTACACTCTTTTCGATGTTGATAGTGGTATATATTTGGTTAATCAAGACGCTATTACACCCGTACCCTTAGCCAGTACTACAAAGATTATGACTACTATACTGGCTATCGAAGAGTTAGATTTAGACAGTGTTCATACCGTTAATAAAGAATCCTCTTTTCAGATAGGATCCTCAGTGTTATTGCGTCCTGAAGAAAGGATTACCGTTAAATCCCTTTTATACGCCGCTTTGTTAAACTCTGGTAATGATTCAGCCTACTGTCTAGCTCATGAATTGGGGCTTCATTATTCAAATAATCCTTCTATTAATTACGAAGATGCAATTGCACTAACAGTGTCCAAAATGAATGAGAAAGCTCAGCAATTGGGTTTACAAACACTTTATTTTACAGATCCTTCAGGATTAGAAACTTCTAATGTTGGTAGTGCACATGATATGGCAATGCTTGCCAGTTATGCAATGAATAATGATACTTTTAGTACAATATCTGGAACAGCTGAAACAACTATCTACAGTACCGATGGGCTAGTACAACATCAATTAAAAAACTCCAACCGTTTAATTTCCGATTGGCATTATCCTGGAGCACTTGGTGTTAAAACAGGTTTTACTCCAGATGCAGGTCATAATCTTATCGCTGCTCTAAATTTCAACGGTCACACCCTAATAGCAGTTGTTTTCAATACTTTTTCTGACACTAAACCTGCTTCAGCAGAAGTAGCGCGCGATATATTAGACTACGCTAAAAGATCTATAGAGTACCATTAGAGTTTAACGCCAAGTTTGGCCACAGCATCTGCAGCTGCAGATATTTCAGCTTTTTGTTTACTATTACCTTTGCCCTTTCCAAGAGTCCCACTCCCTGATTTGACAACAACAATAAATTCTTTTTCATGGTCTGGCCCAGATTCCTTAATTACCTCGTAATTTGGAGTGACACCTTTACTTTTTTGCATCAATTCTTGAAGATGACTTTTCGGATCAATGTGTAGTTTTTTATCTAAAATTTCTCCAAGATTCACAATTAAATTCTCATGAATGAATTTATCTGCGATTTCGTACCCTTGATCTAAATATATAGCTCCTATCACAGATTCAAAGACATTGGCTAATATTAAACTTTTTGCTTTTCCTTGGCTAACCTGCTCTCCCTTCGAAAGTAATAAAAACTTTTCAAATCCTAATTTATTTGCAACCATTGAAATACTCTCTCCTTTTACCAAAGCTGCCCGCCAGTTTGTTAATTCCCCCTCGGGATTATCGTAATTCTTATAAAGATGGTCTGTAACAGATAGTTCTAAGACAGCGTCTCCTAAAAATTCCAACCTTTCATTGTGCGTCTCAATCGATTTATGTTCATTAAGATATGACTTATGAACGAAGGCTGTCTCTAATAGCTTTTTATCTTCAAACTTAATTTTTATAACTTTTTCAATATCATCTACATTTTTCATTTGTCTCCTTTTTCAATATATTTTCTATAAATTGTACCGAGTACTCCATTAACAAATTTCGATGAATTGTCTGAACCAAATCTTTTTGCAATTTCAACCGCCTCATTGATTACTACTTTTGAGGGAGTTTCTTCAATATCTTTTTTATAAAATAATTCAGCCAAACTTATTCTCAAAATTACCTTATCTACTCGTGATACTTTCTCAATTGGCCAATCTGGAGCAGCTTCCAATATATATTTATCCAGCTTGTCTGCCTTGTCAGCCACTGCAGCAATAACTCTTTTTGCAAATTCAAGATCTAAATCATCACCAATTTCATCATAAACTCTTTGAAAGTTCTCTAGAGCGTCATTAGTTCTAAAGTCTGACTCAAACAAGGCTTGAAATATAGCTTGCCTCGTAAGATATCTATTCGGTTTTTTCATATTTAACCTACACAGTTAACACAACGTCTATGTGAAGCAACTGTCTTGCCACACCCAGGACATTTACCAACTGCATAAGTTTTTAGGTTTTTCTTTGCGAAAGCTTTTCTAGTTCTCGATATACTTTTCTGTTTCTTTGGTTCAGCCATTATATTACGTTATTTTTTACCTTGCTATATTATCTCTTTTTATTGTAATTGTCAATTGACTATCAGGTTTACAATCTTGCCTGGCACTACTATTGATTTTATTACCTTTCTGCCATTTATATAATTGACAACATTTTCTACCTTCATTGCAGCCACTTCTTGTTCATCCTTCGTGCTAGATGAACCAATAGTAAAGGTTCCTCTTAACTTTCCATTTACCTGTACAGCAATATTAACCTCATTCTCAGCAATTAAATCTTTATCATATTCTGGCCACAAAGCATTCTCTAATTTTTCCTTACCTAATATTTTCCATGCCTCATTAGAAACGAAGGGCGCATAAATAGAAAGGATTGCAATAAACTTTGAAAAATCTTCTTTTCCTATATTGTTCTTTTCGCAGACTGCTATAAGCTCCATCATGGAAGATATTGCCGTATTAAAATGATAGCGTTCTGTGTCTTCTGTCACTTTCTTTATTGTTTTATTCAGAGCCTTGGCCATTTTAGCCGATGTAGTTTTATCGACTTCTTTAACCTTTTTAGCGAGGGCATAGAACCTATCAACAAACCTTCTTGAGCCAACAATAGACTCTGTATTCCACGGTTTCTCATCAGAAAATGGTCCCATAAATAACTCATGCAATCTTAACACATCAGCTCCATATTCATCTATTACATCGTCAGGATTAATAACATTACCCTTAGACTTACTCATCTTTTGATTGTCAGGGCCTAATATTACTCCAACATGTCGCAATTTTGTAAAAGGCTCTTCAAAATCAATTAAATCGATGTCTTTAAAGAACTTTGTGAAGAATCTGGCGTACAAAAGATGCAACACTGCATGTTCAGCTCCTCCAACATATATATCTACAGGCAACCATTCTTTTGTCTCTCTCTCACCAAATATCTTCTCATTGTTATTAGTACTCGGATATCTTAAATAATACCAACTAGAGCAGACAAAGGTATCCATGGTGTCTGTTTCTCTTTTAGCCTTAGCTCCACATTTTGGACAAACTGTATTTACAAATTCATCTGAATCAGCCAGTGGGGAATAGCCCTTAGGATTAAAATCAATATCTTCTGGTAATTCAACTGGCAAATATGACTCTTCTACCGCAACTGGACCACATTTATCACAATGTACAATTGGTATCGGTGCACCCCAGTATCTTTGGCGCGAAATCAACCAATCTCTTAATTTGTAATTCACGGAATCTCTACCACCTGCTTTTTTTGTAATAAGGCTTTTTGCTTTCTGACTATCAAGGCCATTAAACTCATCACTATTTAATAATTTTCCTCGCCCTTCATAAGCTTTATTATCTTCAAACCCTTCTATAACTGGAATTATTTCAAGATTGTATTTGGTGGCAAATTCAAAGTCTCTTTTATCATGCGCCGGAACAGCCATAATTGCACCCGTTCCGTAATTGCTCATTACATAATCTGCAATATATATTGGAATAGCTTTCTTATTTACCGGATTAATAGCGTATGAGCCAATAAACACTCCTGTTTTTTCTTTCTGTAATTGAGTTCTATGCAATTCAGATTTATTCGAAGCAGCAGTAATGTATTTTTCAACCTCCTCCTTCTTTTCTTTGGTTACTAACTTTTTTATTAATTTATGTTCCGGCGCCAAAACCATATAGGTAGCCCCATATAAAGTATCTGGTCTTGTAGTAAAGACTTCTATAATTTCTTTGCTTTCTTGTACGCTAAATTCCAAGCTTGCCCCAATTGATTTTCCAATCCAGTTTCTCTGTGAAACCTTTATTGATTCTGGCCAATCAATTTTATCTAAACCGTTTAATAATCTTTCAGCATAATCTGTGATTTTAAAAAACCACTGTTTCATATCTTTCTGTACAATCTTTCCGTGACATCTCTCACACTCACCATTCACTACCTGCTCATTAGCCAAAACAGTCTGACATCCCTCACACCAATTGACACTCGCTTCTTTCTGATAAGCAAGTCCTTTTTCAAACAGCTTAATAAATATCCATTGGGTCCATTTATAATATTCAGGTGATGAGGTGCTAATTTCTAGATTCCAATCATAACTGAGCCCTGTCGCATCCATCTGTTTTCTAAATCGTTCAATATTCTTAGAAGTTGTATCTTTCGGCTGTTTTCCTTCTTTTATAGCGTAGTTCTCTGCCGGTAGCCCAAATGAATCCCAACCCATAGGGTGCATAACGTCATACTTATTCATACGATAGTACCTAGCCAGCGTATCTGTGCCAGCGTATCCTTCTATATGGCCAACATGCAAACCTTCTCCAGAAGGATAGGGGAACATATCTAGAATGTATTTCTTGTTCTTTGGATTTTTTGCAGTTTTAAAAGTATTATTGTCTTGCCAATATTTAATCCACTTTTTTTCAACAATTTTGTGAGGAAATGTTTTTTTCATATCGTCTTGACTCTATCAGATTTCTAACTGATTAAAAAGGTTATTTAAATCCTCTAAACTATGAAATCCTACCAGTTCTATACCGATATCGCTTATAAATATCATCGGCAGATCTTCAATTTTTTGCTGCTCACAGTATTCGATATTATCACTACAATCAATAATATTTAAATTTGTCGCATACGGTGCAAACTCATTTAATTGCTTGGTACTCTCATTATCATATTTAGAGATAAATATTACACTATTCAATGAATTTAACTTTTCTGTAATTCTACCTCTTGTTCTGGCAGGATCATATTTAGATGAATATAGTAATAGGGCAACTAAAATAACACTACCCAGTATTATTATTAATGCTAAATTAAGCTTCTTGCTCATTTAAAAATTCTTCAATCTTCTCTTTATAAAGTTTTATCTGATCAACATTTCGTAAAAATACATTATGATCACCATCTACAAGATAAAAAGATATATTGTCTAGCTTCAAATCTTTTATTCTGTTTACTTCGTCAATTGAAGATTTTTCATCTTGATAACCGTGCATAATCAAAGTTGGCTCATTAATATATGGAATTACTTGGTGTGGACTATAAATGCTAATACCATGATAGAAACGCTCGAAAAAGGTTACAAAGGAGTTTAATAGAGTTGGCGCAAATGTACTGATATCTTGGCTAAATTTTAATTTTGATTCAAATGTATTAATTACAGAACTGACAAATATAATTTTATCTAGCTCAATTTCATTCGCCATATGAGCAACAGGTATTCCACCCATTGAATGCCCAATCAACGAAATATTTGCATTACTAAAATTATTTTCGTTGGCAAATTCAAGAATAGCTTGTAAATCTAATTTTTCGTAAAGGCCGTAACTATTTTGACCTGTTTCTCCTCGATAGCTGAAAGTAATCACATTGAATCCTGCATTTTGCAAGTAAAGTGCCAAAGGTATCAAGGTAGATCTATTTCCACTCCAACCGTGAGATATAATTACCAGTTTTTCAGAAGTGTCATTCTTTAATAACCAGCCCTTAACAGATAATTTATCTCTGGCTTTTGATTCAACTTCAAAATATTGATAATTATCTTTTGGATAAAATATAATTTCGTTTGAAGCTCCTTTTATGGTCAGACCACTAATAACAAAAGAAACAACAATAAAATATGTTAATAAGGTTAATGCAATAATCTTAGATTTACGGATAATCATCTTATTCATAAAAAAAATCCCTAATTGAGGGAATGGTGGACCCAGGCGGGTTCGAACCGCCGGCCTCATGCATGCCATGCATGCGCTCTAACCAACTGAGCTATGGGCCCCGAGCAATCCCTATAATGACATATCTAAAATCTTTTTTAAAGATTTATACAAAATTATTTATTAAATCTTTAACGCTAAGTGATTTCATTTTCTGCAGACTCTCTAAATGATGATAGTTTGAGTTTCTATCAGTATCTATAACTGGCCATTTCTTATTTTGATTTCCGTATCCTATTAACCGTATATTGTTCTTGCTAGTGAATATATGATTATTTATGAGTTCATCATCAGTATTGCTAATATTTCCTTTATCAAGGCTTAAAATAAATGACTGTTTGCTGATTTTTATTTCTCTAACTAATTCCTTAAGACTATTAACCCAATAATCACATGCAACAATATTTTTCAATTCATTATTTTGATCTAATATCATCCAATTTTTGAATTTGCTATTTGACTCTAATTGACTGACGAAAAACTTGTGTTGTTTCTGCTGCTTAAGGTATTCGATTGTATCTTCAGAAATATTGTCTGAAAGAATAACTAAATAATCACCAGGTAGTAGGTGATAGTCTTTATTTATTTTGATGTTATTGGAATTACCGTCTGAATAAGTCCCCAACTGTTGATTTAGAGCTTCAATAATTTTAGGAGTAAGTTTTGGTTTTATCAGAGTGTTTGCATCAACACGGTTATAGGTTCCAATAATATGGAGATAGATTTTTTTATAAGGGAAGTTATTTTTAAAGAATAATGTTGTTTTCTCTAAAACGTTATATTTTTCCTCGTCAATGAATAGATGGATTGAATTTTGTAGTCGAGTTGAATCGTATAAATTTAAATCTGTTACTATCTTTTGAGGATTAATCGTAACATTTGTATCTAGAATGTCTCTGATTGATTTATTGGCTTCGAAGTAGACTCTATTAGAATTGTTGTGCCATTGCGTTGAAAGATTTTTTAATCCAAAAACCGGAATAGATTGTTTTTTTGTAGTTATTAAATTTAAATCCTTAACTAAAATTAGCCCCTTTGACATAGATTAAATTATTTCTGCCAGTCTTTTGTATTTGATTGCTCTTTCGGGTTTTGAATTTGCTCCCGATTTAAGACTATCTGCAGATATGGCTACGGCTAAGTCTGCAATAAAAGTATCGTCCGTTTCTCCAGATCGATGTGAAACAATAGTGTACAAATTATTTTCTTTTGCAATTTTAGCAAACTCCAAGGTTTCACTGACTGACCCAACTTGATTTGGCTTTATTATTACGCCAGTGATTAATTTCTTTGAAATTGCATCTTTTAGTTTATTAGGATTAGTGACGGTCAGATCGTCTCCAATGATCTGTGTTCCTAAGCGTAATCCTACAACCTCTCTAGTTAATCTTTGCCAGCTTTCATCATCTTCTTCCTCAAAAGGATCTTCCACACTATATAAATTCCATTTCTTAATAATTTCAATCATTTCTGACACCGAATATCTGTCTTCTGCTTCGATATTGTTAGCTGCCACATCGACAGACATTGTAGCAGTAGCCTGACTTTGCTCAATAGCCGTCTGTAGCATTGCCAAAGCAGCTTGGTCTCTGTCATCTGTTTGGTGCAAAGTTATATCGAATCCTCCTTCCATACCTAACGGATTGCCCAATTTATCAAGTTCATTCCAAATCTTTTCACCTTCACCTAAGGTACAATTAACTAGCAGTTCCTGAATGTCAGTGCTCTGTTTAGCATGCACACCGCCTTCTATCATTACCATCATTGGTTGGGGCTTAGCTTTTCTGGTAGCTGATTTATAATTACTTTGTTGTTTTAAATATTCGTGCAATTCAATCTTTATGTCGGCCGCTGCTAGCCGACAAAACAGCATCGATAGCGCTAATATTGTATTGCCACCTATTTTAGATTTATTAGCTGTTCCATCTTCTTCTATCAAAAACCTGTCGAATTCTGCCACACTTTTAAACTCTTTATTTAAAAGTAGTGTGTTTAGCTCTTCGTTTTTAGCTATTACTTCATCGGGTTCTATTACAAAAGCTTCATCTTTCCCTGTAGAAGTGCCTGAGGGCACCTTAGCCAAAAAAGATTCATCACCAAAACTCGCCATTACCTGAATGGTTGGCTTTCCTTTGGAATCAATAATTTCAGTAAACTCGAAAGAGGGGAATTTCATTTACTCAGTTTTTGTTTAAAATCAGCAATAATGTCTACGGAAGTTGGGTCAACCTTATTTAATATAGCTAAATAATAACTAATATAGTCTCCAAAGCTTATGGCTTTTATAATCTCTTGTAATTCATTTTTAGATTCAAACAACATTCGAGTTACACCAAATCGACGGTCTTTATAGAGTTGCTCAGTTAACATCATGCGTGTCTTATTATTTTCTTCGGTATAATTGGAATCTAAAAGAATTAAATATAGGCTTTCACTAGCCATCGGCGGATATTCACTCCCAACCAAGGAATTATGATTCATTTCAGGTAATGTTTCGTAATAAGATGGCACCTTGGCATTCTCATTCAAGTGAGATTTTATTCTTGCTGCCACACCGCATAATACTCCATCACCAATGATAATTGGAATTTTATTTTGTACCTTCTCAGCCATTTGTTTCGCCTCATTAGACCCCACTGGTATATTTATTGACCATTTTGTCTTTATCTCTTCTGCGACTTCAGCAATTGAATCGACATCTTCATTCGAAATGTTTATGTGCCCCAACTTTTTTAGGACATTTAATAAGACTGCCAAATGAACATGAAGAGCAGCTCGCGGTTGAGATTTATAATTATGCAGAAAAGTTAGTGCCTTGTATTTCTTGGCTAAACCTTCCAACTTACCACCAGTAGTAATAGCAAACAGTTTGCACTTTTTTTCATAAGCTTCAATAAAAGTACTCAGCGTCTCTTCTGTGTCACCGGAATAGGAGATGGCGATTACTAATGTGTTTTTGTCTATATAGTTTGGTAGATGATAATCTTTGACTAGCTCAACTGGCACACTCGAAGTTTTAGCTAAAAGATCTTTAGCTATTGTTCCTGCTTGACCGCTACCTCCCATACCACTGATAACAATTTTATTTACATTTACATAATAAGAAGGAATGGGAAATTTTTCTGCTTCTGCCCACCAAGTCATAAAACCAGTACAAAAGTTCTCAACATGGCTATACATGTTCTGCTTATCTTGTTTTGATATAACTATTGAATCTAACATAGTAATTTCATTATAAACTAAAAAACTAGGTTGTAAGCCGTTACGAGAAGAATAATTGCTAATACTATCTTTGCCACCTTGCCAATTTTTTTTGAAGCAAAAATTACTTTGTTAGTCAGTACTATTGCTAAGAATATCAATATATCATCTGCCATATAAAAAACATTGTAGGCTGTAATATAAGATAGTGCAGAACCTAAACTTAAATTTGCATTATTTAAAATTGAGGTATACACAACTGGTAACCCTATTGAACACATCGCCTCAATAATATTCACCCCAATAGCCAGCACAACTGCACCAAATATTGCGGCCAACATATTCTTGTCTTTCGCTACCTCCTTCAATTTCATGGTTATACTGCTTTTTTTCTTTGCGTCACCCACCTCGCATTCAAGGTTTTTGTTCTGCCAAAATTCTACAATCAGTTTTATAGCAACAATCAAAGCAAATATAGCTACAACTATCTCAAAATATTTAACCCAAGCTGTTCCTAATATTGCTAACCATTTGTTGACTACATTAAATATTCCATACCACATAGCAATAAATAAAAAGCTACTCACAAAGGATGCAACCAGGAATGCACCCCCAATAAAGATTAATTTTTTACGCGATTTGAGGCTTACCAAAAAACCGAGTAATGCAATTAAGGCCCACATCGCACAAGGATTAAAACCATCAGCTAAACCAACCACTAAAGTTAATATTGGTAAACTCAAAGATTTTAAATTCTTCTGGCCAAACAATGGTAATTGGTAGTTTTCATTAGCACATTCAGACGAATTAATTGAACAACCGGCTTCATCTAAATTTTTATTGCTGACCTGACCATCAATTAATTTTATAATTTGTTGTCCACTATCTTGTTCAGTATTGAATCCTAGATAATACTGATCACCAACTATAACTACAGGTGTAAAACCATAAGTGAAATTATATTCTTTAGCCAAAGTATCATAGCGACCTCGGTCTCTTGAAGAATATATATCAAGCCTTTCAATGTTCAACTCATAATCTGCCGAGATTTTATTTAAAAAATCATTCTCGGCTTCACAATATGGACATCCATCTTTATAAATAAAGGTAATATCAACTGCTTTAGCCGCAATTTTGGGTGGCAACAACAGCACAAAAAAAAGAAGGATTAGTGCAAAACGAATTGTTCTACCAAATAAATTGATCACCAATACCTATATTATACTTTTCAACTGTATCAGACGCTAACTCTACAACAAAAAGTGCAAGCTCGTCTGATTGTTTAGCATCTTTCTCGGCCTTCATATTATCAAACATTTCTATCACCACACCATTAGAGTCTAGCCAAAAAACATCTATATCAATTTTCATATTACGCATCCATATTCCCTGAAATTCTTTTTGATCAAAAATAAATAGCATACCGCACCGATCACAAAGATTTTCTCTGTACATTAATCCTTCTTTTCGCTCATTATTTTCGTCCGCGATTTCCAAATAAAATTGAATATCATTTACCGTTACTTTCAGATATTCGTTTTTTTCATCTTTTGGCCAAAAATATAATGCGCAAAAAGTTGCAGCCAGCAGAATTATTAACAATATTTTGTACATGTATTCAGTATCCCTTATCATTTCTGCATTGCCAAACTTATTGAGTATTGGCTGTTAGACTGGATTTAGTAATGACTTTCTGATTATGATAGTAAAGAATTATGATCGATGTTGAACCAATCGTTGTCCATTTAAAAAGAAAAGAAGTCGCTATGGTGCCCTTTGACACCTGCTACGGCTTAATTTGTGATGGCACAGATATAGATGCTTGTACAAAACTTTACCAACTTAAACAAAGACCTCGTTCAAAACCATCCGCTTTAGTAGTTAGAAAGGTAGAAGATATTAAGAAATATGCAGAGCTTTCAAAACGACAAGAGACAATACTACAAAGATTATTGCCCGGAAAGGTAACCGTCATCTTGAGACTCAAAGAAAATTCAAAGTTGCCTAGAAATTTTATTCGTACGAAATACGATACTGCCTCTTTTAGAGTAGTCGAGTCTGAAGCTGTGGATGAGATATTGAAGAAATTCAAAAAACCACTTTTAGCTACCAGTGCCAATTTGTCAGGATATCCAGTGATTTTAAGTCGAGTAGATTTTGTCATGCATCCTTTCAACCAAGCTAGAGCCGATAGGGTTATGACTTTGCTGGAGGAAGTTTTTGAAAGACCTTCGCACTCTACCGTAGTAGATTTGACAACTGACAATCCTGAGGTAATAAGACCAGGCGCCGTCAGCTCAAGCGAGATTATGCAGCTTGTCTAAGTTCTTGCTTAAAAGTAGAATTAGTGGTAGCATAGCGAGGTAAATTTTATGTATGCCGCGGTGGCGGAATTGGTAGACGCGCCGGACTCAAAATCCGGTGGGCGTTAAAACCCATGAGAGTTCAAGTCTCTCCCGCGGCACCAGAATCCTAAATAATTGGGATTCTTTTTTATTTCTAAAATTGACAAGAAAATGGTGTTTTGATAATATCTGAGCACGATCGAAGGGAGGTAAAATGTTGCCTGATAGACAGCTACCAGATGAATTAAAGACAGCGCATGTCGTTGTCCCCTTAAGAGAAGTAGCTAATGTCGGCAGAACAGCGACAAAAAGGAATGTACATTTTCTCAATGAGAGTCTAAGGAGAATCTTCTCCAATAAACTGGGTCTTTCAGTTACAGCACCATTAAATGGCAGCATGCTAATTGGAGTGCACGATAACCATGAATACTGTCTTTGCCGCAGTTTTGCCACCGAAGGATATCCTAGATTACACATCATTCCAACACTGATACAAATTGACACCATAGTAGACGAACTGTATCTACTTCTAGATTTAGAGGGACACATAGACAGCTATCGTCATCATGTAGATCACAACCGACAACATGAAGCTGAAAGGGCTTTATCTAGAATTAGAAGGTGGTTTCAACAAAGATTTAAGAGGGGACAAACTTGCCTTGATAGACATACTCCATCTATTAGATTCGAAATCCCCATGACCGCCTAGTAGGGCGGTTTTTTAATCTGAGCTACAGATTGACAAAGAGGGCATTTTATGGTATAAATAGAGCATCAAATATATGACAAATATGACATATTACCAGTTACAAAGCGAAGATTTAAGGCTTATTTTAAAGCCGGCAATTTCTAATCAAGACGCCATTGCAAAATTCGATTTGCGAGTAAGCATAATCGGGTTAATAGGGGCCGCTTTGTTTATGGCATCTATTCAAGTTCCGGCTTTAATTACCTATAATAATACTCCAAAATTACAGCCAAAAACCTATCAATTCAAAGCTAACGCCTATGAATTAAAACAGACAGACACTAAGCAAGATGATAACAGCAAAACAGACAACGCTGTCTCTACAGTTAAGGATATTGACTTTTATTACACAGATTTAGGCATATTTTCACCTGTCACCTGGGAGATTGAATACGATAATACTCAAATTCAGCGCCACTTACAGAATGGCCTAGTACATATTAAAGACACCGCCAAACCTGGGCAAAGGGGAACTATTATTTTAACTGGTCACAGCTCAAATTTTGCTTGGGCAAAAGGGGACTATAAAACAATCTTTGCTCCTCTTTTAAAGGCTCAGTTGAATCAAACAATCACAATTGAATTTGAGGATACAAAATATGAATATATCGTTGATCAAATCTACGAAGTAACACCTAACCAAGTTGATTTAATCAATAATTCAAACGAATCCGATCTTCGTCTAATTACCTGTACTCCTTTGGGCTCTACTAAAAAACGCTTAATTATTGATGCCAAACAGGTTTCTCCAGACAGAAGCTCTAATTCAGAATTTAACTCAAACTCCATTGATACTCAATCAATTTTAGAGGTTCGCTAGGTACTATAAAACTAAGGATATATCGTAAACCGTAGCCTTATCTTCTTGTAATACTATAAGTTCATCCCCTCCAGAAGCAACAATCAATTTAATAGGAAGATCTTTTTCAAGCGTAAATAACTTCGTACTATTAGACCCATCTATCTCAACAATTGACACTGATTTTTCATTCTTCATAATAATATGAGTCTTTTTGGTGTACCAAAATACTTGATCTACTCTATTGCTTGAGCGTTTAATTAGTACATCTGTTCCCCGATCTGTTCTGTATATTTCATTTCCTCTTATTACTAATCCTTCTGAAACAAGCCGCTCTTCATTCTCAACTTGAGCTTTTTGCGATGCTGAGGCTTCATGACTTTTTATAACAGTTGGAATAAATAAAATATCGTTAAAAAGCTTCGCTTCAGAAGGCCCGACATAAAAGGATTTCGTCCAACTCTCATATCCTTCATAGTCAAGCGTTAGAGAATAGTGCCCAGGTTGAAGATCACTAATAGCGTGCGGTAGCTCAACAGTCTTCTCTTGACCGTTAAGAGTATATTTAATAACAATTTTATCTCTGTTATGAGTTTGCAAATATATTGAACCCGTTTCTTTCAAAAAACCAGCCTTCCAGTTTACTCGGTAACCAGCTGCAAACATTAATACAAAAGCTGCTATCGCCCAAAATACGATAAGATATGCGATTTTGGAGAATGCCCATAACAGGGTTGGTTTCTGTGCCATCTGTTTACAGTATACATTCAATTTAAATTGCGCAAATTTGTTAGAATAGAATAACTATGGCAACATTCAAAATTATTGGGGGCAAACCCTTGAAAGGCACTGTTACAATTAGTGGTCGTAAAAATGCCGCTCTACCTATATTGGCCGCATCCTTATTAACATCTGGTAAGGTGACAATTAAAAATCTGCCCCATATTGGGGATGTAAAGATAATGCTTAAGTTACTCCAAGCATTTGGAGCTCAAGTTAGCGAGACAGATAATCAGACAATTATTCAAACAAAAGAGGTTTTGACATCTGTGTTACCTGACAATCTAGCCAAACAGCTGAGAGGTTCAATTCTGTTTTTAGGACCTTTAGTAGCCCGTACTGGCTCTGTAAATATGCCGCATCCAGGAGGGTGTATTATCGGCAAACGACCGGTAGGACTTCATTTTGATGTCCTTGAAACACTTGGTTCTAAAATTAAGGTTAATACTGACAATACTTACACCGTGACTACTAAAAGAGGATTAGTCGGTAAACAATTCTTTTTAACAGAGGCATCTGTCACAGCTTCGGAGAATGCTATTATGGCTGCTGTTATTGCTCACGGTACAACTGAGCTTGTTAATGTCGCGACTGAAGGTCATGTAGTGCAAACAGCAGAATTTCTACAAAAACTCGGTTATCAAATTTCAGGCTTAGGCTCATCAATCCTTAAGATTGAAGGATCTGCTGGAAAATTGTCAACCAAAAATATTGAGATAGAAATTATTCCTGATGAAATAGAGATCGGTACATTTATTACGGCAGCTGTTGTTACTCAGGGGAATATTACTTTACAAAATTGTGGTGATTCTGAAATTAACTTACCAATTAGAGCAATTTTTGATCGCTTCGGAGTAAGAACTATTTATAATAAAGAGCAACAATCGATTATTATTCGTGGTCCACACAAATTAATGCCAACTCAGGTTGTTACTGGAACTTGGCCAAGCGTTCCTACCGATTTACAACCACCTTTGGCACTGCTAGCCACTCAAGTAAATGGCAACACCTTAATTCACGACTGGATGTTCGAAGGTCGCTTCGCTTATGTGGCTAGTCTCGAAAAAATGGGGGCTAATATACTAAATTGTGATCCTCACCGAATACTGATAACTGGACCTACAAAACTTACAGGCACATCTTTAGTAAGCCCAGACCTGAGAGCTGGCATCACACAACTAATTGCTGCCTTAACCGCCAAGGGCGAATCTATGATTGAGCACGCCGAGCTTATTGACCGCGGTTATGCTAATATTGTAGAGCGCCTACAGGCTTTAGGAGCTAATATAGAAAGGATAGCAGACTAGTTATGTTTAATCGTCGCGTGGCCATTGACCTAGGCACTACCAACACTGTCGTTATGGTGCCGCGTCAAGGTATTGTGGCCCAAGAACCAAGTGTGGTGGCCGTACAAGCAGATAATGAGCACATTATGGCTATTGGTAATGAGGCCAAAGAGATGCTTGGTCGAACACCTGAAAGTATTATCGCTGCCCATCCTCTAAAAGATGGCGTAATTGCTAATTATCGAATTACAGAATCTATGATTAGCTATTATTTAACAAAAATATACGGGCGCATGAGAATTATTCGACCAGATGTAATGGTGGCCGTTCCAGCAGGTGTTACCTCAACTGAAAGAAGGGCAGTAATTGACGCTACTACCTCAGCCGGAGCACGCCAAGCGTATTTAATTAAAGAGCCAATTGCCGCTGCCCTAGGGGCTGAAATTGATATCGCCTCACCAAGCGGAAACATGGTCATAGACATTGGTGGAGGAACAACTGAAATTGCTGTAATTGCGCTAGGCGACACCGTAGCTGTAAACTCTGTTCGCGTCGCTGGTAATAAAATTGATCAGGCCATTGCTAATTACATTAGAAAAAAACATAATCTTATTATTGGCTTATCTACTGCCGAGCAAGTAAAAATAAAAATTGGGGCAGTTATGAATACTAAGAAAGATAAATCTATGGAAGTTTCTGGCTCCAACGCTATTACTGGTCTACCCGAGAGCATCCTTCTTCATACCTCAGATATTGTCAAAGCTGTCAGGCCGCCTCTCAATGAAATAATCAACGCCGTGAAAGTAGTGTTACAAAAAACTCCTCCCGAACTATCATCAGATGTTATGGAGAAGGGAATTATTCTCACTGGAGGTGGTGCCAAGTTGCAAAAAATTGACGAATTGTTTACCAAGGTAACAGGTGTGCCATGTCAAATCGCCGAAGATCCACTTTTATGTGTTGCTCGTGGTACGCTCAAAGCAGTAGAAAACTTAGATTCTTTCAAACGCAGCGCTTTATGGGCCAAAAGATAAAACCAGTCGTATACACAGTTTTAATTGCTTTTAATAATGAGCAAGATGTCTCAAGGGTTTTGCAATCCTTAAAGAAAGAAACGGGCTCGAAAGATTATGAACTCAAAGCCGCCATCGGTGATAACAGCACCGACTCTGGCAAGAAGAAATTAATTGCCACTATTTGTAAGCAGTACACTTGGGTACAGTATATAGATTTAAAAGAGAATACTGGTTTTGCTCGTGGAAACAATTTGGTTGTAGCCAAAGTAGCCAATCATACTGACTATATATTTTTGTTAAACATTGATACTGAAATAAAGCGAGGTAGTATTATTAAGCTTCTCGAAGCTCAACGCGAAACTGATGCGGCCATAGTCGGACCATTAATTGTCTACGGCGACGATAGAAATATTAATTGGTATTCAGGCGGTTGCTGGTATCCGTGGCTGGCAGCCATTCGCATGGGTAGACGCAATCAACCAGTCAACCAGCTAGACAAACGTCGAGAAGTTACTTTTATTGTTGGAGCAGCTATGTTTATGCCCATTACTACTTACCAAACCCACCAACTTTTCTTTGAACCTTACTTTATGTATTACGAAGAGAGTGACTACTGTGCACACCTAATTATGAAAGGAGAAAAATTAGTGTACGAGCCTAGGGCAGTGGTTTATCATTACATTCCAAAAAGTACAGTCAAAAGTGCCAACAGCGTATATTATTTAGTCCGCAATCAGTGGCTCTTTTGGACCCGTACAAATCAAGGATTGCGCAAGGCTTTTAGCTTCATAATGGTCATAGCCCTTCAAAAGATACACTTTTTCCGCTATATATTAGATGCAGACATCAGAAGTGCTGTTTGGCAGGGAACTCTTGATGCTCTCAAAAAAAATTATGGCGAAAGAACTTAAACAAATCTTTAAATATCCAATTTGGTGGTGGTTGACAATAGCTTTACTGATATTTATAACTGTCAGTCCTTTTTTAGTTACCGTTACTCAAATTAGATATCTGAGCATTATTCGTGAACTAATTGTCATTGCTTTGATATTTTTAGGATTAAAAGAAAGAAAACAAAAAGGCCTGCCATTTATTCAAGATGATATTGAGAGATTAATGTTTTGGCTCGTAATAATTGGTATTCTATCTACCATATTTATTACACAAGATGCTGGCGCATTTCTATGGAGCGCTCGTTATAGTCTTTTACCCTTAGGAGTTTTTTGGTCACTTCATTCAATGCAACCCACAAAAGAGCAAATTACACATCTACTCACTATCTGGATCTTTTGGGCAGCTGCCATAGTTATCTGGGGATTAATTATAGTAGAAGTAATTCCTAAGGAAACTCTAATTGGATGGGGCTATAACCCCGAAGTTGCAGTCGGTGACGGCCAATGGCAAGCCGCAGCCACATTACCAGCTTGGCAAACAGTAGCCGGCTCTATTCCAAGATTACAATCAACTATGAGCGGTCCTATTCAATTCGCCGGATTTTCTTTACTTATTGTCTTTCTCACACCACTGCTTAAAAGAACAAGGTGTAAATATTGGTATCCTGTTATTATTCTATTGGGAATTATTGGTATTATTGGATCTTTCAGCAGAGCCGCTTGGTTCGCCCTATTAATTGTCTGCGCTTATTTTATTTTTCAAAATCTAGGAAAATCCGGCTGGAAGAAAAGTGAAATAAGCGCCCTGTTCTTTACAATAATTTTTGTTATTAGCGCCCTTGGTGCAATTGTTTTATTTCAACCAAACGCCGAACGATCAAGACAGCTAATAGCGAATATTTTTAATCGCAGCGTTTCTGACCGTCAGCATGTAAATTCCATCTCTCAAAGTGTTGACGATTTTAGTGACATCGGCATTTTTGGTTTAGGATTCGGCCGCAGTGGAGCAGCTTCAATTCAAAACAACAATTTTAATCCAGATGCACCAGAGCCTCGCTTCGTTGATAACTCATATTTAAGATGGTATGAAGAGCTTGGCTTTTTAGGAGCAATTATATTTATCAATATTTTAATCCTTCTTAGCCAAGAGTTGTATAGACAATCAGCCCAATCTAGACGCCTAGCCTACGCCCTAGGAGCAATTTCTATTACGGCTATTTTCACAGACATGTGGCTTGAAGCTGTGCCGGTTATCACTATATTTGCAATCGCTGGGCTAATTCATAAAAGTGTTGAACCGAAAGAACAAAAAAACAATATCAAACTGGCCAAATATAATCTTACACCTCTCACATTCAGCAACTTTATAAACAAAATTTTTCAATTATCTAAGAATAAAAAAGCCAATCATGTTATTACTCTAAACCCAGAAATGATGGTGGAGTCTTATAAAAATAAGAATCTACGCGAAACAATGACAAACGCTGACTATATTACGGCTGATGGCGTAGGTATTTTAGCAGCTGCATCGTATCAGCATTACAATAAATACAAATCAAAGTTCACTTACTGGCTGTTCTCTCCATTTATCTGGCTTTATACTGCATATCAATTACTGTTTACTCCTGACAAACTTAATCCTCATTTATTCCGTATTACTGGTTCAGACTTAGTAAATTCAATTCTAGAGAGAGGCAACGAAGAAAATATTCGGCTAGCTATTTTAGGCAGTACAGACCAAGTTATCAAAGAAGCTAAAAGTCGAATTGAGAGAAATTATCCAAATATTCGTTTAGTATTTGCCGATAACGGTCCAAAGACTGTGCAATCAGATGGATCAATTGCAGAACACGAGATGAGAAGGCTTGCCTCAGTAATTCAGCATTGTCAGCCAAACATATTACTACTAGCATTTGGCGTGCCAAAACAAGAGCTATTTATTAATCGTTATAAAAACATCCTTAAGGTCCCCGTAATGATTGGGGTAAGTGGAGCTTTTGATATGGTACTGGCAAATAGAATAAAAAGAGCACCAAAAATATTTCGTATCATGCAGTTGGAATGGCTTTGGAGATTAATCAAACAACCGAGCCGAATAAAAAGAATATATACTGCTGTAATTAAATTTCCACTTTTGCACACAAAAGATAGCGTTTAGTATTGACTTATCAACAGGTTTGAGCTAATGTAATATCACACGCAATAGATTGCGTGTATTTTTATAGAAATTAACTAAATATCATGTCTGTATCACCATTTTTAGCCGCCGTCAACCAGATTGTTGACGAAAAGGGCATCTCTAAAGAACAAGTTATTGAAACAATTGAAGCTGCAATTGCTGCTGCTTATCGCCGAGATTACGGTGATCCAGATTGGGCAGTTGTCGCTGAATTTAATCTTGAAACAGCAAAATTTAAAGTCTATCGAGTTTTTGATGTACTAGAAAAAGAAGAAGAAATTGAGGAGCCTGAAAGAGAACTTACCCTCAAGGAAGCTAAAAGATTAGATAAGAAAGCCACAGTTGGCAAACAAATTAAACAGAAATTAGAACAGAAAGAAGATTTTGGGCGCATTGCTGCTCAGACTGCCAAGCAGGTTATTATTCAAAGATTAAGAGAGGCTGAAAGAGATGTACTTTTCAACGAATTTAAAGAGAACGAACACAAATTACTTAATGGTACCGTTCAGCAGATTGAAGGTAAGAATGTAATAATTAATCTTGGCCGAATTAATGGAGTGCTCATTCCTAAAGAACAGGTACCTGGCGAAGACTACCATGTTGGTAAACGCCTTAAGGTTTTTGTGAAGGAAGTTGCAGACACTGGTCGTGGAATGCAAGTAATTGTATCTCGTTCAGATCAAAGATTAATCGAAGAACTATTCTATAAAGAAGTGCCTGAGATCGCTGAGGGTGCAGTCGAAATTAGAGCTATAGCTCGTGAAGCTGGTAGCCGTACTAAAATCGCCATCTTTACTGATGTGAAAGGTTTAGACCCGGTTGGCTCTTGTGTCGGCCAAAAAGGTACTAGAGTACACGCCATTAGAGCTGAAATAGGAGACGAGATGATTGATATTACTATTTGGGATGAAGACATCGACCAATTTATTATTAATGCTTTATCACCAGCCTCTATTAATAAAGTAAAAAGAGATGAAAAAGAAAGTCATGCCACTGTGTATGTAGATGAAGATCAGCTTTCGCTAGCTATTGGTCGTAGTGGTCAAAATGTTCGTTTAGCATCTAAACTCACTGGCTATACTATTGATGTTGAGCGAAGTGATGGAAAATCTAGAGAAAAAGTTGAAGATAAAACCAAGACAGAAGACAAAGCTCCTAAAAAAGATAAATAATGGGTCTTCTAGCTGATCTTCTAAGCGACTCAACACAGGCTATATTATTTAAAGCCCAAGATTATGCTGACAGTAGAAAGGAGACTCTCAATACTGCTCATGTAATCAAGGCTATGTTTGATATTAAAGGAACAACCGCCTTTGATCTTTTGAGATCAACTGGTCTCAAAACGGTTTCTCTTATTAAATACGCTAAAAATAATGAGGGTAGAAATGAGATCTCTGAATTAGTAGAAAGGTCTGCTAAAATAGCTCGCAATTACGAATTTAGCTTTGTGGAGCCAGAACACCTTCTTTTTGTAATTTTAAAGAATGATCATTTTCTTGGTTATAAAATTATTCATTCGAATCAGATTGATATTAATCATCTTATCGGCAGAATCTCTGAATGGCTGTATGGCATCTCAATTTTGAGGTCTATCACAAATAAACCAAATCATGAAGTTGGAGTTAGTGAGAAACAGGCTGTGGTGCCAAATGACATACCGATACCTAAAGCTACTCTCGATAGCTTCGCCATCAATCTTAGTCAAAAAGCAAAAGAAGGATTACTTGACCCAGTCGTTGATCGAAATGATGAACTGCAAAATATCATCAATACTCTCTTAAGACGAAACAAGAATAATGTCTTACTAATAGGAGATCCTGGTATTGGGAAAACTGCTTTAGCACACGGTTTAGCCACCGCTATTATGAAGGGCAATGTGCCAGTCAATCTTAAGCATAAACTTATTTACGAACTTTCTGTATCAAGTTTGGTAGCAGGCACAATGTACCGTGGACAGTTTGAAGAAAGAGTAAAAGATTTATTAGATGATATTAAAAATAGAGGAAATGTAATTTTATTCATAGATGAAATCCACACTCTAAATGGCACCGGCAGTACAGAAGGTACTCTCGACCTAGCCAATATTTTAAAACCAGCTCTAACTCGAGGTGAGGTTTCTATTATTGGTGCTACAACTTACGAAGAGTATAATAAATATTTTGCTCAAGACAAAGCGCTCGAGCGCCGTTTCCAAAACATTGTGTTATCTGAACCCAACGATCAATCTACCTTTCAAATGGTAAAAAGTTTGGCTAAAAATTTTGAATCTCATCATCGTACAAAAATTTTAACTGATTCTATTAAGAGAGCTATAGAATTGTCAAATAAATATATGCCGAACAGATTTCAACCAGACAAAACTATAGATTTAATTGATGAAGCTTGCTCAAACATTCAGACAAAAATAAAAATATCAGCTGAAGAGAAAGATTTACAAAAAAAGCTAACTAAAGTAATAGATAAAAAAATAAAGCTAATCAATAAAGGTCAATTAGAGCTTGCCTTAAGAATTAAAGATCAAGAAGTAAAATTAATCAAACAATTATCACAGCTACAAAAAAAGAAGGGGACTACACTTTCTGTTAAAGATATCGAAAACATTGTATCTTTAAAAACTAATATTCCTTTGTCTGTTATTCAACAGGACTTGGTTGGCAAAGAAGCGCTTGAAAACAATCTAAAGAAAAAAATATTTGGTCAAGACAAGGCTATTAATATTGTGTCGAGAGCTATTGCTAGAGCAAATTTAGGATTTAAAAAAAATCAACGCCCCGTAGCATCCTTCTTGTTCGTCGGCCCAACTGGGGTTGGAAAATCTGAACTGGCTAAGATACTAGCGCAAACCGCTTATGCTCACACCGATTCTCTCATTAAACTTGATATGAGTGAATACTCGCAAAAACATACTGTTAGCCAACTTATTGGTTCTCCAAAAGGATATATAGGATACGAAGAAGGCGGTTCCCTAACTTCACAAATTAGAAAACAGCCCTACAGCGTAGTCTTATTTGACGAAATAGAGAAAGCACATCCTGAAGTTTTCAATATCTTATTGCAGGTTCTTGAAGACGGCGTTTTGACAGACAATCATAATCAAAAATCGTACTTTAATCACGCTATTATTATTCTGACTTCAAATTTAGGCAGTGAAAAATTTAATCAAAACAATTTAGGATTTGTAGCAAAGAATGGCAAATTTAATTTAGAAATTAAAAATATTGTTAAAGATTTTATAAAGCCAGAATTACTTTCTAGATTATCTGACATCATTTATTTTAATCCTTTAAGCAAATCTGCTATCAACAAGATCACTCGCCAAAGATTGGCTGAAACGAAAAACAATTTAAGAAAAAGGGGAGTGCGAATTAAAATTTCTGGCAAAGTTACTACTTGGTTAAATAAATTTTACAATCCTCAAAAAGGAGCTCGCTCAATTGATGAGATAGTAACTACAAAATTTGAAGATAATCTAGTTGAAACACTTTTTAATAGCAAGGATGCGAAAAATCTTGAAGCAAATATTGATAAAGAAGAATTAAAAATTTCTAGACTTTGACACAAAGGCAGGGCTGTGATAGCGTTTTGATTAGCGAAATAATAATTGTGCCGTATGTCAAAAAGAGAAGAAATTAGAACTATAAGAGGTGTAAAAGATATCCTTCCTAAAGATCAATTAAAGTGGCGATATGCTATTGATCAGTTCGAAAATTTGGCCGACCTATTTGGCTTTAATAAAATAAATGTTCCGGCAATTGAGTACGCGGAGCTGTTCGATCGTTCAATTGGCTCCGAAACTGATATTGTCAGTAAAGAACTTTTTTTAGTTAGCCAAAAAAGTGGTAAGAACGACCGTTTAATGGCGCTGCGACCTGAATTTACCGCTGGCATAGTTCGAGCCTATAATGAAAATGGTTTAAAGCAACTTCCTCAACCTTTGCGCTTATTTACTCACGGATCTGTATTCCGTTATGATCGACCGCAAAAAGGTCGTTACCGCGAACATAACCAGCTTGACTTGGAAATTATTGGTACCAATTCTGCTGCCGATGACGCTTGGGTGATTTACTTAGGCTGGACTCTTCTAAAAAAACTGGGCGTAAAAAATGCAGTAGTGCAAATCAACTCTCTAGGCTCAAAAGAAAATCAGAAAGAATACATTAAGCAATTACAGAAATATTTTGCTCCACACAAAGACAAGCTAAATGAAACAGACAAACGAAGACTTGAGATGAATCCTATGAGAGTTATGGATAGTAAAGATGAGAGTATAAAGAAACTAATTGATGATGCTCCACAAACTATCGATTTTCTAGATAAAGAGACAAAAGAATTTTTCTTTAATTTATTATCTTACCTTGACGATTACCAAGTCACTTATAATCTTAATCCGCAAATAGTCCGCGGACTTGATTACTACACTCACACCGCTTTTGAATTCACCGTCGAAAATAGTAAAGGTCAACAAGGGTCAATAGGTGGGGGTGGGCGTTATGATGGATTATCAGAATTAATTGGAGGCACTAAAGCTCCAGGGGTTGGGCTGGGAATTGGATTAGAAAGGTTAATGCAGGTAATGAAAGATCATCCACCCAAGAAATATCAAATGAAAGGTCAGACAGATATATTTATTGTTCACCTTAGCAACAGAGGCAGAAAAAGAGCTCAAGAAATTTTAGAACAGCTACATAATGCTAATTTTACAACGCTTCATGCACCAGACAGACCAAGCCTACGCGCCCAATTAAAGAAAGCGGATAAAATTGGTGCCAAATACAGCGTCATTATTGGCGAGACTGAAGCTAAAAGTAATAACTGTATTTTGAGAGATATGAAGTCTGGCATTCAGGAAGACATTCAGTACAGCGATTTACTTGACACTCTAACCGATAGATTACGCAACGGCAGATCTGCCAAGCCGCTTAAATAATGTTACAGGTAGCCCTGCTCGATATTAGATCTTGCGCTAATGTTGGTAATATTTTACGAACTGCCAAAGCTTTTGAATTTAGTCAAATCCATTTAATTGGCACCACACCAAGCCATAATAGAAAAGAGGTACAAAAAGTGGCCCTTGGCGGCGAGATTAATAAATTTTACTATTATAAAACTTGGTCAGAATTTATAGTTAAAAATTCTAATTCAAATATTATTGCTATCGAAACAGGTGGTCAAAAACTTTATAGCTATAAACCTAAAAAAGAGAATATAATCTTAGTTCTCGGTACTGAGCGAGCAGGATTATCAGAAGCAGAACTTAAAGATTGCACCACGGTACTATCTGTTAATCACGCCATGAAGAAAATAAAAAGCTTAAACGTTGCTTCAGCTTTTGCCATTGCCAGTTCTTATTTTTATAATCATTTATCAGACTAGTTTAGTGATAAGATTGACTTAATGAAGATAACATTCTGCGGGGCCGCTCGGGAAGTTACAGGATCTTGCTATTACCTTGAGACATCGAAGGCTAGGTTTTTGGTAGACTGCGGCTTGTTTCAAGGTGGTATGGTAGCTGATGAAAAAAATTTGTCTGACTTTCCGTTCAAACCAAAAGATATTGATTTTGTTTTATTAACCCACGCTCATCTTGATCACACGGGCAGACTGCCTTTGTTATACAAAAGAGGATTTAGAGGAAAAATTTACACTACCTACCCAACTATCGATTTAACAAGGATTGTATTGGAAGATTCTGTACATTTAATTGGTGATGAAGCTGAGAGAGAAGGATGCGAGCCTTTGTATGGAATTACGGATGTAATTGGTATTGAAAAATCTTTCCTCGGTACTGACTATCATCGACCAAAGACTATAAAGGGTGTGAACTTTGAATTTTTTGATGCTGGCCATATTTTAGGTTCTGCACAAATTAAAATACATGTTGATAATAGATCTATCGTTTTTTCTGGAGATTTGGGCAATCCTCCTGTGCCATTACTCAAAACAACTGAGTTTATTGAGCAGGCTGACTATGTAGTAATGGAATCAACCTACGGCAATCGTCGTCACGAAGATTATCATTTAAGAAAAAGCCGCCTCATTTCGGCTATCAAAAAAAGTGTCGCTAAAGATGGCACCTTACTAATTCCAGCTTTTGCTATTGAGCGCACCCAAGAAGTACTGAGCCTAATTAATGAGGTAGTTGAAAAAGGAGGATTGCCGCATTTTCCAATGTTTTTAGATAGTCCAATGGCTATTGAGGCAACAGAGGTCTTTCGACATTACCCAAGTTTTTATAATAAGGATGCACTGAAAGAGCTTACAGTAGACGATGATTTATTTACTTTCCCAGGACTTAAAATGACTTTTTCCACAGACCAATCAAAAAAAATTAATAAAGTTGGCCCACCAAAAGTTATTCTTGCTGGTAGCGGCATGATGCACGGCGGAAGGATTATTCACCACCTTAGGCACAATATTGAAAATCCTAATACGACTATTTTAATCATTGGTTTTGTAGTGGAAAACTCTCTTGGCAGAAGGTTGTTAGAAGGGGAAAGGAAAATTAAAATTTTCGGTCAACCATATAATGTTAAAGCTAATGTTGAAGCCATTGGTGCTTTCTCCTCACACGCCGACCAACCAAAACTATTAGAATGGTTAGACCATTTCACGCATAAACCTCAAAAAGTGTTCATAACTCATGGTGAAGTTAATTCTGCTTTAGATCTTTCTGAATCTATAAAAACTACAATGGGGCTTGTTGCCGAAGCGCCCGAACTATTTTCTAGCTCTGATTTGACTTAATATTTCACCAAATTATTTTGGTATTTTAGCTTGCAGAGCTTTTCAAGATATATCACAATATTGAATATTATTATTTAATTTGACACTTTCGGTTTTTGTTCGGTATTATAGAGATATGAAGAATTTAACTCGTCGGCAGCAAGAAATCCTCTCATATATAAAAGATTGTTTTATTGAAAATGGTATCGCTCCAAGCTTTAGAGAAATTGGGCAGCACTTTGGCTTATCTTCTACGGCTACTGTTTCAGAACACATTGATACTCTAAAAGAGAAAGGCTATCTAACATCTGAAAGTCATCTGGCTCGTTCTATCTCTTTGACTGAAGATCCTCTAGCCAATGCAATCTCTGTACCATTATTAGGAGCAATTGCCGCTGGGCAGCCAATTGAAGCTATTCGTACTCATGAAACTATCGACATTCCGCACGACATGGCCAATAAAAACACCTTTGCTTTACGAGTCAGCGGTAACTCAATGGTAGAAGATTCTATTTTAGATGGAGATTATGTGATTATTGAAGCCACCTCCAATATTAAAGATGGCGATATTGTTGTGGCTTTGGTTGACGATGGAGATGTAACACTAAAAAGATTTTATAAAGAATCAAACGGAATTAGACTGCAACCAGCCAACTCTTCAATGCAACCGTTATTTGTTAAGAAAGCTTCTATTCAAGGTAAGGTCAAAGGGGTAATTCGACGTTTCCCCTTCTAGTTCTTGTGCTTTTTTGTGTACTATAGGTATATGAGTAAAAAATCAATGGATATAGAACATCCTAGGTATGATTCGAATTTGAATGAATCTACTAAGGATGTACCAAAAAGAACTAATATAAATAATGTGAACAGCAAAAAAACTGCATCTAAAAATACACCTGTAGTGAATAAGGCCAATCCTACTAAAAATAATAACGGTTCAAATGACAACTTCTGGCCAATTTATTTGATAGGAATTATTATTGTGGCAATTTTAGCTTTCTTCGGAGTAAGAGCTGCTTCATCGCTGTTTGATGTTTGGACAGATCTTGATCCTTCAAAATTGGATGAGGCAGAGAATGTTGAGTCGGTTGAACCAGCCGAAACAGAAGATGAAGCCGCTGCCGCCAATGAAAGTTCACCAGCACTTGAATTAGTTGAAAAAGAAGCTGAAGAAACGAAAGTGGTAATCGACAAATCCTCCTTAAAAATTAAGGTACTCAATGGTAGTGGAGTCAGCGGAGCAGCTCAAGCAGGTAAAGATCTGCTAGAAGAGAAAGGCTACAGTGTCGATTCAACAGGTAACGCTAAAACTTTTAACTACGATTCCACCATGGTTTATTATGTTGGAGGAAAAGAGAAGGAGGCGCAGTTAGTAGCCGATAGCATTAGTGATAAATATGAATCTTCAATAGAAGAAAACAGCGTCGCGGAAGGATACGACGTTTTAGTTGTAATAGGTAAAAAATAATAATGAGTGAAACAAATACAAACAATGGGGATATTTTAGATACGCCAAATAAATTTTCTAACAAACTTAAGGAAGCTTGGAAAAAAGTAAAAAGCCTTTTTACAATTCCTAAAGACCCAATAAAGAAGAAAAAGTTTTTAGTTATTTGGGGTGTTGTAATAGCCATTGTTATTGGTGCTTTGGCTGCTTTTGCTATGCAACTTTCAAATATTGATTTATCTTCTAAAGAAGGATTATTCGGTAGCGACTTCAAACTCAGTGAAAAACAAGAAGTCTCCGATTTAGACGGCATTAAATACGACGCAGAGGTTGCCAATAGAAGGCCCATTGCTGTTATGGTAGAGAATCACCCTGATGCTCGACCGCAGTATGGTTTGACTCGAGCTAGCATTGTATATGAATCAATTGCTGAAGGAGGAATAACTAGATATATGGCGATATTCGGCCCTAAAGATGCTGACCGAGTTGGCCCTATTCGCAGTGCCAGAACTTATTTCGTTGAATGGATGTTCGAATACAACGCCATTTACGCTCATGCAGGAGGAGCTGCTGACGCCCTTGATTTGCTACGCACTGAGCGGGCCGGAGAAGGCAATATTGATCATGCAGGTCAACCAGTCATGTGGCGTGAAAGAAGAGGTAATGAAGCATCTGAGCACACGCTGTACGGCAGCACAGTTTTCATGCGGTCCTACTCAAAAGATGTTAATTGGGAACAAGATGCAGATTTTATACCATGGCTATTTAAAGATCTAGATAATCGTAGCGAAGAAGAAAGATCTAAAGAGGCTATCACTGATATTCATATTCCATTCTCTGGTTCTTATAAAGTTGATTACAAATATGATGCATCAGACAACACTTGGGCACGAAGCTTGGCTGGTAAACCAGATATTGATGTCGCAACAGATGAGCAAATTAAGCCAACAAATATTGTAGTGCTTAGCATTGGCCGGTCTGAAGTTAGCTCAGCTGGTAAAACTGTCGGACAGCTAGATTTATTTACCAAAGGAGAAGCGTTGGTCTTTCAAGATGGAATGGTAACCGAAGGATACTGGAAGAAAGAGGGAAGCGGTAAGAAGACAAAGGTATTTGATGATAATAACAAAGAGATTCGCTTAACACCCGGACAGACCTTTGTGACCGTTATTCAACCGAGTATGACAGTAACATACGATGAAGCTACTACCGATTCCAATAGCGCCCAATAACCTTACATTTAGACAAACAAAAAGACGGCTCTAAGCCGTCTTTTTGTTTTATCGAGCCCAGCATCCTTTTGAGGCATTCCAAGGTCTGGTACCTTGAACACTCAGAACATATGCCGTAGCTTCAATATTTATTTCTCCTTCAAAAGGTGATGTGTTGACATCTCTTCCCATAGATCTCATAGTTGATCTCCAAGTAGAAGCGATAAACTGCCCGTATCCAGAAGCTGTAGAATACTTATTTTTAGCGTACTGATTATAGCCAGATTCACAGGCAATAATAGTACTCATTAAGTTATAATCAACTCCATACTGCTCAGCGTATTTGGCAGTTAAGCCCAAAGCCTCATTAACACTCATTCCAGTATTGCTGCGACCACTACGAGCTAAAACGAATCGCTCAGCCTCAGCTTTAGTAGCTTGTGCTTTCTCTTCCGCTTCGCGTCTTGCACGCTCTTCTTTCTCTTTTTGTTCACGAACTTCTCTTTCAGTATTGCTTTCACCAACTCTGACATCAATCCTTGGTTTATTAACTTCTAACAAATGGATTGGCGCCTCATCAATAGGCAATAAAGCAATGACTGCGGTTACTTCAGGGTTAGTAACCGATTTATTGGCCGCTAGGGCCATTTCAGATACTGCTGGAGCCATTAGCATTTGCCCTACTAATGACCAAGCAAGTACCTTCTCCAAGAAAATTTTTACTTTCCTAGTTTGCTGATTTTTACCCCTTTTAAAGGAGATAAAATAATCATTTATTGTTCTTTTCATAATTGAAAAATGAGAGGTAATTCCTCTCACTTTACGAGCCAAATTATACCAAAATTAGGGCTCTTTGTCAAGCCCTAGAGCCAGTTTCGAAAATTGCTCATTTAGTTCTTTTTTATTATCAAAACTGTCTTATTTCCAACGCTAATTTCGCCCTCATCTTCAGGAATAAAATCGTGGATTGCGCTAATTAGCAAATCTGATTGGTATTCAAAGTTCGCTCCTCTTTTTGTACCTACATCGTTAGTAATAAAAGACTTTTCTTTGTAGCCCGTAATTACCAGCATATGATATCGGGGACCACCACCTCTGAAATAAGGATTTTTTAATTCCTTTCCAGCAAACGGAGCAATAATAATGTTATCTACAAGAAGCTTTTTTAGCTCTAATTCACTCGAAATCTCAACCATATTTAAACTCTCTGGACTAATACTCATATAGTCAATCATTACTGTGCGTAGCTGGCGAATTGTAGTGCTAACATCTGTACCAATACTCTCTTTTTCAAATTCTGAAATATTCTTTAATTCTTGATCAACCTCATTTGGGTCTAATATGGGTCTTGAATCATTAATTAACCAAGCGTTGGCGACAATAGCAGATGCCTCTTCACACATCTCATCATAGAAGTCATTCCACACTCCAAGCGGCGCTTGAGTAGCAAAGGGAATCACTCGTCGCACTTCTGTTGGTAATTGAGGTATCACTTCTTCAACTAATTCTTCTTCATTTTCATGAGCGTCTATTTCGACTTGCTTATAGGCTGAATCCTCAAGATCATTAATGCTCGACGATAGCTCTAAATAGTCAAGAGATTGAGACAGTATTGTTCTATTTCTATAAATAGAGAAGGCTACGAGAGCTAGGATTGCTAGTATTAGTAGAATATATTTGTATTTCACTGACCTCAAAATAACACAAATGAAATGTTATGCTAGATATATGATTCGTGATAACACTTGGCTAGCAAATAAATTACAACAACTATATTCTAAACATTTTAGCGATGTTCCTATTAATAATCGAATATTAGTCAAGTTTGGGAAAAGGGCTAGGAGTCGTTTGGGCAGCATCTCTTTGAGACCCAAAAAAGGTTTTGATCAACCTGTCAGCGTGATAAATATAAACAGGGTCTTGCAGCATAATGATGTGCCAGAATATGTGATAGATGCTGTTTTAGCTCACGAATTCATTCATTATGCTCATGGCTTTAATTCGCCCCTGCAACGCCTTTATCGATATCCTCACCAATCTGGTATTGTTGATAAAGAAATGATTAAGCGAGGATTAAAAAAAGAGCTGGTACTGGAAAAAGAGTGGACGAAGAGAAATTTTTCAAAAGTATATTTAATAACAAAATAATGTCAGATTGTATATTTTGCGCCATTGCTTCAAAAAAATCACCAGCCAACATTGAAATAGAAACAGACAATGTGATCGCTTTTCACGATTTACACAAAGATGCTCCTGTACATATCTTAGTAGTCCCCAAAAAACATTTCGAATCCTTAAATGATATAAAAGATTCTGATGGCCTAATAATTGGAGAGCTATTTTTAGTAGCCAAACAAGTGGCCGAGAAACTGAATATAGCCAAATCTGGTTATCGCTGCATTATTAATACAAATCAGGATGCCGGACAAGTGGTCAAACATATCCATTTGCATCTTTTGGGTGGAAAACCTTTAGGTCCACTGGTACAAAAAGACTTGAAATAGAAGATCTCATCTGTTAAGATATATCAGTATGAAAATAGAAAGAAGACCAAGAGAAACAAATCAACAGCTTATTAGACGTTTCAGTCGTGAAATCCTGATAGATGGACGTCTTTTAGAGTTTAAAGACAAACAGTTCTTCATTAAAGAACCATCTCGTCGCATGAAACGACAGAAAGCAGTACGCTCAGCTGAAATCGCTAAGAAGTATCAAGAATACTAAAATGTCGATCTATCAAGATATAGAAACTCAAATAAAGCAGGCTATGAGAGACAAAAACTCCGTCGAGCTCAGCGTTTTGCGTATGTTAAAAAGCAATATTGATAGCCAAACTAAAGCAGGTGAAGAGCTAACTGATGAGCTGACTTTAAAGATGGTTAGTACTGAAGTTAAGAAAAGAAAAGAGGCAATTAAAATTTATCAAGATTCAAACAAAAATGATCGTGCTGATCAAGAAAATGCAGAACTAAAAATATTAAGTAAATATCAGCCTAAGCAATTGGACGAAGTGGAAATAAAAAAAGTTGTTCAAGCTAAAATTGTTGAGCTTGGTGCTAAAGATATTAGTCAAATAGGTCAAGTTATGGGTCAGGTAAAAGGGGAATTACAGAATAAAGCCGATATGGGAGTAGTCTCAAAAATTGTTAAGGAAGAGCTTAGTGCTTAATGATTTCAATCAATTTACCTAATAAATACCGTTCAAATCAAGCACAGCTAAAAGATGCCTTTGGTTTATTGTTGGGTAAAAAGAATAAGTATAACTATTTTGTTGGAGTAAAATTTATGTCAAAGGATAAAATTCAAGCTGTAAACAAACAGTATAGAAAATTAGACAAACCGACAGATGTTTTAAGTTTTCCTCTTTTTGAAAGCATTGAAGAGCTACCAACAAACGACTGTGCTATAGGAGACTTAATACTTTGTCTAGAAATGATGGAAAATGATCATTTGAGTTTTTTTGAAAGCTTAGTACATGGAGTTATACACCTCTTGGGTTTCGATCATGAGCAAAATGAGGCAGAATGGAATCAAGCCCGCAAAAAAGTAGCAATCTCGAAATAATGGATAAACACCGTTTAAGAAAAAGTTTTGGCAGTGCTTTTGTTGGCTTGTTCAGATTACTACGCGATGAGCAAAATGCTCGTATCCATACCTTTATTACCGGTTTAGTTTTTATTGCGGCTATTGTTGTTGGTATTAACCGCATTGAAGCAGCTATATTATTTATGGCCGTAATACTTGTTTTTAGCATGGAGATTATCAACACTGCCATAGAAGATCTACTAGATCATCTGCATCCTCAACAACATCGCACAGTAGCTCGTATAAAGGATGCTCTAAGTGGCGCTGTATTAATAACGGCTATTATTGCCACCGTTGTAGCTGGGTTAATTTTTCTTCCACACATACTAGACGCAATGCAGAGCCTAAAGATCATCTAGAGTTAGGGTCGAGGTAAACCTTTTGACGAGCCGATATTGGCACTGTATACTAATCTTGATAGAGTAATATTGTATATGACAAAAAGAGACATCATTACAGGTATAGATATTGGTAGCAATAAAATTGCGGTCGTTGTTGGTAGAGCCCAAAACGATAATTCCATCGACATTTTAGGAGTTGGTACAGCTAAAAGTAATGGTGTCAGAAAAGGAGCCATTGTTGATTTAGAAGAGACAATTTCATCTTTGTCTGCCGCCTTAGAAGAGGCTGAGAGAATGAGTGGAGCTTCTATCAACGAAGCTTATGTCTCTATTGATGGCCAACACATTGAAACAGGCATGGCTAAAGGTGTTATTTCGGTTTCAAAAAGTGATGGTGACATTACAGAAATTGATGTCGAGCGAGTAGTTGAAGCCGCTCGCAGTGTAAGTACTCCTCCTAATAGAGAGATAATCCATTCTATTCCTCAATCCTTTATTGTTGATGGCCAAACGGGCATTAAAGACCCTGTTGGCATGACCGGTGTTAGACTGGAAGTTGAAGCTACAATGATAACCGGCTCTACTACATCGCTAAAGAATATCACTAAAAGTCTTAATCAAGCTGGCATTACCGTAATTGAATATGTTTTTTCACCTTTAGCGACTTCTTATGCAGTTTCTAATAAGGAACAGAGGAATGTCGGTGTATCTATTATTGATATTGGTTCTGACACAACCAATTATGCAATTTATGAGGATACTCAGCTTCTTGGCGTAGGTACCATTCCTATTGGTGCTTCTCATATTACGAACGATTTGGCTATTGGATTAAGAACTAGCATAGAAGTCGCCGAAAAAATTAAGAAAGAATATAGCAACGCTATGCCAAGTCTGGTAAAAGAGAAAAAACTATCTGGCAAAAAGGTTGGCTTTGATGGCGGCGATGTCGACATGACCCTCGTGGCAGACATTATTGAAGCGCGAGTAAATGAAATTTTTATTCTTATTCGTGACAACTTAAGAAAAATTAATCGCGATAGTCTATTACCAGCCGGTGTTATCCTAACGGGCGGTGGAGCAGCCCAAAATGGCATTACTAGCTTAGCTAAAGAAACTCTAAAATTACCCGCTGCAATAGGGGAGATCGCAACCGAAATATCTGGCATGGTTGACAACGTTTCAGAGCCTCAGTATTCTACTAGTGTAGGGTTAATTATGTGGGCTATAGAAGCCAACATGAGTATGCCTCGACCCGCATCTCGGTTTAATCTCAACAGCCTCGGTAATTGGGATGAGGTAGCTGAAAAAACCAAAAAGATTTTTAAAAACTTATTACCATAATATAAATTAATTGTGAACGTGAGAGGGGCTCGTTCCAGTATCGAATATGACTCACGAAACTGGACAAGATAGTACTTTTGCCTCCATAAAAGTTGTGGGGGTTGGTGGTTCTGGCGGCAATGCTGTCCAGAGAATGATTACCGCTAAGCTTAGAGGTGTTGAATTTGTTGCAATAAATACAGATTCTCAAGCTCTTGCTAATAATGATGCGCCTATAAAGATTCAAATCGGTAAGGAAAACAATAGAGGATTAGGTGCTGGTGGTGACCCTGAATCAGGACGCAAAGCTATTGAAGAGAACAAAGATGAAGTTTATGAAGCCATAAAGGGGGCTGATATGGTTTTTGTTACCTGCGGAATGGGAGGTGGAACGGGAACAGGAGCAGCGCCATTTGTAGCAGAGATATCTAAGGAGCTAGGTGCACTGACAGTTGGTGTAGTTACCAAACCTTTTAGTTTTGAGGGTCATCGACGAACAAAAATTGCTGAACTAGGAATACAGGAATTGAAAGACAGAGTAGATACCTTAATTACTATTCCAAACGACAGATTACTTCAGGTTATAGATAAAAAGACTAGCTTGTTCGACGCCTTCGGAGTAGTCGACGATGTCTTGCGACAGGGTGTCCAAGGAATTTCAGATTTAATTACTCTGCACGGAATAATTAATGTTGACTTCGCTGACGTCAAAGCTATTATGCAAGATGCCGGCAGCGCTTTAATGGGAATTGGTCGTGGCAGTGGAGACAATCGAGCAGTTGAAGCAGCGAGAGCCGCCATAGAATCTCCTTTGCTTGATATGTCTATAGATGGTGCTAAGGGTATTCTTTTTAACATCACCGGTGGTACAGATTTAGGCATGTATGAGATAGATGAAGCCGCCAAAACTATTACCGAAGCTGCAGACGATGACGCTAATATAATATTTGGTTCAATTATCGACGAAGCTATGCAAGGAGAAGTTAAAATTACTGTTATTGCTACAGGCTTTGAAACAGAGAATAGAAAGCCAGATTTACGGGGCATGTCTACAATACAGCAGCAGCAAACCAGACAAATGGAACAGCCCCAACCGGAGCCAAGACCAGCTTTCGGTGAGGTTCCTACTGCTAAGCCAGAACCTTCTCCTTTCTCATCCTATTCAGCTGAGCCAAGAGCTGAAGATGAAGACACCAACAATGATGATGAACTTGATGTACCAGCGTTTATTCGTCGTAAGTTAAAATAGTATCATTATCTGTTTGTGGAGTACTTATCCACATTAAATGGACGGTCGTGGTAATTTAAGCACTACATGTAGTGTAGTAAGCTGTTTTTACGTACACAATTTATGAAATGTCCAAAATGTAACAAAGATAGCCTGTCGGTGCTCGAATCACGCGATATCGATGACGATATCAGAAGGCGCCGCGAATGTAACGAATGTCACTTTCGTTTTACTACTTACGAACGCATAGAATTTCCTCAAATCACTGTATTAAAACGTAATGGGACACGCGAACATTTTGACGAGAGTAAGGTTCGAAAAGGCATCGCTGTTAGTTGCAAAAATAGACCCATTCAACCAGAGCAGATTGACGACGCCGTAGGGAACATCGCTCGCGCCATTAAACAAGGTGACGATCAAACTGTGTCATCTAACCAAATAGGTGAACTAGTGTTAAATGAACTGCTCACTTTAGACAAAATTGCTTATCTACGGTTTGCATCCGTTCATAGAGCATTCAACAATATTGATTCTTTTAAAAAAGAAATTCAAAAAATTAATAGTCAATAAGGAGGATTATGGCCCCAACACCTGATAACCAAGATCAATCGTTTACAGATAATCAATCAGTTGCTCAAAATATTGAGGTTGATGATAGAAATCAATTGCACTCTCTTGGATATAAAATCTTCCTAGATAGATACGCTGAGAAAGATCCTAATAAAAACAATATCAAGGAAGGCGATCAGGTATTGGTTAACACAAATTTACAAACAGGGCAGAAAGAGATTGGTATAGTTAAGAATGTAGATAGAGAAAAAAAAGAAGCACTAGTACAGCTCAATGAAGGGGGCAATGTTAAGCGTTCTTTTGAACATGTAGATATTCCGCTAGAGACCCAACCCTCTCAAATGCTAGATCGCGTAGCTCAAGGAGTGGCCGCGGTTGAAATTACGGAGGCTAAGCAGAAGGAGTGGCAAGAGAAATTTCGTTGGGCATTAGATGAATGGAAGTTTGTTCCAGCCGGTCGCATTTTAGCCGCCGCTGGCACAAATCAGAATCTTACTTACTATAACTGCTATGTTATTCCGTCTCCTCATGACTCTCGCGGCGGAATTTTTCAGACCTTGGCTAACATGGCCGAGATATTCTCGCGCGGTGGTGGAGTAGGAATGAATGTCAGTACCTTACGCCCTCGCTACGCTTATGTAAAAGGAGTAAATGGCCGTAGCTCGGGATCCGTCTCTTGGGCATCCTTATATAGTTTCGTTACTGGCTTAATTGAACAAGGAGGCTCCCGCCGCGGCGCCTTGATGCTTATTTTAAACGATTGGCACCCAGACATTGAAGAATTTATTACTGCCAAAACTGTAAAAGGCCAAATTGAAAACGCTAACATTTCGGTCGGCATTTCAGATGAATTTATGGAAGCTGTAGAGAAGGATGCGGATTGGAACTTAGAATTCCCAGACTCTAAACACGAATGTTATGACACAGAATGGGATGGTATTTTAGAAAACTGGAAAAAGAAGGGCTATAAAACAGAAATCATAAAAACTATTAAAGCTAAAGCTCTTTGGGAAAAAATTATTGAATCTGCTTGGGCTTCAGCCGAACCGGGCATTTGGTTCCGCGGCCGTTCTAACCATTACTCCAACTCTTGGTATTATCAACCGCTCATCTGTACTAATCCTTGTGGAGAACAGCCCCTACCAGCTTGGTCTGTCTGTAATTTAGGAGCCATCAACCTAGCTCGCTTCGTAGATGAAGAGAAGAAGGATGTAAAGTGGGAAGAGCTAAAAACTGTAACCCATTATTCAGTCCGTTTCTTAGATAACATTATTGACACCACTCCCTATTTCTTTAATGAGAATGAAGATCAACAGAAAGGAGAGCGTCGCATAGGTCTTAATACTATGGGCCTGGCCGAAATGATGATTAAGTTGGAAATCAAATATGGTTCTAAAGAATCATTAGATTTTATCGATAAGCTTTATGAATTCATAGTTAAAGAGTCTTATGACGAATCGACTCGGCTGGCACAAGAGAAAGGATCTTTCAAATTCCTTGATAAAGAAAAAATTGTACAAAGTGGTTATTTAAAGAATATGCCCGAAGAAATCACCACTAAAATTAAATCTCGCGGATTAAGAAATGTTACTATTTTAACTCAAGCTCCTAATGGCACAATTGGTACTATGGTTGGCACCTCAACTGGAATTGAGCCATTTTATAACTGGACCTATTACCGTAAAAGCCGACTGGGTCTTCATGAAGAAGATGCATCTGTGGTAAGAGATTTTAAAAAGAATAATCCAGAAAATACTCAACTGCCAGACTACTTCATTAACGCGATGGAATTAGCCCCTGAGGATCATATTAAAGTACAGGCCCAGATTCAGCACTGGGTTGACTCAGCTATCTCAAAAACCTGTAATGTTCCCGAAAATTATTCCGTCGACCAAGTAAAAGAGCTGTATGTATTAATGTACAAACTCAACTGTAAAGGTGGCACAATTTATCGTGACAAATCTCGCAATGAACAAATTCTGATGAATAAAGATGATGATAGAGCCAAAAAAGAAATGAAAGATAACAGCGACGCTATAGACAATAAAGATGAAGATGATAAAGATGAAAAACCTGAAGCGGAACCTGAAATTGTAGCCGAAGCTGCTAATAATATGATTATTACAGACCCTAACGAGATTGTTCGCGAGAGAGGCTCTCGCACTACTGGAGTAACGGTCAGCAAAGACACTCCAATGGGTCGCGCCTACATCACACTCAATAACGATGAAACAGGTGAACCATTAGAAGTCTTCACTAGAGTTGGCAAAGCTGGTTCAGATGTTAACGCCATGACAGACGCCATGGGTCGCCTAATCTCTTTGGTTTTGCGTCTTAAGTCTCCGGTAGCTCCACAGCTAAGAGTAAATGAAATGGTCAGACAGTTAAGAGGCATTGGCGGCGCCGACTCTCGCGGATTTGGCAAGAATAGAATTTTATCTGTGCCAGACGCGGTAGCTATCGCTATGAGTGAAGAGTACGCCCAAACAGTAACAATTGAGTCCGAAACACTAACTGCTTCTACTTTGCCTACTGCATCCGCTCATCATCCTTCTGACACAAAATCACTTTTTGAAACCAAGTCGGGTAAAGCTACCGTAGCTGATTTATGCCCAGAATGCGGGAACACAACCTTTATTAGACAAGAAGGATGTCAGTCATGCACAACCTGTGGACACTCAAAATGCTAATTATTGCTCTGTTAGCCGCTATCAGATAATATAAATAAAAGTAAAAAAAGCTTGAATGAACAACAATAACAATACTATTAGATATATCTTGGTAGCATTAATCGTTATCCTTCTTAGTTGGGCAGTAATTGCTAAAAAGAATAATCCTGTTTCTGAGCCTGAAGTTAGAGACGACGCAGCTAAAATTGAGAATTTAGAGCCTGAGGTTGAGGTTATCTCTTACGCCGGAGTTGATGGCAAGAATGCTTTAGAATTACTAAAAGAGAATTATCAAACAGATACTACAGTTAGCGATGGTGTTGGCGAATTTGTGACCGCTATAGAGAATCAAGCAGCTGGGGAAAACCAGTTCTGGGCTTTGTATCTAAATGGCAAAATGGCTACTGTTGGCGCTAGTGAATTAGAAACTAAAAATGGGGATATAGTTGAGTGGAACCTAGAGAGCTTCTAAATAATAACCGCCAAAATATTAGATGGGCAAGCGTTGCTCTAATAGCTTTCGTTACAATTTTACTTCGTATTATTCCGCACACTCCCAATATCGCTGCCGTTGGAGCGATTGCTATGGTGTCAGGCTTTTATCTACCAGGGCGTTGGCACTACATTGTTCCTCTTTTAGTAATTGGCATCTCAGATGCTTTCATTGGCTTCTACGATATTAAAGTACTGGCCGCTGTCTATATCAGCTACCTTGTTATGGTCTGGCTAGGCTCGAAAGCTAATCGCGGTTTTAGTCTTGTTGGCAACACTGTACTAGGCTCCGTATCCTTTTTTCTAATTACTAACGCCGCCGTCTGGGCTTTTGGCACTATGTATGCACCCAATCTAGAAGGATTAATTGCATCTTACATTAACGCTATTCTGTTTTTTAGAAACAGCCTTTTCTCAGATTTGACTTTTACGACATCATTTTTTATTATTGTTGAATTAAATGCCATCTTTCTGCCTCCCTTCTCCGCTATACTAAAGCTGTGGGGCAAGACTATTTACCAAAAACACCAATAAAGGAGCTTCCCAAACCACCCGGTTTGCGCAAGATGATAGGCCCAAGCCTGATTCTTTTAGGTTTAGGATTAGGCAGCGGCGAAGTAATTTTATGGCCATACCTTTCGGCTAATTTTGGGTTAGGAATTATTTGGGCAGCGCTTGCAGGCATCACCATTCAATTTGTTTTGAATATGGAAGTCGAGCGTTACGCCGTGATAAAAGGGGAGAGTGTTTTCATTGGCTTCGCTCGTCTTTACAGGCGCTTGCCAATTTGGTTTATTATCTCTACTTTTATAGGATTCGGTTGGCCCGGTATTATCGCCGCCTCCGCTAAAGTCTTAGCTCAACCTTTAGGAATTAAGAACTTTGAACTTTTAGCAATTGGGCTTTTAATTTTAATTGGCGTCATTCTGACTTTGGGGCCAATCCTTTATAAGACAGTGGAGACTTATCAAAAAGTTGCTATATCGATTGGCATTCCAATAATTTTTTATTTAGTTTTCAAAACTACTACTATAGCTGAGACTTCAGATTTATTCGCCGGATTAATGGGACAGGGGAACGGATATCAATTTATTCCTAAAGGTTTGCCTCTGTTCACTTTTTTGGGTGCTTTGGCCTATGCTGGCGCCGGCGGCAATCTGAATTTAGCACAGTCTTTTTATGTACGAGATAAAGGATACGGAATGGGTAAGTACGGCGGACGCATAACTAGTTTAATTACAGGCACAGCTGAAAAGGTTCAAATTACGGGCAGCACTTTTCAGGTCAACGCTAAAAACGAGAAACTCTTCAAAAAATGGTGGCGACTAGTTAATTTAGAGCACGGCATTGTCTTTTGGGGTATAGGATTTTTCACTATCTCAATGCTAGCCTTACTGTCATACAGCACCACTTTTGGCCAAGCGGGTAATGCTGAAGGAATTAATTTTATTTTGAATGAGGGAAACGCTATTACTAATTTAGTGGGGCCAACACTAGCCGTAATTTTCTTCCTAGTAGCAGCCTTAATGCTTTTTGGTACTCAGCTCACTGTTTTAGATAGCACCTCGCGCATAATGACTGAGAACTATTTAATTGCTCGTTTTAATAGAAAAAATGTAAAACCGCCAACAATTTATTACACTGTCTTGTGGCTACAAATTTTATTCGGTATTGCTGTATTCTTACTTGGATTTTCAGAACCAATCACTCTAATCGTCTTGGGCTCAGTAATTAATGCCATAGCTATGTTGGTGTCATTTGTTTTAATCCTTATATTAAATAATACGCATTTAGCAAAAAGTTTGCGCCCTGGAATTATCCGTAAATCAGTTCTTATTGCTGCCATAATTTTCTTCACTTATTTCTCTTACATTGCTTTCACTGAAGCTCTTGCTAAGATCATCTCCTAATTTGCCAAACAAATACCGAACACGGTATAATTAATAAGTGAAAGAAAAACTTTTTGAAGGATTAACTTTAGAGCAAAGAAAAGCCGTCACGCATTTAAGTGGGCCCGCTTTGGTTATCGCTGGCGCAGGAACAGGCAAGACAAAAGTACTGACTCATCGCATCGCATATTTAATAGATAAAAAGTTTATCAAACCAGAAGAAGTTTTAGCTCTAACCTTTACCGAAAAAGCAGCCGCTGAAATGCAAGAACGGGTAGATCAGCTTCTACCTTTGGGTACGAACACTTCTACGATTACTACCTTCCATAGCTTCACCACCGAACTACTTCGACAATACGCTCACTTCCTAGCTATTCCGGCCGATTTCTCGTTGTTAACTCAAGAAGAAGAATTGGTTTTCTTACAAGATCATTTATTTGAGTTACCTCTAAAAATTCTGCGGCCCGGCTCAAATCCTGAAAAGTTCTTGCAACCAATTTTGATCTTTTTTAATCGTTTGAAAGACGAAGCCATCTCATTCGACGACCTAGATAAGCTCGGCCAGAAAAAAACAAAGTCAAATGACAATGCCGAACATGATGAAGGATTACAACTAATTGAGCTAGCAGTTACTTATAAAAAGTATGAAGAATTATTAAAAGAAGAAGGATACCTCACTTTTGGCCACTGTATTACAGAAACTATCAAACTGTTTAAATTACGGCCATCCGTATTACGCGAAGTAAAAAAATCTTACAAACAAATTTTAATTGATGAGTACCAAGACACTAACTGGGCACAGACAGAACTGGCGTCTTTAATTGCCGGTAAAAAAGGTAACATTATGGCTGTCGGCGATGATGATCAGGCCATCTATCGTTTTCGCGGCGCTGCCTCCTCAAACTTAATATCATTTCTTGATCGTTTTCCCAAAGCAAAAAGAGTCGTGTTAACAAAAAACTTTCGCTCTACTCAACAAATTTTAGACACTGCTTATCGAACCATTCAACATAATAATCCTGACCGTTTGGAGTATAGAGAAAAAATAGACAAACGATTAATTGGTCAAACTAAAGGATTAGAGCCGCAAGTAATTCTGTACGATAGGCTTAACTCCGAGTTAGCGGGCATCACCAAGTTAGTGCAAGACATGTTAGATGAAGGAACTTCTCCCGAAGAGATCGCTGTTTTAACTCGTACCCGTAATCACGCTAATAAAATTTCAAACTCACTTAAAGATGCTGGCATTCCGGTTAATAATCCAGCGGCCAATAAATTATACAACCAGCCAGTGGTCAAGAACATTATGGCGTTTTTGAATTTACTGAAAGACACGCGCGACAATTTATCTTTCTATAATGTTTTTTCAAATACACCTTTTAAGCTAGATGCCAAAACTTTTAATCAAATTTTGGCTCGCCGCTTCTATAAAGAAGATTCATTCTTCGTTCACACAACTGAACTTATCAAACAAGACCCCGCCTGGATTAATAAAAAATCTAAAACTACTATTCAAAAAGTTTTAAAGCTACATCAAGATATATCTGAATATTTAAACGAACGACCAACCCTTGCTATCCTTCATTATATTCACCAGTCTGGTCTTTATAAAAAGCTGGCCAAAAGTAAAAAGGTAATTGCAGAAATTCAATTAGAACAAATTGGACGACTGTTCGACGAAGCGCAAAATTATGAAGAACGCCACCGTCACGCTGACTTAATTCAATTTCTTAATTATTTAGAGATCGCCATTGAAAATAATATTGATGCCAAAATTGAAGATTTTAGTACTGACCCTTTTATGGTTAATGTTATGACTATCCATCAAAGCAAAGGCTTAGAATTTGATTCTGTAATAATTGCTCATTGTGCCAACGGTCGGTTTCCAAGTCGTAACAGACGCGATGTTTTTACTGTTCCAGCTGAGCTAGCTAAAGAACCCTTACCAGAAGGCGACTGTCATTTAGAAGAAGAGCGCCGTTTATTTTATGTAGCCATGACTCGTGCTCGAAAACAGGCATTTTGTACTGCCTCCACTTATTACGGAGAAGGAAATCGTAAATCAAAAATATCTCCGTTTATGTTTGAGGCTTTTTCAGAAGAAGTAGCGAAGTTGAATGCTTTATCTTTTAAATCAACCGAGTACTTACAGATGCCACTAGATCTAACTGAGCAGGAATATCAAATGATTGAACCCGTACCTCAATTTATTACAGTCAGCCAAACAGATTTAGACACCTACATTGGTTGTCCTCGTCAATACCGGTACAAAAAGATTTTAAAAATTAAAGTACATCCGGCTGCCGCTCTCTCATTTGGCATCGCCGTTCATAACACCCTACGCGCTTACTTTGATTTGAAAAAAAGAAATCAAAGACCCAAAATAGAAGAGCTGCTTAATGAATATTGGATAAGTGGCGGTTTTGAATCTAAAAAACATGAAAGTGACCGAAAGAAAGAAGGATTAGATGCGCTAAGAAAAATGGAAGTGTCGTTGCAGAAACTTAATCCAGAAAAAATGGAATGGTCTTTCAACTTTCCGCTGGCATCAGGCGATAGGTTACGAGGGCGCATCGATCGAGTTGATAGAGTAGGGAAGAATCTGGTTGAAATTGTTGACTACAAAACTGGCAGCCCAAAAGAAGAATCAAAGATAAAAAAAGATTTACAGCTCGGCACCTATATCTTAGCGGTTGAAAGTAAAACCAAAGATCGGGTAAAACAGGTTACCCTAGATTATGTTGTATATAATAAGAAGGTCAAAGTAAATCGCGATCAATTTGAGCTGCAGAAAGTAAAAGAAAAAATTGCTCAGGCAATTACCAGTCTGAAAAAAGATATGGGTGAAGATAATTTTATTGCCAAACCTGAGAAAATGAAATGTTCTTTCTGCGACTTTAAATCTATCTGTCCTTATCGCTATACTGAATAAACCATGGAAACACTACTATATATTTTGATTATCCTTCTGATTGCCACCCTGTTTGGTATGTTTGTAATCCTTAAAAAAATAAAAGCTCCGTCAGTTAGCATGGGGTCAGATATCGCTCAAAGTGTTAGTGAGAATCTTTTTAAACAGTTACAGTCTGCTAATGAACAGCTAATTACTTTAGCTAATGACAAGTTAGGGGCAGAGCGAAAAAATATTAACACTGATTTGCAAAATAAAAAAGAGGCGATTGAGAATTTAATGAATGAGATTCGCAAGGATTTAAGAAATGTTGAGCAAATTCGAGTAGGCAGCTTTAAAGATTTAGAACGCGGGCTCAAAGAACACCAAGAGATAACCAAACAACTCTCAGCCACCACAGACAGCCTTAAAAGAATCCTTTCTAATAATAGGCTACGCGGTCAGTTCGGTGAGCAGGTAGCTGAAAATTTATTAAAGATGGCCGGATTTGTCAAAGGAATAGACTACCAGTTTAACAAAGCTCAAGATACTTCAAGTTCGCGACCTGATTTTACAGTCTTTTTGCCAGATAAAACAAAAATTAATGTTGATGCTAAATTTCCATACGACAACTTGCAACGCTCAATAGAGAGTGAGAATGAAGAAACGAAGCAAGAATATTTTAAGAAGTTTAAACAAGATGTTAAAGAAAAGATTAGACAGGTCACTACCAGAGATTATATTAATCCTGAAGAAAAAACCGTAGATTTCGTAATTTTATTTGTACCAAATGAAATGATCTTCTCATATATTTATGACCAAATGAATGATGTTTGGTTAGAAGCAATGAAATCAAAAGTAATGATGGCCGGCCCTTTTAGTTTTACAGCCATTTTGCGCATGGTGCGACAATCTTATGATAATTTCAGATATCAAAATAATGTACAAAACATCATCACCTATATTAAACAGTTTGAAAAAGAGTTTGAAAAATATACTACTGAGTTTATAAAAATTGGTACACGCATTAAATCACTTGATGATCAATATAATTTAGTTGATAGAACTCGCACCAATCAGTTGAAGCGCACTGTTGATAAAATTAAGATAGAAGAAGGCACAAGTGACGAGCCGAAATTATTAGATGATAATTAAGGATGATAATTAAGATTGACCAAAATTTAGTCGGGCAAAGATTAGACTTAGCTCTTTCACAATCCTTGAAAGTAAGTCGATCAAAAGCGGCTAGTTTAATTAAAACAAAAGAAGTAACTGCAGAGAAAGAAATTAAACCCAGCACTTTATATAGTGAAAGCTTGGTACTGAAAAGAAATAAACCCGCCTTTTTAAAAGAAAAAAAGACAACCGCAAAACTAGATATCATCTTTGAAGATAATGACATCATTGTTATCAATAAACCAAGTGGTGCTGTGGTGCATCCGGGAGTAGGGAATAAGGTTAATACTATCTCTCAGGCTTTAATTAATTACTATCCTCAATCTATTACTGCTACCTTTGATAACAGTGATCTGTCGAAAGATAGAGCAGGAATTGTGCATCGGCTCGACAAAGATACTTCAGGTGTAATGGTATTAGCCAAAAATAAATTGTCACTCAATAATTTACAAAAACAGTTCCAAGATCAAGTTGTGCAAAAAGAATATATCTTCGTTTGTGCCGGAAAGCTTACTAGTCAAACAGTCGACATGCCTATTGCGCGAGATTCTAAGAACAGAATGAAAAAGAAGGTACGGCTCGAAGGTAAGAACGCAATAACAGTATTTGAACTTCAATCATTTTCTAAAATAGATACTCACACTTTGTCTTATATAAAGGCCTTACCAAAAACTGGCCGCATGCACCAAATTAGAGTGCACGCCAGCTATCTTGGTAATCCTATATTAGGAGATATTATATATGGGAATAAGGAATCAAAAAGGATTTCAAATGATTTGAATATTAAAAGAGTAATGCTGCACGCTCAAAAAATAACCTTCGAGCACCCAACGAGTGGTGAGAGTATTTCATTCAGTGCCCCTGTAGCTACAGACTTATCCACAATAATAAATAAGATAACCTCATAATTGAGATTAATTTATACTCTTGTAATTCGGTTTTAGGCTGTGATAGCATAGATTTATGAAAAGAATTCGTATCACCATATCAATCTCAAAAGATGTAGCCACAGAAGTAGATAATCTTGTAGATGGAACAAGAATTCGCAACAGATCTCACGCCATTGAATCTCTCCTGTCAGAAGGTCTTAAAATGTCTTCTATAAAAACTGCTGTTATTTTAGCTGGTGGTAAGAATGTTACTAATCGAGCAGCTGCTATTAAAGATGCTATGGCACAATTGCAATCCTTCGGTATATTTAGTATTACTATCGCTGTTGGCTTTTTAGGTAATGAACTTTTAGAGAATCTTAACCTTAAAGAAGATAACAATATTTCTGTTCATCGTTCTAATAATGGAACAGGTGGTTCGCTTTATGAATTGAAGTCAAAGTTAAAAAAGCCTTTCTTTGTAGTAAATGTAAATGAAAAAACTAAGGTAGATTTGCAAAACCTCGTGAAGTTTCATAACGAACATAAACCAACTGCTACTATCGCTACCAAAAGCTTACGAGATTTAAATGGTTTTTATTTGCTTGAGCCAGACATCTTTAGCTATATCCCCAAGGGTTTTTCTAGCCTTGAGGACGATGTATTTGTTAAACTGACAAAAGATGGCAAATTACTGTCTTATCCTGTTTTAACTTAATATGAGGAAAAAATATTTTAGTCAGTTTGTTTTATTTTGGGTTATTTTTATAATAGCCTTGTTTGTTAATCTTCCTATTTCAAACGGATTCAAAATTGGCAACTGGCAGAAAGATCTCAAACTGCATAAAGGTTTAGATTTAGTCGGAGGCACTCAGCTAGTCTATGAGCTAAAAACAGAAGGATACGCAGGCAGCCAAGATGAAGCTACTAGTAGAGCTAGCGAAGTTATTCGTCTGAGAGTTGACGCTCTGGGTGTAGCTGAACCTGTTATTCAATCTACAAAAATAAATGGTAATGCTGCTATTCTAGTTGAGTTGCCGGGCATCGACGATACAGATCTAGCTAGAGATATTATTGGACAAACTGCCCAACTATTATTTATGACTACCGATGGGGAGGTGGTGTTGACCGGAAACGAAGTTGTTGATGCTAGCCCTACTTTCGATCAAACCACCAATCAGCCAAATGTACGATTAGAGCTCAATGCTGAAGGAGGAGAAGCTTTTGCTAAAGCTACAGAAGCAAACATAGGCCAACCAATATTTATCTTGTTAGATAATCAAATTATTTCTAATCCGGTAGTACAAGAAAAGATTCCAAACGGTGTAGCTACTATCACCATAGGTGAACAGAATAGAACTGAAGCTGTAAAAACTGTTAATCAACTGACGACACAAATTAATTCTGGCGCCTTGCCTGTACCTATGGAGCTGGTTGAAGAGAGAACAGTGGGAGCAAGTTTGGGTCAAGAGTCTGTTAGACAAAGCATCTTTGCCGGCATCGTTGGCTTTACTGGACTGCTTCTATTTATGATTGTTGTTTACGGATTATCTGGTTTAGTAGCCGTTCTAAGTTTAATTTTATATACATTCATAATGTTTTTCTTTATTCAATTAATTCCAATTACTCTGACTTTAGCTGGAATCGCAGGTATCATTCTTACCTTGGGTGTTACTGTCGATGCTAACATCCTCACCTTCGAGCGTATGAAGGAAGAAGTAAGAGAAGGCAAAGATATGAGCTTCGCTGTTAAAGAAGGCGCTAAGCGTGCATGGAGCAGTATTAGAGATGCCAACTATTCATCCTTAATTACAGCAGTTATTCTATTTTACTTTGGCACCGGTCCTATTAAAGGATTCGCTCTAATTCTAATAGTTGGAGTATTGGTAGGAATTTTCAGCGCCATTTATATGACTCGCATATTACTTAACTTTTTACTGATGACAAGATTTAAGGATAAACTGATCAAATGATTATCAAACGAAGAAAAATTTGGTATATAATTTCCACAATTTTAGTGGTAACTAGTTTGTTCGGCATCTTTGTCATTGGACTACCTTTAGGGTTAGATTTCACCGGCGGAAATATTGCCGAAGTAGAGGTCAGCGAAAATCTTAATGCCTCAGAAATTGCTCAGAGATTAGAAGATAATAACATCACTAGCTCTGTTCAATCAACAGAACTGAATAATTATATTATCAAATTCAATAGCAACTCAGGGCAAGAGAATGGGGGAATACCATCACAAAAAGAGTTAAGCTCAATCTTCGATGACCAAATAATTATTAACAAGTTTGATTCTATTGGCCCTACAGTTAGTCATGATCTTCAACAGAAAGCCGCCGAGGCTATGTTAATTGCTATGGTTGGTATTATTTTATATATTGCTTGGGCATTCAAAAATTCGTCTAAAACAACCTCTGCTTGGTCTTTAGGAGTAATTGCCGTTATTGCATTAATACACGACAGCGTTATAGTAACTGGAGTTTTCTGTCTTTTGAGTCAATCTAGTACCAGACTGGTGATTGATACCTACTTTATTACCGCTATCTTAACAATTATTGGATATTCCGTAAACGATACCATAGTCATTTTCGATCGTCTGAGAGAAATAATTAGAAAGAATCCTACATTATCATTGCTCGAAGCAACAGAAAGGGGAGTGCAAAGTACAATGGCACGATCACTAAATACATCTTTCACAGTACTAATAGTAATTGCTTCTATGCTTTTGCTTGGCGGCAGTTCACTATTTTCATTTCTTCTTGCATTATTGCTTGGAGTAATAGTTGGAACATACTCTTCTATCTTTATAGCCGCCCCTCTTTTCGTTTCTTGGAACAACTTTTTAGAACATCGCCGCCGCTAATCGTTGTCTTTAGTTAATCTCTTTTGTAGAATTATATTAACTTATGTATATTGCATTGTTAGGATTAATTTTTGGAGTAGCACTGGGTGCCATCTTTCCTATTACCATTCCTTTGATTTATGCCCGCTACACGGCTGTAGCAATTATTGGCTTACTAGATAGCGTCATTGGAGCACTACGAGCCAACATGCAGAAGCAGTACGATACTTCAATCTTTCTAACTGGAGTATTAATTAATATGGTTTTTGCTATGGCTCTTACATATCTCGGAGATAGGCTATCGCTCGATTTATACTTAGCAGTAGTCGTAGTATTTGTCTTTAGGATTTTCAGAAACATGGCTCAAATGAGATACAGTATGTTAACTAGCTATCTTGGAAAGAAACGCGTGAACGAAGAGTTACACAAAGAATAGAACAACTTTCACTCCCCTCAGCATTTACGAGACCGGTGGGGGAGTGATTTTTAATTAATTATAGTTAATTGCACCAAGATAGAGCGAGCACAGCGCAGTAATGTAATGCAATTATTGTTTATTGTATTAATTATCAATCATATCTTTATGCGATGTAGGAAGAGAGAGTGAATATTTAGCTGTCTTTTCATGTCGCATAATGTTTCTTCTACGACGTTCTAACTTCGCCCCTGAGAGTATATAAATAGTTACTTGATATAGATATCATCTTGTATTACATGTTATTACGCTGTAATACTTATTACAGTTTTTCCTATTAGCCTTCTAGTTTTGTAATAATTTTAAACGCCCATTTTGCTGTTCCCTCTTTTTGAGATAGCAAATGGGCGAGTGATTTTAATTTACTGTAGGCTCAGTAGTAAGCTCAGTCTTTTCGTCTTTCTTTTTGAATCGATCTTGTTCACGAGCTATGGCAATATCAAGCGGTTCACCAACAAACCATTTCAAACCGCCACGCTGTGAATGTTCTTTATAGGCGCGATTACCAATGACTTTTAATAGCTTGGGTTTGTATTCCTTTTTTTCTTTTGTAATTTCTTCTGCTGCCTCACTTCCCTGCTCCATATTAATAGGCTCAACAGAATTTTTAACTGTTGATTTAACTTCTTCTGGCGCTCTCTCCCCTACCACCTTATTTGGCTCTGCTGGTATATATTTCTTTTCATTCACCCGCTCTTGGGCTGAACGCAACACCTCCCCTACTTCACGAGACTTAAGTCTAGATTCCATTTTTTCTTTAATGCCACTCCACTTCTCAATTGTTGCCTCAACTTCATTTCTTGGCGTTGAGTACTTACGCCTTGATTTATCGTAAATCTCCTCTCTGTGCTCATTATTCATTTCTGGAGGAGACAGCGTAAAGGCAGAGAAAGCCGGCGGGGATAACCCGTCAATAAGCAGTTTGATATAAATATGATATTTCTCTAAATTAACCAAGTCTTCTTCTTCGAATGGCTTTAGCTCTTTCGTTAAGGCAGCTGCATCGGGCGCTCCTACTCTAAACGACACAATTGTACCTACATTACCGAAAACAGCGTCTCTGACCTCTTCTGGCATCTGAGCGACATACTGGTGAGCAAGAGTCAGCCCTAAACTATACTTACGAGCCTCAGATAAAATAACAGAGAAAGATTCAGTGGCAAAATTCTGGAATTCATCAACATATAAGAAAGATTCCGGGCGCTCCTCACGAGTGACATCCGCACGACTCATAGCAGCTAGCTGCACTTTAGTAATCATCATGGCACCCATAAGGGCAGCGTTATCTTCACCAATTTTACCGCGCGAAAGATTTACAATAAATATCTTCTGTTTATCCATCATGCCTCTAACATTAATAGAGCTTCGTTTCTGACCAACAATATTACGGATTGTTGGAGTAGATAAAAACTGACCAACTTTGTTTAAAATAGGGCTAACTGCTTCTGACTGGAACTTTTGATCCATGGCGCCAAATTCATTGACCCAGAAATCTTGAATGACCGGATCTTTAACATAATCTATAACTTTTTCTCTAAAAGCTTTTTCAGTTAACATTTTTGGAATTGAAAGCATTGTCGAATCAGGATAATCGAGCAAAGCCAAAACCGTATTGCGCAAGATATGCTCGAGTCGAGGGCCCCAAGAGTAGCCAAAGATCTTTTTAAAAATTCCTACAAAGCCCGAAGCCACCATGCCCTTAAAGTCATCATCTACTTGTTCAAGCAGATTGAAAGCAATTGGGAACTCTCTATCTGCTGGGTCAAAGACAACTACATCATCTATTCTCGATGGCGGCACAATAGCAATAGTTTCGTCTGCTAGCTCTCCATGAGGGTCAACTACAATAACTCCCCTGCCCTCATCAATGTCATCCTTAATCATATTGAGCATCAGCTTAGATTTACCCACACCAGATTTACCAATAATGTAGACATGCTGCAGGCGGTCTAGCATTTTAATACCAAACTCTTTCTCATTATTTCTAAAGTCGGTTCGGCCAAGTAGCGTTATTTGATCATCATCATGTTCCCCTTTTATTGGTAGATTGACTGGAGCTTCACTTTTTTTACTACCTGCCCAAGTCAGATTGGGTGTCATTACACTTTGATTTGGAAAATGGTAAATTGACGCTAATTCTTCTGTATTAAATATATTCCCCTTCTTCTCAAGGTTTCTATTCACATATTCAGACCATAGCTTGGCATCGTTAACCTTCACTTCCCCACTCTTAAATCCGTTCATATTCGTAGTATTAAACTGCTTGAAGGCTCCCAATAAGCTTTGCAGTCTAGTTTTGGCGTTAAGAGGATTATCAGAAATGGAAATTGCTCGAATAATTACTTCATAGCCAAGCTTTGTTACTTTAGTCTCTATTCCGCTCATTGCCTCACTAACAGGGCCGGCCAACTCTTTCGGTCCATCGTCTCCCCCACCACCCGATGAGCCAGGTGTGATAATCTCTTTAAATACATCTTGAGCTAATCTTGAGGCTGAATGCCCTACACCTGTCTTTTTTCCTATACTTCCTGACTTGACAGCTTTAATATAGTTTAATCCTTTTTTTTGCCAGTCATCATTTACCGGCTTCATTACTAGCTGTAACCAAACCTGCTCTTGATTCGCCAGCTTCGACAGCACGGCTGTAATTGCTGCTAATGGGTCAACCTCGAAATTATTAAAGGTTCTAACTGGGTACACATCTTCTTTGTTCAAACCAATTTCAGTTAACGCAATGGTCATATTCTGCACATCGACAGATTTGGTATAGTCATCAACTTTTTCTATGCTGACATCAGGGTATTGAGCATAAATTTGGCCCTCTACGAAATCTTGTAGATGCACCGGTAAAAAGATATAAAACTGAATATAATTAACAGTGGATACAATTTCAAAGCTAATATGCTCCTGAATAATATTGTCGTCTCGCAGTATCCCATGAATAGATGAGAAGAACTGTTCCGCTGACAGAGGGGTTTTCTCATTATTACGCGGCACATCAATTTTTAGAGTAATGAAGGTTAAGGATTCTAAGAAGTCTGACCGGCGAGCAAGTTTTTTAGATTTTAACCAGTAATTAAAAGCAATAAAAGGAGTTACCAATATAATGGCTACTATGATACCCGCTAAAATTGCTGCTGCACTCATGACAATATTTGGTTCTCTTCTTTATTATCGTTAATTGGAATCTGGTCAATCCTACTTCTCTTTAATATCATTTCTGAGACAGCTTTACCATCTTTTCCGAACTTTAGTCGCGAAAGCTCTTTAATTGCTGCTCCTAATTTCTCGCTGCCCCCTTCGTTCCAGTCGCTTGACTTGCCTGTAAAAGGATTAGTTGGTGCTCCATCAATTAAGGTTTTTAAGTAAAAATATCTTTTTTCAATGCTAGTCATATCGTTAATAGCAATACCATCAAACTCATTGGTTAGAAAATCTGCATCGGTAGCGCCAACTCTAAACACAACAGATGTTCCAACATTACCAATAACCGCATCTCTCAACTCTTCCGTTAACTGAGCAATATACTGGTTAGTAATATTTAAACTCAATTTATACTTTCTAGCCTCAGATAAAATTGTGGCAAAAGTTTCAGTGGTAAAGTTTTGAAACTCATCAACATACAGATAAAACGGTACTCTCTGACTCTCTGGAACTTCTTGGCGTGAAAATGCCGCCAGCTGTAATTTAGAAACAATGATCATTCCCAAAAGATGTGAGTTCACTTCCCCTACTAATCCTTTAGACAAATTAACTAGAAGGATCTTTTTATTGTCCATTATCTCTCGAAAATCAAAGCTGCTCTGCGGCTGGCCAATAATATTGCGCATCATATCATTAGTCATAAAACGACCGAACTTGGAAACGAAATAATTTAACATCTCACTTTTACTTTGAGCTGAGGTTTGAGCCATCTGCTTCTCCCAGAAGGCTTTAACTACTGGGTCAGTCACATGCGCTACACTGGCTTTTTCAAACTCTTTATCAACAAATAGGCGTGGAATTTCAACCAAGGTTCCCCCTTCCGGATTACTCATTAAAGTTAGTGCTGCATTTCTAAGCCAGTGCTCGAACTGTGGCCCGACAATTCCTGTCTGATTAGGGTCAAACAGTTTATAAAACATTGAGACTGCCTCTTGCACTAAAAAGTCTTTATCTTCCGGTTTTTTCCACTCTAGCAGGTTTAAGCCAAACGGTCTGCCTGTATCTGCCGGATTAAAATAGACAACATCTTCTGCTCGCTCTTTTGGAATGCGACTTAAAATCCATTCAATAGCATCACCGTTAGGGTCAATGTAACAAACGCCATGGCCGGCCTGAATATCTTGCTCAATCATATTTTCAAATAGAACCGTTTTACCAACACCCGTTTTACCAATCATAAACAGATGCCGCATTCTATCATCAGGTTGTATATAGATTGGCTTTGTCTCTCCGCGATATACTGACTCCCCTATCTTAATTCCTTCCTTTGGCATATTAGATGGCGGCGATAATTTTCGCGAACCAAGCCAGGCAATATTCGGAGTATCTACATTGGCGTTCGGTAAATGATAAACAGAGGCAATCTCTTTAGTGTTCAAAATCATAGTTGGCGAACTGCCAAACCGGCGAAAAATATAATCCTTAATAATGACATCGGGTTTTCTTTTGTTAACTCGAAATCCGTTTCTGTCTGGCGAGTTGAATTGGCCAAAAGCAGATATTATATTATTCAAATGATTTTTGGCCTCAATCTCTGTATTCGAGCTAGTGACACATCTTATCTGAACATCTAGTGCTTGGTCAGACATCTTCTCTTTCAAAAGCTCAATTAACACCTGATTTTTTGGCGAGACCGTTTTTTGCTCCGGCAACGCTTGTGACTTATTATCACTTCCTCTGACAATCTCTTTTCCAATATCTCCCAATAAATTACCAGCCGAGCTCTTCCAATCCTTCGCTTCTTCTATATCTTTTCCATCCATTAATTCAGCCAACGCCTTCTCAATATTTTCCTGCCATTTTGCCTGTCGTGGTCTAATTAAAACCTGAACGGCACCGTTCGTTTCGGTCCCTAATTTAGAAAGCGCGCTGGAAATTGGGTTAAGTGTATCGACTTCAATATCGGGATAAGTTTTAATCGGAATCATATACGAGCGATTCAACTCCAAGTAAGCGGCATCGTAAGGCTTGTCCTGACCATTAAATAGTTGAAAATCTTTTGCCTCCTCAATTTGCGCCGAAGGATAAATAGAATGAATTTGTCGCTCAATTAAATCTTTATGCAAAGCCGGCGTTGCTATGTAGAAAAATATCTCACTATTCTTAGCTAAAATTTCTAAAGAGAATGTTGGCTGAACCGGCTTGTTGAACATTGAAGGATTTTCAAAGATTGTTGTCAAACTATCTAACAGTGGTTCGAATATTGAGATTAGGTCTTTGTAATCTTTCTTCTCTTCGTCGTTACTCCCCTGCTCTTTGGGCACTAAAATTTTTAGAAAAATCAAATTCTTCGCCGCCGCTGTTTGGCCGACAATCGATTTCGCTTTATTTTTTCGCGTCAACCACCAAAAAACCAAAAAAGCAGCCACCAAAAAAATTATTAGTAAAGCTACCCCACTCTGGTTTGATTGTGTCGCTGCACCTTCAAAAAAGGGGTCGTTCATACTTCTTATTTTACCCCAAAATCTACCTATTAGGGCCTATATTTCAGGCCCAAAAAGATCATTCTCTAATACACTAGGCTGACTGTCGCTATTGATATCATTTGTAGTCTGTAAGTTTGGCTCAACTTTTGATGTTTCATTTGTCGCAGCCTCTGTTTGAGAATGCAGATTAACTTCCATTTTTTGCGGAATTAACTGTTTAGACTCAGATTCAACAGCCAGCTCTTTAACAGAAGGATTACTGTTTACTTTAACTGGCTGCTGTAATTTCTCTGGTTGTGGCGGTAGTTCTAACCCACCAATTTTATTTTCCACAATTTTATTTTCCATGTATCTATTTTATACCAAATGTCTGACAAAACTTTTCATACTTATTATCTCGAATTGCATTCTGCGAATGTTTAATAATATTTTGAATAAAAGTTAAGTTGTGTAAAGTAAATTCCTGCATAATACCAATCTCTTTCTCTTTATATAAATGATTAATAAAGGATTGCTTGATCTCTCTTCTCTCTTGAGCATTGTAGATCTCTTCGTTCTCGTCTGAGTTTTGATACTTTGCTTTAGGAAAAGTGTGTTTCTCAATTGTAATTTTTTTCGCTTCAGCCAGTTTCTTTGTGTCTAATTCCCAAAAAGCATCAATGTCTTCTTTTTTACCTTTGAGTTGCCAAATTACTCCATGTCTAGCCAATCTGGTTGGCAAAACACAATCGAACATATCTATTCCGCATTTTATAGCGTGCATAATATCTTCAGGCTCACCTACTCCCATTAAATATCTGGGTTTGTTGGTCGGCAATAAATTGGCAGTGTATTCAATTGTTTCATACAGCTTTTTCTTCGACTCCCCCACTGCCAGACCGCCAATTGCATTGCCATCTAAATTTAGATTAGCTACAAATTCTGCCGATTGAGCTCTCAAAGTTTTATTTGTGCCTCCTTGCACAATACCAAACAAAGCCGGCTTTTTACTCTTAAGTGATCGCCAGTAAATAGCTGCTTCTGCCAACCAATTATGTGTTCGCTGTAAAGCTCGCTTAAGCTCATCTGAATTTGCCCCCGCCTCTGCACAATCATCAAGAGGCATAGCAATATCTACTCCCAATTTTGTTTGAATATCAATAACTTTTTTTGGAGTAAATCTGTGAGTTGAGCCATCATAGTGTGAAGTGAAAGTCACTCCTAGCTCATCAATTTTAGCTAGCTTGCCACCTCTTTTTCGTCCTAAAGAAAACACTTGGTATCCTCCGCTATCAGTTAGGATTGGCCCAGAATAACCAATAAAATTATGTAATCCTTGCGCATTCTCAATTACTTTCAGACCCGGCCGCAAATATAGATGATAAGTATTAGCCAGAAAGATTTGAGCACCCGTATTTTTTAGCTGATCAAAATTAATAGTCTTGATGAATCCTTTAGTACCCACTGTCATAAAAGCGGGCGTAGTAAAATCTCCATGAGCGGTTTTGACCACACCTAAACGAGCACCTCCATCTTTCTTGCTTAGTTTAAATTCCATTAGGGTAAATCTCTTAGCTCCTTAAATTTTTTGTTTTCAAAGACAAGTGTATTGGTGCTTAAATTGTCAACCTTATTTTTTTGCTTAAAATCATGATATGAAATTCCTAAAGTTGAACATATTGCCACAATAATTGGATCCCCATGCGAGACAACTAAAACATGAGACAGATTTTTAGCTAAAGTCTGTTTAATAAATTTCTGCATCCGGCTTTGCATTTGCACGAAGGATTCAAACTTCTGACCCTCAACTTCCACCGGCAATTGGTAAGGATCTTGATCGTAGATAGCTTTTAGCTTGGCGTACTTTCCACTATTCCAAACTCTGCGGCTCATACCTTGTGTGATATATACCCACTCAATTATTTCTTTTGTGTACTCAATTTCAATCTGTGGTAATGCTTCTTTTTTTACTATTTGTGCTGTTTGCTTCGTTCGTTCTAGTGGGCTTGAGATTATTAGTTGGTAAGGATTATTCTTTAAATCATTGGCTTTCTTCTTCGTATTTTTAACACCAATCGCTGATAAAAAATATCCTTCGAGCGCTCCATAAATTATCTCTTTTTTATTTTCTACTTCTGCATGTCTTAAGAAAGTTATATATTGAGTCATACTATATTTGATTTATACAACAAAACGCCCTCAAGTAGGGCGTTTTGTTTTTATGTTCACCTTATTTATTTAAGCTCAACCTTGGCACCAGCCGCTTCTAGCTTTTTCTTGGCTTCTTCTGCGTCATCTTTTGCCATAGCCTTAGCTACAGTTTTAGGAGCAGCTTCAACTAAATCTTTTGCATCCTTCAAGCCTAGGTTTTGGTCAATTTCACGCACTGCTTTAATGACAGCTATCTTCTGTGAACCAGCGTCAGCTAGAACAACATCATACTCACTTTTTGCTTCCTCTTCTTCTGCGGCTTCACCTGCAGCAGAACCACCGGTCATCATTATAGGAGCAGCAGCTGAAACGCCAAATTTATCTTCAAGCACCTTTACGAACTCGGAAAGTTCTACTGCACTCATCTCTTCAATTTTTTTTACTAAGTCAGCAAACTTTGGGTCTACTGCTTTTGTTTCTTCTTTTGACTCCTCTTTTGGAGCCTCTTTTGTATCTTTTTCTTCGGCCATAATACTAATTTATTTTTTTACTTTGTACTTGATTCAAAACATTAACTAATCCTGAAAGTGGACCACGAATTACATTTACCAAGCCAGTCAATGGTGAGGCGATGACAAAAACTGTTTGTGCAAGTAACTGTTCTTTTGAAGGCAGAGACGCTAGCTGTAACACAATATCTTTTTCAACCACCTTACCTTCGTATATTCCACCGACAACTTCTAGAACTTCTAATCTCTTAGCAAATTCATTAATGTCTTTTGAAACCTGAGCTTCATCTGTAGCTGAGGATGCAATAGCTAAAGGTTGACTATAGAATTCATCTGGCAGTTCAAGTTTGTTTTTCTTTAGCGCTAACTTTAGTAAGTTGTTTTTGACAATTACGAAATCTTCATTATTTTCAAAAAACTTCTGTCTAATGTTTTCTGATTCCTCTACTGGTAATCCTTTATATCCTAAAATAACCGTCATTTTAGAACCGTCAATGACTTCGTGGTACTTGTTTACTAACTTCTCTTTTTGTACTCTTGTTTTTGGCATTTAAAAAACTGACTTATTAAAGTCAGAGATATTTAGAGATTATGCACGATTTGCGCGCTGTTCGTCTCGGCAGGACTTATGCTTGCCTGCTGTCTCTGACTTACTGAATTAGATTACCAAATTAGCAGGATTGTGTCAAACAATAATAAAAAAACCGCCGGCTTCTTTCGAAGTCGACGGGGAGTTCGTCAGGCCCGGTTGGGTGGCTTTTGAAGCTTGTTGGCCAGCACTTGGATTCCGAGCCATGCAACAGCTGAGATACCCAAAACGATGAGCATTACTGTTGGTAGACCCACCACAATCAACACCACCCCAACTGCCAAAGTGACCCTGGCGTTGGTCCTCATGCACTCGGCCGTACGAGGCACGAAGCTCTCTAGTCGATTGCTGTTGTAGATGCCCAACAGACTGAAGACGCTCACTGCCAGCCCGAGCCACAGACACCAGTAGATTCCCACTGTGTGCCCCCTTTCTGTCTTTTAATATAACAAAAATACCCCTCTGATGCACGGTTTTTTTGGTTTTATCTAGATAATCATATTGTAATGTACTGTCATCTATAATTTAATTGATCACTATTCCAACAAGAAAGGAGGTGATCAGGCTAGTTACGGCACAAAAGACCTGGGTACCGGTAACTCAACTTTCAACGCCTCTAGCGTTGGCAAGATGACCGGTTCCAGCTCCAGTCAGGCAGCTGCTGCAGGCCACGCTGCTCGAGACGACATGCAGTCGTCTGGCGATATGGGGGTCTCTCCCAGCCGGGGCAAGTCGTGATCCTCAACTCATGTCGGGGAGCTTCTCCCCGACACTTTTTTCTGCTAAGTTCAAGCTAATGAAAAAACCGGTAAATATTAATGAGAAAACCTGGGCTTTCTTAAATAAAAAACTTGGTACGAAGGATATTCAAAAAACCTTAGATAATCCTGGAAAAGTTTTGTTTGAACTGGGTTTTTTAAACAATCCTCAATTAGTAGTTGGCACAGTAATAGAAATGCCAAATGAAATTGAATATATGATTACTGATCAAGGAGCAAAACAGCTTGCTGAAAATAACAATAATATAGAACTTAGAACCGTTTATGACCCAAGGTTGGAAATGTATCCAAAGGATGAAGTAATAAAAGCTTTGGTAGAAGGATTAATTTTTGACCAAGTAGATTCTACTCAACCAGCTTGACCTTTATTCCAGGGCCCATGGTAGTAGACAGTGTGATGCTCTTTATTTTAGTAGAAACTAGCGCGTCAATAACTGCTTGGACATTAGCTACAATTTCTTCGGCATTTGAACTAGTTTGACCTACTACCATATGAATATTCTTGCCGTCATCTGTTCTATATTCAACTTTGCCACTCTCTAACTCTTTGCGAACACCTGCAATATCTTCCGTGACAGTGCCGCTTTTAGGATTAGGCATTAAGCCTTTTGGCCCAAGACTTCGAGCGAACTTAGCAATCTTTGGCATTTGAGCCGGAGTAGCTAGCAAGACATCAAAATTGACATTGCCTTTCTCAAGCTCAGCAATTGTTTTGTCATCAGCTTCAGCTACAACGCGTTTCTTGCCAGTTGGTTTTGGCAGCTGAACTGAGCCTCTAATTTCATTTGATAAATTTAAGTGTAGTTCAACAGAACTCTTGAACTTGGTAGTACTTGTTTTTAAAACCAACGCTGCAGCTTCTGCTAAAGGATACTTCACAGAAACATCGTTATCTTTGACTAACTTTTGGTATTTCTTTGAACGAGGGTCTCTTGGCGGGTTAGCCACCTGCTTCTTTCCTTTGGTTTTTTTAGCCGCTTCGGCTTTAGCTTTAGTTCGTTTTTTTGGTCCAGCTTTTGGCCCAGCCTTCGGCACAGCAGTTTTTTTTGTTTCTTTTTTGATTTCTTTTTTTTCTTCTTTCTTAGCCATTTTATATATGAATCGTTACTTGCTCAAATTCTTTTTGACCAATTGAACTTAGCATGTACTCAACCGCTTTGTCAACCACTTCTTTCACTTTTTTCTCATCAGTTTTTTTGAATTTAGACAAAACAAAACCGGCTAAATCGTCATCGTCAATATTGTTATCTTTCTTTCCGACCTCAGGTTTTGGCCCGACACCAATTCGAATACGAATAAAATCTTTTAAAACAATACTCTCAATAACCGATTTTACGCCATTATGCCCGCCACTTGAACCGTCAATTCTGACCCGCAAATTTCCGACATCAACATTGACATCATCAAAAACCAGAATCATATCTTTAGCCGTCAAATTATTTTTAGCTAAGACTTTTTTAACAACTGGCCCCGACACATTCATAAAAGATGCTGGCTTAATTAAAATAACTTTCTCGCCAGAAATTTCCCCTTCCGCTCGCTGATAATTCTTCATATTCTTCCATTTCAGCCCCATCTCTTTAGCCAAGGCTTCAACCGTCCAATGACCAACATTGTGTTTTGTTTTGAAATATTTCTTTTTATAGTTTCCCAGCCCCACAATTATTTTCATATTAAAATCCTGGAAGATTAAGACTGCCCGCTACTTCTTTCATCTGCTCCGCCGCAATAGCTTGTGATTTAGAAATTGCTTGTGAAACAACATTAACAATCTCTTTTTCAAGTTGAAACTTATTGCCGGCTGACAGCGCACTCTCTGAAATTTCAATGCTCTTTATATGTTGCTCCCCATTGAAAACAACTCGCACACTGCCGTCTTTCGCAGCCGCTTCAATTTCAGTATTCTTTAATTCTTTTTGGATTTTTTTAGCCTTCTTCACTAGGCTCATGGCATCTGTAAATTTAGACATATTCTTATTTATTTGTTTTTAGATATCCGTTAATAAAGACAGATAGGTTTCCGTCAAGCACATCTTCGGCGTTCTTACTCTCAACTTTGGTACGGTGATCTTTGACTAACTTGTAAGGATGCAGAACATACGATCTAATTTGACTGCCCCACTCGTTCTTATCTACTTGCCCTCTTACTTTATCAGTTTCCGCCCTGTTTTGCTCTATTTTTTTAGCTAACAGTTTAGATTTTAATATCTCCATCGCTTTGGCTTTATTCTGCCCCTGCGAACGCTCGTTTTGAATACTAACTACAATTCCTGAAGGATTATGAGTAATTCTTACGGCACTATCGGTGGTGTTAACACTTTGGCCTCCCTTGCCAGACGATCGAAAAACATCAATTCTTAAATCTTTCTCGTCTATTTCAATTTCATCTGACTGTGCAATTTGGGGAATTATATCAACTAGGGCAAAACTTGTTTGGCGTAAATTCTTTGAATTAAACGGTGAAAGTCTTACTAGTCGGTGAACGCCAGCTTCGGCTTTTAGTAATCCATAAGCATAATTGCCTTTAATAATTGTAGTGACATTTTTTAATCCTGCTTCCTCACCTTTAGATGAATCAACCATTTCAATGCCCCAATTTGAGCGGTCAACTATTGCCTCATCGTCTGACTTTCCGCGCTCAACATAGCGCTGATACATTCTAAGCAGCATAGCCGCCCAGTCTTGAGCATCAGTACCCCCAGCTCCAGCTTTGATAGATAAAATAGCGTTATGGTCATCATGTGGCCCACCAAGTAATGCTCTCTTCTCAAGCGGCTCTAGAGCCTCTTCAACCAACTTAGCCATATCTTCGCTCGATTCGTCCACTACTTCACGAACCGCGTCAAACTCGTCTACAATCTTTTTAATATCTGATGCCCGCTGCGATACATCTCGAGCAATTTCATTATTATTCCAAAAATCAGGCTCATTCATTTGAGCCTCAAGCTCTTTCAAATCCTGACGCTTCTTACCAATGTCTAAACTAGTCTCAATCGATTCTAACCGTTTCTTGTTATTATCCATTAGTTTCATTTAATCAAAATAGGAGGTTATTACGAAACCTCCTATTTCTCACTGTCTCTTATTCAAAGAACTGATATACCTGATGCAGCCCGTGCTAGAGCCTTTTTTGCCTTCGCATAGCGAAGAGTTGTGGCACCACTGGTTCCAAGGGCAAACAAAGCGAAAGCAATATCTGCTGGTCCGGTTATTGGAAGGATTGGGGTTGGCTCTACCGGAGTAGTAACAACTTCTTCCTTCTCTTCTGCTGGAACTTCTACTTTAATAAAGGCATCAGCATCAACACTATCTGTCTCATCGGCAGTAGCTGTGGCGATGTTTCTTAATCTGTCGCCATCGTTGTTGCCTGACCCAACTTTAGCTTGAAAATAGATTGTAATCTCTTCACCAGGTTTTAAGGCAGAACTTAAGGTGTATCCGTTGCCAGAAATAATGTTATCGTTAATGGCTACTCGAACACCGTCTCGCTCTAGCTGAACTGACCCAACTTCAAAGTTAATTCCGCTTTGTAGTAAATCTTTAATATTTACATTGTGAGCATATTCAGCACTAACATTCTTAACGCGAATTCTGTATTCAACTACATCATTGCGCTTAGTGTTAACCTCATCGCGCCAGTCAAAGCTTTGAGTTACATTTTTAACCTGTTTCTCAATAGTTAATGCTGGTCGTCCTGTTGGCGGCTCAATAGGAATATCAATGCGGTTTCCGTAGACATTTGTCATTACGAAGTTACCGTTAGCTGACCATTCAGATTCTGGTTTAACCTGCACATCAAATGTACGAATTGCTATTTCGCCAGGCTTAATATCTACAGCCGGATAGCTTACTGTGCCACCTTTTAGACTGCCTGAATCAGATGCAGAAATAAAATTTGCATACTCTAAGATATCACTAATGTCGTCTTCTACTACATATGCAGTTGATACTCGTTGTCCACGGTTTTCAGTTATTAGAGTATATACAATTGTATCTGCAGCATTTGCCTTAACTAAAGTTGCATCAACTCCTTGTGTAACATTATAAGCTCTCTTTGAACGAACAATGTCTGGGTTTCCAGCCGGATTAACTATGACATCGAATGTAACGAATCCTGAGTACTGCCAGCATCCGGTAATATCTCCAATGTTGATTCCTTCAGCAGTAATAATTGCATCTCCAGATTGGCCATTAGGTAGCACAGTAGGTGTATTTGAACCATTCGGGTACCATTTGACTGACCCTGACACCATATTTAGAGAGGTTACATTATCAGTATTAATAGTTAAACCTGGTTGTCCAACTTCTTGACCATTAACAAATGTACCAGCAACTGCTCCTGCGTTATCTGCAGATAAACGAGCAGACAGTACATGAGATGTAGCGTCAGTGGTTGGCAGAGTTACGCTAATTTTGGTGTTTCTGGCTGCTTCCCCGTTTTGACCATTGTCAGTTAAAGCGTTGTTATGGTAAAAAACTCGAACGCGAACTGTGTCGTTATCTGTAGCCGTTACTGGGTCAGAATAACTTGATTGACCAGCTGTAATATTGCGGCCTGTCAGTAACTCTAAATCTCCATCTAATTGGTTAAAGCGAGGAGTATTGTCAGCTAAAGCAGCAGATGGCAAAACTAAAGTTAATGCTGTTAAAGCTCCAATTACTACCTTTTTAATGCTTTTAAATAGATTCATCTTTATAAGTTACTTCCGTTAGGAGCTTGTACTTCTAGGCGAATAATAGCTGCGTCGTGAATCTCAGCAGTATTATTATTGGCTCTTAAATAGGTTGTGTTAACTAAATCGTGTAAGCCTAGAATTGGACAGTCAATTACTCGAACATCAAATTCGAAGCGTTTGGTTACACCTGGGTAAATTGAGAAGTTTCCTAATCCTCCAGCAAAGAAACGGTCGTCGTCTGTAATTGGCGTAGCTGAAATATGAGGATCCATTACTAATGAATTATCAACATAGTTGGTGAATTGCGGTAATACATCGCGAATTGAGTTAATTTGCAGTTGAGTGTTTCCAGTATTAACAATGTCAATTCGGTAACGAATGGTATCGCCTTCTTTTACTCGAGTAGCTGTAGTTTCAGCCCAGTCGTTTGTACGAGGGTCTCTTACCCACTTTGAAACGGTGTAGCCTGAAGTTACGCCGACTGTAATGTAGGCATTATCTGTGTCTTCAGTTCCATTAGTAGTAAAAACTTCACTTCTGTTTGTAAGAGTAATAGTTCCTGCAGGTAATCCTGAAGTATTTACCCTTACTATGAATCGGATATCAAAACCGTTTGTATTTCCAGGTTGAACAGTTCCAAGAGTCATTCCGGTTCCAAATAATGCATTTGCTCTACTGTCAGAAACTGGAGCATATGCACTCTCAGGAGAAGCTGAGCCTTTAATTAACACAGCCCCATCGCGTGCAACATGAGCTGGTAGTATATCTTTAGCAAAAGCTTCAACAGCAGTGTTACCCGTGTTAACTACTCTTAGAGTGTATTCTACGGTGTCACCAGGGTTAGCTGGAACAGCTACATCATCTTGCAGCAAACTGCCTATAGTTATGTTTCGTACAGTTTTCTCAATATCAAAGTCAATAACAGCATCTGGTGTTCGAACTACATTGATAAATACCTGGTTCGTATTAGCAGATACGGCACTTCCGTTAGAAGTGCCAGCAACAGTAGCTTTGTTTAATAGACGAGTGGTACCAATAGGAAAACTGTTATTTCCGTCAAGTGTAGCCTGAAAATATAGATGGATCGCGCGAGATGGAATAGCAGGAATATCTGAAAAGGCCCAGGTTAGAGTTTTTCCATTAAAAGCAATATATGAATCTGAAATGTTGTAACGAACATCTACGCCCGCATCGTTTCTGGTAATCATATATGACGAATTTGGCTTGTAGGTTAATTTATTATCAAGAGTATCTGTAACTGTAGGATTTTTTAAAACTGATCCGTTCTCACCATTATTCTCTACATAGACATGGAAAGCAGCTACATTGCCAGGGGTGGTTGATACTCCGTCACGATGCCAAGTGTTGTCTATATTAGAAATAGCAACCTCTTTATAAGTTGAGATTTTAGCGTTACCGTGTGGCACATAAGTTGCAGAAAAGGTAATGGCTCTTAAGTAAGGCCAGCATCCCTTAATTGATCCTAGGTTTAATCCGTTATCTGTAAATAGACTGTTAGTATTGCCAATTGCTTGCTCAACATACTGACCGTTTTGGTTAATATAATGTTTAACAGAGCTAGTATCAACCTGAAGTTCTCCTGTGTTGGCAAGATTAACAGTGACATTCTCGTTTACGCGAGTAGCATTATCGGCCCAGACTGATCCTTTTATAATATGTTGATTTGAAGCACCGGTAGGAATTTTTGCACTTACTTTAGTATTTGTAGCAGTTGAGTTCTCGACAGTGTTATGAACATACATGAAAAACTGAACAGTTTCCCCTTCATTTAGATTTACTGAGTTAGACCAATGAGTAGCACCGGCTTTTCTGACCTGAATAGTTGGCTCATCATTGGCATGATTATTGAAAATTGGAGTAGGATTAGCCTCAGCCTTTTTAATTTGTAACGGAAAGTTAGAACCTAAAACTGTTGAAGTTAAAAGTCCTAATGCCAGAAACGGCACCAAAATTTTCTTTAAAATGTTTTTCATACCTATGTTCATACTTTTTATGATTGTTCTTAATTAATCAGTTATTGCTCTGTTTGTCAATATCAGAGCAACTTCTGCCCGAGCAGATAAAGTTATTTATCTATTCGGGGGAAGGGGCGACCCGCTAGGCTTTCACCTATTGTGCGGGTCGCCCTCCGAAAGCAGCCGACTGTTGTCGGCCGGTGCGCTAGCGGCTGGTCGGGGTGAAACCCCAGACCGTTTCCCCATTGCTCGAAGCAACGGGGCGCAGCTGCGCGGTGCGTGTCCACGGCGATGTCGAGCGCGGTTGACCGTCACGGTCGATGCCGGTAGCGGCGTTAGCGCCCTGACCGTTCCCTTGGTCAGCACTGCTGCCCTGCGCCGGTATGGGCACCGTGCTGTTGTCCGGGTTGGGCACCGATGCCGGCGGTGTGTTGACCGCTTCGTCGGGGCCCTCGCCTACCGTCGCCGGTCCACCGGGGTTAGCGGCGGGGGGTGCCGGCGTTGTGGGCTCCGGAGCATCCGGCTGTGGCAGGTCGCCGGCCGGTGGCGGTGGCTCGTCAGGGCACTGCTCATCCGGCTTCGGCTCGTCGGGCTCAGGCTCAGGCTTGGGCTCAGGCTGCTTCTCAGCCTTGCGGCTGGGAAAAAGCACCACACCAGCGTTAACGCTGATGCGTGTCCGCTCCGTCACCTGTCGCGGCCCAGACTGGACCGTGCCCACATCGTCTCGTTCGACCATCGCGCTAAGCACGATGCCCGTAGCGGCGTTGACATAGACATTGACCACCTGGACTTGGGCCTGTTCCTGTTCGATGGTGCAGGCTTCAGCCGGCGGTCCCGGAGGCCCTTGCGGACCCGGCTCTCCAGGCTTGCCACGATCACCTTGCAGACCAGGCTTACCAGGTTTTCCCGGCTCGCCTCGCTCACCTTGGATGCCAGGAATTCCAGGACGTTCAGGAGGGCAAGGCTCGAAGACCTTGTCGCCGAACGCCATGTTGGCACACTCCCGAGGGATCACAAGGCTACCTTCGAGCTTGGCGTTCGATGGCCCCGGATAGAGCACATTGAGCACATACGCCCATGCCTTGTGCCGCAACTTGACCTGATCCTTGATGGACTTGCCATCGCCGAAGGTCATGTTGTCGAACACATAGCCCGCCGGAAACTCCAGCAGGTAGACGCCGTGCTCTTCCGAGCCCGGTTCTACCAACCCGACTGCCATCCGCTCGGTGATATCACGCATGATAACCAACCGAGCAGCGCGGTCGTTGACGTTGGCCAGATCCAAGACATGGCTGACATCGTTGTATCCGCGCTGTGAATCCAGATGAGCCCTCAGAGCTTCAAAGCTCTGAATGCCACCCGGAACACGCGGGTTTCGGTCAAGGCTGACCGGAATTGGCGCCGCCTCAAGCGGCGCTACCATGACCATCATGACGATGGCCAGTACGCTTACCTTCAACCGCTTCATGGCGGCCTCCTTTTGTTCAGTCGTTAGATTGTTCAGTATTCCTCAGTTTGTCCCACCGAAGTGTGGCAAACAGTTGGACAGGCGAACGGTTGTTACACCGCTCGCCCAGGTTAGCAGATCACTCTGCCCCTTCTCCTCCCAAAGGCGGCGAAGGTAGCTGGGCACTGAAAGCGCCCAGCAGGTCTGACTCATCCGGATTGCCCCAGACGAGCGTCCGCGACTCCGTCCCCTGATGAACGGGGACAATGTCGCCGTTGAATCCGCCCTCGGCGTAGTGCCACGCCAAACCACTACTGGCTAGCGTGTCACCCACCGCCTCCGAATGGGCCAGCACCGCGTACTTCATGTCGTCGTAACAGGCATTGATCACCTGTTGGTTGATGACGAACATGACATCACACGTGTCAGCCCCGGTCCAGTAAAGGACCAACGGATGGACTGCCCTACCAGCCAGCCGCTCTTTGACAGCAGCGGGTAGCTCGATGGAGGCTTTGCCGTTCGCATCCGGCCTGACCAGCGCTAGGCTGGCTTGCCGAGATGCGAATCTCTGCAGGGGCTGGCAGATGGATTCGGTCGAAACCTCCTCCACCTTGTCAGGGTCAACGAATAGCACCAGCGCCACCATGCGAGGTGAATGCTTGGCCTTTCTCCCCTCCGCATCGCGGAATTTGACTTCCACGAACGGAGCGTTCGACCATAGCTGCGATTGCGGTCGCTGAGCGTGGTAAAACGCTCCCATGCCGCCGTTTACCGGATCAGCTTTGCTCCAGCCGACCATGCGGTAGAACCGCACGATCTCTCGCAGCGTTTCCGCCGGCACGGGTGTATCAGCCAAGACCGAAGCCAAGGCATCACCACCATCGGCAGGCTGCCACCCCTGCCAGTTGGTGAATTCAACCTCCACCGTCTGGGATATCCAGAGGTTGGAGTGTCGAACATTGTGGAAAAAGAGTAAAAAGGTGTCCGTCATGCGGACTCCCTTCTCTATCTCCACCACCAGCTGGAACCGCATGACCTGGCGAAACTCACCAGGGTTGCTGGCCCGATACAGGAGCTGGATTCGTACCAGATCTTCGTACCGAAGCCAAACCACCTGGTTGACAGCGTCGAAGACGCCGTACGCCTCCTCACTGCCAGCCAACTGGAACCAGGCTCGTTTGACAGCCTTGCCTTCGGTGGCAAGGTTGAGGTGCGCTTCAAGCTCACCTCCCCAGCCGAACACCGACCTCAACGAAGCCAGTGACACCGCCACCCACTCACGACCCATTCCGGGCGCTTCGCGGCGAGCGGTGTACGCGAGGTACGGAATCCCCATCTGGGGATTGACTCGTTCCTCCCGCTGTTCGAGCAAAGGCGCCGAAGCGTTAACGCCGACAGCGGGCTCAACACTCTGCGCCGGGATGGCGCAGGCCAGGACGGCGATCATAGCCGCCGCCATCGCTAGACGCAGATTACGCATTTCGATCCTTCTCCTTGTTCTCGTATCCTTTTGGATTTTCAGGTTCAGCGTCCTAAGACGCCGACAGCCGCCTATAAGCGCTTTTAGAGCAACTTTTAGACAGCTTGTCGATGCCGTAACACTAACATAAAATTACCTTATTGTCAACCAATTAGCCTCTTTAGAAACCACTATTAGCCCCAACTTGCGCTTCAGCCAAGTTTTGGGCCTCAGCTTCCGCTTCTTCTATCTTTTCCGGAGTAATGTGAACGCCTGAATACCTGTGGTCAAAACCGTCCTCGGGAACATTCATTTCAAACGGTTCCTCAACAGGCTCTACACCTGTTGGAACAGCCGCTTGAGCAGCCTCTGAACTCTCTGACATAATGTCAGGCTCCACCACACCGCCAGCCACCTGAGCTTCATCTGTTGTTAACGAAGTGTTCCCCGCAGTCATTTCTGGCTCATCAAGCTCATTGCCTCCAATAGTGACATCGCTGTCTTCGCTATACAGCGCATGCTCAGTAACAGACAAATCTGAATCAACAGACTCGGGTATATCAACCTCATTAATAGAAGGATTATCAACTTCAGGAATTTCTCCATCTGCGACAGTTGTGTCACTATCAAATAAATTTGTTTCAACACTAGCCGCACTATCACTATCTAAATCAATTGATTCACTGCCCTCACCAACAACATTTCCAGCTGTTTCATGGGCATCCACAACAGCCGAATTCTCTGAATTTTTAATTCCAAACAATTCATTTATAAATCCGTCATTTTGGGTTGGAGGTGCATCTGCAGCATCAGGCACGGCTGGTGGCTCAACAGCATCAGACACAGTAGAATCTTCTGCGGCTTCACGAGCAACGGCTTCAGCAGCATCACGAGCTTCATTAGCAGCACTTTTAATAGCCCGTACAATTTCGGCTCTTTGCTCAAATGCATTTCTCACACTAATTCCGTGACCAGTACAATTTTCATTTAAGAATAATTGCACTTTTGCATTCAAAGTCTGAGATAGTTCACTGACTACCTGAACCTGACCAGAATCGTCAACACTCCAGCTATCAGCCAGATGAGTTCCAGCATTTTTTACACTCTCTACAAAACTAGTTCTTAAAGTATCTAATGCTCCGCTCATATCTGATCCTTCTGGTAAATCTACATCTGACAAACCAGCTTTTGCCAAAACTTCACCGACACGATATTCAACGAATCCTCCTCCTCCAAAAACTTTCTCAATAGCTGAGTTCATAGCAGTTTGAGTAACATTATCAGCGTTAAAAATTATAGTTCCTGATCCTTCGTGGATAGTACCGATATTCGAACCAAACCCATTCACATGAGCGGCTAAATTGTGTATATCAATATCACCGGCATTATTAATAATGTCAGCATCTACTACTCCATGTTCATGAAGGATTGCCTCTGCTAGATGAGCACGCAATGAGTGGGCAGCATAATCAACATCTTCCAAAGATGTGTCTGAACCAGTCAACTCTCTGAATTCAGAATTCAGTTGCTCAAGCTGGTGAACTAATCCAGCATCGTGACCTTTTAATTGCAACTGTGCAATAATTTCTCTTGATCGCTCAATACAGCTATTAACGCTGTTAACATTTTCCGCTGCAACTTCAATATCTAGTTGCTCAAACACTGTTTGGTGAATATTCTCAGGCGTACCTAATGTAGACGCTGATTGCTCATATAATTCGTGAACATGCTGGCGAACTTTTTCAACTTGAGCTGCAGTATAACCCATCGCAGGTACCGGTGCAGCAGGCGCATCTGTTACTGTATCATGATCAGCTCTTAGAGCTGCTAGATACCCACCACCAATTGCAGCACCTAAAACTCCAATTCCAATAGAAATCCATGTCTTTGTACTTCGTCTTCGTCTGGCAAAATTGATTTCACTTTGCATAGCAACTATAGCGTCCTCCTCAGACAATCCACTATCAATTAACACCCTAAACAAAAGTCTCTGATAAGTTTTTTCATCTTGCTCCGACATTGACTGACCTCGCCTCTGCAATCTAGTAGAGTAAAGGTGGGCATCAGCTAGTTTTCGTCTTGCTTCCCCAACACTCATATTTGGTAAATTTTCACCTTGCGTTTCATCATCTGCACCTTCTTCAACACTTTCTGTATTACCAAATATATCCTCACTAGACAATAAGAACTCTTCTTCTCTTAACTGACGAGCTTTTACTAATCTAGCAAAAGGATGCCAAACCGAAACATCATTACCTTTACCTGAACCTAAATTTCTGATTAAAGCCCCAAATCTTTGTAAGCCGTTTCCCTTATAAGCCCAACTTCTAGCAGTTATCTTTTCTACAGTAGTTTTAGCCGACAGAAAACCAAAAAGTCCTCCAACAAATCCTCCCGCACCGCCAAGCATAGCGGCTCTTTTAATTTCCCTTCTGGTAATAAAACTAACTGCCGCTCCTGTTACCCCACCAATAATGGTATGAGTAGCTCCAAAAAGACCTAAGCTAAGAATTTTTTTAATTCCGAAATTAGTTCTGTGTATAATATCCTCGACTCTTTCTAATAAGTTTGGATCAGTAATTTCCTTTACAGCATCAATAGCAATATCTTCTAAAATTGTCGCCATTACTTCTGCTTGTTCAGCGTCTATTTCTATATCTGTGACATCTTCACAGTTAGCAATTATTTCTCTTACTTGAACCAACTGCTCTGTTTCATCATAAGAAAATTCACCCATTCCAGTAACTCTTTCAATGGTTAATTGAAATTGCCCCTCAGCAACAGGTTCTATAGAATCTTCAATAGTTGGTACTGTAAGCGCAGACGCAACTACTGGCTCATCCTGCACAATATAATCTCCGGATTCATCAAAACCAGCTACAAAATTAGCACCAGGAATTAATAGCTCACCAGTTGGGCCAACTATTGGCTCACCGCCACCAAATTCAGGACTTTGAGATGTCATAATTAAGCTATAGCTTTATTTAATTTTTCTTGAGCTTCGCGCAAAACTTCCAATTCTACATCTTTATAAACGGCAATAATGTCAATCTCCCACTTATTTTCGAAATCAATTAAAGATTCAGAATCAAACTTGTTCTCCAACACATTCAGAAAATCAGCCAAAGCGTCTTGGCCAAAATTATTCTGAATATATACAAAAACACGAGCTTCTACCGCTCGCTCAAATGCACCCCTAATTTTTTTATCTTCAATTTTCATAATAATATTTTCGATCAAATATCTAGCCAGAGGCGAGGCCTGATAACAGAAACAACATCACTCTGCGCTAAGCGCATTTAACGATATTGCCGTTGAGGATCTGTTATACAATAATCCGCCACCTCCAGCCAGGTATTTGACCAAAACTTGTCATGTAATTATCGAAGAAATCATAGCAAAATAAAGGGGTTTTGTCAACCCCAAAGCGAACTATCGCATCTATTTCTTAGATCTTTTTTTACCTATTCTTATAGCTCTTCGTCTATGCTTGTTTTTTTGTTTTTTCTCTTTGGGCTGGTTTTGATTTTTTTGTCGACGACGGCGAATCCAGTATACCGGAGTAATTAAGCCCAAAGCCCACCAAATGCGTCGAAATATTCCCGCATTTTTAATCTTGCTCTTCTTCTTTACATTCTTATCTAACCAGCTGGTAATTTTTTGTAGTATCTCATTTCGCTCATCGGCTCTAGATTTTGCAATCCTTACTGCCCAAACATAAATTCCTCTTTGTTCGCTATCTAGCCAATGGTTGTTTAAATATAAAAATACTAAAAGCGCGGTGGTGGCAATTCTTTTGTTGCCATTAGAAAAAGGATGGTTCTTAATCAACGCATAAAACATAACGGCGGCCTTAGCAGCCAATGTAGGATAAAGTTCTTTGCGACCAAATGTGGCTCGCGGTAGTGATAAGGCTGAATCTAAAAGAGCTGGTATATGCTTGTCAAAGGTGGGAATTGGTTCATTATATTCAGAAAAATAAGATTTAGCTAAACGGTGCGTCACCTCTTGCATTAGCTCTGAGGTGAGATAAACAGTTCGACGGGCCATCACTCATCTCCTAATTTCTTCAAGACATCACCATACTCATGGACAATTTTGTCTACCACTGTCTCAATTTTACGCTCCATCTTTTTTGAAAGCTTTCTGTTCTGCTTCTTCTTCTTGGCTATAATTTTTCTTTTTTTCTTTCTACGCATTGCATTAATTTAAAAACGCAAACAATTCATTATTTAAATATTTTATAGTTTTTACCTTGTTCGCTTCACACACTTCATTATTAAGATACTCGTGTAATGCCGCCAAAGCCTTGGGTAAATTCAAATCACTCGCCACTTCTTCTTTAATTTTTTGCACTACTGCTTTATTGATTTCGCCCTTTCCTTCAGATTTGTCAGCAGCCAATATTTCTTCTAATTTCTTTCTGCCACTCTTTGCAGCTTCTAATGCTTGCCAAGTAAAGTTCTGTTTTTTTCTGTAATGTGTTTGGCAAATTAAATATCTGTAATCTAGAGGTGAGAAATTTTTCTTTTTCAAATCTTGCAGTGTGTAGGCATTTCCCTGACTCTTCCCCATTCGCTTACCATCTACTAACAGATGCTCAATGTGCATCCAAATGTCTACGAACTTCTTGCCCGTAGCAGCTTCGCTTTGTGCCAGCTCATTTTGATGATGCGGAGATAATAAATCAATTCCTCCTAAATGAAGGTTAACCGTCTTCCCACTCGTTAATTTCATAGCCATTACTGAACATTCAATGTGCCAGCCAGGAAATCCTTTACCTTCAATTCCTAAAGGATTCTCCCATTCCATATCTCGCTTCTCACCCTTTGGAGAGAATTTCCATAAAGCAAAATCTGTAGCGTTCTTCTTCTCTTCATTCTTTTCAACCCTAGCTCCCTCTTTAATGCCAGCCAAATCTAGATTCGATAGCTCGCCATATTTATTAAACTGCTTCGTATTAAAATAAATTCCGTCCGATGTTTGATATGTAAACTCTTTCTCTGCCAGCTGCTCAATAAGTTTTTTCATTTCCTCAACACAATCCGTCGCCCGATAAATCTTATCTGGATTTTGTATGTTCAGCTTCTTCATATCAATCTCAAACTTCTTTATATTCTCGTTGGCTACTTCTATGGCCGATTTTCTTTCCAACTTGGCCTGCTTGGCAATTTTGTCTTCTCCCGTATCTGCATCTGAGGTTAAGTGCCCAACATCTGTATAATTCATTCCCCAAACTACCTCTTGCCCACCAAAGCGCAACGCCCTCACCAAAAAGTCATACATTAAGAATGTTCGCCAATTGCCTAATGTAGCTTCGTTATATACTGTTGGGCCGCAACTATATACTGAAAGCTCTTTTACTTTTGGCATATCCTCATTCGTTTTTGAGGCAGTGTTATATATTTTCATTAAAATTCTTTTCTTCCTTCTAGGGCGCGTATCAAGGTTGTCGGATCAGCGTACTCGACATCACTCCCCATGGGTAATCCTCTAGCAATTTGGGTAACCACCACTTTGGCATTCACTTTGTTAATTTCAGATTTGAGATAATCGGCTGTTGCTTCTCCCTCTAAAGAAGGATTCATAGCCAGAATCACTTCCGCCTCAGTCAAATTGGTCAGCCTGTTTAATAATTGTACTATTCGTAACTGCTCAGGGCCAACCCCGTCTATTGGTGACAAAATTCCTCCCAATACATGATATGTTCCATTATATGAGTTTGAGCGCTCAAAAGCTACTACATCAAGGGAACTCTCAACTACACATATCTGATTATTATTTCTACTTTCACTCTGACAGATTGGGCAAAGCTCCGCATCTGCAATTAAACCGCAACCACTACACTGCCGCAGTGATTCCGTTATTCCTTCAATAGCACTGGTGATTTGTTTGATATCATCAGTCCCCTTCTGTAATAAATAAAAAGCCAACCGAGAGGCCATTTTAGGGCCAACACCTGGCAGCTTAGACAAAACCTCAATCAGCTCATTTACTGAACTTGGTAATATTGAACTCACAAACTTACTTTAGCAAAAAGAGATGAAAGAGCTTAATCTTCGTCTTTGTTTTTCTGTTTCTGTTTTTGTTCTATTAAAGCGATATCTGCTTTGGTTTGTTCTAAATGCGGGGTAGCAACCGGCTTTACTTCAATTTTCTCTTCTCTGTCTTTAGCCGCAGTTTTTCCCTTTCCTTTACCTTTTCCTTTACCGTAAGTTTTACCACTAGCCAAATCAGCCAGCTTCTTATCTAAAGATTTCTGGTCTAACCCCCAAAGAGCAAAATCACATTTAGGATATCCTTCACAACCAAAGAAGGTTTTTCCACGACGAGTTCTTTTAGCCACTAATTTTTTGCCGCAGATAGGACAGGTGACATCTACTTTATCAGCGATGTTTTCAGTATGTTTACAGTCTGGGAAACCGGTACAAGCCTTAAACTTACCAAACCGACCATGCTTAATAATAATTGGTTTACCACATTTAGGGCATTTTTCATCTGTCTCTTCATCAGAAACGACTTTTTCAATCTCATCAGTTTTTTTAGCTACTAACTTAGAGAATGGACCATAAAAGTCTCCTATAATTTTTTGCCACTTTTTATTCCCCTCAGCCACTTCATCTAAATCTTCTTCCATTTTGGCAGTGAACTCTACATCAACAATATTTGGAAAATGCTCTGCTAAAAGCTCAATAACTTTAAAACCAATATCTTGTGGCACCAACGCTTTTCCTTCTCTTATAATATAGTTTCTATTATAGAGTGTAGAAATAGTTGGAGCATAGGTAGATGGACGACCAACGCCAGACTCTTCTAAAATTTTAATTAAGGATGCTTCATTAAAACGAGCGGGCGGTTCAGTTTCATGCTCTTGTGCATTAATGTCTTTTAAGTCAACTTTATCGCCTTTTTTCAATATCGGCAGCATTACTTCATTGGTGGTTTTACCTAAAGCCCTAAAGTGACCCTCGAATAGTAATCTTAATCCGTTAGCTTTCAATAAATGTTTATCAGCCAAAATTGAAACAGATGTTTTTTTAACTTTTGCTGGTTTCATTTGTGAAGCCACGGCTCGACGCCAAATTAAATCGTACAGTCGACCTTCGTCTTTGCCAATTTTTGAAGCCACAGTTTCGGGCAAGGTACGAACATGAGTCGGTCTAATTGCTTCATGCGCTTCTTGAGCAGATCTTTTAGATTTATAAGCATTGGCCTGTTCTGGCACAAATTCATCGCCATACTCTTTCTGAATAACTGCTCTAATTTCTTGCACTGCTGAGGTAGCTAAGTTATGTGAATCGGTTCTCATATAAGTAATGTGCCCAGATTCATATAGTTTCTGAGCACCTACCATTGTTTTTTTAGCAGAAAAGCCTAAGGCATTGGCTGCGGTTTGCTGCAGTGTAGAAGTGATAAATGGTGGTTTAGGATGACGGAATTGATCTTGCTCATCAACATCGTCAACTATCAATTTAGCTTTTTTAATCTGTTCGAGCGTTTTCTCACTAACTTCTACTTTTTCTATAAAGTGCTCATCTTTTTTATATTTTTGTTTTTTTTCTCCAGCATACTTGGCGATAAATTCTTTTTTGGCTTTTTCAATAGTTGCTTCAATTAACCAATATTTTTTTGATTTGAAAGCTTTTCGTTCATTCTCTCTATCTACAATAAATTTCAAAGCCACAGATTGAACTCGGCCAGCTGATAACCCTTTAAACAATTTCTGCCATAAAAGGGGCGATAAAGTGTAGCCAACCAAGCGGTCTAGTACTCGACGAGCTTGCTGGGCATCAATTTTCTTTTCATCTAAATCTGTTGGTACTTTAATGGCTTCTAAAATAGCCGGCTTAGTAATTTCGTGAAAAGTGATTCTTTTTATTTCTGCTTTATTATTATCGGCCTTGAGAACTTCACTGACATGCCAAGCAATTGCTTCTCCTTCGCGGTCGGGGTCAGTAGCTAGCCAAATAGTCTTGACACCCTTTGCCTCTTTTTTCAGCGCAGTAACATTCTTTGAGTTTTTACGCGGAACAATATATTCAGGTTCAAAATTTTTCTCAACATTAACACCTAATTTTGACTTAGGTAAATCTCTGACATGACCATAGCTGGCTACAACTTTATAATCTGACCCTAAATAATTTTCAATAGTTCCTGCTTTCGATGGAGACTCAACAACAACTAGATTTTCTTTTTTACTCATATAACATAACAATTATTAACAAATAGTTTGACGCTAGACAAGAAAAATTTTTCCCGTCTCGTCTCGTTGTAAGATTTTATCTGCCTCTGCTTCTAAAATGAGAGAGGCGAAATCACCAACGCTAATGTTTAGCTTATCAAGAATATTGGTTGGCTCAAACTCACCTGTTTTTAATACTTCAATTAATAATTTGTATCTTTCATCATTTTTTTTAATTTTTGTATCAAGATTCAGCAATCCTAAAATATCATCAGGATGCAGAATAACTTGTGCTCCAGTGCTTAATAATTTGTTCGTTAATTCATGTTTCTGACTGTATATTTCGGCCGGCACCGTAGCAACAATTTTATTTAAATCGACCGCCTGTTTAAGTGTATTATGTGTACCAGATTTAAAAGCCGCTTCGGGCGCAAAAACCACATCTGCTGCGGCCGCTAAAAGTCTGTTTCTTAATAAAAATAAATTCTTATAAATATGCTTTACATTTTTATGCTCCGAAATTAGCGCTCCCTTCTTTTGCACTAACATATAGGATATAAAATTTTTATGGGCAGTAGGCTGAATATTGTTAATTCCTGTCGGACAAATACACAAAACTTTTCCACCGTTATGAACGGCTGTCTTTAGAGCTAGTATATCTATGCCATAGGCCAAGCCAGACACAACTGTACAGTAAGGTGCCACCGCTGCAATAAACTGAGTTATGACGCTTACAGAGTAATTCGTGGGCTTTCTAGGACCAACCACAGTTAAATATGGACCAGCAGCTAGGCTGCCTTCTATATATAGATGCTTTAAGATTGGGTCAACCTCTAAAAACCGATCTAAAAAATATTTATTATTTAGCTCTTCCACAAATTAACTATGTCGGAAGATAGATTAAGTTTTGATGAACCAATCTTCATCTTTTCTACTGCTCGTTTCAATAATCTTGAATATAGGACTAATCCTATAGACTCCATATTGCCATGCTGCCTTTTTCCAAGCAGTGTGCCTGCTCCACGAATTTCTAAATCTTTCAGTGCTATACTCCAGCCGTCACCAATTTTGGCTGAATCGGCAATTATCTCTAGCCGCGCTTTGGCAGTAGCTGAAATATTCTTCTCTCCTTTTAGTGGGTTATCCCCTATCACTAACAAAGCGTAAGCCTGTTTGTCGCGTCTTCCCACCCGACCTCGCAGTTGATATAAATCGGCTAAACCAAAGTTCTCTGCCCTCTCAACTATTAATGTATTGGCGTTAGGATTATCAAGACCGTTCTCTATAATTGAAGTAGTAATTAACATGTCAATTTCGCCTGAGAAAAATTGATGCATAATTCTCTCTAGCTTTTTAGATGGCGTTTGCCCATGAGCCACAGCATAGCGCAATATTTTTTTGCTAGATCTAAATTTACTGAGCATATAATGAGGCTCAACCATATCTTTTATTCGTCTTAGTGTTGAAGGCAGAGTTTGCACTCTATTGTGCACATAATAAATTTGTCCATCTCTTTTTTTCTCCCTGTCTATAGCATTGAATATCGTTTCTTTATTATAGGCAGTAACTTTTGTTTGCACTCCTTTTCTTTGCCCAGGCGCAGTTTTAATAGTACTCATATTTCTTAATCCTGAAAGTCCCATATAAAGCGTGCGCGGAATTGGCGTCGCGGTCAGTGATAAGACATCAATTTTAGATCTTAAACTTTTAAAGTATTCCTTTTGCTTGACACCGAATCTCTGCTCTTCATCAATTATTAATAATCCTAAATTATCAAAATTCAGTTCGCGAGAAAAAACCTTGTGCGTACCTATAATGCAGTCGTATTTGCCAGTATTGATTTTATTAATCTCTTCTTTTGTAGTTTTTGAAATACGACTCATTTTTATTATTTTGACTGGAAAGTCTTTGTATCGGTCAGACCAAACATGATAATGCTGCTCGGCTAATACAGTTGTCGGCACCAACACTAAGACCTGCTTACCACTTTCTATAACACTAGTAGCTGCACGAATGGCGACCTCTGTTTTTCCAAATCCTACATCACCAGTTAGTAACCTATCCATTGGCTCAGGTCTTTCGCTCAAATCAACATTAATATCTGCTTGCGCCCGTACTTGGTCTTTAGTTAAAATATGGGCAAAACTTTTATTAAGCATCTTCTGCCATTTTTTTGCCTGCTGATATTTTGGTCGCTCAACTAATTTTCTTTTTGCCTGAATAATAATTAAGTTTTGTGCAATTTCATATATATCTTTCTCAATCCTTTTTTTTGTTTTGGTCCAAGCAGCTGAATGCAAACGCGTCAATCTCGGTGTCTTCTTGCCGTAATATGGCATTAGCTCTGACTCTCTTTTCTGGGGAAAATACACTTGATCGTTTCCCGCATACTCTAAACACAAGAAAGGTTTATTTCGACCACTGTATTTTTTAATCCTTCTTCCTCTATATAAAGCAATGCCAAATTGAGGATGTACTAAGTAACCATCTATATCTACAATCCCATCTTCCGTAATTAAGCGATTGTCTTTTAGTTCAATTTTATGGCGTTGGCTTTTCTTTTCTTTTATGTTCTCAAGCTGGTCGCCAAAATAATCTAGTTTTGTTACAGAATTTGTCTCCGCTGGAATAATAGTTATCTGATCTCCCTGAACATTATATTCTCCAGCCACATCTAAAACATCTACCCTTTTGTAACCGTGATTTTTTAAATACCTGAGTAATTGGTAGTAGTTATGCTGTCCATTCTCTAATTCAATAGTTTCATAAGTTTGCATACTATTGCATATAATATAATTTCAAATCTTGACAAACACTAATATCTTTGATTAAATATTAATGCATAAAGAGTCGTTTCGCCTGCCAATGCTCGCGATGTTTTTAGCCCCTCCTTTGGCATCGTAGAGTCAGTTCTCTGACTCAAGCATTGGTAGATGAAACGACTTTTTTTATTATCAAAAATATTAGAACTTTTCGACCTCAACGCCCATACTGCGAGCAGTACCAGCAATAATTTTCTTTGCTTGCTCCATATCTCTAGCACTGATATCTTCCATTTTTATTTCAGCGATTTTTTCTATATCTTTTTGAGAAATCTTTCCGACTTTTTCAGCCTTGGGATTACCTGAACCTTTCTCTAATTTAATAGCTTCTTTTATTAAAACAGCCGCTGGCGATGATTTAACAACAAACTCAAAACTTCTATCTTTGAAGATAGTGATATCTATTGGCATAATGGTGCCCATTTGATCTTTTGTTCTTTCATTAAACTGAGTTACAAAAGCATTCATATCAATGCCATGTGGACCAAGTGCTGTACCAACAGGAGGCGCTGGAGTAGCTTTGCCACCCGGAATCTGTAACTTCAGTTGTACCATTATTTCTTTAGCCATAATTACATCTTTTTAACCTGTAAATAATCAAGAGTTACTGGAGTCTCTCTACCAAACATTGAAACTAATACCCTAACCTTTCCTTTCTTAGCGTCGACATCTGTAATCTTGCCTTCAAAATTCTTTAGTGCTCCATCTTCAATTCTAACCAAGTCGTCTATCTTTAAGTCAATCTCTACAGTTGGGTCTTCCACACTCATACGACGAAATATCTCGTCAAGTTCAGTCTTTGCTAACGGAGTTGGACGAACGCCAAAACCAATGAATCCAGTAACATTTGGAGTGTTTCGTACTATATACCATGAGTCATCTGTGACAACCATATCTACCAAAACATAACCGGGGAAAATTTTCTTCTCAACTGTTTTTCTTTTTCCACCTCGCATCTCTACTTGGCGCTCAATTGGTACTAAAACATCAAAGATTTTGTCACCCATACTTAGTGACTCAATGCGTTGCTTTAAACTTTCAGCTACTTGCTCTTCAAAGCCTGAATAGGTATGGATAACATACCAGTTTCTCTCCCCTGACTGACGACCAATAGAGCGTCCAATGATATTCTGCGCATCTTCCCCTTCATCAGAAAGCTTAGCTTTTTTAGCCTTTTCTTCGGGAGTTAAAATTTTCTCCTCATCCAAGTTTTGATTTTGTTCTTCACTCATTAGATTAATACTGACTTAACAATTAATTGTAATGCGAAATCGATAATTAACACAGCTACTGTAGCCATTGCTATACTCAAAATCACTACCCAAAAACTTCTTTGAAACCGTTTCTTCGTCGGCCACTGTACCTTTTTAAATTCTGTCTTTACTCCAGTAAAGTAGGTTGTGATTGGAGATTTCTTCATACAATGTTTTGAATTTCCAGCTCTGTAATATCTTGTCTATGACCAAGCTTTCTATAATATCTTTTTTTGGGCTTGAACTTTGCCGCCGTTATCTTCTTGCTCTTGGAATGTTTAATAACTTTAGCTTTTACTTTCGCACCTAAAACTGTAGGATTACCGACTTTTGTTTTTGAATCTTCAACGATGCTTAGGATATCTTCTATATCAAAACTATCGCCTTCTTTAACGCTAATTCGGTTAACAAAAATTTTGTCTCCTTCAGCTACTAAGTGCTGGGTTCCACCAATTTGTATTACTGCTCTTTTCATACCAATATAGGCTACCAAATGTAAAGAGGATTGTCTAGTCTTAAACACTAATAAAAAGTTATACGCTTATAGCGAACAACCACACTTTGCACGATACCCAGAGCTGCCATAACAGTCAACATAGAGGAACCACCGAAACTTATTAGAGGCAGTGTAATACCCGTAACTGGTAATAACTGTAAATTCATACCAACATTAATAATCAGCTGAATAAGCATCATGGCGGCTATTCCACTACATAGAAGCATTGAAAAATCATCCTTTGCTATGGTGGCGGCGTTAATTATCCTTCCTATTAACAAACCATACAAAATAAGAACGAAAACTGAACCAACAAAACCCCAAGACTCAGCAATAGAGGCAAAGATGAAATCGGTGTGAGCAACTGGTAAAAAGTTCAATTGCGATTGACTTCCAAAACCTAAACCTGTTCCCGAAATGCCACCAGAACCAACAGCAATAACAGCCTGTAAAACATTATATCCGGCGCCAGAAGGGTCTAAATCAGGATTAATAAAAGTTATCACTCTCTCTCGCTGGTAATCCTTCACTAACCCTTTGAAGGGAGTGACATTGTTCCAAGCCAAAACCGCTGCTAAAGCCATTACTAATCCGAATATAATAAACCCTAACCACTGTTTTTTTGAAATTCCAGCCGCCACCATGACCGAAAATCCGGTTAAACTTAGTACTATTGCTGAGCCTAAATCGGGCTGTGTGAGAACCATGAATACAGGAATAAGGGTGAGCAGTATTCCCATAAACAACCGCCTTGAATGAATGCGTTTTACTCTGTTTGTGAATAGGGTAGCCAAAACAAAGATGACTGCTAATTTAGCAAGCTCACTTGGCTGAAACTGAAAGAAGCCAAAATCAATCCAGCGCTGAGAACCGAAAGTGGTTTGGCCGAAAATTCTTACTAATAAAAGTGAACACAATGTGAGGACAAAGAACGGCCAAGCCCAAGATCTTATCGCTCTATAATCTATAAATGTAAAGAAGAAATAAATTATTAATCCTAGTATTACAGAAACAAACTGTCTGATAGCCAACGATGCTCCAGTCGAAGTTAGGGTAATAGAATAGATAACTGCAATTCCTAATCCTGCTAAAAAGAGGGGCAGTAATAGTAGCCAAATATCAGCGGTTTTAAACTTTGAGAACATTAGTTAATCTCAAACGAAATTGTTTTATTATCGTTTAAAGAAATTTTTCGCTCTTTTTCGTTTTCATCAAAGCTAGCATTTAAATCTACATCTTTAGCTAATTTTGTAATTTCGACTTCAGAAAAATTTGAATTATTCATTATTTTTAGATTGGCATTTTCGCTAGGTTGTAATTTTGCACTTTTGCGTGCAGATTGAAATGCTCTAGTAATTTCACGCTCGTCTGCTTCTTCCTTTAGTTCTGGAGTTAATTTCGTATCAAGCTCAACTGCTAACTTGTCTGCCACTTTTACCTCTAATTTTTTAATGTTCGTTTCTAGCAAAATCATCTCCTGTTCATTCTGACTGAGCTGCTCATCACTTTTTACAACCACTTTAGCTAAAGGTTGTCTGACTTTTATCTTCACCTCTTGTCTTTTAATATGGATTAATTCAACTACATCTCTCACTAAATTCATTTTGACTAAAGCTTTTTCGTTAACCTTCCGGTCTTTTGGCCAATCTGTAAGATGAACTGACTCAATATCTTTGTCATTTTTTAGTTCTTGCCAAACATGTTCCGCCATAAATGGTGTGAACGGTGAAATTATTGTGGCATAACTTTGCAGTACAGAATGAAGAGTGTTGAAAAACTCATCTGTCTTTCTCTCGCGGCTGCGCCTGATATACCATAAAGATAAATCTTGTAAAAATTCTATTATCAAACGAGAAGCAGCCGTAATATCATAGTTATCCATAGCCATACTCACTTCCTCTGCTAACTTATCGACTAAGGATTCAACCCAAATATCAAGTTCATTCTTAGATTTTAAAGTTTTTTTGTAGCTGAATTTCTCAGGCTTATAGGTTAAATAGAAATTTAGCACATTCATTAATAGCATCTGATTCTTTCGATAGGATGTAGTCAAATCTTTCATTGAGAAACGCTTCGTCTGGCCTGGTTGATTCATTGAGTACATAAACAGTCTTATGGCATCCATACCAAATTCCTCCGCCGTGGCCATTGGGTCTAAAATGTTGCCTAAAGATTTACTCATCTTCTTGCCCTTATCATCGTTAATATGACCCAAGCTTATAACATTCAAATATGGAGGATTATCCTTACCCATTAACACCGCGACAGCCTGTAGAGTATAAAACCATCCGCGCGTCTGATCTATTGCTTCAGAAATATAATCAGCTGGGTAACGGCCGGCTTTGTCTTCACCTGAGGCGAAAGGCATTGCGCCTGAGTCAAACCAGACATCACAGATAACTCCTTCGAAATTATAATCGTTGCCATCTGAATCTTGTAAAATAACATCATCAACAAAAGGTCTATGCGGGTCAAAATCTTCCGGCACCATAGACTTGTCTTTAGCCTGCTGTCGTAACTCTTCGACAGAGCCTACAACTATGTGCTTACCACTAGTTTTGTTAGTCCAAACAGGCAATGGTGTGCCCCAATAGCGATTTCTAGAGAATGACCAGTCACGAAGTTCTCTCAGCCACTCACCCATCCGTCCGTCTTTTAAGTGGGCTGGAATCCAGTTGATTTTTTGATTGTTAGAAATTAACTGATCTTTCAATTTGGTCATCTCAATAAACCAAGAGTCTTTGGCGTAATATAACAGTTTAGATTTACATCGCCAGCAGAAAGGATAACTATGTTTGTACTGTTCTTGCTTGAAAAGCAATCCTTTTTCTTTCAAGGCCGCAATTATTTGGTCTGTTGATTCATGTACATCAAGGCCCGCGAATTCCTTTACAATTGTCAAGAACTTGCCATCTTCGCCGACTGTATGAATGCGCGGTAAATCTTGAGCTTTAGCGGCTTCGTAATCATCTACTCCATACATAGCAGCAGTGTGTACAACTCCCGTACCTTCTTCCGTGGTTACAAAATCGGCCGTAATTATTTGGTGAACATTTTTTGCCTTAACTAATTTATCAACACTAAATAAAGATTTATATGTTTTGCCAATTAAATCTTGGGCCACTAATTTTTCTAAACTTTCAACTTCTTTTCCTTTAAAGACAGACTCAACAAGCTCGGTCGCCAATATATATTTAGCTCCCTCGCTTTCAACTTTACTGTACTCAATATCACGACTTACCGCTAAAGCCACATTTCCGGGTAAAGTCCACGGAGTAGTAGTCCAAGCCAAAATAAAAGTGCCCGGCTCATCTTTTAATTCAAATTTTACCGTAACAGTTTTATCGACGATGTCTTGATACTCCTGCGCTACTTCGTGAGTTGAAAGGGGAGTTCCGCAACGCGCGCAGTAGGGAACAACTTTATGCGATTTTGCAAGTAATCCTTGCTCATTAACCTTTTTGATTATTCCCCAAAGTTCTTCTATGTATTCTTTTTCGTATGTAATATAAGGATTTTCTAAGTCTAGCCAGTAGCCCATTCTAGATGTGAACTCTTCCCAATCCTTAATATTTTTCCAAACATTTTCACGACATTTTTTATTAAAAAGTTTGATGCTCTCTTTGACATCTCCTTTTACTAAGTTCTCAATATCTTGCTTATTTTTTAAACCAAGTTTTTTCTCTACTTGCACTTCAACGGGTAATCCGTGGGTGTCCCAGCCAGCTCGACGATTAACCTGCTTTCCCTGCAAAGTTTGATAACGAGCTATAACATCTTTATAAGCTCGCGAAATCATATGATGAATTCCCGCTTTGGCGTTTGCGGTTGGGGGACCCTCATAAAAAACAAATTGTTCAGCGCCTTGTCGGTTATTTACAGATTTTTCAAATATTTTATTCTTTTGCCAAAAATCTAAAACCTTGAGTTCTGCTTCCACTACTTGATTGTTTTTGTTATCCTTATTCATCTATTTCGAAATATTTTATTTTACTTCCCTCTCCCCTTTTTAACCAAATTTTGCTTTTAGGAATATCTAGATAGTCAGCTAAAAGAGCCTGCACTGCTCTATTGGCTTCATTGTTTTTGGGCTTAGCAGTAGTTTGTACAAAAAATTGATTGTCAGCAATCTGTTCAACTAAATTCTGTTTTGAGTTTGGTCTGACCTTTACCTCAAGCATTATCTAAAGCCTCGTTTACAAGAGCATCTGCATCTTTATTCTTTTCTCTCTTCACATGTTTGAAACTAGTTTTAATATTTAATAGGTTCAAACAATTCTCAACATTCATCTTAATTACTGCCAAATTTTTGTCTTTTACTTTATATTCACCCTTCATCTGTTTGACAACCAGCTCACTGTCTAGGACAAACTCCACTTCATCTTTACTCTTTACCTTTCCTTCTAATAAATGACAGGCAAAAAGTAGTGCTCTATATTCGGCTTGATTATTAGTAGCAATACCAATAAATCGTTTCTTTTTTTCAATTTTACCATCACCTTGCGTAATGACTACGCCAATTGCCGCTGGCCCAGGATTTCCCCTTGAACCACCATCTGTATTGATAATTATTTTCGCCATTACTCTGTTAATTTACTCTGTTTAACCAATTTTCTCAAGCTAGAAAGGCAGGTAGAGCCTATCGGTTACTTCTTCTGCTTCCTCACTGAATCCTTCGTCAGAACGCCAGCGCAAATCATCTCTGTATAAAATTACGGCGTCTGTAACAGCATTAGCCACCTGCCACTGATACTCTTCATCTATGATGCGAGTCCGCTCCGCATCGTTAGAAATAAACCCCGGTAAAATTACTATTGTTGGCGCATCTATTACAAAAGCAGAATTACGAGTAAAGACTCCCCTACTAGTAACATCAAAGCTATTTAATCTTTCTGTTAGGGCAGTTTCCAATTCTCGAGAGAAAGCGACTCTTTGCTTATAGTTTTGGGACCAATCAACTTTTTTATAATCAATTATCTCAAAACCCGTATACAGCGGATCATTATAATATTCATTAATATATATAGCTATCGACAAATCTGCACCAATCTGTTCAGCCTTCTCTTTTCGCTCTAGCGCATTCACAAACACATCACTCTGCCTTGATAATATTGAATTGACACCCTCTTTCGTCAAAGCTCTCTGCACCGCCTCAGCAATAGTAAGATTTAAATCTTTACCAACTATCTCAGGGCTTTTACTATTTTGCGGGTACACCGCTCCTAGCTCATCTCCCCCATCTCCAGGATGAATAAAGACTATAAAGTTCTCATCGACAGTGGGTGCTTCGACTTTTGGCTCCGATACTTTTCTCTCACCCCTCGGCCAAAATATTATTACAATTAAAAATATTACTGCGTAAACAATTATCTTTTGTCTTCGCTTCTTCTGTTGCAGCTGAATACTTCGCCAACTTCTCAATGCCATTAAATAATTTTAAGCACTCTCATTTTAGCACTACGGGAGCGCACATTACTAGACACCTCAATATCTCCTGCAACAATAATCTTTTTATTTAATAAAACCGCAATTGGCTTTTCATAAGTTCCATCCTCCAAACTCTTCTTTATACAATAATTTTTAAAAGATCTTTTTACTAATCTATCTTCAAGGGAATGAAAGCTGATAATAGCCACTACACAACCTTTTGGCAACTTCGGCACCTCATCATCTAAAAATAACTTCAGCTCATCTAGCTCTTTATTGACTGCAATTCTTAGCGCTTGAAATGTTTTAGTAGCCGGATTAATCTTACTTTTCTTTCTAGGTATAGGTACCACTCTCTCAACAATCTCTCTTAATTCTTTTGTTGTTTTTATTCGATGATCTCTCCTAATATCTAACACTCTATTAACAATTCGTTTAGCAAACCTCTCTTCTCCATATTTTTTTAAAATTCTCTCTAACTCAATTTTATTACATCCATTAATTATATCGGCAGCTGAAAGCAGAGATAAATCTGTTTGATCATAGCGCATATCTAGCGGTCCATCTTTCATAAAGGATAATCCTTTTTGGGCATCGGACATTTGGTCTGAGGAGTAGCCCAGATCTAAAAGCACCATAGAAACATCTTTCAGTTTATCTTTGGCGATAATTTTTAAATCGGCGTACGAGCCAACCCAGAACTCCGTTCGTTCTTTGTATTTTTTTAAGCGATCTTTGGCTCTGTCAACTGCATCGGGATCTCGATCAATACCAATAACTTTAAGTTTGCTTTGTTTTAGAACTTCTAAGCTGTGTCCACCCGAACCTAAAGTACCATCAACAAAAATTCCGCCCCGAGACAGAAATGATAATACTTCTTCAAGCAAAACTGGCTGATGAACAATCTTACTCATTTAAACCTATACCAATAGCTTTTTTAACTTCCATCAAAGTTTTCTGTACTTCAGCTCGAGCTTTTTTAGTACCTTCATTTAATATCTTTTCTAATTGCGCGTCTACTAATTTAGCTCGTTTATTTCTCATTGGTTCAATAATCTTTTCTAAAGCCACAATTAACTTCTCTTTCACTTCTACATCTCCTACTTCTCCCTTTTTATATCTCTTCTTTAAATCAGTAACTTCAGCCTTATTTTCATTAAAGGCGTCGTGATATTGAAAGACAGGGTTTCCTTCTACTTTTCCTGGATCAGTCGCCTTGGCCCGATTTGGATCAGTAAACATTCCCATCACCTTCTTTTTGACATCTTCTTTTGAATCAGACAAAAGAATTGTATTGCCTATACTTTTGCTCATTTTAGCTTGCCCATCTGTACCGACTAAACGAGAGATCTCTTGTAAATATGGCTTTGGCAGTTTAAATACTTCCTGCCCAGCAATTGTATTTGCTTTCTTGGCTAGCTCCCTAGTAATCTCAATATGCGACAGCTGATCTTCTCCGACCGGTACTAGACTAGCGTTAAAACTTAAAATATCTGCTGCTTGTAATACTGGGTAGCCAAGTAACCCAAATGAGGGTTTGCTAATATGTAAATCTGTCATTACTTCTTTTAGGGTTGGAATACGCTGCAATCTATTGACTGTTGTCAGCATGCCCAAAATTGTAGCTAACTGACAAATTTCTGGAATATCTGATTGTAAAAAGAAAGTAACTTTTTTAGGATCAACTCCAGCTGCAATATTATCAGCTAAAACACCCAAAATATTTTTCTTCAAATTGTCTGGGTTTGGTTTAGTAGTTAGGGTATGTAAATCGGCAATTAAAATATAGGTTTCAAATTCGTCTTGAAACTGAATTCTAGATTGCAAGCTGCCTACCAAATGCCCAATATGAAGTGGGCCAGTTGGTCTGTCACCAGTTAATATTCGTTTTTTACTCATGTTCTAACCTTATTCGACCACTTCCACCCTGTCAACCGCATATATGGCATTATCGAATATTCCTAGTATTTTATTTGTCGATCTGTCTATTAATCCTTTTAGTCTTCTTTCTGTTCCAGTACTCTTGCCAACTACTTCAATGGTAGTAATTCCGTTATCAAACGGTACTAAGGAATTGCTGCTATTTTTGGTCTGCAATGCGAAATTCAACTCCCCTAGGTCCGTTCCGTCAGTCGGTGCAAAGTACTGAATTGTCACCGTACGAGCGTTATTATAGGAAGCTCCTCCGGCCCCTATTCCTAAAGTACTCACTAGTTGAAAGCTAGAGCCTCCTCCTTGCGTAATTGCATCACGGGTATTATTGGCTAAATTGTAAACAGATTTCACTATTATTTGTCCGTTTTCATCTATGCCTGTTACTACCACCGCTCCCTTTGTTATATTCATGTTGTTAGTGGCAGTTGGAATATTCTCAGGCTCAGCTCTCAAATAAACCTCCGTGTTAACCTCTTTTTTGAAAGTATAGGTTTCGTCATAGCTCAATTTTCCTAAAGCTGACTCAGCATCCTGACATTGATTGACTAATCGCCCCTCCACCGCTGCGTAGAAACAGCTCTCCTTACCCAAAAAATAAGTTTGGTTATACATTAAAACTTCAAAAGATTGATCAGATGAGCTTAACCGACACAAAGTTGAATCGTCGTGACAAAGGGGAGTTGCATTCATAGCTGGTTTAGTTCCCATCGCTTTAGCGACAATTTTTATACTAGGATTACTTTTAACCTGTTCGCTAATCATAGCGTCAGGATTCAATTTATATTGTAGTAGTGCGTACTCCATGCCAGCTTCTGCCGCATGATAAGCCCTTAATGCTGAATCGTTTATACTGGCAATACGAATTTGTACAATAGCTATTCGCGCTACGCCAAAACCTACTACCGAAATTAAAGCCACCACTAGAAGCGCAATTAAAACTGCTGATCCTTTATTTTTCATAAACTCTGGCTTTGGTTATAAAATCTGGGCGAAATTGAGGTTTGATATGTCTTTTGACGAAGAATATTTGTACCGCTAAATTGACCAACCTTAATTTTTATTTGTAAAATAACTGGAGCAGTTTCATCTATCGCCGCCGGATCAAGGGTTAAATTACCAGCTTCACTACCAGCTAAAGTAGCGCTAAACTTAGAAACTTTAAATGGTCGATTAGCAGCAGTTGCATCCCACAGCACTTTCGTGTATGGGTCAAAAGAATAAGTATTAGAACCAACAGGAGTAGTGAAACCGCAATCTGCTCTGGCACCATTTAGAGTTGTCGCTTCAAAAACATTCTCTGAAAATGAATAATAATCTACAGCATTGCCTCTAATTAAAAAATGATGAATTCTATAAATATCTGGATTGCTGCTCACTTTAACATTGATATATACACCACTAGAGCTATTCGCTCCCCCCGTGCTACTTATTTCTATTATCCCCTCTCTAGCAGCTAAACTTTTGGGGTCAGTCTGCCCCTGACATATAAAATCTCCATTGCCATCTTTGGCAGCTGTGGCATATCTAGCAATTCGCGCTACTGTTTGCGTCATTTCAAAACCGGCAACTGACACTTTGCGATCTTCTTCATTTAAAACAGAGAATTTGGTTACTGAACTTAAAGATGTAAGAGCGGAAAGCAAAACGGCAGCAAAAATTGTTGATGCAATCAAAAGTTCAATTAGACTATATCCTTTTTTCATAAGACTGCCGGCTGCCAGTTAGTGATAATACTACTCAATGAATACTGACTATTATTTACTACTCCATTCCATTTAATATCAACCTCTATTAGTAAATAATCGTCTTTATATTGATTGTGTTCTAGCTCTTCAGTGTTACCCGAGTTACTATTTTGAAAACTCAAAAACGGTAAACTGTTGTCACTGTTACGATAAATACACACCCGTTTTTCGTATACTGTATCTGTGACCGGCGACCAATTACTGCATCTATTTATATTTACTCCAGCATAAGACAGGACATTTTGATCCCAGTTAGCCACTGCTGAATCAATAGCTCTAGAATCATTCCAGTTTTTATCTTTGTTATATCTAATATTCTCTAATTCTTGCTGCGCTATTAAAGCAGCCCCCGACCTTTCGTTAGCCCGCGCTGTATTTCTATTAATACTTGAGCTAACACCATAAAATACTAAAACCAGTGTTGCCAATATTGCACTGGCAATTAATGTTTCTGCTAATCCGAATCCGGCTTTTTGTAACTTCATTTATTAATTAGTAATGATGCCTGTACTAAAGTTGATAGTAACTATATCGCTTAAACCAGAAGAATCTTGAACTATATAAATAAAAGCAGAATTGCTTAATGCTACCGAGCCGCTTCCGTCACTGTTGCGTGCCTCGCCAGAAACTAAGTAAGGATTATCTGTAGAGAATTTTATTACAACTACTGGTTTGCCTTTCACAATCTCTTTCAGAGTGTATCCGTTATCAATAGTATATTCGTTGTAGTTTTCTGTCGCACCGTTTGTCACAGCCACAACATTACAGCTTCTATTACTTACTACCGCTTGATACTCGTCTATTTCATGAGAGCTTGGGGCCTGTGCTTTAGCCTTAGCCTCAGCTATACAGCTAGAAATCAAATTTACAGTATTTTCTTTACTCTTTTGATCTTCCAATTTAGATAACGAAGGAATTGAGGCAACAGCTAAGAGCGCCAATATGCCTACCGTTACTAATATCTCTAAAAGAGAAAAACCTCTTTTTTTCATAAATAATATCCTAAATACCAGTTTACTATCTGCTGTCCATAAAGTAGAGCAAAAAACCCGCCCAAAACTAAAGCCGGAGCAAAAGCAATTGTGGTATATTTATTTTTACCTTTATTTTGATACAAAATTGACAGTCCCATAAGTGAACCAATTATGAAGGATAAAAACAGAGCCACATAAATATTTGGCGTCCCAACCATTAGGCCAATCATCGCTCCAATATAAATATCTCCAACCCCCATAGCCTCTTGTTTAGCAATCTTGGTGGCTAGAAATCTGAGCAATAATAAAAACACCGCCGCAATAACAGCCGCTAATATTGCATTAGATAAATATGTAATACCGCGAGTCCATTGTAAAATTACCGCTAAAAATATGCTCAAATACATTGTTTGATCTTGAATATACATTGTGCGCGCATCATATAAATATATTACTACCCAAGCAGAAATAATTATTAAAAGTAATATAAACTGCCACCAAAGCAGAATTGGACTCATTTCAATATAAGTTAATCCATAAATAATTGCTGTTGCTATCTCAATAAATAAATAACTACTAGCTATTTTTTTAGTACACTTGCGACATTTACCATACTGAATCAAATAACTAAATATAGGAATCAATTCATACCATTTTAGTTCTTCTTTACACTTTGGGCAGGCGCTTCTACCAATTAATATTTTTCGGTAATCTGGAATAGCTAAAGCTACAACATTCAAAAACGAACCAGCAAAAGTACCGATGCCGGCTACTATGATAAGTTCCGCCATAAATGATAGAAAATACCCCTCCATATACCTCCATGCTACAATATGCTAGAACAATAAACAATTATGCAAACTAATATCATTGAAGTATCAAGGCTTTCAAAACACTATCAAATTTCTTTTAATAAATCCTTCGTTGCCCTTAAGCAAGCTTCCTTTGAAGTAAGAGCCGCTGAGATTGTCAGTTTTATTGGAGCCAATGGCGCCGGCAAGAGCACATTACTTAAAGTTCTAGCCGGTATTAATCAGCCGACAGAAGGATCCGTAAAAATATTTAATCAGCTAAATAACTCTCAAGTCGCCAAAAATAAAATTGCTTTTATGCCTGAAAATCCTCAATTTTTTGGTGAATTAAATGCCTTACAAACTCTCAAACTATTCGCCTCTTTTTATAATGATCCTGTCGAAGATGTCTCTGCTTTACTTAAATTAGTAGGATTAGAAAATGCCACTAAAAAACCAATTAACAACTTCTCAAAAGGAATGAAACAAAGACTAGGTTTCGCTCAGTGTTTAGTTGGTAATCCTTTGGTCATTTTTTTAGATGAACCTCTGGACGGGCTTGACCCAATTGGTCGAAGAGAATTAAAACAAAACTTCATTAACCTTAAAAAGAAGGGGGTAACGATAGTTTTATGTTCACACATATTAAGCGACATAGATGAAGTCTCAGACCGCATTGGAGTTATTCATCGGGGAAAAGTGCTAAAGTTGACGACTCCCAAACAGTTTAAACAGAATCATAGTCTAGAGCAGGCTTTCTTTAAGTTTATTAAATCGCGATCATGAAATCATTTATTGCCATTACTAAATTAACTGCTCTGCAAGTGATAAAGGGTCGAGTATTCAATTTGTCGTTACTATTATCTGTTTTGCTGACAATAATGGTAATCGCTTTTTCAGATATCTCTCTTGACCAAAATATTCGCATCATTCAAAACTTCGGCCTAGCTGGTACTTTTCTGCTAGCTATTATAATTAGTATTGTGTCGGCAGCCAATATTGTCAGTAGCGAACAGCAGAAAGGTAATATCTATTTAATCAAGCCCAAACCTGTTTCCGATCTTTCCTATGTAGCCGGTAAGTTTTTTGGATTAACTTTAAGTCTACTTGTAATTTACACCGTCTCATTTTTCATACTTTTTATTACAGCTAATTTCTTTTTTGAACTGAACATCCCTCAAATATTTATTCCTTTCTTTTTTTCATTTTTTGAAATTGCAATTTTAATTGCTGTGGCTATCCTTTTTTCATCTTTCTCTACAGCAATATTCTCTACACTTCTCACTCTAGCCGTTTTTGTTGTCGGACATTCTCTAAGCTTAATTTTAAGCGCCGCCACTCAAACAGGTGGCGTAGCTGAACTTGTTGGCAAACTAATTTACTATGTTATGCCAAATTTAGAGAAATTTAATTTACGAGAAACAATTTACACACTACCTCAATTATCTAGCAGCTTTTATATTTGGTCAGCCATCTACGCTCTTTTTTATATCTGCCTGTGTATAAGTCTGGCAACGCTGGCTACCAAAAAACGAGAATGGTGAAAGATCAATATTTAAATATTCTATCTCTTGTTTGGACCGCTCTAATTTTACTAACAGCCGGTTTGGCTCAAGCCAAGACTGACCAAATTTTACATCAAGAATATTTGCAATTAAATATTAAACAGGTTCCTCCTACAAATTATTTATCAGTAGACAATATTAAAAAGATTAATTTAGGATTTAATAAAGCATCTGCCGATTATATTTGGCTAGCCACAATTCAGTATTTTGGTGGGGGCAACCCAAATCTGCCTTATCAGTCTTTGTCTGAAATGATTAATACTGTTGTCACTCTTGATCCTAACTTTGAATATCCTTACTTATTTGGCGGTGTTGTTTTACCGTGGCAAGAAGAGCCTCAAGAGGCCCTAGACTTGCTTGACGCTGGTATTAAACGCTTTCCTAATAACGGATTACTCTACTACTACGCCGGCTCCATAGCTAAGCTAAATTTAAAAGATGCCAATAGGGCGGCAGGTTATTTTCAAGACTCGATAGGAAAGATCGGTACCCCACCCGCCGCCAGCATTTTAGCGGGAGTCAGTTTGACTGAGCTTGACGACAGACAGTTTGCCAGAGCTTGGTGGGAAGGAGTGTTACAAACTGAGGAGAACGAAAATATTAAAGAAAGAGCCAGAGCTTGGCTACAATATTTAAACTTGGTAATAGATTTAGAAAAATTAATTTCTCAAGTAGAAAGCTCAACCGACACTAAAATTCAAAGCCTTAATGATTTAGTAAAAATGAATATTTTAAAAGAAGTACCAGTTTCCGAACTTGGAAAACTTAAATATAACCCTCAAACTAAAAAAGTATCTAGAATTTTAAACTAAACTGAACAATTAAAAAGACGCCCAAGGAGCGTCTTTTTAACTTCCCAATTATTATAGCGTGGCACCCTCTGGGTAAGTGTAAGCTTCAGGTGTTTCTGCTTCCATTGTTGCTCCCAAAACATATGCTGAACCGTCAGCATTAGTTTGATAGGTGTACTCGTCGTCTGCTCCGTTAGGACCATTTACAGGTACATTATTAGCGTCAGCAAAAGCATCATCAAGAACAGCAGTAGTATCTAAATTAACAGCCGTAGCTGCAACTGGATAGCTCTCGTTTTCAGCCCCATAAGCTTCAACTTGAGTTGCGACTTGTCGTAAATCATTCTTTCTTTCAGTATCACGCGCTTTCTTTGTTATGTTACTCATTGAGACAATAACCATTGAAGCCAAAATACCAATAATAGCGATTACGATAAGCAATTCAATTAATGTAAAACCTTTTTTCATTTTGTTTTAATTACTTATTACCACTTCCGACCAAAAGTAGTTATTACTTAATTATTTTTTAACTTCCTAATCCTCCATCTGCAGTACCGGCAACCTCTATTGAACTTCCTTGAGAATTAACATGCCACCAAACATTATCACCCGTCACATCTCGTGGCGATTCTAATCTGGCCATAATGGTGTAATATTTACGATTATTGGAAGCTGATGCCCAGGAAGATCCATTCTTCGTATAATTGTTAATATATCGATATTTTTGCGTACCACTTTGTGCATCTTCAAGCATTGCCGAGCCTGATAGCTCTGAAGCAATCCATTGCCCCATAGTTGCAGCATCTACTAAACCAGTAGCAGTAGTTTCACTGACTCCGCCTGGGAAATATCCATTATGATCTGTTTGATAAGCTACAAGCGCACTTCTAATTTGATTTAAATCACTTTTTCTATTTGAATCTCGTGCTCTTTCTTGCGTACGGCTCAAAGCAATAAGTGCTGCCGAGGCTAAAATACCAATAATGGCTATGACAACCAATAACTCAATTAATGTAAAACCTTTTTTCATATCTCCTTTGTTAATAGTATTGTTATAATTTTAATAGTAAGTTCCCAATTAATATATCACCTATAACGACCTCTTTGGGTGGATATTTCAGAACACTTTTCCCTTTTTGTTTGTAGGCGCGATATTTGTAACAATTTTATTGAATAAGACTAATTTGATATATCGGAATTAAGATGGCAAACACCATGAAAGCAACTCCCGCTCCAAGTAAAATAATAACAACCGGTTCAATTAAAGTCGCTGCTCCTTTTATTAAGGTGTCATACTCTTCTTCATAAGTTTTAGACATTTTCACCAACACCTTATCTAACTCACCTGTTTGTTCCCCCACTAACACCATTTGACTAATCAAAGGTGGAAATATATCGCTCTTAGAAAGTGCTAATGACATTGCTACACCACGCTCTAACTGAATCGACACCCTTTCTAAAGTATGTTTATAAACAACATTATCCATAGCATCAGATGTAATTTGAACTGATTCCAAAAGAGGAACACCGGCACTGACCAACATTCCTAAAGTACGACTGAAACGCGCCATATAAAACATCTTACTTAAATCTCGCAAAATATAAATCCTTAATTTAGCTTGATCAAAAAGAGCTTTACCTCTCTCTGTTTGTATATAGACTCTCAGACCAAAAATAGCCGCAATAAATAGTATTAAGACCAACCACCAGAAATTAATTAAGAAGGATGAAATAGCAATTAATATTTTTGTTGCTAAAGGTAGTGATTCTTCAGCTTCGTCAAAAACAGAAACCAAAACTGGAACCACTCGTACCATCATTATTCCACCTACTACTACCATGGCCATAACTATAAAAGCGGGGTAAAGCATCATAGTCTTTAATTTATTACCGGCCTGACTATCTCGCTCCAAAGTATCAGCTAGCTGCAATAGAACAACCTCTAATTTACCTGTTGCTTCTCCAGCTCTGACAGCGTTAATAAACACTCGACTGAAAATTTTCGGATGCTTGGACAAAGCAGTGGAAAAGCTATAGCCAGTCTCTAAATCTTCTTGAATATCAATGATGGCGTTTTTCAAAACTTCACTCGTTTCACTGCGCGAAAGTAAGTTTAGTACTTGGGGCAGAGGTAAACCAGCATTCACCATAGTAGCCATTTGGCGAGTGAAGTTGGCTCTATCTTTCATTTTAACTTTCCCGCGTAAATTGAATATCTCTGCAAAAGTCTTTGGGGTTTCAACAGACAAAACAGCCATACCGTGCTCTGATAAAGTTTTTTCAGCCGCTTCCATTGAGGCAGCTTCAACTAAGCCAGTGATAATATCACCTTCTTTATTACGCGCTCGATATTTATATCTATTTAGTGTAGCCATTTAATATAAAAGCATCTTTAATGATTTAGGATCTTGAGCCCAAGTTAAGGCATTATCTATTGTGATCTCTCCGTTGTTAACATATTCAGCCAAAACCTTGTCTAAACTAATCATTCCTTCAGCTGCTGATGTTTGGATGATGTTTGGTAATTGGTGTGTCTTGCCATCACGAATAGTAGCTCTAACCGCAGAGTTAGCCACCATTACTTCTGAAGCTAATATTCTACCTCCTGAAACTCGAGGGATTAATCGTTGAGAAACAATTCCTAAAATTACTGATGCTAGCTGAGTTCGAATCTGCTGTTGTTGCTCTTCCGGAAAAACATCGACTATTCTATCTGTCGTCTGGGAAGCAGAGTTAGTATGCAAAGTAGTTAGTACCAAGTGGCCAGTTTCTGCAATAGTAATAGCTGCTTCAACAGATTCTAAGTCACGCATCTCACCAACCAATACTACATCTGGGTCTTCACGCAAGGCGGCGCGAAGCGCCGTACTAAAAGATTCTGTGTCAGAGCCTACCTCTCTTTGTGAAACAATACTTTTTTTGTGTTCAAAGACATATTCAACCGGGTCTTCAACTGTAATTATATGGCTGTGACGCTTAGCATTAATAGTGTCAATCATTGAAGCTAGGGTAGTAGATTTGCCATGACCAGTTGGCCCAGTAATCACAACTAAACCCTGTGAATGCTCTGTAAACTTTTCAATAATGGGCGGCACCCCTAATTCCGATAAAGGCTTAATAACATTAGGCAATAATCGCAATGAGCCACACACTCCTCCTTGCTCTAAATAGACATTTGCTCTATAGCGAAAATCTTTATAGGCAAATGAAAAATCTACCTCTTTTTTCTTTTTCTTTAATAACTCTATTTTATCTTCATCTATAATGTTTAAAATTAAAGCCTCGGAATCTTCATTCTTAAGCACCGAGTAATCGAGTGGCACTAGTTCTCCATCAACTCGAAGTGTAGGGGGTACACCTGGTACAATATGCAAATCAGACGCTTTGTGTTGAATCGCCGCTTCTAATAGCTGGTTGATACTAACCGTTCCTCCACCACCTTCTGGTGAAGCTGGAGGAGCTGCTGGCGGTACAACCGAAGGTGTCATAGTTGTAAGATTTTGATTATCGTTCACTTGTTTCTCTTAATACTTCGTCTAATGTAGTTAATCCTTCTAATACTTTAAGGATACCATCTTGCTTCAAGGTGATCATTCCAGCTTTTGTAGCTACTCTTTCAATATCAAATGCTGGGGCTTTTTTAACAGCTAGATCTTCAATTTCATCAGACATATGCAACACCTCGAATAGTCCAAGCCGACCAAGGTAACCGTTACGACATTTATCACATCCTTTCTGTCTATAAAACTTAATTTCATTCGGAATTCTAGCAGCATCTTTTGAATTATTGGCCTTAATCAGCTCCAGCTCTTTGTCTATCTCTTTTCTAATAGTCGATGTAAGTTCAAACTCTTCCTTGCATTCATTACATAGCTGTCTTACTAATCTCTGCCCCACTACTGCATTCATTGCCGAAGTAAGTAAAAACGGTTCCACTCCCATATTGATAAGTCGTGGCAGGGCTCCAGCAGCGTTATTGGTGTGAAGAGTCGATAAGACTAGATGTCCCGTCAGCGCCGCATGAGTCATCATTGAAGCAGTCTCGGAATCACGCACCTCACCAACCATAATTATATTAGGGTCTTGGCGTAAAACTGAGCGCAAGCCATCGGCAAAGGTAAAACCAATTTTTGGCTTAATTTGGCTTTGATTAATGCCTTTAATTTCATATTCAACCGGATCTTCAAGAGTAATTATATTGACATTGCCTGTAGCTACCCTTTGTAGTATTGCATATAAAGTAGTTGTTTTACCCGAGCCAGTTGGGCCGGTTGCTAAAACAACTCCGTAAGGCTGTTTGATAGCATCAACTAATCTTTGTAATCCATCGCCAACCAGCCCGAGCTTCTCTAATGAATAAATGCGATCAGACTTATTTAATAGGCGCATCACTATCTTTTCACCGTGAACGGTTGGTAGCGTAGAAACACGAATATCAATCTCTTTATCGCCCGAAACAACCACATCGAATCGGCCATCTTGGGGAATACGCTGTTCATCAAGCTTTAATTTTGACAATATTTTAACACGACTAATAACAGCCGGATGAATCTCCATTGGCAATTTCAAGATTTCAGATAACTGACCGTCAATTCTATATCTAATTAATAACTCATCTTCATAAGGTTCAATATGAATATCTGAAGATCTTTTATCTACAGCGTAATTTATGATACCCGCCACAATTCGCGGAACACTGCCTTGACGAACTATGGTTTGCAGTTGAGAAACATCTGTAACCGCTCGTTTGAAAATCTTGGCCACATCTTTGCTAATTGAGCTGGCGTCTTCATCTTTGATAGACGCGATACCTATATTTTTAATAGAAGGAGTCTCTTCTTCTACCTTTTTAGTATCAATGCTTGCTACCTCAACTTTTGGTACAGACAGCTTTCTCTCGCCCTTATCATTGTTGTTATTATTATCTTTCTCTTCACTACCAGATTCAACGACGCGATCTATAGCCTGCCCATCATCTTGGCTTGGTTGATTCTTTGAATTGGGTGACGCTTCTGTGTCTTGCACAATGTCTCCTCCAGGGCCTGTAACTGCATTTGACGAGCCGAAAACACTTGATGCTTTCTGTAATAGTCCGGCAAGACCTGACTGTTCAACTTCACCTGACACTATGCGACCCATTTTCAATGGCGCCGTAATGCCAGATTCCTTTTGCATTTCTGCTTCAGTTTTTTTATTAATTTCAACCTCTTCTTCCTTCTCTGATTTATTTTTTATAGCCTCACCTTTTGGTGCTTCCATATCGGCTACCGCTTCGCGAATCCTTAATAATCTCTTGAATTCCTCACCATCTACTTGAATAGGATTAAGCTTAATGCGATTTCGGCGAGCCATAAGGTCGATAGCGATTTTTTGCGTTTCATCTAATCTGTCAGTCGCTAACCAGTAAGTGTTTGGTTCTGCAAAATCTACTGCAATCAGGTGTCTCTTGCGAGCAAAATCTAGAGGAATTTTTAACAGCGTGGCATCTGCGATCTCAACTCCTTTTGTATATATTGGAGGATTACCCGGCACTTCAACCGTTTTTCCATCTGTCAAATTAGAAGCTGGTTTTTGATCGTACTGTTTTAACGCAAAGATAAAGTCTGCTTGTGATATTTGATAAAGGGTAATCTTTTTTCCTACCTGTTTTTGTAATACCTTCAGTGCTTCATCAATGTTAGATTTTAGCTGCTTAGTATCGACAATACCCAATTTAAGTTCATTTTCTGTCTCATCAAAAAACACAGCCTGAAACTCTTGGGCAACTTTTTTTGGGATTCTGTTTAATGTTTCAGGCGCTAACTTTTTTCCTTGTAAGCTAACTGTTTCTATCACTCAAAAATGTTATCTTTTCCGATTTGCTCTGGAAACTCAACAGGCACTCCATAATATTTGCTTTCGTCTTCGGCTTGAGTGGCAATCTGACTAATGGCTGAATCACTGCCAGCTTGGTCTGGGTCAATAACACTCAAATTTACAGCTGGCAGACTAACGGTTGACGAAACCTCAGCTGCACTAAAAGACCGTATAATAAACCAACCGAATAGCCCCAAGACGACTAAGATAATAACGATTCCTTCAAAAAGTGTTGTTTGTTTTGGTGTCATAGCTCTTCTTTTATTTGAGCACGAGCCTCTAAATTACTGATTCCATCTGGTTCGCCCGACTCACCCAGAAGATTTTCTTCAACAGCTTCTGTATCTTGACCATTATTCACCACCAAAGCATACGCTTTAGCAGAAATACTCAGACTTAAAGCCCCATTTTCAGTTGGGAAAATATCTAGCGAGTTAATAATGACTGGGCGCAGCGTTTCTTGAAATAATTTAATAAAGGATGTCACTGCACCATAATTACCCGAAGTAGAAACTGATATTGGAATTTGTGCTACTCCACTATCGGTAGCGGTCGTCTCATTCACCGTCATAGATATAGGGTCAGTAATACCAGCACTTAGAGCCATATTTTCAATTAATGCGTAAATATCTTCTTTCTCTTCAGCAAAAGGCAAAGCGCGTAATATATTTGCTTCGCTAATAGGCAAACCATTAACTGAACCCGCGTTATCTATTAAACCTTTAGCTTCATTTAAAGATGCAATTTTATTTTCATATTCAGCAATATCTGCACTCAACCCTTGGTGCTCTAAATCTTTTTTCTCAACTTGCGGTACTAACCATAACCAAGCTAAAACCACAAAAAGTATAGCTAGTGCGGAACAAACAGTTATAATAACTTGTTCTTTCTTTCTCATAAATTACTTGAGCTCGGTGGCTCGTCGGTTAATGAATCGCTAAAAGCATCTAAAATTTCATCGTTGTTTTTTTCTCCGGTGGTTTCTTCCGTTGCTTCAGGCCCTGGAGTTTCAGGTAATACTAAATTAGTCGGCTCCACTCCTTTTGTAGCAGCACGAATGAAGCTAGCAGGATTCAAAAACAGATCGCGCTTCAAAGTAAAGCTAATGGTAAATGTAGTAGCTGGTACTTGAGTCTCAGAATCATCATCTGTTTTCTTAATATAGTCTTGAGCTACTGAGCCAAACTGCACAGACGAGGTTAACCCCTGAGGATTATCATCTCGCCCACCACGAATGCTCTTCACAAATTTGGCAAACTCATTATAAGTAGAGGTCATACCACTGATGGCTACATTGCCTGTATCTTTGATATTTAGTGAATCAATTTTCGCCCCTGTGTAAGCAGAGTTTTGAACTAGCTGTAAAACATCGTTGTAAGCAATTTGTTTAGAAGACGCCTCTTGCAAAGCACTTAAAACTGTCGCTAATCTATTCACACGCTCACCATACTCTTGCACAGTAGCGTACTCTCCTTTTACCTCCTCTAATTTAACTTTTGACTGGTCAATTAAACTATTTAGCGTGCTATAGCGCAGTCCAACTATGCCTAATCCAATAAAAGAAATGACAGCCGTCGCAATTACATACGGTACGACTGAACCTTTTGAACCACCGACATCTCTTTGCAGAGTTGTCACTTGTGGTTGGGGCGACTTGTTTTGTTCTATATTATCTAACATAACCCTCCTTCGAGTCTTTATTCATTCTACCTAGAAGCTGGCCTCACTGACAAGTGGACGCAGGAATGGGGATAAGCCCATGATGCTACCATTTAGGAAACGGCCATCGTAATTTACTTTTAATACATAATCACTATTCACGGGCACAACCCTATCAACACGAATAGTATCTGCTACTAATAATCCGTTTACTGTAACTGGTGAACTTTCGCTATTGGAGCCTACCAATACTGTGCCCTTTCCGTAATTACCAGTAACAACATCGGGGGTAACATCTAAAGAGATATAGGCACCATCGAATTGTGCGGTAGATTCAGGTATTGAACTGCCCGACCGACCGAATAATTGCATTGTGCCATTACCTAATAAAACAAAAGCTACTTGATCATCACCATTAGTTTTAACATATCCTTCAAATTTAGGATTTCCCCCACCGGCAAAGACCACCATTTTCTTACCCCGTACTGTTATGTCATTACCTTTCGTTGGGTCTCCATCAAAACGATTTGTTACTATTAATACTTCTCCTTTGGCATATAGGTCAGACTGACTACGAGTTAAGAAGTTTTTTATTTTAGTGGCTACTAGATTCTCTGCCGTTCCATTCTCAATCTCGGCTGTTTCTTGTGCCACCTTGCTCAAGGATTTGTATAAAGATTGGCGCGCTTTAATTTCATTTTTAGTTGAGTCTGCCGAAAAAGAGTAGGAGCCTATTTGCTCTAGCGCATTTGTACAGTCTGGCTTATCTAAGAGACTATCTATCCAACTACATTTATTAGTATTTGAGATATCACCATTACTAGTAATCACCTGACCAGCGTGTGAAGTCGGCACTAAACGATTGGAAATGTCTGAACCAATGTAGATGTCTCCGTCAGCCACTTCGAGCCGTGGTTGTTTAGGATTAACTGTGAAATAACGATCTAAAAATTCTAGCTCTTTGTAGTCGTCATAGTCATAATATAACGCTCCATATGTATCAAAGCGCGTCTGAATACCACCTACTGGCTCTGGAACATTATATATTACTGATAAAATAATATCTGGTCGACCCGTATTGTCGGCTCTAGCCAACCAGTTATAATGGGCAAATCCATTTCTACCCGGAGAGAAAGGATCTGGACTCTCCAATTTACCCCCTAAAGGGCCGAGGTCTGGGTTCATTTTTGCTATTACCTCAACATCAGCTTTCTCAATTTCTTGATTACCCGAAAATGCATTTGATTTAGGATTAGCTATAAAATTATAAACATCCATATAAGGGACAGAACTATTTGCGTTTGGAATACCATAAATTGGGTCAGTTGAAACACTAGGTCTAAACCAAAGCAGTGAAGTTACTGCTATCTGTTCACCGGGGTTTACTGTCTGTCCATTTAGTACATCTAATTTACCCGCATAGCCTGCTGCAAAATCTGGCATAGACAATCCATTTAAAGTAAAAAGGTCAACTGGTCGGTGCACCACAACATCATAGTGTAAAATATTTACACTCGGGTCGGGCGTAATGTCCAACAACATCGCTCTAATACCACCTGGTGGCATTGCTAAAGCCTGCCCTCCTCCTAGTACAAAAAACCCAACCAACAACAAAAATGTGGCAAAGAGTCCTAGTAAATATTTTCTCCTTTGCATACAATCTAATAATATCACAACCCGCTCTAGCTTTCTGGTTGCAAAAAGGGTAAATTTAGTCTAGCATGGCTAGTGGTTAATCTGCCCACATAGCTCAGTTGGTAGAGCACTTCCATGGTAAGGAAGGGGTCAGCGGTTCAAATCCGCTTGTGGGCTCCATTTATTTAAACATTCAGGAGCGTCATTCTGATATGATTGCTTCGCAACATCTCAGATAATCCTTCCTGAACTGTTTAGGTAAGAAATAAGGAGTCAAAAATTACCGAGCAAGTAGCTAATTTTTGACGATTGATAGTTCACTTTTTTGGGTCGGTAGCGAAGTGGTCAAACGCATCAGACTGTAAATCTGACGGCCTTGCGCCTTCGTAAGTTCGAATCTTACCCGGCCCACCAAAAAAATACTCAGCGCTTGCTGGGTGTTTTTTAATTTACTTGTGGAATATTTGTATTTACGCTACCCTTTTAGTCAGGAGAACTGCTATGTCAAAACCGAGTGTCCGAGCTCGAACTGTTGCTACTTGGTTGATTGAACATATCTACCACGATGGTAAGAAGCATCGCAGATTACGCGATAGAATCGCTTCAGCCATAAAGAGCGCCATCAAAGATAATCGTCATGGTGCGATACTCCCAGATATAGGACCCAGTTGCAAAGACTGCTGCACAATAGTAATTGAAGATGGTCTACCCGATGACATTCTCAGAGTTGCTTTCGCCGCAGCCTTGCTGCCTTTTCCTGACAATGTCACTGATTGCAAGGTCACGGTATCTCAAAATTATGTGTATTATCTGATATCCGTTAGCCATCCTTCTTAATCTAACTCCCAACCCCACCAAGCCCGAAATCGGGCTTCTTTTTTTGACCAAATATACTTAATAGTATATGGTTATACCAGTTATGAAAGCTGTTATTTTAGGGGCTGGACGCGGTACACGCTTACGCCCACTAACAAACTATATTAATAAGATATTGATACCGGTATATGATAAGCCGGTTGTTCAGCATGCCCTTGAAGTTGCTAAAAAAGCAGGTATCTCTCAAATAGCACTAGTAGTACAGGAACGCGAACTAGATTGGTGGACAAAGAAAGTTGTTTATTTTGAAGATGATTTATCTCTTTCTATCACTGTTTTGGCTAATGACAAATGGGCCACTGCTGGCATGGCCGGAGCCGTCTATATCGCTAAAGATTTTGTTGGCCAAGATAATTTCGTAGTAATTCCTGGTGATAACGCTTTCTCAGAAGATCTATCCTCAACGCTAAACCGTTTTGAAAGTGGTGCCATGGTTCACAAATATTGGGTTGATGATCCGTCGCGATTCGGAGTAGCCGTAATGAATGACAAAGAAGAAGTAATCGATATTATTGAGAAACCAAAAAATCCTCCATCTAACTGGGCATTAATGTCACCTCATGTTTTTGACTACCGAGCCTTTCAATACATTGAAGAATCTAACAAATCTGAACGGGGCGAGTACGAAATTACAGATATCCTAAAAAGATATATGAAGGATGGCGAATTACAGACTCCCCTACTACCTGGAAAGATTTTCGATATTGGTGATTTTGACAGCCTATTGGAAGCCAGCAACTTCTTTAAAGATAACACTTAATTTGCTTGCAAATAATTAATTATCCTGATAAGATAACTACCGTTATGGCAAAAAGCGCAAGAACAACTTACCCTTTTCGCGACGCCGAAACCAATATGGAAGTTTGGGTTGAAACCAATACTACCAACAATCGCGTCAAAGGTGTGAAGAAGTTACAACTTAAGAAATACAACAAACGACTTCGTAAGCACGTTGTTTTTACGCAAGCCAAAAGACCTTCAAACATCCAACAGGGTGGAAAGAAGAAGCACTAAGCTTCTTGACTAACAGATAAGAAAAAGAGATTGTAGTAATTAGTGTAGGCGTGTAGCTCAGTTGGTTACCTGCCTGCAGGCAGGCAGGGAGCGTCGGTCTCCAAAATAACCTGCACTACAAAGTATTTTAGGCGTGTAGCTCAGTTGGTTAGAGCGTCGGTCTCCAAAACCGAAGGTCGCGGGTTCGATTCCTGCCACGCCTGCCAAATTGCAACTTGGAACTAAGACCGGTCACCCGTACGCGAAAACGTCGGA
>CAYQWZ010000002.1:0-139209 GCA_964421635.1 uncultured Candidatus Saccharibacteria bacterium
CGACTTAGTTACAGGCAACATTCTTTCAGGTAAAACTATCTTCGGAGTAGCGGGTAACTCTAATGTAGTTAACACCTCAACAGGAGATGCTACGGCAGCAGATATGCTGTTTGGCAAGATTGCTTGGGTAGATGGTTCTGAAATTACAGGTAATATCTCTACCAATACCCTTTCCGCTGCCAACGACACGGTTGCCGCTGGTTACTATGCTGCTACCACCCTTTCTGCTGTAGATACTGATCTTGTCACAGGTAATATTCTCTCCGGTAAAACGATCTTTGGAGTCGCTGGTAACTCCAATGTGGTGAATACGTCTACAGGTGATGCTACAGCGAGTGATCTTCTAACGGGTAAAATTGCCTGGGTAGATGGCTCTTCTGTCACAGGTACTATGGACACCCAAACCTTATCTGCTAGCAGCACCACAGTTGCGGCTGGTTATTACGCTGCCACCACCCTTGCCACAGTAGACACCGACCTAATTGCGGGCAACATTGTAAGTGGAGTAACCATCTTTGGTATTGCCGGTAACGCGGTAGTCGGTTACACCTATGGCGATGAAGACGCCGACTATGTTCTTACTTCGGCCACCGGCACGGGCAACTACGATGCCTCAAGCCTCTCAGCCGCAACAGTCAAGAGTGGCATTTCTTTCGGAGTTGGCCTAACAGGTGAGTACCCCTCCGCAACCTACCCTCTAGCCGGAGCCGGTACGGTGGCTGGAGCAGCCGATGTAGCTAGCGGCAAAGTAGCTTGGAGTAACGACGGCACGCAGATTGTGGGAAGTGGTACAGTTACTGACCTAACACCGGCGGGGGCCTGCAGCACCCAGCAGTGGTACGACGGTAGCGGTTCGGCTACGGAAGAGAACAACTGTTCTTTAACTTGGACAGCTAACGATACGCCCGTCACGGGCGACGATGCCAAAGATGGTCGGGGCGGCTATGACCCACGCACCGGTTTAACATGGAGTCAGTATCTAAAAAATAATGCAGGCACAGTCGAGTTCGCTGCTTCTGGTGGCAATACCTGGAACTGGAACGGTCAATTACGTTTTACCGTCACTGCCGCTAATGCCACGGCTGGGGCTACTTACACGAATAACGGGAACACTTTTACTGTAGTAACGACTATCACGGGTACTACCACCCTAACCACTACGCCTACGGGTAGTGCTGAAGCGAGTGGTACTCTCACTAAGACATCTGGTACCGGCAATGACACGATTACTTTTTCGACCACCAACAGTAATGATAGGAACAACGCCGCGGTCGGGGGAAAAACCGCTTCCCAACTTTGTAGTGAGCGTGGTGACGGCTGGCGATTGCCGTCACAAAAAGAGCTGATGGTTGCCTACGCTGATGGCAGCTACTGGAACCTTACCCAGCCATCTTACAACTTCTGGTCGTTGACGCAGGCCAGTAGCACGGTTGCGTACTTCGTCACCTTAGGAGATGGTGGCTACACGGGCAACTACGGTATGACGAATGCTGACTACGTTCGTTGTGTCAGGTAACAATTTGGTTATTTAATTATTAAATTATTATGTATGGCTCGTTACGAACATTTGCCAATTTATAAAAGCGTTTACGACCTAAATCTTTATTTTTTCAAACTCGCCCGTGGCTTTGCTAAGGAATATAAATATGGTCTGGCGCAAGAGATTACCCAATTATTAACGAAGCTGTTCGACACTATAGTTGAAGCGAATAATATAAGTGACAAAGTAGCTACTCTGAAAGCTGGTTTGGTAATCGTTGAGCGTTTAAAATTTAAGGCTCGGCTACTACATGACCTAAACGTAATGAGCTTGAAGAGTAATCAGTATTTCAGTATGCAACTAGTTGATATCTCACGGCAATTTGAAAAATGGTTGTCTTGGTCGCAGGCGCACTTAACCTTACCGGCAGAGAAAGGCATAGCCAGAGCCGGTTAGAGTGTTAACAACTTCTACCTGGGTGTGCGATTGCCTTGTTACGGCTACCGCCCCATATTGGGATAACCGCAAATTACCCTACCTTGTTTGCCAAGATTGGGTAATAGTGTTAATAAAGTCGGTAGCACACCGTACCGCCATCTAACAACTTCTGGTCGTTGACGCAGAACAATAGCACGAATGCGTACAACGTCAACTTAGATAATGGCAACACGAACAACAACAATATGACGAATGCTAACTACGTTCGTTGTGTCAGGCAACGAGGGTCTCTCTCTGCCCCTTTAAAAAAATGGAAACCTATTTTACCTACGCTAATTTATACCGTGCATATCTCGATTGCCGCAAAAGAAAATCGAACAGTCTGTACTGTTTGCAGTTTAATGAGCGACTAGAAGAGAATCTGCTTGATCTAGAGAAACAGCTACAGGCCTGCACGTACCGGCCTGGTCGCTCCATTGCTTTTATTGTGCAGAAACCCAAAATTCGCGAAATCTTCGCCGCCGATTTTCGCGACCGGGTAGTTCACCATCTACTCTATAATTATCTGTCGCCCATCTTTGAAAAGACTTTCATTCATGATTCCTATGCCTGCCGGCGCGGTAAAGGAACGCATCGCGCCCGGCTCCGGCTGCAAAAATTTATGGTACAAATCGAGAGAGAGAGAGAGAGAGAGAGCGGCGCTGCGCGCCAATATTATCTGCAAATGGATATTAAAAGCTTTTTTACTTCCATCGACCAGCAAATTCTATATGACCTAATTGTCAAAAAAGTTAAAAACGAGGAGATTTTATGGTTGGCGAAAGTCATCATTTTTCACGACTGTGCTCGTGACATTCCACCTAAAATCCAAAGTAGCCCCAGTCTGTTCGCCCAACTGCCGGCCGATAAATCTCTCTTTACGGCCCCGCGTGGCAAAGGCCTCCCAATCGGTAATCTGACCTCTCAATTTTTCGCCAATGTGTATTTAGATCAGCTTGACCAGTTCGTAAAACATACCTTAAAAGCACACCGTTATATACGCTATGTCGATGATTTTTTGATTATTGGAGAAGACAAGACGACGCTAACTCTGATGCGCGCTCAAATAGCCGACTTTGTCGCGCAGAAACTGATTCTAACAATCCACCCTAAAAAACAACACATCAGACCGATAGCAGATGGTATAGATTTTGTGGGTTTTATCATTCGGTCAGATTATGTACTGTTGCGTCGCCGCGTGGTGGGTGAATGGCGCTGGCGGTTGCGACATTGCACAAACCAATACAAGTACCAGCAAATCGCGGCATCATATAACGCTCAAGCCGCCTGGGCGAATAGCCATACGTTGATTATATCTCGTACTGCTCGGCGGCAAATTTCGCCTGATCAATAAGTACTTGTTTGGCGTTGCCAAGAACCCCAAGCTCATAAAATGCTAAAATCGCCAATTTATACGTATTTACATTTACCGCTCGGAGAGAAAGGGGGAACGAATCGTTAGCGTAAAGCAGGGCGTTTGCCAAGATTCTACCCGTTCGTTTATTTCCATCATTGAATGGTTGTAGATAGCAAATATAGGTAAATGCTAATAGGGTTTTTTCAAAAATGCTTTCCTTCTCATTCACAACATCACAAAATCTTTGCAACTCATCGTTAATCTGGTGTTTATTATCTAATGGCTGGTAGACACTACCCGTAATACCGACAGCCTGCTCGCGTATATCAAATGAGAAAAGCCCTTTTGCTAAGATCTTGTGCAGATCAATAACCAAAGATGGGGTCAGTTTTTTAGAAAAGGCTTCTTTCTGGTCAGCGGTAAAATCAAGGGCGTGCTTATGATTTAAGATCATGACAGTCTCTTCCTTGCTTTTGCCCTTTCCCACTACGCCATCTTTAATTAGCGATTCAGTTTCTAGTAGTGAGTATGTATTTCCTTCAAATTGAGATGACTTCCACGACAACTCAATTGTCATGCGTTCACGTTCGCGTCGAATGAGATCTGTTGGAGCGTTCAATAGTTTTTGCTTAAATATCCCGTTAAATCGTTCTAGCTGCTTCACATCATCCTGAGTGAATAGAGGAAGAGAGCGTAATGTATCGAGCCGTGTAAAATCATAACGAATTGGCGGACGATTTTCCTCACTAAATAGTTTACTTAATACTTCCTCAGAGAGAGTGACACCCGTCATTCCTAATGGGGTTGTCTGATATACCGTTGCGCGCGCCTCCCCTTTTCGAGCTACTACACCATAATCTACTAACTTACTTAAGTCGCGTTGGAGCGTACGTTCGGTGACATCTTTAAACTCCCCTCGTTCCATAATTTGGGTGAGAGTGTTCTTGCCTAAGAGAATCGTGGCAATGAGTTGTTGTTGACGATTTGTGTAGTTCATAATGTAAGTGTACCTAGTATCCCGACATTTTGCCACAGTTATCCCGACAATTTGTCGGGTTTCTTACACATTATTATCTTTATAATAAACCAGCATTAACTGATCCAACCACTTAAGAAACAGTTCAATATAAGGTGCATCAGGTCCATTCCCTGACTTTTTGAGAGGGATCAAGGTTATGGCTGAATCAGATTTCTTTGGTCAATTCGTAAAGCCACCTACTTCATCTGGGGAAGTTATTCTGGATAACCTTGAAGAACACGAACTTGTTCTGGCGCCGAGAGGCGGCGGCTGTAGGATCAGATACACAGCTATTGCTGATCCCGGGAGGGTGCTCACTGAGCCCGAAGTCATTACTGTGGCCTATGTCTTTGCCACCGCCGACAACTCTCCCTTGATGGTAGAGCATCACTGCGTGCTGGTTATACCAGCCGTTTCTTCCCTGAAATATGATATTCCGCTACTGCAAACTGGCGAGCCTACTTACATCACCATCACAGACGCAGATTGAACGTGCTGTGATCTGTTGTACTTAACCGGAGTCAAACTTTTTTGGCTTCGTTTTTTTGTTGAGTTTGTTTATGCAATGTAAGCTAACAATATGACTGAAAAAGATATCTTAAATTTAATTCAAAAAGACGAATGGATGATGCGTGTTTTGCGTATTGCAGAAAAACAGAATCTTAAAGATTGGGTTATTGGGGCAGGATTTATTCGTAATAAAGTCTGGGACTATTTACACGAATTTGATAATAAAAAAGTCGACACTCCTGATGTTGATTTAGTCTATTTTGACCCAAATGGGAATGATGAAAAAGCTGATGAGAAATTATCTAAAAAACTAAAAAAAGAAACTAAAATTAATTGGGAAGTTGTGAATGAGTTCTACGCTCATAAATGGAATAAGATTCCACCTTATAAATCGACCGAAGATGCTCTCTCTCAATGGTGCGAAACAGCAACTGGTTTAGGCGTATATCTAAAAATAATGAACTTTATTTAGTTGCACCACATGGAATTCATGATTTAGTCAAGCTTATTGTTAGAAAAAGTCCAAAATTTCCGGGAAAAACAGAAATATTTAAAAAAAGAGTTGAGCAAAAACAATGGCTTGCAAAGTGGCCAAAGCTACAACTTATAGATGAGACCTAGAGTTTTTGTTTTCGTATTTAAGGTAAAATGGAAGGTAATGAAGCGATTGTTATTTGTTTTTATTTATCTTTGGTTGTTTTGGCCGGTGAGCACTTTGGCGGCTGGTATTGGATGTGAATTTGATAACTACATTACCACTTTTAATTTAAACGAAGACAGCTCTGTTTCTGTAACGGAAAAAATTGACTTAGTCTGCCAAGACTATAACGGCATGCATGGAATTTACAGAGTTTTGCCAACCGTTGCGGCGCGGCCAGATGACAATTATAAGTCAACTAAGGTTAGGCTGGTTTCAATTACAGACGCGGAAGGCAACACTTATGACTATTCAGCCACCAACTATTCAGACACAGTGCAGTACAAAATTGGTGACACAGATATAACAATCGACCAGCCTGCAACTTACATCATAAAATATGAGGTGCAAAACGCCATCTTTTATTCAAGCGAATTGGGTAAGGATGTATTCAATTGGAATGTGCAATCCTTTTTAAACGATTATGCAACCAACAATGTTGCTATTGAAGTTAATTTTCCAGTTGGGCTAGACGAGCAGAATGTTCATACAAATTTGTATAGTGGATACGCTTCGAGCGAAGCTAATCCCTCTCAAGAGAACCCTTATGCAGAAATGTTTTGGAGCGAGAATAAATTAAATATTTTTAACACTAGCGCTTTGGGGGTTGAGCAGGGCATTACTTTATTCGCCACTTTCGACTCTGGAATTTTCACCTACTATCAGCCGACATTTTGGGAGCAGTACAGCTTACTTTTTCAAATTCTGATTGCTCTTATTATTCCTATATTTGTCGGTCGCTATCTGTATGGCATTTGGCGAAAATACGGAGATGACCCAGATGTTGTCGGCTCCATTGCCCCAGCTTTTGCACCGCCTAAAAAATTGCGACCCTTGGAGCTTGGAATACTACAAAAAGCCACCCCAACGGTTGACAACCAATTAATCACCGCCACCTTAATAGATTTAGCTGTGCGCGGGTTCATTACCATTGAAGAAGTGAAAAAAGGGCCTTTCAAAACGAAGGATTGGATAATAAAATTAAACACCAAAGCTAAACCAAAAATTAAACAGCTTCGACCTTTTGAGCAAGAGTTTTTAAACATTATACTGTCGGATTCAAAGTTGAAAGATAACGACGGTAATCAGATTATGGGGGTAGAGAATTATCTATCCGATTCTATGAAATCCTATGCGAAAAGTACTAACGCGGTAGCCAAAAAAGCCTTCGACACGCTTAAAGAAGAAGGATTAGTAGACAAGGAAGGCAAAAAGTATCAGGCTATATTTTTGGGAATTGGCATCTTTCTGTTAATCATTTCATTTCAAATTCTATTCTTTGTTCCGAGTATTGGTTTTGCAATGTTAACCAGTGGCATTCTGCTAGTCGTTTTCGGCGCCATTATGCCCCGTCGTACTGAAGAAGGGTCGTTCCTTTATCATGAGTCAAAAGGATTTCAATTGTACATGAAAACGGCGGAGAAATACCGTCAGCAGTTTTTTGAAAAAGAAAATATCTTTGAGAAATATTTACCTTACGCCATTGGCTTTGGTATTGTCTCGCAGTGGAAAAAGGCGGTAGAGAAACTGTATCCTAAGCAGATGAAGAATTATCATCCGGTTTGGTATGTTGGTAGCTCAAACTTTTCGGTTTCTTCTTTCACAAGTTCAATAAATTCTATTAGTAGTTCTGTTTCGTCGAGCGTGGCCAGCTCGGGCTCAGGTGGAGTTTCCGGCGGTGGATTTTCGGGCGGAGGTGGTGGAGGCGGCGGCGCTGGTGGTTGGTAAGATTTTGCTAAAATAAAAATGCTCGGTGTAAACTCCACCTTTGGCGGAGGATGACGCCGAGCATTAATATTGACGGCTGTTATTTAGTAACCTGTTTTTTGATTTTTTCGATCTCTTTGACCGCTTTGCCTTTCAGCTCCTTAGCTTTTTTGGCGGTGCTTTCTCTATTTTTTTTATCTGAGAAAAAAACCGCCGCAGCGCCTGCTGCCAGACCGGCTAATAGATATTTTAATTTGCCCGATGACATAACGATTATTTACTTATCAAATATATTATACTCTTAAATATCTTTCGGTTGGCTGTCTTCTTTTTGGGTTAAATACCAGCGTGCTTCCAAAGCGGCTTTGCATCCGGCGCCGGCGGCGGTAATTGCTTGACGATATTTCCAGTCGTTGACATCGCCGGCTACGAAAACTCCTTCAATATTAGAATGCGGCGCGTTATCTGTCTTGATGTATCCTTCGTCATTTGTGGTAATAAAATCTTTAAATATTTTTGTATTAGGATTATGACCGATAGACAGAAAAACTCCGTCAATTTTCATCTCAGAGATTTCATTCGTTTGGTTATTTTTGACAATAACTTTCTCTAACTTTTTATCTCCTACATATTCTGTAATCTCAGTATTAAAAAGCCACTCAATTTTTTTATCTTGGCGGGCTCTCTCAAGCATTATTTTGGAAGCTCTTATTTTTTCATCCTTACCTTTGCGAACTAGTATAGTGACTTTCTTGGCGAACTTAGTTAAGAATGTTGCTTCCTCCATGGCGGCGTCTCCAGCACCAACTACCACTAATTCTTTATCTTTATAGAAATATCCGTCGCAGGTAGCGCAGGTATGCACTCCCTTACTTTTCAATTCTTTCTCGCCCTTAACATTGAGCCAGCGGGCAGAGGCACCTGTAGCTAAAATCACCGAGTCAGCCTCAAATTTGCCAGCACTCTTGATTGAAATTGTAAAAGGATTATCTTTTAAATTCACTTTTTTGGCCTCGTCGTAAATTACTTCAGCTCCGTATTTTTGGGCTTGCTTAATCATATCTTGCATTAACTTTGGGCCTTGAATGCCGTCGGGAAAACCAGGAAAATTATCGACATCCGTAGTCCACATTAACTGTCCACCCGGTTCAGAACCAGCAATAACGATTGGTTTTAATTCGGCTCGGGCGGCGTAAAGGGCGGCGGTCATGCCAGCTGGTCCGGATCCTAAAATGATTAATTTGGTTTTTCTCTTTTTGCTGTTCATAAATATTTTTACTTTCGTTTTTCCAGCATAGCAAATTTAATAAATTAAACTCTTGACACACCCGAGCATATAGCGTAGTTTTAATAGAGTCTAATGTGTAAACAAAATACAATCTGAATGTAGCGCGAAAAAAGTATTTTTATTTTTTTCTCGCGCCAGACGGCGCGTTTTTGTTTCTCTAGGCATGAACATTAACAATTAATCTAATTAGTGGAATAATTATCACAATTATTCTTCCGATATAAAAAAGAAACGTAGAAACGCGTATTCATATTTACAAAAATGTAAGTCATTAATCATAATCTTCAAGCTAAGTTCGCTTAGCCTCAGAGATAGTGAGCCTCGCAAGAGGTCGAGTAAGAAATGACGTACGAGCACAAGGTGGATGCCTTGGTAGACACGACCGATGAAGGACGTCTGAGCCTGCGATAAGCTTCGGGGAGCTGGCAACAAAGCTATGATCCGGAGATTTCCGAATGGGGTAACCTATCTACTATATGTAGATGCTAGTGGGTGCGAGTCCCGCTAGACGAAGACCTGGTGAACTGAAACATCTTATTAACCAGAGGAAAAGAAATAAATTAGATTCCGTTAGTAGTGGCGAGCGAACGCGGAACAGCCCAAACCACGTTTATTAAATGTGGGGTTGTAGGGTAAAAGTGGAGATATCTCGTAGTGAAAAAATTAAGTTATATAACAGAAGGAACCTGGAATAGGACCGCCATAGAGGGTGATAGCCCCGTATGTGAAATGTAACTTAACACTATGACTTTTAATCCTGAGTACCACGAAGCACGAGAAACTTTGTGGGAATCTGGGGCGATCACGCTCCAAGGCTAAATATAGTGTCTGACCGATAGTGAACAAGTACCGTGAGGGAAAGGTGAAAAGTACCCCGATGAGGGGAGTGAAATAGTATCCTGAAACCTTGATGCTTCCAAGCAAGTAGGAGCCGGCATGTCCGGTGACTGCGTGCCTTTTGTAGAATGCGCCACCGAGTTAGCCGTAGATTGCTGGTTAAGGCGATATTGCTGTAGCCATAGGGAAACCGAGTCTGAATAAGGCGAAATATAAGTAGTCTGCGCTAAACCCGAAACCGTGTGAGCTATCCATGACCAGGGTGAACCCTCTTTAAACGGAGGGGGAGGCCCGAACCAGGAAGTGTTGCAATACTTTTGGATGAGTTGTGGATAGGGGTAAAATGCCTATCGAACACGGCAATAGCTGGTTCTCTTCGAAATATATTTAGGTATAGCCGTCAGTGTTCCTGCTTGAGGTAGAGCACTTAATGGTTGCTTTGGGTCTTCGGATCCGACACCAATAAAACTCCGAATTCAAGTTAGTCATAACTGACGAGTCAGACTGTGGGGGCTAAGCTCCATGGTCGAAAGGGAAAGAGCCCAGATCGCAAGCTAAGGTCCCTAACTAGTATCTCAGTGGAAAAGGATGTGTTATCTCCAATACAGCCAGGAGGTTGGCTTAGAAGCAGCCATTCCTTTAAAAAGTGCGTAAAAGCTTACTGGTCTAGCGGTTTACCGCAAGAGATGATGCGCCGAAAATTTAACGGGGCTTAAGGTACTGGCCGAAGCTGCGAACTTGTTGAATTATTAAAATTTAGCGAGTGGTAGAAGAGCGTTCGTGTTGTTGTGAAGCAATACCTGTGAGGGGTTGTGGAACGGCACGAAGTGAGAATGGTGGCATGAGTAACGTTTCAGTCAGGTGAGAACCCTGACCTCCGAATATCCAAGGTTTCCTGGGCAACGAGAATCGACCCAGGGTTAGGCGGCCCTAAGGTGAACCCGAAAGGGGTAGCCGATGGACAGACGGTTAATATTCCGTCCCCTATTTTAGTGCAACTGTATGACGCATTTAGGTGGTAGCAAGTTCCAATGGGAATATCTTGCTGCGAACTGGGTGACTAGAAAAGTACAGGTTAAAGGCTAAAATGGACCGTACCGATAACCGACGCCGGTGGATAGGTCGAGTAGACCAAGGAGATCGGAAGAACCTTCGTTAAGGAACTCGGCAAAAAAGCGTCCGTAACTTCGGGATAAGGACTGCCAACCTAATTTATTAGGTAGGCCGCAGCGAAAGAATCCAGGCGACTGTTTAGCAAAAACACAGCTCCGTGCTAACTCGTAAGAGGATGTATACGGAGTGACGCCTGCCCAATGCCAGAAGGTTAAGGGGAATGCTAACATTTTTTGAAGGCATGAACTGAAGCCCTGGTGAATGGCGGCGGTAACTATTAAGGTTAGTAGTTATAAAATTTGGCCAAATGCTGGAAACTCTGAGTATCTTGCGCTACTATAGAATAAATACTAGTTCGGTATATGTTCGGTAGTAAAAATGCGACAAGTGCAGACAATCAGCAGGAAAGACTCTCATATGAAAGAATCCTCAGAGACTATACGCCAAACTCCTGAATAGGAGATGATATAGTCCGATCTGTATGGCGACATGCAGAGTTAGGCAGAAATGTCTAGCCCACTCAACTTGAGTGAGTAACAATAATGAACCGTCCTATGGTAGCGAAATTCCTTGTCGGGTAAATCAAGTCGGAAAAACTTGCCCGAAAGTTGCAGCAATGCAGCTTCAGTAAACTGGCTCAAAACGGTGAAGCCTAAAGTGGTTAATCAAATTGTCATGCTGACGGTGCCACAATGGTAATACCGTGGGAAGTCTCTGCTTCGGCAGATGACCCCGTAACGACTGAGACGAAAGTCAAGACTCACTACAGGTGGGTAATACGGCCAGCTCTTGCATAAAAAAGGATATATGAATTTTGCAGCTTACATTACCGGTTTCGTAGACGGAGAAGGGTGTTTCATAAAGAAACATTTGAATCCTCAAGTTTTAAAAGAAATCATTACGACTTCTTATAAAATGAACGATTCTGGGACAAGAAAGTTAAGCCAAGCAAAACTTCTAAGTATCTTGTAAGATGAAGGTATAGTCTGATCCAACATGAAAGTGTTGTAACATTCAGTGAAGTTCCGACCCGCACGAATGGCGTAACGATCTGGATACTGTCTCAACGAAGGATCCGGTGAAATTCCACTACCGGTAAAGATGCCGGTTAGATGCAGAAAGACGAAAAGACCCCGTGAAGCTTTACTATAGTTTGGCATTGTTGTATAACGATGTTTGCGCAGCATAGGTGGGAGACTTTGAAACTCTAACTTCGGTTAGATGGAGTCACCAGTGAGATACCACCTGAGTGTTGATATGCAACTCACTCCCGGTTAAGACGGGAAGACAGTGTCTGATGGGTAGTTTAACTGGGGCGGTTGCCTCCTAAATTGTAACGGAGGCGTTCAAAGGTTTACTTGGCCAGGATGGAAATCTGGCAATAAAGTGTAAAAGCATAAGTAAGCTTGACTGCAAGACCTTCAAGTCGAGCAGATGCGAAAGCAGGATTTAGTGATCCGACACTTACATGTGAAAGTGGTGTCGCTCAACGGATAAAAGTTACTCCGGGGATAACAGGCTTATTGCGCCCAATAGCCCATATAGACGGCGCAGTTTGGCACCTCGATAATCCAAAGAAAGTCGAGAATAAAGTGACTCATAACGGTGGAGCCCTACTGTTTGTTCGGTAAATGTTTGGTATAATATACCAAATAATAGAATAACAGGGGTAATACCGTGGGAAGTTACAAGACTGGCCATTATCAGCAGAATTGGTCTAAAATTAAAAGTTCGTTGTCGCTGAATAAACGACAGCAATCCTTAATAATAGGCTCAATGCTTGGTGATGGCACTATGCGTATAGGCAAAAACGCAATTAATGCAAATTTCAAAGTGGAACAAGGCTTGAAACAAGAAGCTTATGTCTATTGGAAATATCGCATTTTGCATCCTTTTGTTTACACCGAACCAAAAATTAGCTATCGGTATGATAGTCAAGGGCAAAGATATCCAAAATCTTGGTGGTTTAGAACCATTAGATGCTCCCTTTTAACTGAAATATATAATCAGTTTTATACAGGAGAAGGATATCGAACAGGTAGAAAAATTGTACCTAATAATATAGTTAATTTTCTTGACCCATTAGCCTTATCAGTTTGGATAATGGATGACGGGTCATATAATAGAGGAAGAATAGATATTAGTACTTACTCATTTACTTTAGTGGAAGTAAAAATGTTAATAAGTGCAATATTTGAGAGATATGATATTCAAATGAATATGTATAAAGATCGTGATAAAGGCTATAGAATATATGCCAATCAAGATAATACTAAATCATTAATTGAAACAATCTCTCCGTTCATTATTCCTTCTATGAGGTATAAGGTGGGTTTTGTAACCCCGTAACGACTGGATCCTTAGTTCAGAAAGCTAAGGTGAAGATTCAGAATCTGAAACGATATATATTTCTGAATAACACGTCGCTGCTTGGACAACGCAGTCCAAGTAAAGGTATAGTCTGCACAGCTAGTAATAGTTGATAATGCGGTCGGCTCATCGCATCCTGGAGCTGGAGCAAGTTCCAAGGGTTTGGCTGTTCGCCAATTAAAGCGGTACGCGAGCTGGGTTCAGACCGTCGTGAGACAGGTCGGACTTAATCTTCTGTATCCGAGGAAGTTTGAGAGGGCTTCTCCCTAGTAAAACATTGCTACTTCACGAAGTAATTCGTGTTGACAATGCGGCTCATAACGGTGAAACCTTCATTATTGGCTGGTTAATACTAAGAACGTAACATAGTTTGGTCCAAAATTTGTTACAATGCTTGAGGACCAGAAAATATTAAGGCAATACCGTGGGAAGTCAATCTAATGTTAGATTTTCATATATAGCAGGTTTTCTTGATGGTGACGGGAGTTTAATGTTACAAATTAAACAACGTCCCAAAACAAAATCTGGGTATAGGTTTATGGCTACTATCTGTTTTTATCAAGATACGCGTCATGAATCTGGGCTTGTATGGATCCAAAAAGTTCTAAAAATAGGTTATTTAAGTCGACGCAAAGATGGAATAACTGAATTAAGGATTAATGGGTTTACTCAAGTCAATGAGATATTAATAAAAATATATCCATATATTCAATTTAAGAAAATTCAAGCAGAAGCATTAATTGAAGCAACGAATATCTTAAAAGATAAGAATGTAAATCAATTATGTGAAGCTGAGCTAGAAAGAATAGTAAAACTTATAATATTGTTAAGAAAACATAATTATAAGAGTAGCTATCGAAAAAGCTTGGTTAGTATAAGAAAAACATTAGGTTTGACCCCGTAACGACTGATCGAAAGAGAGAGTACATATTAATGTGCTAATACGCCGACTCCAATCAAAAAAGCTACAAAGATGGTTAATTAACCTAAATTTGAGTGATTGGATGAAAGTATAGTCTACGCCTTTAGAAATAAAGGATTTCGTGACGAGAGGACCGGGAGGAACGTGCCTCTGGTGTACCAGTTGTCATCCCAATGGCATCGCTGGGTAGCTACGCACGGCTAGATAAGCGCTGAAAGCATATAAGCGCGAAGCTAGCCTCAAGATTAGACTTCATAGATCCCTGGCAGACTACCAGGTTGATAGGCACTAGGTGTAAGTGTGGTGACACACTCAGCCGTGGTGTACTAATAGATCATTTCATTTCTTACTCATAAAACTCACTAGTATTTAGTGAGCTCACTATCTCTGAGAAAAAGACCCCTATTTTTAGGTGGTCTTTTTGTTTAGCGAAATCTCTTGATAATTAGTAGGATATCAGATAGAGTAGTTTTTAATGGGTGCGAATTCAGGGAGGAGAGAGGTGAGATGCATGTCTGAAACAGTAGTACGGTTGGGGGTCAGAGTTCACTGCCAACTACTCGGAGGTGGTGGCTCTGCGCCAAAAGCCATCGCTGGCGAGTTTCGCGTGAACAGCGATGGCGAGCTGGCTGATGACAACGAGGTGCAGAGAGCCATCAACGCCCAAATCGGCCAGGTGGTTGAGGATTGGGTGCGTATACACAATGTCAATGTGGCTACGCTTGTGGTCACCGGTGGCGGCATGCGCATCTGCAACGGGGAGATCGAAGTCAGAGGAGAGCCACCGCAAGCGGTGGCGGACAGCATCCGCGCACTGCGCCAGCAGGAGGAGGTCAGGAATGCCGAGAGGCAGACCCTTCTCCGCGCATTGGGGTGAATGGCGTTCCTGCCTGACTAGTCCAAGAATCTTTGCCTACGAGACCTACGAGCGCGCCCTTCGGGCGCGCTCATTCTTTTGTCAAAATTTTCAATATTGCCTTGACAAACGGCTCAACATAAGGTAAATTAGCTAATGTCTTGGTGATTTTAGCGGTGGGGGTACACCCGTTCTCATTCCGAACACGGAAGTTAAGCCCACCAGCGCCGATGGTACTTGCCGGGAAACTGGCCGGTAGAGTAGGACATTGCCAAGGCATATTTTTTTTGCTAAAAAAAGGCACATCCTTTAGAATTAACTCATGAATAATATATTTTCTCTTTTAGCCTTGGTGGTTGGTTTGGTATCCTTCTTCGTGCAAGATACGACAGCAATCTCTCTCATGGCAATCTTTTTCGTTCTGTGGGGACTGTACGGATTACTAGGCCAAGAAAGCAAAAAGGAGTAGTCTAAATTAAATAGTTTTGAGTGTTTGGTATTTGTTCGGTATAATAGTTTGGTGAAGAAAATTTTAAATGAGCCCAACTATTGTCAGAATTATGATCCTTCTATTCCCGTAGAAGTATATGTTTCTTTCAATGGCAATTTAGTGAGGCCTATCGCTTTTCGTTATCAGGGGCGCAATGTGCGTTTAAGAAAAGTAAATATGGTGCATCATGTTAAACGGGGGCAAAACAAGATCTACTACTTCTCTACTAGCAATCGCCAAGCGGCCTACACTTTGAGCTTTCATACAGGCAGTTTAGAGTGGCGATTAGAAAACATTTGGCTAGAAGCATAAAAATCTGGCAACTGTTAGAATAAAGATGTGAGAACAAAGATACGAACTAAAATTTATACTAAAAAGGGAGATCGAGGCAAAACTCATTTGGCCGATGGACGGGTGGTAAAAAAGGATAACTGTTTAGTAGAAGATATTGGCACGCTAGACGAACTTAATTCATCTTTAGGGCATTTATTGGCTATTGAAAATATTGATAAAAAAGATTGCGAGATACTTTTGCGAGCACAAAACAATTGTTTCTTTTTTGGCGCAGTAGTAGCTCAAGCGCGGCCAGAAATTTTAAATAAAATACGAGCCAATTTTGCTGATGGTGACACTACTAATTTAGAACAAAGGATTGACGAGTTAACTCAAAATTTACCGGAACTAAAAAATTTTATTTTACCCGGCGGCTCAGAAGCCGCCGCGAGAGCGCATGTAGCTCGCACAAACTGTCGTCGAGCTGAGCGTCGTTTGGTTAATTTAAAGACAGAAATAAAAAGTTTAGACCAACAGATGCGCAGCTATCTCAACAGATTATCTGATTACTTATTTACTCTAGCTCGGGTTTTCAACAAACAGGCCGGTCTAAATGATGTAATCTGGAATAAAGGATAACAAAACAAATGGCGCACGACTCTGACAAAAAACAACCAGCAGTAGATATTTTAGATGATTTTTTTGCTGTCTTTAGTCGAGTCGATAGAAATCGTCGAAAAGTAGTTACCAAGTCAATTACTGAACTAGCTAAGCCAACCGCTCAATATTATGTACTAGTGGCTCTGTCAGTCATTGTTATTACACTAGGGTTGTTAATTAACAGTGAATCAGTAGTAATTGGTGGTATGCTGATTGCTCCAATTCTACCTGTATTGCAGGCGCTATCTTTATCTACGGTGCGCGGCAGCATCAGACTTTTTCACCGCTCTATCTCAACTTTAATCGTATCCTTATCTCTCGGCATCCTGCTATCTTTTTTTGTTACTCTAATTGTACCTTTCAACGGAGTTTCTGAAGCGGTTTTAGCCAGAACGGAGCCAGATTTTCTATTTTTAGTTATCGCTTTGGCAGCTGGTCTAGTAGGGGCCATAGATATGATTTGGCCTTCTATTAGTTCATTGGCAGCAGGGGTGGTGGTAGCAGCAGCCTTGGTTCCTCCATTGGCGGTGGTGGGAATTGGTTTAGCTAAAACAGATTGGGTCATGATTTCGCAATCCTTTATTCTATTTGCTACTAACTTAGTAGCGGTGATTTTTGCCGGTATTGTACTGCTTTTAATAGCAGGATTCAGGCCGTACCATCGAGCAGAAAGCGTGGAACTGTTGTGGAAAAATATTTTTTGGTCAATAATTTTGTTGCTAGTGGTGGCTGTTCCTTTGGGAGCGGCTCTCTCTCATACTGCAAATAGAGAAGAACAGCACTTAGTAATCGAGCGTTCAATAAAAGATATAATGGGTTCTCAAACAGAAATTGAAAGGATTAGTATTTCTACTCATCGAGATACTTTAAATATAAAGGTGAGAGTGCTTAGCAGGGCTGAGCCAACTGACTTACAGTGGAGTGAGCTAAAAGATTATTTACACGAACAATTAGGTAAAGAGGTCTTATTAGAGCTAGACACAATTTTGGTTTCACAACGAATTTATTAATGATATTATACTAGTAGAACTAAAAATTAGTTAATGGAACAGCAACGAACCATCTGGACAGTCATCGTAACAGTAGTAGTAGCGGTGTTAGTTGTGGTGTCAATTATGGCCTTTCAATCTATTAAAGATGAAGACACGGTCATTAATCCTATTGGAGATGTTGTCCCAGAAGAATATAATCCTAACGAAGCACTAGAAGCAGATTTATCAAGCCTGCCTCCAATTAAAGAAGGTCATTATGCACTTTGGGCTATCGATGCAGATAATAATCCTTTATTAGTTTGGCAATTTAGAATTAACTCGCAGGGCTTTGTTGTAGATTTAGCAGACTTGCCTCAAAGCAGCATTGTAGTAACACCAGGTCTAGATTTAACCACTATGCAGAGTTTCTTGGTCTCTATTGAAAAAGGAGATGTAGCTGTTTCAGAGCCAAGTGCATCTGTCATTTTAAGTACAGCAAAAAAAACTAACAATAATTTTACCTTACAGTTTCCTCACGATTTTTCGGAAGCTTCGGGCAGTTTTATTTTAGCTACTCCAACCAATGGGGCCAACACGCAAGAAACATCGGGAATTTGGTTTGTTAAAATTGAAGATAACAGAGATATCGTAGCCCTTAATTTGCCCGCCAGTCCAGAAGGATGGGTTTACCAAGGCTGGGTTTTATATCAGAGCAAGCCTCTAAATATTGGTCGCTTTAAAACCCCAGAGGGCAAAGATTCATTCTCTAATTATTCCGGTCCGCGTGCCTTTCCGGCGTTTCCAGGCGAAGATTTTCTAACTAACGCTCCAGCTAATTTAGATGTTGAGCTGCCTCTCAATTTAGCTGATGGCCAAGCGTTGGTACAAATTGCTCTTGAGCCAGTAGTCAATTCTGAAGCAGGTTCTAGCAATGGCATCAACTCTGACCCAACAGGTGACGATCTTTTTGCCTTAAATATTTTGCAATCTCAAGTTCCGCAAAATATTGAGCCAAAAGGTTCAGTTGAATTACAGAATGTTTTTAATCCACCATTAGGCTCAATAAAAATTTTAACGCGCTAATATCAAATGAAGGGGCAAACGCATTTAATGGGAGCGGCCGCTTTAGTGGTGCCAGTAGCAGCCATAGCTGGTTCGCCGTATTTAGTGGTAGTCGGAATGATTGCCGGATTAGCACCAGACCTTGATGCTTCAGACGCTATGCTCAAGCATTGGAGCTTTAATTTGGGCAGTCGAAAAAGTGGTTTTAAAGTTAAACCATTTTTTTTTATATCCTTAATTGCCAATATCTTTTTTAAACACCGCGGATTTTTGCATTCGGCTTGGGCGCTGATTATATTTAGTATCGTGGCGCTTTTGTTGTCGTATATTTTTGGTTTGGCTGGCTGTTGGGGTTTTACAGCAGCAATCTTTTTAGGATATCTTTCGCATCTCATTTTAGATTCAATGACGCCGTCTGGTATTCCACTTTGGGGGAAAGAGAAATGGCATGTTTTACCAGAAAAACTGCGCATCAAAACAGGTTCATATATGGAGAATTTATTCTTAGCGGTATTCGCTTTAGTGGTACTTTATTATCTCTCCTTGAGTGTTGTTAATCTTTAGTTAATCTTGGCTTTTGTATTGTAGAGTCAAAAGTAATATTAGTTATGGAAGACACCATTGCAACCAAAACAATCAAAGGGGGTTCGCAGACCGTGTTCGTAGATTTGAGAAAGGCTAAGAACGAGTTCCCTTATGTCTCTATTAGTGCTCTCGGTTCAACAAAAACCGGTGAGTCGAAGAGATATTCCGTTCGTTTGTTTGGTAGTCAAATAATCGATTTGGAAAAATCCTTGAAAGATTTAATTAAGGAGCAAGATTTAGCTACTAAAATCAAAGAGCTAAACAATGCCAAAGAGCAGAAATAATTGTTACAAGGTGGTTACCGCTACCGACATGCGCAACCAATTCAATAAATTAATTGAAGGGGTGGTAGACGATTCTGGGCCGGTAGTGGTAACTGTTGCCAAAAAACCTAAAGTGGCTATTGTCAATTATCAATATTTAGAAGAGTTGCGTTATCTAGCTAGCATTAACAAATAATTGCTAGGGTAACATTCTTTTGCGACAATAGATGCATGACAAACAAAATTGTTGTTATTACTGGTGCGGCTGGCTCTGGCAAGTCCGTAATTTTCGAATCCTTAAAGAAAAGACACAAAAGTTGGGCAGTAGTAAAATCTTATACTACAAGGACCAAGCGGCCACAAGAAGTAGATAAAAAATATATGTTTGTATCGAAGAGTGATTTTGAAAACAAAGTGCAAACAGGCGAAATTATTGAGTACGAAGAGTACGCCGGCCATTTATATGGTACTGCTAAAACTAGTTTAGAGAATGCTGTTGCTAAAGAGAGCACTATTTTGATGCACCTAAATATTGAAGGAGCCAAATATATAAAAAAGAATTTTTCTAATGTAATAGATATTTATTTGTATGTGCCAGAAGAAGAGCTCAAAAAACGGGTCAAAAAAGATAAAACTCGCGGCCAACTTAATGAAGCTGAATACAAAAAGCGTTTTGAGATAGCAACAAAACAGAATAAACAGCGTAATACTTTTTCATACATTGTATACAATACGGCTACTATACCAGATGCAGTAGAGAAGATAGAGAAAATTATTGAAGAGCATAAATGAGCATAATGAGATCTTGTTTTTATGGGTTTGCTTTTCCTTTATTACTGTTATTAATTGTGGGGTCAATTGCTTATACTCGGGCGAAGGAGCTAACTATTACAGATGCTGCCGAAGGCATTAGTACAGCTAAAAGAAAAATTGCTCGCAACTTGGCTGATTCAGAATATCCGGTGAATGATAATCAGATTCCTATTTTGATGTATCATTTTATTCGCGATGGTGTAGTAGTTGAGGATGATGCCATTGGCTACAACCTGTCTGTGCCAAGTACTGAGTTTGCGGCCCAAATGAGCTACCTGAAAGAGAATAATTTCACCACCATCAGTTTTGAAGATTTTTTGAAGGGCAATTATCCTGAAAAATCTATTATCCTTACTTTTGATGATGGATACTTTGATTTTCGCGAAGTTGCTTTTCCAATTTTACAAAAATACGGCTTAACCGCTACTATTTATATTATTACTGATCGCTTTGATGATCCTAATCATTTGTCAGAGCTTGATGTTCAGTATCTCGCCAATAGAGGAATAGAAATTGGCTCACACTCGGCTACTCATTCAAATATGACCAATCTTTCTCGTTACGATTTACGCCAAGAGCTTTTAGGCAGTCGGCAAAAATTAGAAAAATTAACTGGACAAACGGTTGTCAGTTTTTCTTACCCAGCCGGGCAGTACAACGATTTAGTTATAGAGATGTTAAAACGCGCCGGTTACGAAACAGCTGTTACTACCGAAAACGGATTAGCTTCAAATCAAAATTTATTTAAATTGAAAAGAGTTCGTGTTAAGCGAGATTTATCTGTTGAAGACTTCGCCAATTTGGTTGAGTAGACTGGTAATTATTTTTTAGCTGAATTTTGGTCAGCGTCTTTAGAACCGCGTAGCGCCCCCATTTTTTTCATTAGAGCTTCGGACTTTTGTAAAATTGAAAAATCTACATCTTGAGTTTTCAGCCAAGCGACATACTCTTCTACTGCTTCTTTAGGGGTTTTAGTAGGATTCCAACCGAGTGACTTTAGTTTTGAAATATCTGAGATAGAGTGGCGGGTGTCACCAACTCGGTACTGTGCATTAGGCTTCAGTGTCCAGTCGTCTCGGCCAGTAGCGGCAGCAACAATTTTGGCGAACTCTATTACGGTGTAACCTTTACCCCCACCAACATTAAAGTTTTCATAATTAGCTCGCTCATCTTCCATTACCGCCACATTAGCGGCTGCAACATCATTAACATGCACATAGTCGCGTAGTTGCTGTCCATCCTCATAGATTGAAGGCTCTTCGCCCGCCAGCGCTTTAAGGGTAAACAAACGCAGCACACCCGAATAAGCATTCTTGAAGGATTGTCTCGCTCCTTGCACAATTGAGTAGCGCATAGCGACGGATGGAATATTGTAGTTACGACCAAGTTTCAGAGCAATTAATTCTTGAGTATATTTAGAAATTGAATACTGGTTTGAAGGATCTTGATGATCTTCACTGTTTTGTGCTGGAGTTAAACCAAGTTCAAAAGTGTTGGGGTCGCGCGGCTCCCAAATAGCGTTCTGTAAATCTTCTTCTTTGCGATCTTTAGCAAAAACTTCTTGGCCATTCTTGTTAATATATTTTCCTTGACCGTAAACGAACTGAGAGCTGGCCACCACCACCTTTTTAATAGGTAATTTTTCGTTAACAATAATATCGTAAAGTAGGGCTGTACCTTTGGCGTTATCTTCAAAGAAACGGGTAAAGTTTGGCAGCAGATCTTGGTAAGCAGCTAAATGGATTACCGCATCAACGCCGTCGAGTGCTTTTAGCCAATCTTTCTTGATGGCTACATCACCCTTAATTTTCTCAATTCGTTTGTCTAAATAAGTTGGCCACTCATCGTTTTGGTGAACGGGTTCGCACAGTTTATCTAAAATGCGAACTTGGTATCCTTTTTTTAATAATAAATCGGCGGTGTGAGAACCAATAAAACCGGCACCACCAGTAATTAAAACTTTTTTAATATCATTTTTCATTGAGTACAGCTTACCTGAATTGACTGCTTTTGTCTACCAATTTAGTCTATAAATAGCGCTTCAGTAGTAAAGATTGTGTTTTTTTGTACGCAACAGTCTTTTTTCGTTCGCACGACTATTAAGGTATTTTTTCAAGGTTCCAGCTTCGTGTTTTTGTAACAACTCAGAAATATACTCTCCACTTAATAACTGAGGAAGGATTACATAATCGGCGCCTCGTTTATATATTTTAAGGGCTTCGCTAATTTCGCCGGCAGTGGCAATCATTAAAATTCCTTTATGAGCCTCACGAATACGCTCCGTCAGTATCAGATTCTCTTCAAGGTGAGGAATTGTTGAGATAACCATTTTAGCGTTTTGTAATTGAACGGAGTCTAATAGTTCGGAGTCTGTAGCGTCGCCAAAAATGGCCGGAATTTTTTGTTTGCGCAGATTTTCAATAATATCAGGATTAAAATCGACTACTAAAACTTCCTGTTTAAGATTTTTTAGCGTCTTTAAAATGTGAAATCCCATACGATGATAGCCAAAGATCACCACATGATCTACAAGTTCGGGTGCACTCTCTAGGTTATATTCAACATCTTTTGGCTCAACAAATTTTAGAGCTGGTCTGAGAAATTCAAATAAACGATCAGATTCGGTAATTAAATAAGAGGAGGCGGCCAGTGAAATAGCAGTTGAAATTATAATGCTCGACAAAATCGTGTCTGGAACTATACCAGAGCTGGCCGCCGTTATGGCCAAAATTACAGAGAATTCTGACATCTGACCCAAAGAGAAGGATGAATAAAAAGAGGTTCGCAGCTTAAATTTCTGGGCCGATAAAGATATTAGAATAATTAGCGGTTTAGCAATCAAGGCTAGGGCAGTTAGGACAGCAACTAATCCCCAAAGAATCTGTCCTTCAGGGTTAAAGCTAAATCCTAATAGAACGAAGAACATTACGATGAAAAAATCTCTTAGAGGCCGAATCTGCCCCATAATATCTATGTTGTAAGGAATAGCGGCTAGCGATAATCCGGCTAAGAAAGCGCCAATAGCGTAAGAGAAACCCAAAGAGTAAGCCGAAATAGCGAACAAGAAACACCAACCAACAGCCGTAATAATCATCAAGTCTCGACTTTTTGCTAACCATTTGAATAAGGATGGCAGAATATATTTTGAAGCCAACCAAGCGGTAAGAAATAGTAAAATAATTTTACCTAACAGATCGAAAATCTCGAGGCTGAGATTTGAAGTATTAACTAATCCTGAGACTAAGGCTAGGGCGACGACAGCAACAATATCTTGAATTATTAGTAAGGCTACAGATAGTTTGCCGTATAAAGATTGCACATCGTTCTTCTCAGAAATAAGTTTCAAAACAACAATAGTGCTAGAAAAAGTTAGTGCTAGCCCAATAATACTAGCTTCAACAGGAGAGAAACTAAATAATAAACCGACGGAGTAGCCCAGCGCGAAAGTCAAAACAATTTGCAAAACTGCTAAATTAACAATTTTATTACCGATAGTTTTGAGGCTGCTAAGATTTAGCTCTAATCCTACTAAAAACAGAAGAAAGGTGATGCCAATTTCAGAGAAGGTTGGCAGCAGTTCATTATGAGAAATTACCTGATAACCAAGAGGACCCAAAACAAATCCGGCGATAATATAGCCTATTAGAGCTGGTTGTTTAAGTAATCTGGCCAACAAACCAAAAAGGCTGGCTGCAATTAAAACCAGACCCAATTCAATAAATGGTGGAATCATCTATATCTATTGTAACCCAACTTTACAGGTTAAAACTACTGTAATAACACAAATTTTATAGTGGCTAGTAGAGCTAATAACTGCTTTTTTCAAAATTAGAACAGATTGACAAAGAGGTGGAAAACTGTTACAATGGCTCAATTTATGGAAACTGCATTAGCTAAAAATTTTGTCGTAGCTCCTGCCGAATTTGAGATTGCCAAACAGAAGTTTATTCAGTACAAAAATGCCTTTATTATTCCATTCGTTATAGTAGGATTAATCTTTCTTACCTTTGTTCCAGCTAGCCGCCCAATCAAATCGGCTACAGTAAATAAAACAAATATCATTCAGCTAACTAACTATCAGCGTGTAATTAACGGACTTGATCCATTAACGGAAAATCCTTTATTATCAGAAGCCGCCCGCCTAAAAGCGCTAGATATGATTGAAAAAGGATATTTCGCTCATTATTACGAACAGACTACTCCTTGGGATTTTCTAGATAAAACAGGAGTAACTAACTGGTATCACGCGGGCGAAAACCTAGCCAAAAACTATAACGATTCAACTGCTATGGTGCAGGCTTGGATGGATAGTGAAAAACACCGTGAGAATATCTTATCAGATAATTACTCTGAAACTGGTGTAGCAGTTGTACAGGCTACTTTAAGTGATGGTCAGACGGTGAGCGTTACAGTACAGATGTTTACGGGAAATTAAAGAACTAATTGCGTGGGCTAAAATAGTAATCGTACCATTCAAGTAAAGGTGATTCAGGTGCCTCTTCCTCTTCTATTTCGGTCTCAACATTTAGGGGTTCAGCTCCTTTTAGTGCGACTACCGTTTCGCCTGGTTTTTTAAGCAGTAAGCGACGACGCAGCTCTATCTCTTGGTAAGATTCAGTTTCATAATAGGCTAATAAAGATTTTAACTTCTCTCGCTCAAGCTGCAAATTGACAATCTCTTCTCGCGCTTGGTCAATTTCTATTTTCGTCTGGTAATTTTTGTAAATATTTACTACCACAGAATAAAGGATATAAATTACTACCAGCGCAACTAAAATAAGGTTAAATATATCGAAAGATCGAAGTTGCGCTCGCTTCCACCAAGGTTGACGCTCTAGAGGCATCTGCTCCTGATCTCTTTTAGGTCTTTTTTTAAGAAATTTTAAAATATTCATTAGTTATATTGTAGCTTTCTTTTTGGTTGACAAAAAGGATTATTTTTGCTAATATTTGGTCAGCTTCGAACCTGAACACAAGGGAGAAGGAGGACGACATGCGGCGATACCTGATTGCGACACTACTGGTGCTGGCGGTGCTGGCACCGACACAGGCGGTCGATCCGGTCGAGTGGCTGATGCGACAGACTGGCGCTCGCAGTCCCGAAGAGTTGGTGGTTGATTTGGCTATCGACACCACTTTTTCCGGATTGATCGAGAAGTGTGAAATCAAGAACCCAAAGGTGAACGCGGCGTTTGATTGCGCCTTGATTGGACGCGGCGCACCGGTTGGGATTGTTCCGGCTGTGTCTGACCTGCGACGCGAAGAACAGGTCGAGCGAGCGATGGCTGAGATGCTGGGGCTTGACCCGCGTCTTGCTTTACAGAAGTTGAAAAGTGATGAAGATAGAGATCTCTCGGTCAGTGGCCCCCTGACTGCTTCTTTGATGCAAATGGGCGCTCTGGTGGTAGCAACGCCGAGAGAAGTGGAAAGAACGAGCCGAGAGCGGGCGGCGGATCGCAATAATGCGGAAGTCCGTCCTGGCTCTGTAGCGCCGCCCGCTACCATTGAGCGAGCTATCTACTATCTCGTTTGGGTCTTCGAGCCGTTGGCTGGCTTTGAGTACAACGAGTGGTATCAGCTTCTTACTCAGCGCAATGTCATCACCTTGACATCAGAGCTGCGCGTGGCCATTAAGCTGGCCGATACAGACGTAACGGTGGCGTACATTACCATCCCTATCGAAATCCGCGAAGTGGGTGCCAACCGTGACCGCGGTCGGAGCCGACAGTACGCTTCACCGTTTCTGCATGCCATGCTGCGCAAGGCTTCTGACTATTTGGGTCAGATGTTGCATCGAGAGAATACTCTCTTGGAGCAGCTAGTGGTCGGCAAGTATCGTTATGATCCGGCGGCGGCTTCGACAATCGCTGCTGGTGAAGAAGCGGTTGAGCCTGTTTGGCCAGTGGTGTCGGGGCAAGTCCGTCCCAAACTGGTTCCGGCTCAAGGCTTGCCCCGACACCGAGTCATCGCCCAGCTAACTGGTGGCTTGACGCTCATCAGTGCAGGGCGAGCAGACGGATTGCGTGAAGGAAGCGCTGTACAGGTTGGCGGTTATGGTTTCAGCGTCTTCCGAGTAGCTGACAGCTACGCTTTCATTGTGGCCACCTCTGATAGCGTAGGAGCGCGTGAAGCGTTGCACTACGATGTGCCGGTTCAATTCATTCCGGTCGTCGAGCCGGTACCGGCACAAACTCCGGCATCAACAGACTAGACATAACAAGTACTTGATTCAAAGTAGCTTCAAGCGGCGGGCGTTAGCCCGCCGCTCTTTTTATTTAGCAATTTTTTTAAATTTAAAGACTACCAGGATTTGAAGCGATGTTGACAACCGTTTGTGCAATCACAACTGCCAAAACAGTAATCACAATACCGACGGCGCCATAGACTAATCCTTTTTTTGCCTCAGTATATTTCTCTTCGTTGCCGCCAGCGGTAATCATTTTGTATCCGTTAAGACCAGTAAAAACAATGGCGTAAATAGTGGCTAAAGTGAAAAGTAATGTTAAAAGATTTAAAAGGATTACTTTTATTTCAACATCTGGGGAAAAAAAACGGTTAATATCAAAAATATCTTTCCAGTCATCATCGGTAACCTGAGCTTGTGCTTTAAGAGGAACGAGAAAAGATAAATAGATTATTAGTTTGGTAAATTTTTTCATTAGACAGTTCATATTCCTTGAGCAGCGTTTATAACTGCGCCAACCATTACATACATTAGGGCTATTACTACTAAACCGACAATGGCGTAGGTAATCATTAGTTTAGCCTTTGTAGTTTTTTCGTCGTCTCCACCGGCGGAAATATAGGTGATGCCAGCTGATACTATTACCACAATGGCTGAAACAGTCGCAATGTATAAGAAAAGATTAATAAATAAATTAAACACCTCATTGGGGGAGTTTACAGTAAACCTAGGTAGAGTACCAAAGATGTTAAATTTTTCAAAATCATCTGTTGCTGCCATACATCTATTCTATCAAATAAAAACCGGGTTTATTCCACCCCGATTTTTATATGAATCTTATTATTAAGCTGCTGGATCAAAGAACCCACCTCCTCCAGGTGTGCCTATTGAACCAGTAACAGCACCAACAATTACATAAGCTAGAGCAATAATTACTAAGCCAATAATGGCGTTAACAATTCCTTTTCTAGCACCATCTGCTTTTTCAGGGTCTCCACCAGCAGTAATATAGTTAATACCTGACATGACAAGGTATATAATAGCCATTATAGTTGCTACCCAGAAGATAATATTCAGAACTTTTGATACAGTATCTGACAAAGAACCTGAAGAAGTTGCTGGTTGAATCGCATTAACACCACCAACTGTCTCAACACCTTGAGCAAAAGCTGCCAAAGGTGTGGCTACGACTGAAGCTACTGCCAAAGGACCGTACATATATTTTGATAGTTTCATAACTTTTTCTACTTATTTGTAACTTATTTTTTAACTTACTGTATCAATAAATCCTACTAAATTTTTGGCAATCACTAGGCTCAGAGTGATGAGAACTATTCCCCAAATGCTATACATAATAGACTTTTTGGCTTTTTCGACCTGTTCTTCATTGCCCTGCGATTGCATCAATCTCATACTATTATACACCAAAAAACCAATAGCTATGGCCCCAGCAATCAGTAACACATTGTTAATAGTCTTTGTGCCTAAATCAGTAATAACATCGACTATAGATACCGGATTATCTTCAGGTCCAGGTGTTTTTACAATACTATTTGGATCCATAGGTCCTCCTTCTTATTGAATGATTATGTAGTTGACTAGTCAAGTGTATAAGCGGTTATTGATAAATGTAAACAATAATATTTAGCTGTGGTACTTTTAAATAGGATTTGGAGAAATTAACTGATTAGCACCAGCTAAGGTAACAATTATTCGGGACATTACTATTACAGCTAATCCGGTGATTACGGCAATAATGGCTTGTTTAGATTTTGCGGGCCTATCTTCAGAGCTTCCCGGTAATAAATAAATTAACCCAGCGTAAACCATTCCGGCCACGGCCAAAGAATAGCCCAACGCAATCATAAACATATATAGATCTCCACCCTCTACTACTAAAGCCGTTAAGTCTTCCAATTTTGGCGCTTGGTTGGTGCCAGTACCAGCATCTTGGGCTAAAGCAATATTAGGTAGTAAAGACCAAAGAGCAGCTAAGATATATTTTTTATTTCTCATCGTAAATATTTTATAACAAAATCTACTATCCATTTAGATAGCAGTATTATTACTGTACCGTAAACTGCCCAAGTGAGGTTCTTTTTGGCCTGTTCGGCCTGCTCATCACTATCAGCCACTAGCAGTAAAATACCAGAATAAATAATCATAACGACTAAGAAAAAGCCGGCTAAAATAAGAAGGATTTCAATAAATCTTTGAATTAGAGGAATTTCTACTCCTGCAGGTTCAAGCAAGGTGTTGATAGTATCTAGTGTAATGGTGCCGAAAATTGGTGCGCTTGGCGGAGTAAAGGTCCCTGCGCCTGCACCACCGTCAGCATCATCGTCAGCATCGTCAGCATCGTCATCAGTTGCATCTTCGTGAATGGCAACAGTCTTTATATCAATTTCTCTCGATAAGCCACAATCATTATTACCGGCTAAAGAGAACACATTTTCACCATGGCCAAACATTAATAAAGCCATCATCTTTTTTTCGCCTGCTGACTCAAATAAGTAATTTACGCTTAGACGAACAGCCCTGTTAGTAACTGATATTTCATTACCCGATAACGAAGGAGAAACGACATCAATAGTGCTTGAGTTAGACCTTTCAACTGTATATCTATCATAACCTTGTGCTTCATGATTTAGATTTATTGAACCAACAAACCAGTCTCCGTTGGTACCATCTGCTTGTAAATCTTGGCACGCTTGGATTGCATTACCGCTAACATCATAATCACCAGTTTGTTTAATGAAAACCACTCTTACTTGGAAAGCTTCAGTTTCTGTTGGTGTTGGCAAGTTGGACAAATTTACAAACGCGTTAATCTCTTTTGTCTCTGATGACGAAGCCACATTTTCAAAATAAATATTTGGAATAGTCTGAGCTAAAACAGCAGTTGGCAGTAACATAAAAATAACTAGCCCAAAAATAAACTTTATTTTTTTATAAATTTTCATGGTGTTGTTTCTATAGCAGGTGGGGTCTCTTCAAACTCTGGCGGAATTAAACCTTGCTCAGATAAAACTGAAATGATGGTAGGGTAGAGCAGCATAAAAATTAATCCTATAACGGTGGTGGTGATGATTGTTTTGGCAGTACCGACATTATCAGGGTTAAAAGCGCCTGAAATGTACATTACTCCAGCGCCAATAATAACCAAGGTACCACCAGCCAGCACAATCTTACGCAAGTCCTCAATAATATCGTTAATTGATTGCCATAAGTCTGTTGTGTTAGCGCCAGCACCTTGAGCGCTGGCAGGAATGAATGACGGATACAACAAAACGAACAGCAATAAAACTGCAATAATAATTATTCTAGTCTTCACTTTGCAGTAACTTAGTAATTTGGTCGGCGGCGTTATTTAGCGATTGCAGCTCATTTTGGCCTTTTACAGTGACATTGTTAATCATATCTTTAATGATTACATCAAATTGATTGTGTTTGCGTTTGTAAACAGTTTTAGCAGTTAGAGCCTGATTTTTGACTTCATCCCCTGAATTCTCAATTACAGAAATAAAAGGAGAAACACTGTCGTTGATGGCTTTGGTAAAGATTGTAGTATTAGATTTTTGGGTAATGGCCAAAGCATAGTTAGTGGTAACAGCAGGGTTGACAGTAGCCTTAGTCGTCAGTACTACATAATACTCAGCGTAGTTTACAGGGTCGGATTCTGCGTACTGTTGAGGCACGGCTACAACATCAAAACTGACTCTTTTATTGTCTTGCTTGATCTCTTCTTCAAATTCAGGATAATCTATAATCATAGCCACTTGGCCAGCTTTGAAGGCCTCACGCGAATTAGCCATTGAAGCGTTCCAAGAATATAACTCAGAAGAAGGATTAGAGAAACTCTTCAAGAATTTTAGCGTTTCTTCACCAGGTTTTAGCTGACTGCCATCGGGCAGAGTAATGAAGTTTTCAAATAATGAAACTCGATTTTTAGCGTCCGTGATTAATCCTCCTTGCTGCATAGTTAAAAGATGAAAAATATCGTCGGCGTGTTCAACATTAGTGCTGTTGCCAAGCGCAATACCAGCAGTAGAAATGTTTTCACCATCACGCTGAGTAATTAATTTCACTGCTTCTTTCACATCTGCCCAAGTCGATAGCTTATTACTTAAAATTCTTTTCACTTCAGCTTTTTGAGCGTCAGTAGCATCACGATTATTTTTTTGCCAAGTAGACAAAGCGGTAGCGAAGAGATTTCGATTTTTATACAAAACCAAAGTCTGTACGGGGCCAGGGGAGCCAATAGCGCTGCCATTAACTAATAGATCTTCTTGAACGAAGGGTAAGAATTTTGCGAAATACTCAGCCGTGTTTTTTGGCCCACCTGTCTCTTCTGACTTAATAAAATTAGCAGGAACCCAAATGGCTTTATCTTTATGGTCTTGAATCCAATCATTTGGCACTATCCAAATATCTGGTCGGTCGTCGGCAGCAATTTTATCAATAGATTTCTCTTCATAAACAGAGGAATCTATAATTTCCACTACTGCATTGATGGCTTTACTTGAATTAAATTGCCCACCTAAAGATTCAATTGTTTCAGTGCGTAGAGTATTTGGTGCCCAAATGACAATAGGGTCAGTGGTGGTTACTTCTTCGGCTTGTTGTCCGCATCCTACTGCAGACACACCCAACACTAAAACAGCCGAAACCATAAAGCTCGTCATTAAGAACTCTTTTATTGAAAACCCCTTCCTTTTCATAGGCTACTTACAGTTTAAGTGATTTTAGGTATTTCTTAAAGTCTTTTCCAATTTCATCGTGCTCCATAGCAACCTCGACTGCCCCTTGCATATATAGAAGCTTGTTTCCAATATCTATGCGGCGGCCCTTAATATGCGAAGTATAAACCTTTTTGCCATCTTTAATCATGGCTTTCAGGGCGTCGGCCAAAACATACTCGCCGCCCGAGCCTTTTTTAGGGTCAAGCGCTTTTATGTATTTAAAAATAACAGGTTTAAATAAAAAGCCGGAAACGGAAGCGAGGCGAGATTCAGTTTTGTCAGGACCCGGTTTTTCAATAATTGAGGTGGCTCGGTATTGATCACCTTCAGGCACAGTTTCCACAATGGCATATTTTGCTGCTCCTTCATCATCGGTGTCTATAGTAGCTACGACTGCATCGGCATCTGTGGCTTCATAAATTTCAATCATTTGGGCTAAGAAAGATTTTTCTCCTTTTTTGGCTATTACTACATCGTCTCCCCATTGAACGCAAAATGGTGCGGTGCCGACAATTGGTTCTGTTTGCCAAACAGCGTGAGCGTTGCCTAACTGTTCTTTTTGGCGGGTGTAGGTAAAGTGGGCTAAATCTGAGACTTTACGAATTTGCTCTAATAAATCTAACTTGCCAGCTTTTCGCAACTTGTCTTCCAGTTCGTAGTAATAATCAAAATGATCTTCAATAGCTCCTTGGTTGGTTGAGGTGACAAAGACAACTTCTTTAATGCCGCTTTTAACTGCTTCTTCCACAATATGTTGAATGCCCGGTTTATCTACTAGGGGCAACATAACTTTTGGCAGGGCTTTAGTGAAAGGCAACGACCTTGTGCCGTAACCGGCTACGGGAATGACTAATTTGGTGACTTTTTCAATTTTATTCATATTTTTATTCTACTCCTAAATTAGGTTGTTATCTTTAATATGTTTTTTTAAGCTGGGCCCAATTTCCGGATGAGCCAACGCTAGTTCGACGAATCCTTTGGCGTATTCCGTTTTATTACCAATATCAATGGCTCGGCCAGCTACCCGCACGGTGTAAGCGTTGTATCCGTCGTCTATCATAGCCTTTATAGCGTCGGCCAAAACTAGCTCTCCGCCAGCGCTACCTTTAGGATTTAATTTAGCAATATAGTCAAAGACTTTTGGTGTTAGCAGATAACCGTTGGTAGAGGCGATGCGACTTTTAGTTTTTTTTGGACCAGGTTTTTCGTTGATAGCTACTACTTTTTCTAATCCGTTTGGGGTAGGTTCAACTTCAAGGATGGCGTATTTATTTGTGCCCTCGTCGTCTGTCTCAATGCTGGCTAGTACAATGTCACAATTATCGGTGTTTAGGTAGGCGTCTTTTAATTGTTGCAAAAGTGGAGTAGAGCCATTACTTAAAACTACGCCGTCTCCCCATTGTACGCAGAAAGGCTGATCTTTAACTAAGCGTTTGGTTAGGGCAACTGCGTGAGCATTGCCAAGCTGTTCTTTCTGACGAACATAAACAAACTCAGCCAAGTCAGACACTTTGCGAATTTCTTTTAAAATTTCTGTTTTGCCTGCTGCTTTTAATTTCTCTTCGAGTTCAAAGTAGTTATCGAAGTGATCTTCTATGGAGTGTTGATTGGAGCTGGTGACAAAGATGACCTGTTTAATGCCGCTTTTTACTGCTTCTTCCACAATGTATTGAATGCCTGGTTTATCGACTAGAGGCAACATTACTTTTGGCAAAGCTTTGGTAAAAGGAAGAGCGCGGGTGCCGTAGCCAGCAACCGGAATTACCACTGTATCAATAGATAATCTTTTCTTCATCAACTATTCAGTATAACTAAAAAAAGCCCTGTTGGGCCTGTGAATATAAAGATTAAGGTTAATTATTCGTCAGAATCAATTTCTAACTTGTGCGATTTGGCTGTTTCAGATTTTGGAATCCTTACTGTTAAAAGACCATTTTTTAGGGCTGCTTTGGCTTTTTTAGAATCAACGGGGAAGGGAAGCTCAACTGTACGCGAGAAAGATCCCCAGTAGCATTCTTGCATGTAAAATCCGTCGGCGTCGAGTTGGTGAGAGTCTTCACGATTGCCTCGGATTGTTACCTGACTGTCTGTGATCTGAATGTCTAATCCTCCTTTTTCTACTCCAGCCACGGGCGCTTTAATTACCAGTTCGTCGTTCGTTTCGTAAGCATCCAAAGCTAGCTGACCCTCAAAATCACCCATCCAATCGTCTTGAGCTATCTCTTCGACGGGTGCTGGCTGAGCAGTGTCAACTTCATCATTATTACGTCTACTAGAAAACCATCGTGCTGTCATCTAATTCATTATCCAACTCGGACTTGTCTATCGTCAAGAAGATTACTCTTTGCACCATCGGGTTTAGCAGGGCAGCATTAACATTCGTCTTAAATCAACTTTTTCCGCAAAATGTGGTTGAGCAAATTTGGTGTTGGCAAAAGATGGATCATCCGTTGTTACCTAGCGTGAAGGTTTGGTTTTTAGATTTCTATAAAGGAGAAATGAAGGATTTGTTAGCTAAAGCCAAGTTTGGTGGAGAATTTTCGTTGTTTGAACAAATGATTCCTAAAGATTTGCCCCTAGAATCGGCTGTTTTAGTACCTGTGCCGCAAGGTCGTTGGCGCTTTGCTAATAGAGGATTCAACCAATCTGAAATCATTGCCCAAACTTTAGCCTTGCGCCATAATTTGAAAGTTAGTAATTGTTTAAAAGATCTCTCTGGGCGCGAGGCGATGCATTTTAAAAGTCGGCAAGGGCGTTTAGCTAGGGGAAAGAAAATTATGGTTAATCGTCGTCTGGTCAGTGTACTCAAAACGAGACAGGTAGTTTTAGTAGATGACATTTTGACTACCGGTGCAACGGTCAAAGCTTGTGTGGATGCTTTAGCAGATAGCGGAATCACCGTCCAAGTGATAGTCGTTCTTGCTTATACCAAAAGAAAAAGGACAACGGTTTGACCGTGACGAAAAAACAAATATTAAATAATTAGCGTGGTGCGTGGTATCCGCCAGGTATGCCGTTTTTTGTTAGAACGATTTGGTAAAGATCAACATTGCGAACGCGGAAAGACCCGGCACAAGTAAGTAGATACAGGCGCCACATACGATAGAAAGTATCATTGTACTTTTCTTTAAGTTGAGGCCAAGCTGCTTCAAAATTTTTCCACCATTCCATTAGAGTCAAATCATAGTCAGCTCCGAAGTTTTGAACATCCTCAATAACAAAGTATTTATTACCGGCTTTGGTTATCTCGCTAAGAGAAGGGAGCATCGAGTTAGGAAAAATGTATTTATGTTGCCAGTCGTTATGGCCAGTTCCGTTATGTCGCCCAATTGTGTGAAGCAACAAAACGCCATCATCTTTCAAATGTTTGGCGGCTATCTTCATAAACAGTGCGTAGTTTGGTTCGTTAACATGCTCAAACATGCCGATGCTAACAATATGGTCAAACGGTTTTTCATTAAGGTCGCGATAATCCATAAGTTTGTTGGTAACGGGCAGACCCTTACAGCGTTCGTCAGCTAGTTTAATTTGTTCTTTTGAGACGGTGATATTAGTTACATGAGCACCATATTTTTCAGCTGCGAACTTAGCAAAACTTCCCCAACCACCACCAATATCTAAAACCCGTTGTCCCTTTTTCAAATTAATTTTTCGGCAGATTAGATCTAATTTTACCTCTTGAGCTTCATCTAAATTCATGGCATCTTTCCAGTAACCGCAGGTGTAAACCATACGTTTATCAAGCATGGCTTCGTATAGATCGTTTCCTATGTCGTAATGGTGATGACCTATAACGAAAGCATTTTTCTTGCGGCCGTAAACAAATCGAGTTTTGATTCCAGACCAGAGCAATCCTTTATTATTGAGAACTTTTTCATTTATTTTATTACGGATAATGCGTTCAATGAGCTGATCAATTCGTTTACAATCCCAATCACCACGCATATAAGATTCACCCAGAGCTAATTCTTTACCAGTTAAAATTGCGTTAATAGCTGATTTTTCGTCGTTTACACGAATGTCAAAAGGTCGCTTGCCGTCTAATTGAATATCCGCCTTGGCTAGTAGATTTTTTATCTGATTGTATCCTTCGCTATGTTGAGCCATGGTGTTTTTTTACAGCAGCTGGGGAGTAATCCTTTAGCGACTGTCTAAGCTTTATTCTAACTGGTTAGGATTTTGGGAGCAAATGGGTCCTTAATGAAATTATAGGATTATAAGAGTACTATTTCGACGGTAATAATCGACTCCAAAACAGGTTGACAAACCTGTTATATCCTGCTATGTTAGTCACGATCTAAAAGGATCCATCCATGTCAGCTAGGAATAGGCCTACGCTCACATGTATGCAGGAGTGAACAAAATGCAACGGGAACCAATGTCGGAAGGCGACTTGGCAGACGCCAAGCGCATACTGACTCAACCCCTGGAAGGCGTCAGCCACGAGGGGTGGCAGTTGCTCAAGACGCGGCTCAGTGGTGTCATGCAGCAGATCGGCGACATCGGCCGCGCGGTGGAGCAGGAGCTGAAGATCCAGCAACTGCTGGGTAAGTCCGTCCTGCCCCTGACCGCACTGCCCGAGGGCGGTTACTGTCGGGCCAACACGTCGTTGGTCTACGACTTGACCAACCGGCTGAGCCTTGACGAGCGGTTCGACCTGCTGGCGGTGCTGATGGGCAATTTCGGCATCGACCGCTCCCAGCTCGATCTGGGCGTCGCGCCCGAGGGCGAATCCGGCTGGACGACCATGCTGACGGTTAACCCCGTCAACCTGGCCACGAAGCTGGGTCTCTCGGTCGTCCTGTCCGGCCTCGACAACGCCAAGAAGGTCGCTGCGGCCGCTACGGCGTACTGCCAGATGGTTGGGCCACTGGTGCAGAATCTGCCCAAGGCTCGGCCGACGGTCAGCGACTGGCTGCAGGGCCGGCTGGAGAGCGACTACATACTGCTTGAGCCGACCGCTGGTCAGCGCTGGCAGAACGTGGCCGTGCAGGAGCCGAACCGACCGCTCGTGGTGCGCCAGATGCGGTGCAATCCTGCGACCTGGTTTGCCAACGAGAGTGCGATCTACTCCCTGTCGCCGGACAACGTCTGTCACTTCACGGCGACCGATGTACAAATCGGCGACCTAGTGAATTTCGCCTGTCTGGCGGTCACCGAACCCTGGGTCTGCCAGGGCATCGCTGCGGGCACAGCGCCCCGGATCGACATTTCCGGGTGCCGCGTGTTCGACGATGACGGGTGGTCGGACTCGCCGTACTGCTGCCAGGGCGACGATGGGGCATGGCTCAACTGCCATTGGGCTGACGATGCCAACGGCGACTACGGTTCGTTGCTCCTCCGGGAGTAACTTCGGTCTTCGGAACTCGAACCCTTGGTCCGCTCGGACCTTGGAAACTGGACTCGCGGTCGTGCTGACGAAAGTCGGCGCGGCCGCGTTTTACATTTAGCATGTAGCGCTCGACTTGGTTCTTGAAACAAGTTACAATTAATCTTGATATTAGGTCAGTGAGCGGCAATTTAAGGATTTCCGTCACCGAAATCACGCTTCTGCCATTCAGCAGAGTTGAATCATCTACGGATGTTTCAAGCGTCAAGGCAGTAAGGGTACTCCGTACTCAATCCAAGAATAACGCAAAATAAATAGACAGGTAGTAGATAGTACTTTGCTACCAGTGACATAGATAGGGTTGGGTGCAAGTGTTCAACGATGACAAATGGTCAAACTCGCCATACTGCAACCAGAACGACGATGAGGCATGGCTCAACAACAATTGGGCTGACAATGCCAACGACAACTACGGTTCGTTGCTCCTCCGGTAGTACCTTAGCTCAAACTTCGTATCCATCCTCCAAGCATCTTGCCGATCTCCTGCAATTGCTCCTGGAGGGTGAGATACTTAGTCATATTTAAACATTTTGTTTCGTAAGCTAAACGAACTAACAGCTTAAGCAGGTCAAGTTTGGCGCTTAGTGGTAAGAGTTGTTGTTTGCGCAAACCTTTTGGTAGACTATTAGTCAACAACAATCCTTTGAGCAAGCCTAAAGTTGTAGTCTGTAGTCTCTCACCTAGTGAATAACGTTCAACTTTCGGAAAAAGATGAATCCACAAATGCAACTGCCGATAGAAATCGAACAACTTCCCGACAATAGGAATGGGGGTAAAGCTGTCGGGGGGGGTATTCTTGGTAGTCATTTTAATATCAGTTTTGAGCGAGTTATTTCTTTAGAGAATTTGATTACAGCTTGGTATGAATTTCGTCGTGGCAAGAGCAAAAGAATCGACGTTCAACAATTTGCCAACAATCTAGAAGATAACATATTTGCCCTACATAACCAACTTAAAAATGGTTTGTATAAACACGATCATTACAGTCAATTTAATATTAACGACCCCAAACCTCGTCTGATCAGCAAAGCTACTGTTAAAGACCGTTTGGTTTACCACGCCCTTTACAGGGCGCTTTATCCTTTATTCGACAAGACATTTATTTACGATTCGTATTCCTGTCGCAAGAACAAAGGAACGCATAAGGCTTTTCAACGTTTAAGAAAATTAATTTTGTCTTGCAGTCAGAACTACACCCAACCGTGCTTTGCACTCAAATGTGACATTTATCGCTTCTTTGATTCGATTGATCACAATACTTTGCTTAGTCTAATTGCTAAAAAAGTACATGACTCGAAACTACTGTTACTTATCAAAAACATCATTGATAGTTTCGAAACTTCTTCTAGTAAAGGTATGCCAATTGGCAATCTTACTTCCCAACTCTTCGCTAACATTTATATGGATCCACTAGATAAGTTTATTAAACACAGATTAAAAGCCAAGCATTATCTTCGCTATGCCGATGACTTCTTGTTATTATCTAACTCACCAACAGTTCTTCATGGTTATCTCAAAGAGATCAACGCTTTTGTGCAAGATAGGCTGAAACTCAAGTTGCATCCTCATAAAATTAGTCTACGAAAACTGTCTTGGGGAATTGATTTTGTTGGTTATGTGGCTTTGCCTTATCAAACTAAGCCTAGAAACAAGACTGTTAAAAGAATATTTAAGAAGATTGAAGATAATATTTACCACGAAAATATTGACGCGACGTTTAATTCTTATTTGGGTTATTTACAACATGCTGATTCAGAAGATCTGCAATTAGCACTTTTAGACCGCTGGAAATCGGTATCCCACACCGGTTATGGTAATAGATTATTGACTGACCATCGACCTTTTTACAGATAGACTTTGTCGTGCACAAACATTTACTCCAGAGAAGAAAGCTGGACGATTATATAATGTAAAATGACCGTCTGAACATTGCATATTACTGTGCTACTAGACGGGTCATTTGTTTTTTCCAAATTATTGGTACGCCTGACAGGATTTGAACCTGTGACCTTCGGCTCCGCAAGCCGACGCTCTATCCAACTGAGCTACAGGCGCAAAAAATGGCGGAGGGTGTGGGACTTGAACCCACAAGACGGCAATTAAACCATCTACGGTTTAGCAAACCGCTGCCTTACCAATTCGGCGCAACCCTCCACAGGTGTCTATATCCTATTATATAGCTTCATCATTAATACCTGAAAAACGGGCATTATTCAAGCGCCCAAAGCCCAAAAAAACAAAACAAGAGATCAAAATTTAATTATTCGGTTGATAGTATCTGAGAAAAATTCTGTTCGTCTGTTTTCTTCGGGTAAATAACGGCCAATGACATCGCGCACTTTGTCGATTTCTTGATCTTGTATTAAGGCTGAGACAGGCGTGCCGACCCCTTTTCTATCAAAATCTATAGTGACATAATCGGCGTGATCGGTAAGATGGAACGATTTAAAATCTTCATAAGAGTGCTCATTATCTCCAATAGAAAAAGATTCCGGACCAATTTTTATCTGTATAGTTTCGGGCTTTTTAAAAGAAATTTTATATAAAGCAAAAGCGCCAACAACAATCATCAAAATAGTTGTCCAGTCTAATCCTTTAGCAAAATAAAGGATTACAAGCGCAATAACCACGACAATGCTGATATTCAAAAACCAGCTACCAGACTTTTTATAATAATAAAACTCTGGCGCTCGCCAAGATAGGGTGGAAACGGGTTTAGAATTACTTGCTGCCATCTGGAATTATTATAGCATTTTTATTTGGCGGAGAGGGTGGGATTTGAACCCACGAGACGCGTGAACGCCTACCGCTTTTCGAGAGCGACCCATTCAACCACTCTGGCACCTCTCCATCAGGAGTAGTCTAGCTGAAATTAGTTCGTTAATAAAGTATCTTGATTCAAAATTAGGCTGCCTGTATCAAGCAAAGTGTCATTTAAATCAATTGTGTCTGGGTTGGCACCTGGTTGGCGCTGAATCAAAAGTGAATAATTTTTAGGATCAATTCTGTCGGGCAAGCGATAAGTAATCGAAGCGAATTTTTTACTAGCCACATCTGTGTTGAACCAGCCGGCGAAAACAGTTTTACCGTTCTCTTCAAGAGTTTCGTGCAGCTCGAAGGATCCTTCGGTATTCAGTAAGGTTGAGTTTTTCGGCACATAAATTCGCATGTAGTTTACATTATCCGCATCTGGCCAGACGCCGTTGCTGTGGTGAGTACGAGTTATCTCTATCGTATTTTCTAAAGGATAAGCAGCAGTTTTTTGTTTTATCTTCACTTCTTGGGTGACATTCAGGCTCGATTTACCACCACCAATATTGGCGTTATTGATGTATAAATAATCTGAATTGGTATCTTTAATTTGACCGGCGATATCTAAATCAACGACTGCTTGCTCTGCAATTGAATTATTGAAATATAGCTGAATACTTTTTCGACTCATCGCCTCAACTAATATTTGATTAACGGCCGCTGTCTGTTCTTCATCTAAATTTTTAATTTTGGTAAATAGTTTAGGAATAAAATCTGAAATAATTTGCTTTGGCTCATTATCAACTTTGTTGGCTTTGTTTTCGAAATATTCAATTTCAACTTTGTACTGCACAATGTCTAGGAAATTATTTTGATCAAGCGAGGTGTCATATTCAGGAAATTCAATTGGTCCTGTGATGCGTAGCAGATCTAAAATTATAGAAGTATCGATAGCAACTACCCCGTGCGCCGGTGCGCCGTACATCTTTTGGTAAAACTCCAGTACCTGTTTGGCAGTGTCTGGGAAGGATGCATTCCAGTTGGCGTCACGCATGGCCCAAACGGTGGTAGCTTCGCTCAAAGGATAAGGTGGCGTAATGGGGAAGCGAGCGGAAAAAGCGGTATCAGATTTCCAAACATTAGTTTGTACAAAGAAATTCTTTAAGGATAATTGGTCAAATTCTAAAGTAGCGTAACTGCCAATGAATCCGCCGGTTGGGCGGAGCTCAGTATTATTTTGAAATAAAATTACAAAGCGGCGAGGGCCGTTGGTACCAAACAAGTCTGGAGTTTCGGAGGCTAAATTAACTAAGGCCTGAGCCTGACTGTACATAGTCGGAATCTTGGCTTGCCAGTCCGTGATTTTACTACTTAAATTCTTTGGCAGTTTGTCCGCGTCAACTTTTTTAAAGAGCTCTTTCATAGCGGACAAATGTCCGAGGGCAGTTTTGAAGTTCTCTTGATGCTGACTTTGCCAAACAGAAATGGCGCTAGCTTTTTTAGATATTGTATCTTCAAAACTGCCACCCTCGTCTTGAGGGAAGTCGGCGAAAGCTTGTGTTAGCGCTTCGCCGGCTAATGAAGCGTGATGTCCGATGCGCAAAAGTTGCAAGCTTTCGCGAGCATAAGGAAAGACAAATAAAGATTTTGAAATTGAATCGAGCTCTTGAAGCGCGGCGGCGGAGCTTTCAAAACTGGCCGCGGAAACATCAAACGAAGCTAGTGCTTTCTGCGGAGAGGTGAGTACTAAACTTGAGCCTTCAAATAAAGAATCAATTCCGCTGCCAGCGTGAGCTACAGCAGATTTTAGAGTTTTAGAATTAAATAAAAATAAAGATAAAACTAAAACAGCCAAAGTCAAAATGCCTAGGGCCGGAATTCGCACATGGTGAGAATAATCTTGAATGGCTACTTTGAAACTGCGTCCTCGTTGTTTGCCAAATTCCCAATCAAAATTTTGCTCGACCTTTTTTTTAGCTGTCTTAGCAACCAAATTTAGTTGCCCAGAGCCATTAGGTCGAGTTGCCCGATTATCCTTTTTTGTGATGCCATCCATCACTCTCCTTTGCATATATGCTCATTGTAGCCTAGAATAAGTTCGTGAAAAAATTTTTGTCTGGAAGTCTGGTTTTAGTTATCGGCACTTTACTGATGAGTGCCATGAACTACGCCTACAATCTGTTTGTTAACCGCGCCCTAACCGCGGCTGACTTTGGCACCTTCGCCGCAATTTTAGGAGCTTTAGCTATTCTGAGTGTACCGGTTGGGACAGTGCAGACAGTGGCCGCGCGCTACTCCGCCGACTATGCAGCCGAAAAAAACTTGGGTAAACAAAAATCTTTATTTTGTTATCTGTTTGGGCGACTGTTCATTGTAGGTTTGGTGGTGTTTATTATCTTCGCTATCTTCCCTAGTCAGATCGCATCCTTCTTTGTAGATAATCCAGAAAATTCTCTGGTAATTCCAGTGGTTCTAATTGGTCTGGCGTATATTTTTACTTTGTTAATTCCTATCAATAGGGGATTTATGCAGGGAAGACAGCAGTTTGGTGCCCTCTCGCTAAACTTTATTGGTGACTCGTTCTTTAGAATTATTTTAGGATTATCCTTCTTGCTACCTTTAGCAATGCTGCCGGCCAAAGATACTTTTATAAATGTTATGACTCAATCTTTGAAGATTGATCATTCGTGGGCAGTGGCAGCCGCGGTAGGAGCAGTAGTAGGCGGAACATTTTTAGCTTTCTTAATATCCTTTGGACCACTGGCCAATATGCTAAAAAACAAAGAGAAGAAAGCCAAAATTAATCTTTCTGAAGTCAACAAATATATTTGGCCAACATTGGCTATGTATATCTGTTTATCCTTACTGTTTAATGTCGATATAATTTTAGTCAATCGTTTTGCGGCGGTTGGCACCTCTCTTACTCCAGCTAACGCCGGTGAGTACGCGACACTGTCGACGCTAGCCAAACTGGTTTTTTACATTACGGGCCCAATTGTGACGGTGATGTTCCCAATGATTGCCGATCGCATTAAAAAAGGTGTTAAGCATTATATGTTGCTGGTCGCCACTATGGTCACTGTTCTATTTACATCTGTGATTGTATTAGGATTATTCGCTGCCGCGCCAAGAGCTATTATCGGTTTTCTTACTCCCGATTACGTCAACGTAGCGGAATTTTTAGTACCTATGACTATAATCTTTTTAGTCTTTGGTTTGGTGAATGTATTGACCAACTATTTCTTATCGCTGAAAGATTATTTATTCTTAGTTCCTTTAGGAGTTATGGCTGTAGTGGAAATTGTTCTAATTACACTTTTCCACAGCACAGTAGTACAAGTTATTCAGATGGTGATAGTCTCACAAACGATTTTACTTTTGTTGTTGGTCTTCATCTATGCCATGATGAAAAAAGATCAATTAATAAAAGTATTCAAGTATAGCAATGGAAATTAAACCGATAATTTTAGTAGCCGGCGGGGCCGGTTTTTTAGGCTCTCATTTAGTCGATGCTCTGTTACAGAAGGGTAATAGAGTAGTGGCTGTGGATAACTTTATAACGGGTAATAGGGAAAACCTAGCTCACTTAGGCAACAACGAAGACTTTAAGTTTATTGAACACGACATTATTGAGCCCCTTCCTGAATCCATTAATAAATACACATTCAACGCCATTGCTAATCTCGCCTGCCCTGCCTCCCCTATTGATTATCAAGAAAAACCAATTGAAACGATGCGAGTTTGCTCAACTGGCATAGACAACCTTTTAATGTTGGCCAAAAGAGATAAAGCTCGACTCACCCACACTTCAACTTCTGAAGTTTATGGAAATCCTTTGGAACATCCGCAAACAGAGCAGTATTGGGGTAATGTCAATTCTTACGGAGAGCGCAGCTGCTATGACGAAGGCAAGCGTTACGCCGAGGCTTTAATTTTCTCTTACCGCAAAATGTATGGTGTTAATACTGGTATTACTCGAATCTTCAACAGCTATGGTTCTCGTATGCGACCATCTGATGGCCGAGTGATTACGAACTTTATTAAACAGGCGCTCAAGGGTGAAGATATTACCGTTTATGGTGATGGATTACAAACTCGCTCATTTTGCTATGTTGACGACCAGATAACTGCTCAAGTGGCTATGCTCGAGTCAGACTTAGAAGGGCCGGTTAATATTGGAAATCCTAATGAATTTACTATTAAAGAATTAGCCGAGCTGGTTATAAAGTTGACGGGCGCAAATTCAAAAATTGTTTACGAGCCATTGCCAGCCGATGATCCGCTGAAGCGCCGGCCAGATATATCAATGGCTAAAAAAGAACTTAATTGGCAGCCAAAAATTACCTTAGAGCAAGGTTTAGTGAAGATGATTGAATGGATGAAAAGTAAAGGTTAATTATGAATATAGCAATTATTGGAACAGGTTATGTAGGGTTAGTGACGGGCACTGTAATGGCCGAGCTTGGTAATAATGTTCATTGCGTTGATATTTCCGAAGAAAAAGTAGCTCAATTAAAGAGGGGCGAGTCACCTATTTATGAACCAGGGTTAGAAGAATTAATTAAACGAAATATTGCCTCTTCTCGTTTAAGTTTTACTACTAATCATGCCGAGGCGATAGCCGAGGCACAAGTAATTTTCAATGCGGTTGATACTCCGTCGGCCGATGACGGCTCAGTTAATATGAATTCAATGCAAGCGGCTAGCAACGATGTGGGCCAAGCGTTAAAAAAGCTTACATCAGAGCAAAGATTCTTTCGTGTGGTAGTCAATAAATCGACAGTACCTGTTGGCACAGCTAATTTAGTCAAAGATATTATTGCTAAGCATTACGATGGCGAGTTCGATGTTGTTTCTAATCCGGAGTTTTTGCGTGAAGGGCAGGCGGTGAATGACTGTTTTAACCCCGATCGAATTGTTATTGGTGATGGTGACCCAAAGTCGCGGGCGGTAATGCAAGAGCTGTATAAACCTTTCAAAGCGCCAATTTTATTTACCGATGTACAAACAGCTGAAATGATAAAATATGCCTCCAACTCATTCTTGGCAATGAGTATTAGCTTTATTAATAATATGGCTGGGCTTTGCGAAAAAGTCGGCGCTGATATTGAGATGGTTTCAGAAGGAATGAAGCTAGATAAACGCATTGGTAAGCAAGCTTTTTTGTCTGCTGGGCCAGGTTATGGTGGCTCTTGTTTCCCTAAAGATGTCAAAGGTATTGTCTCTATTGCCAAAGACCACGCCGTTGATTTAAAAATTTTACGCATGGCCGATGAAGTCAACAATGAGCATCGCCAGAACTTGGTTAACAGATTAGAACAAATTGCTGGCAGTCTTCAGGGCAAAAGGATTGCAGTTTGGGGTCTCGCCTTTAAACCAGAGACAGATGATCTGCGCGATGCCGCCTCCCAAATTGTAATTCCAGCTTTACAGGCCAAAGGGGCAGAGGTGCATGCTTTTGACCCAGTGGCGCAAGAGAAAGCGAAAGAGGAATTTCAAAATGTTGCTTATTATCAGAATCCTTATGAAGCCATCACAGATGCTGACGGATTAATTATTTTAACTGAATGGAAAGAGTTTATTTCGCTCGACAAACACACAATGGAGAAGTTAATGCGCTCCCCTATTGTTTTTGATACTAGAAACATCTATGATCCTAAACAGATGGAAAAAGCCGGTTTTGTTTACGCATCTGTCGGCAGACCAACAGTCGGTGAATTAAAAAAGGCGACTCCCCTACCGCAAAATTTAAATTTTAATACAGAGGTGGGCGAGCTAAGACAGCGCCAAGCTAATCCTCCAAGATTTTAATGAAATTATCTGTAATTATTCCGGCTTATAACGAAGAAGCTAATATCCAAAAAACTATTCGTACTCTGCGTGACGAGTTAGATAAGTTTAACTATGCCAAAGAAATTGTGGTTGTGGTTGATGGCTCTCCAGATAATACTGAACAGGCGGCTAAAAAAGTGCCTTGTGGTTACTGCCGCGTTTTATCTTATAAAAAGAATCGAGGGAAAGGATACGCTATCTATTACGGTGTGAAGCATTCTAAGGGTGATATAGTTACTTTTTTTGATGCTGGGGGAGACTTTGCTCCTGACCACATAGATCGTTTTGTAAAGATGCTGGAGGTCTTTGATGCCGATATTGTAATTGGCTCTAAAATGCATCCGGCTTCAAAAGTTAACTACCCAAAATCGCGGCGAATATTTAGTTGGGGTTGGCGCACAATGATTAGAATATTATTTCACCTTGATGTCACCGATACACAAACTGGTTTGAAAGTAGCTAAACGCGAAGTAATTGAAGATATTATGCCCCGCGCAGTAGTCAAACAGTACGCCTTTGATTTAGAACTTTTAGTAATCGCCAAAAAACTTGGTTACAGAAGAATCTTCGAAGCCCCAGTCAATATGGAGTTCAACGATGCTGGGGGCGGAGCGGCGAACTTCAAAGCTATTAAAAATATGTTTGTCGATATGCTAGCAATTTGGTATCGACTCTACATAAAAAAATACTACGATCAGCCTCACTTCCGCCTAATTGGTAAGTAGTTATTTACGACCTTTGATTGTAATAAAGTGCGAGTGTCTAACATCTATGTTTCCTAACTGAACTGGCAGCGGATGATAGCCTGATCCTTTGATTTGAATATCTTTGAAGCCGTGCATTTGGAAAAATTCTTTTAATCCTAAATAATTAAAAATAGTTTTGTGGGTCCAGGAAGACAAGTTCAAATGGCGGCCTTTCAAAACAGCTAAAGGATTACCTATTCCCAACTGTTTAGCACTAATATTAGTTAAAGAGAAGATTTGCCAACCCATAATTGAGGCGAAAATATTATGCCAGCTGCTAGCATTCTCAGTGCTCATTACTACATAACCGCCAGGTTTTAGTACGCGATAAATTTCTGAAACATACAAGTCTAAATTACTAATATGTTCAATAATTTGATTTCCTTGAACCACATCAAAAGTGTTGGTTTTGTATGGAAGTTTTTTATTCAAGTCACCAACCTTAGTTTTAACGCCAGCTTTTTTTGCCACACTCAAGCGAGATTTTACAATATCAATGCCGTATAAATGTTTAGAGCCGACTCGTTGACCCAAAACTGTAGTCCAAGAGCCGTTGTCACAACCAAGGTCTAAAATTTTTGCTTGACTATTAATTTCGAGAAAATCTAAAATATTTCTTTTATTAAAGATCATGGCAGCCGTGGTCATATTTGAAAAAATCCTTTTTAATACTTTCATACAATTTAGGATATAGTATTAATTCACTTTAGTAAACCAATTTTAGTGTTATTTTTGATCTGTGTGGTACAGTAATTTTATGAAAACAGATATTAAACCCTGTGTCTTTCTAGATCGTGATGGTGTCATTAACATGATGCCTGATTATGACAATCCTCCACCGGAAGGAAGGATATTTGATTCCCCGCGCTCTGTTGCTGATTTTCAGTTTATTCCTGGTGCGGCAGAGGCTATCGTGTTGCTGTCAAAGCATTTCAGAGTCTTAATTGTCACCAATCAGCCGGGAGTTGCTTACGGAAAAATCCCAACCCTTATGGTAATTGATGATATTAACCGACATATGGTGGCAGAGATAAGAAAGCTTGGCGGTCGTATTGATGGCATTCAATCTTGCCCATATTCACACAGGCACGAACGAATGGCAGGTGGAAAAAATAATCCTTGGTATCATGAAAATCATCCTGATCGCAAGCCTAACCCTGGTATGTTTTTCAATCATGCAGCTACACAGGAAGCAAAAGGTTTGCCAATCGATTTCTCTTCAGCTTGGATGGTCGGAGACAGAGCCTCTGATTTGGAAGCTGGTCAGAATGCTGGTATTCCAGATAGGGGTTTAGTGCTTATTCAAGCTCCTTATCATCTTGATGAATCCTTTGAGAGTTGTTCTGTATTTCCTAATCTGGCTGCAGTGGCTGGCTATATTTTGGCTAGCTTGCCAAAATAGAGCGAACCCCTCGCTCTTTTTTATACTCTTGTATTGTTGATTCGTTCTGATATGGTGCAAATGTCCCTTTAGGGACACGAATCTGAGCAATTAAGGAAGGAGACCACAATGATTGCTAATAGGCCGATAGAAATTCGACCAGCCAATAGAGGCTACATTGGAATCGAAACAGCAGTACCAATGAGAGCCAGTTTTTCCAGTATGGATAAACCCGACTGGATTTTGAGACATGAAGCTGAAGGATGGCTATTGTCAATGGCTGTAGGTTTGCATGCTGTTGTGCGAATCCTACCCATGTTTAGCGGCCAGACCAATATCATAAAAGCAGCTGTAAGAAATGATGCAGGTGATTTGGTTACTGGTGAACAACATGTGGAAAGGGTCGAAGATATCTCTCACCCATATGTTCGAGCGGCAATGATTTTCAACAAGCTTGACAAACTGCAAGTTGATTTACAGGGCAGCGTATCAGCTCGCATGGGTCTTGGTGGTTCGTCTGCTATGATGACCGCTTTGCAGATGGCTTGTTGGCACTGGAAGCACAACGGCCGAGTGCCTCTGCAACCGCGTGATTTAGTGCGTATTGTAAGCTATTTGGAACTTGGACCAGCGAGTAACGGATTTTCTCTTGAAGGCTCTCACGGTGTGCAAGATGTTGTAGGGTGTCTAGCCATTAACTTAACAGGCTGTGCTATTGTGGCAATGCCTATTCAGCCTGCGGTCTACACAGCCGCTGGTGTGAGCTGGACTTGGACTGAGCCACAGTTTGATGAAGCGGTTTATTTTAAGTCAGAAGCTCTCTCTTGGGTAGATCAGAACCTAATGATGTTCAGCATTATGCCGCGTCAAAGTGATGCTTCAGAAAGACTGGCTGTGATGACACCTGCGAAAGGTGATGTCATCGAAACAGCTGAGCTTACTAAAGCCGCAGCTTATGCCTTGTCTGATTGTAGCTTCGAGCAATTTTCGGGCACTGTCAGAGCTGCTTGGGAACTGAAGTTGCGAATGGATCCTAACATTATTCCTAAGCAAGCTCAAGCTTTTTACAATCAAGCTAAAGCTATTGGGGTGCGCTTTATTCGCATTACTGGTGCGGGGCACGGCGGATATTTCGTTATCTTCTGTGATGATCCGGATAAGCGCCGTCGATTGATTGAGCTTTCACTTCAAGATCCTCATGTTTGGTACAATCCAGACGCGACCATTGCCGAAAGTCCGGCTGGTGTTATGCACTTTAAGCCACCTCGGACAATGATTTGATCCGACCGGTTCGTCTTGCGAGCCGGTTTTTTTGTTTACAAAAATGTTATTACTGTTAGTATAATTGCGTGCATTTACTTATTTTAAATTGGCGCTGTCCGACTAATCCTAAATCTGGCGGGGCTGAATATATAGTTGTTGAACTAGCAAAGAGATTAATAAAAGACGGACACTCTGTGTCATGGTTTGCTATGAGTTATGCTGGCGCTAAAGCTAGTGAGACTATTAGTGGCATAAAAGTTTATCGCGCGGGAAATCCGTTGACAGTTCAGCGGGCTGCTCGCAAATGGTACGCCGAGCATGCAAAAGAGATCAATTTAATAATTGATCAGTACCACGGTATTCCATTCTTTGCTCCTCGTTGGGCCAAATGCCCTGTAATTTTTTATGTCAATGAAGTAGCCGGAGAGATTGCTAAATATATGTTACCTTTTGGTTTAGGCTATCTTTACGGTTGGCTGGAGCCCATATTTATTCGCCAATACAAAAACAATGTAGCTTTAAGTATCTCAAATTCTACTACGCAAGAAATGAAAAATCTTGGCTATAAGGGAAAAATCTTTACAATGCCGCTTGCTTGTGACACAAAACCTTTAGCTAAATTGCCAGCGCTATCTACCAAACAAAAAGATTTAACCCTGCTCTTTGCCGCTCGCTTAGTGCCTCTCAAACGACCTGACCACGCAATAATAACAATGAAATATTTGCGTTCAAGGTATCCTCAAGCAAAATTATGGATTTTAGGTTCTGGCCAAAATAAGTACGAAAAATATTTGCACGACCTTGTTTCAAAAAACCATCTTCAAAAGAATATTAAGTTTTGGGGCTTTGTCAGTTTGAAAGAGAAACAAGAGTTAATGCAACAGGCTCATATTGTGTTAATTACTTCAATCAAAGAAGGATGGGGACTGACCGTGCCTGAAGCCAATGCCTTAGGCACGGTTGGTGTAACTTATAATATTGCGGGAGTACGAGATAGTAATGAACATCAAGAAACAGGCCTACACTCTAAAAATAGTAATCCTGCTAGTTTGGCCGCTACAATTGAGCAACTTTGGAAAGATAAGAAGTTGTATGACAAGTTAAGAAGAGCTGCTTGGGAAAAAGCAAAGACCAGAACTTGGGATAAAACATACAGCGAATTCAAAAAAGCTATTAGCTTTACTCAAAACAAAAATAGCATTTAGAGCTTCATAAGTTGTTATTAAAAGGAACTATTGATATTGTTGTAATACAAAATATGAAAAAAGAACCTAGCTTATCAATAGTCATTCCTACTTTAAATGAAGAAGAGAGCCTGACAGAACTTTTTAATCTAATAAAAAAACGGGTCACACATTTTCAAAAAATAACGGTAATTTTTGTTGACGATGGTTCAAAAGATGCAACTTGGAATGTAATGAAATCGATAAAAACAAAAAATCGATCAAAAAAAATTAAGGTAGTGGCTATTAGAATGATGCAAAATCATGGTAAGGCCTTAGCACTACTAGCTGCTTTTGACCAGATTGAAACGGAATTTGTGGCCACAATGGACGCCGATTTACAAGACGACCCAGCGGAGCTAGACAAGATGTATCAAAAAATTGAAGAAGGATTCGATCTGGTCGTCGGCTGGAAGAAGAAGCGCTATGACCAAAAATCGAAATTAGTAGCATCAAGAATAGCCAATGGTGCCACAAAGTTTTTCACAGGTGTAAATATTCACGATATGAACTGTGGGTTGAAATTAATGCGCACAGAGGTCGCCCAATCTTTACACATATATGGAGATCTTCATAGATTTATTCCGGCTATAGCTGCTTCAAAAGGTTTTAAAGTTGGAGAGAAGGTTGTCAAGCATAAAGCTCGTAAATATGGAGTAAGCAAATATGGTGCAGAAAGATTACTAAAAAGTCTGTTTGATTTTGCCACAATACTTTTAATAACTAAATTCAGCAAAAAACCGCTTCACTTTTTTGGTCCTATTGGGCTAATTAATATTATTATTGGAGTCTTAATTTCACTGCACCTAACAATATTATGGTTTATGGGAGAAACTATTGGTACTAGACCATTACTATTATTGGGAATATTGCTAATAATCTTTGGCATTCAAACACTTTCTATCGGTTTGTTGGGAGATTTAATAATTTCCCAAAACAATGATAAATCCTATAATATTAAGGAAGTAAAATAAATTGTGAGAAAAAATAGGAGGGAATTGTTTTGGTATTTTGTCGCGGCCTTAGCTGTTGGTTCTTTTATTTTTAGAGGATTTCTCTTTAGGGAAGGCATTCTATTCGGAGGTGAACTAAAAACAAGCGTAAATTATTGGGATTGGTTAAAGCCCTACTTCTCTGCCTGGAGTAATTCTGGCTCATATGGATTTGCTACCACTCCTTACTATATTGCTCCAGGCATGCCAGAGTTCTATGCTTACAGTCTGCCATTTATGGCGCCTTTAATTTTTATCTACGCTATTTTTAGTTCGCTATTTAGTACCAGTGGTCTTTTGATGGTGTATATCTTTACTTTCCCTCTACAGTACTTCGGAATATACTATTTGCTGCCTCATTTTGGAGTGAAAAAACACCGAGCTTTTTTTAGCTTTGTTGCTTTTTTAATTTTCGTTCTGAATCCTTACAAGGTTGAAAGTGTAAATGCCTTGGGAATGATTTATGGCATAAATCATGGCTTGTGGTTACTTTGGGTTGGAAGCCTAGCATCAATTCTCTTTAAAAAATCAAAAAAGATCTTTTCCTATAGATATTTAATCTTTATCTTTCTCACTTGGTTGGTTAGTACAGTAGCTATTGGCATGATGATAATTACCCTATATTCAGGTCTAGCTTTAGTTTTGTATGATTTGATTAATGCTCAAAAGAGTAAAGATTTTACTGGGAGAAATTATACATTAAAATTTTCGGCCTACACATTTCTATTAATCTTTTTAATTAATGCCAATCATTTACTGCCGACTATATTTTCAAAAATGGGTGTGTTGCAAACGACCACAAGTAGTTATCCTTTACCAAACAAATTTATTGATGTTATCACCGTGACACACGGCTCTCAATTCGCTGGCACAGGCAACTTATTATTATGGATTATACCGCTGCTAGCAATGTTGGGGTTAATATTTGGCAAGTTAAGAGGCAAGATAACAATCTTGATAATTTTTTTGGCTGGTTTGATTTTAGCAGTTGGTTTGAATAATCCTTTCGGACAAATTAATAGTTTTTTGTATAACTATGTGCCTTTCTTCGATTTTGGACGATCCGCTCACAGGTTTATCGTGTTAGTTGTTTTAGCCTATTCACTAGGTATCACTTCTTTACTTTATAGAATGAAAAATTTCAAATTAGTCAGAATGATTTCTGCGGTTGGCTTAATAATCGCTATGCTGTTTATTATTTATCCTAGTATATTTTCTGGTTATGTAAATAAGAATTTGACTGTGGTTGAGCCGCCACCAGAGTATTTTCAGCTTAACGACTGGCTAAAAGATAACGGCTATCAAGAACGGCCGGTACTTTTTTTGAGCCCTCTATATAAGTCATCCGTACAAGTTTATAGCTGGATGACAGAGAATGCTTACCTTATCCCTTATGATGCAGTTTTTAATATGCCTACCGATAATGTTGGAGGATTCAAAAATGCAATTAGCCCAGCAGCGAGATTCCACAACTATTTGAGTAGACAAATTGTGACTAATTCGGAGTTGGCAACTAACATGATAGAAACTGCCGGTGTTGAGTTAGTGATTTTGGACAATAAAATGACTGATCCTGAGTTTCTAGTGGCAGCTCAAAAGATATTGGACGCTAGTAAATGTTTCAGTAGTCAAAATTCGGTTGAAGGATTTAGCATTTATAAATATCAAAAGCAGCAAAATGTTGAAGGAGTTGATTTATTAGTGGGGAGTTTACAAACTTTAAGCCTTTCTAATGTTAGCCGTAACTATATTTTTCTAAATCAGGCAGAAAATAAACCGCTTGAGATATTGAAGCAATGCCCAAAATGTCGAGTTGTATTTGATGAGAAAGATATTCAAGAATTAGTGTTTAATCAGCTAGTAGGTAAATATGAATTAAATCCTATTATTAAATTACAACCAGATCTTTTACTAAAGGGTGGTTGGGTAAAATCTGGTGATTTACACATTCCAACTACTGAACACGGAATTTTCTCTTTGGGCAAAAATCCTGTTGGCACAGCGGCAGTAGGCAAATTTAGTTATCAAACAAATAGTGTAGATACTAGCCAAGATCTAGTTTTGTTAATAAGATATCTCAAGAGTCCTGGTAATAATAGTACACTAGTGATAAAAAATGGAGCTGAAGTAATTGGTGAGCTGAATTCACATAGTTGGTATAGTCAGTATCAAAATGCTAAATTTGAAATTTCTGCTAATCAGTTTGATCGGTTGATTTATGAAAAAAATATAGTAGCAGAAATGGGTGGAAATATTATTGACGCAACCCTGTTGGTACCAAAAGATGTATATCAAAATACTCAAACTCAAATCATGGAAGTTCTAGCTGATATGAAAGTGATTAATAACATTGATGAGCTAAAAGATATCAATACAGAGGTTGTCGAAGGATTTTCTAAAAGATATATCTCTTACAACTTAGATTGGCAAACAAGAGGAGATAAAATTGCAGGCAATTATTTTGCTACAGCTACCCTGACAGGAGCCGATATTGATAATATGAATTATCCGTTAAGAATGTGGTTTATTCTTGGTTGGTTAATTCTTATTTTGACTTGGACATTCTTGATCTCAAAAACCATTTATGAAGAAAAAAATTAAACAACTACTCTCTAAACTCATTTATTTATTGTTCGCTTTTTTTGTTGTCTATTTTTTATATAAATTTTCTTCTGAAATAATTAATAATCGGTATTATCTTCAATGGCCAAGTTTTGCTCTCAGTCTAATTGCCATGATGGTAGGATATGTCATTTATGTTTTTGCTAATTATATATATTTAGTTTTACCTGAAAAGAAGATTAGCTACTGTCTTTTTGCAAAGAAATATCTTAAAAGTAGTTTAGTGAGATATACGCCGGGGAATGTCTGGGCTTTTCTAGTTCGTTACAAAGAATTTAAAAAACTCGGGATATCATCGAACAGAATTATCGCTTCTATTATATTTGAAATGATGACAATGGTTTCTGTTTCATTTATCTTTGTTGTTGTTAGTCAAGTAAATTACAGCCTTGCGTTAAGATTGGGAACAGCAGTTATTATAATCTTTGTTCTCTTTTTGGTATCTGATAAATATTTGAAGAAAATATCAGATGCAGTAATTCCTAAGCTTAAAATGAATAAAATTCCAGCTGTGAGCCTAGGTAAGTTTTTGCTGTTATTTTTGACCTATATCCTAATTTGGAGTTTTTGGGGCTTAAGTTTTTGGTTGATGATTAAAGGATTCGGCTTCTCCAATTCATATCTGTCTGCTACTTATATTTTTGCTTTCTCCTGGTTAATAGGATATTTAAGCTTTATTGCACCATCTGGAATGGGGGCACGAGAGGGCGTTATGATACTGCTGCTAAATAATATGGGAATTAATACAGTTTTCTCGACTACCATTAGTCTTTATTCAAGGTTAATTTTTGCTTTAGCTGAAATAATATTATTTGGTGTTGTTAATTTATTGAGTTTATTTAAAAAACAGTCCTAAAAAGCTTTTTTGCTGGTATTTAGAGTCCCTTTTTGTTATGGTTTTAACAGATAAAAAATATATGTTTTATGGCTAAAAAATATCCTACTATTAGCATTGTTATTCCAACTTTGAACGCGGGCGAAATTTTAGATAAGTGTTTATCTTTCGTGGCAGCCCAAGATTATCCTAAAGAAAATATTGAAATTATTATTGCTGATGGTGGCTCAGATGATAACACCAAAGAAGTTGCCCAGAAGTATGGCGCCAAGGTTTATCACAATAAATTGAAGACGGCTGAAGCTGGTAAAGCGGTTGGTGTGAAGAAGGCGAAGAACGAGATAATCCTTCTTTTAGATTCAGATAACTTTATTCCAGATACTACTTGGATGAAGCGAATGATCGAACCTTTTTCTGATGCGGAAGTTTTAGGTTCAGAGCCTTTGCATTTCGATTACCGATCGACTGACGGATATCTAACGCGCTACACAGCACTTTTAGGAATGGGCGACCCAATGGTTTACTTTACGGGCAACTACGACCGCTACTCACATCTGTCGGGTCGCTGGACAATGCTCAAAGTTCCTTTCGAAGATAAAGGAGATTGGTTGAAATTGACCTTATTGCCAAAACGCGTACCAACTATTGGTGCTAACGGCTTCATGATTAGAAAATCTTTCTTTAGCGACCACAAGCTTGGTGATTATCTATTTGATATCGACCTTATTGCTTTAGCGGTTGAGAAGAAACCTCTAAAGTTTGCCAAGGTGAAAGTCGGTTTAGTTCATGTTTTTTCAGGCACCATGAGTACTTTTATTCGTAAACGCCGCCGCATGGTTAAAGATTATCTTTTCTATCAAAAATCTGGCCTGCGCACTTATCCTTGGAGCGATACCAATAAATTTGGTCTAGCTATGTTCGTTATTTACACCGTACTGACTGTGCCAACAATTTTGCAGTCTATTAAAGGATTTATTAAAAAACCCGACAGCTCTTGGTTTATTCACCCTATTGCTTGTTGGGTGACCCTTTGGGTTTATGGTACTGAATTTATTAAAGCCAAAATTTGGGGCGCCGAAATTGAGACTAGAAAAAACTGGAAGCAGACTAGTTAAGATGAGTGAGCGAAAAAAGTATACTGGTCTTTTAGCTAATCCTCATAATGAGGCAGATACTTTTAAATTGGTCGGCCGAACAAAAGAGGCTTATGAATTGCTTGATGCTCAAGAGTCTGATGTAATTTTAGATTTAGGATGTAAAGGCAGCTGGTTAGAGAATCTTTTACACGACAAAGTAAGAAAAATTGTTGCTACAGATTTAGACGAAACCTATATTCAACATAATCAGAAAACCAATAAATATGAGAATGTTGAGTACCAGGTAGCTGATGCGACAAAAAAATCAGATTTTCGAGCCAACAGTTTTTCAAAAGTTGCCCTGCTAGAGGTTATTGAGCATGTGCCTGAAGATACAGAGTTTGACATGATTGAAGAGATTCATCGCGTGTTAAAGCCACAAGGTATCTTAATTTTAACTACACCGCGTTACAACTGGTTATCAAATTTGTTTGATCCGGCTTACTGGTTAATTGGTCATCGACATTACCGTGAGCAACAAATATATAAATATTTATCTGACGCTGGTTTTTCAGATATCAAAATTTATATAAAAGGTAGATTTTTTGATGCCTTCGCCGTGTTTACTTACTATTTCTTGAAAATATTTAAACTCGACAAATTAACACATGACACAATGATTGCTTGGGTGCAGCGTGAGTACGACCGCGGCGCTGGTTTTAATCATATAATAGTTAAAGCACAAAAATGAATAAAGATTGGCAACAACAAATAAATCAAATAAATCAAGCCTTTGAAAAAGGTAAGAAAAGAGCTTCTGTTGTTGTGCTGGCTACCCACGCTACGCAACTCTATGGTCCACCTGACGCTTTAGTCGATTTTATTAAAGAAAAGAAAGTGTCATACTTTGTCATAATTAAACATCCGCTAGATATAGGATTAAACAGAAATAGAGAAGTCTTTATTTATAAAAAAGGAGTGTTGGTTGATCATCAAAAACACAGAGAGAGTAGAACTAATGTGCGCCAATTCATTAAGGATGTATCCTTCACCAGAAGTGTTGTAAAAAACACTCTTAAACAGACTGGAGTAATTGACTTATATATTGGCGCTAATCCTCTAAACTTCTTAGCGGGCTCACTAGCTTTACCAAAAAGAAAGATTCGAAATTGGGTTTTCTATTCAGTTGACTACTCTCCAAAAAGATTTGATAGCTTGGTACTAAACGGTATTTATCGATTTTTAGATGATTGGGCCGCTCGTTATGCTGATTGGACTTTCTCTGTTAGTAAGCGCGCTATTGAACAAAGAGTAAAAACGGGCGGAGCGGCACGGGAACGCATGGTGCATACGCCAAACGGGGTAGTGGAAGATTTACCAAGCGCACAGAAAAATTCTAAAAAACCATCAGCAGTTTATGTCGGTACACTTTCGTTAGAGAAAGGAATTCAAGATGTTATTAACGCTTGGCAGAAAGTTCAAGGTGAAATTGAAAATGTTGAATTGAAAATTATTGGCAGCGGAAGTGATGAGAAAAAACTGCAACAAATTGTTCGAAAGAATAAATTATCTAACAGCATAAAGTTTCTAGGACAACTACCACACGATGAAGCAATTGCGGAGGTGGCAAAATGTGATGTCGGAATTGCCCTATATAATAATCGTGATTCATACACAAAGTATTGTGATCCAATGAAGGTTCGTGAATATCTGGCTTCTAATGTAATTCCGGTTGTTTCAGATGTTCCTGAGATTGCTCAAGAAGTGGCTAAAAATAATGCTGGCGAAGTTATTAACAAAGACCAAGATATTGTACAAGCGCTAATTAAGGCATTGAAGAATCCTCAGAAATATCAGGCGGGAATAAACAAATTAAAACAGGGCAATAGCTGGAACGAGGTTTTTTCTAAAGGATTCAAACGCGGGGAGATAATTTTCACCAAAAGACCATTCAGAAGAATTTTAGCAACCCTTTGGAATCCGGGTGAAAAAGAGATTGCCGCCGGAGGTTTTCGCCGCTGCCACGAAATTTTAAAACGCTTTACCCAAGAAGATGGAGTGTTAATGGTGGTCGATGCTAATCCTTCTATTATGAGAGGCGAGGAAAGCGACCATCTAGTAATTTTCAACTATCAAATTCCCCGCTGGCTGAAGCGCTTTGAAAAAACTTTTTATAATGTTGAGCGAGTAATTGAATGGCTTGTTTCAATGTGGAAGATCTTTTATATAGGATTCAAACTGCGTCGTTACTACGATTTAGTTTATGTTCCTTTCTCAGAAATTATTGTAACTTCATTTGGCGCTGGGCCGCTAAAGTGGTTTGCCAAAAAGAGAGTTGTCTTTTGTAATGAGAACACCGACCCAAAATGGATTACCAGAACGCTAAATAATTGGTTGCATAATCATATTGATCGCTCTTATACAATTTCAGACGATTTAGCTTCGGGCTTAATTAATTTTGGAATGAAGGGGCCAATGGTTATTAACTATACCGGTCTTGATGTATCCTTGCTTAAAAAAATTAAAGTCAGTGTGAAAAAATATGACGCTATCTTTATTGGTCGCCATACAGAGAGTAAAGGAATTTTTGATTATGTGAAAATGCTGCCAATAGTGACTAAAAAATATCCTGATTTCAAATTTGTTTCAGTCGGCATTACTCCGCCCGAAATTAAACGCGATTTGGTGGTGCAGCTTAAAGAGCTAAATGTGGAAGATCATTGGGAATTTATGGGCGTGGTTTCTGAGGAAGAGAAGTACAAATTTATTAAGCAGTCGCGAACTGTTTGGTTTCTATCAACCCTAGAAGGATGGGGAATAGTGCCGCAAGAAGCGTTAGCCTGTGAAGTGTTACCTCTTTGCTACGACATTCCGGTTTATAAAGAAAGCATTCGAGAGTCTCGCTCAGTTGTTTTTGTAAAGCCAAACGATTATCAAGCAGCCGCACGAGAGGCAATTAAGCTAATGCAGATGAATAAACAGACGGCGATAGAACTGCAGCATGAGGGAGCTTTGTTTGTGGAACGATTCGACTGGGAAGTTGTGGCCAAAAGAGAGTTTGATGTAGTAAACGGAATTGAGTTAGGCCGCACGCCAACTGAAGAATTTAAACTGTTAAATTAATGCAAAGAGTTAAGTGTTTTATTTGCGGTCAAAAAAAGAATAAAGTCTTGTTTGAATTGAAGAAGTCACAACAGGGTGAGACTTTTCAAATTGGCGAATGTTTCGTTTGTGGGCATGTTTTTATGGATCCGCGGCCGACTACGAAAGAACTGGTCAAATATTATGCTCAAGATTATCATTACGATGGTGATTTTTACAATGAGGTGTTTGCCAAACAAGCGCTTGGTTTTTATAACGAAATTAAATCTTATCTGAAGCCAAAAAGTACAATCATCGATATTGGTTGTTCAAAAGGATACTTGCTCAATTTTGCTAAGCGAGCCGGTCATAAGGTGCGCGGAATTGAAATATCTAGCGACGCGGCTATCTATGTAAAAAAGAATTTTGACATCGATGTTTTGGTTGGGCCAGTTGAGAAGCAAAAAATAAAAGCTAAATCTGTAGATGTCATTACCGCTTTTGATTTAATTGAACATCTGCCGAATCCTAAAAAAACAATTTCACAAATGTTTGAATGGCTAAAGCCTGGTGGCCAGATGATTATAGATACCCCAAACTTCGATTCAATTTACCGCAAAATTTCACAAGATCGCTGGGTTGGTTTTGACATGCCTTTTCATATTCACCTATTTCGCAAGGAGACTTTGGTGCGCGTACTGAAAGAAATTGGTTTTTCTGAAGTTGTTGTCGAAACATCGCATTTTAATTTATTTTCTCGCGAAGGATTCGTTCGCAGCAAAGCGTACGGTTTATTAGTACTGGCGGTGAAGTTTTTGCGTTTATCGAATATGTGGGAGCGTGCACAAAAGCATTATTTAGTGCAGCCCGTAGCACACGAAAATATGAAGATGAATAAATCAGATGAGCCAGCCAAAGAGAGTGGCTATCGTGATCCTAAAATTAGTTTTATAGATATTTTAGAAGCCGGCATCAACGCTCCTTTTAACTATTATTTTGGCAAAAAACTTTTATGGGGCGATGGCCTTCGAGTAATCGCCAAGAAACCTATTTAGTACTCTTTTCCAAATCCATTATTATACAGGTCTGGAAATGCGGATGAAGAGGTAGTTTATCGATAAGCGAATCTAGTAGAATCATTGACCCAATAACAAATGGGGATTTTTCGAACAAAGGTAGTCCTCCATAAAAACTTGAGCCAGTAAATTTTTCAATTTCAAAATTTGTTTGTTTGACAATGCGTTTCCACTGCACAGCACCGTAAACTGAAATATGGGCTTCTTTATCCCAATCGACAAAATCAAAATTTTCTCCTTTGCCACCATGTCGAGCAAAACCAGTGTTGCGTGAATTTTGCATATTACTCTCAGCTTTTTTTGGCAGCAACTTGTGCAGGACAAATTTTTGGAAGGATTTTTCATTAGGAGTCGAAACAATAGCATGACCGCCAGGTTTTAAAATGCGATAAACCTCGTTTAGCCAAGCGACAGGGTCTTCAACATGTTCAATTAATTCAGAGGAAATAACAACATCAAATGAATTATTATCGAAAGGTTGGCCTTGATTGGCATCAACAACTCTAAATTTGGTGTTATTTTCTTTTCTTTTATGAGCAAAAAAACGAGCTTGGGCAATTGCTCCTTTTGAAATATCCGTTCCAGTTTTTTCTACCGAAATGTTGGAAACTTTAGGTAACATGAATAAATCTGTACCAATATCACAGCCAATATCTAGCACTTTTGCTTGGCGTTTATTTTGATTTTTTAATTTATTTAGAGCCCGTAAATAAAGATTATGAATTTTGGTCTTTAATCTGCGAGAATGATAAACCTCCCCAACCATCTTGTAGTAGGATATTCCTTCACCTACAGATTCTGTTTGATAGTATTGATCTGCCTTTTTACCTGATTTTTTATTTTGCATGGTGTTTTTCTATTACAGCAACCAACATACCGACTCTTGGACATTTTGGCAAGTTCTGCCACTATATATAGGTATATGCGCATACTATTTTCCCCAGCTCATTACTATGTTTCAGATAAGCGCGGTTCCGAGCCGTCGTGGCCTTATTATGCAATGGAAGCTTTAGCCAAAGAAGGGCATGAAGTATGGGCAGTGTGCGGAGTGGCTGATTTAAAAAACAAACTAAATAAGGATATAAATTTATATCCTATATTTGGCACTTCCCGAAGTGAAAACGCTTTTAAAGAGTTTGGCAACAAACTGCGTTTTTATAAACGAGTCCAAATAATGTCTACTAAAATTTTGCAGGAGCAAGCTGCTAAAGGTCATCCAATAGATATTGTGCATCATTTTGCGCCAATTAGCCCAAATTCGCCAAACCTGTTGGCTATCAAAAAATTATCGCAGCCTTTTACTATGGGGCCAGCTATGAAACCGCCAGACGACGAAGCTGACTTAGCCACTGCGTTGGGAACCAAAGACGACTGGAAATTAAAAATTGTAGATAGCGGATTAAAAATTGTTAGTGGCTTTGCCAATAGACTGTACAAGAAAACCTTGAAGAGAGTTGATCATCTGTTTGCTGTCACAACTGAAGCACAAAAATATTATCAGCAAGAATTACCAAAAGATAAAGTGACAATGGTGCCAGCTGGAATTGATGTTTCTAAATATTTAAATACTTCAAGTATTAAGCATAATCCGGAGATAATTTTAGCTCTTTGCTATTTAATTAAGCGTAAAGGCATTGATGTTCTGCTAAAGGCTTTTGCTAAGATTTCCAAATATCATCCTCAATCTAGAATATGGATTGTCGGTAATGGCCCTGAAGAAGATAATCTAAAACAATTGGCCGAAGAGTTAGGAATCGCTAAAAAAGTTCGTTTTTGGGGATTTATCGATAACAAGCAGGTGTCAAAGTATTACGCCGAAGCTGGAATATTCGTATCGCCAACCAGAAATGAACCTTTTGGCCAAACATTCCTAGAGGCTATGGCTGCTGGTTTGCCTGTTTTAGCCACCAAAACAGGAGGTATTCCTGACATTGTGACCAAAGATGTGGGTAAAATTTTCGACATCGACGATGTCGACACCTTAGCTAAATATTTAGATGAAATATTAGGCAATAAGTCGGTGCAAGCAGATATGGGTAAAGCCGCAGTGGCGCGAGTAAAACAAGTATACGATTGGCGAGTTATAATGAAGCAGTACGAAACAGTTTGGAAAAAGTTATTAAACAAAAAATAATGAAGATTTTATTTTATAGTCCGGTTCATCTGATGCATGGTGGAGGATGCGAACGATGGCATATAGATGTTTTAAATAGATTTAAAAATACTTACCAACATCAGGTTCGTTTAATTACAGGTGATTTTGGTGGTAACGATTTACCAAAAAGTGAAGTTAAAAAACGGCTTAATGGAATTGATTATCAAATTATTAAAACGAAAAAAGTTTGGGGTGGAATTGCCCGTGTGCCTAATGAGGAAGGACGAAAAATTATTGAGGAAGCCGTAAAAGAAGCTGATGCCGTACATTTTATTTTTGGCTTTTTTGGGCAAGACAGCATGATGAAAAGATTGAAGAGAAAGTATGGCACTAAAATTGTGGCCGGTATTCATGCGCCATTATTTTATGAGAACAAGTCTCACAATCTTTATGTGGCTTTATACTCTCGCTTTTTTACTATGCCAAAATTCGATGGTTTTATGGCTCTGAATCCTGGTGAATATAAAATATTAAAAAAATGGAATTTACCAAACGCACACTTTATTCCCAGCGGAGTAGACGTTAACAAGTTTGTAGCTAAATCTGAATTACGAAAAAAAGATACATTAACTTTTTTGTTTGCTGGTCGCTACGAAATGCAGAAAGCTCCAGATATTGCTGCAAAAGCTATCACTAAATTTATAGAAAAGACTGGCGCCAAAGATGTTCTATTTAATTTTATTGGGTCAGGGTCAATGGAGAAATATATTAGTGAGATAGCAGAAATTTACCCCAATCAAGTGAAAAACATTGGTTACTCAACACAGCCGGTACCATTCTTTCAGGCCTGCAACTTATTCTTTCTACCATCTCGCCAAGAACCGTTCGGATTAGTAGTGGTAGAAGCAATGGCCACTGGAGCCCCTGTTTTGGCCTCGAAATCTGAGGGCCCAACCTTAATGGTGACTGAAGGCAAAACAGGATATTTCTTTGAAGAGCTAACCAGCAGTAGTGTGGCTAAAACATTAACCAAAGTTTACGAGCTGTGGAAGAAGGATTCGAAGGTTTTTGAGAGAATGAAAAATGCAATGAGAAAACAGGCAGAGAAATATTCTATTGATGCATCCGTAGAGAAAATGAATAAAAGATTTTTCACTTAATGAAGTTGGGGCAAAAATTTTTAAAATTAAAAAAAGAGAGGCCGGGTTTTTTATATTTCTTGTTTTATCTGTTTTTGGCTTCGGTGGCATTCTATAGATGGTTTTGTCCAGGCGTCATTGCTTATGGTGACTGGTATTTTTTAAATTCAAAATTAATAGGTGAGTTTGCATTTTGGCCAAGATTATTTGAGAGTGCCTATGGCATTGGTTCATATTTAGGATTATCTTTGCACGGCTCACCAATAGGTTCAATCTTTGGTTTTATCTATATTTTGACGGGGTTAGACTTCGCTTTTTCAAGCGTGATATTTTATTATGCAACTGCGGTTATTATTGGTTTTTGGGGAATGTGGTACTTGGTTCGCACTTTGGGCTATTCGAGAAGAACATCTTTTCTTGCTAGTTTAATTTATCTATTCAACAGTTATTTCATGGTTTTAGTTATTGGTGGTCAACTTTTAGGTGGAGTATCTTTTGGATTAATTCCTTGGGCAATACTGTTCTTTAACAAATGGTTAAAAGAACTTAAATTGTATTATTTGTTTCTGCTTATTATTCTTTCTACAGTGCAGATTATTTATGATCCGCGTTATTTTGCTTTCACATTAATTATCTGTTTGGTATGGTTTTTAGCTAATCTATCCTCTATTAAAAAAAGTAAAAATTTTTTTTTAAGATTCATTCTTCAAGCTTTTCTTCTTATCTTGTTCATGCTGTTAGCTAATGCTTTTTGGTTATATGGTTTATTTGGAGTTAGCACTGGTTCAGTAATAGTATTACAAGGATACGACAATGTTGGTTGGGTTTCTGCTCTAAGCTATTCGAATGTCGCTCATGCGGCACTGCTGCATCACACTTGGTGGCCGGGCTGGTCTGAGGGGGCTCAGTATAATCCTGAGATAATGAATATCTTTTTACCTCTATTTGTCATTATTGGAGTATTGTTTGAGAAGAAAAATAGAAAAATTGTCTACGGTTTGTTCATTCTAGCTTTGGTTGGAATATTTTTAGCAAAAGGCAGTAATGAACCTTTTGGTGAATATTATTTGTGGGCGTTTGATCATGTCCCTGGTTTTAAATTATTTAGAGATCCTTCTAAATTCTTTACCCTAATTGCTTTTTCGTACAGTATTTTATTCGCTCTTGGTGTGAAGAACTTATTCTCTATGTTAACCAAGAAGTTTAAAAAATCAAAAGCAGTGCCAATTACTTTTTGGATTATTTTGACAGTGTGGTTTGTTTACACATCTTCTCCACTCATGACGCAGCAAGCAAAGGGTACATTAATTAAAAACGAACTTCCAACAGAGGTCTCTGAATATATAAAAAATAGAGAAGATAGTAAAGAATGGTATCGAGTGCTGTGGCTACCTCGCATTTATCGTTTTCCATATTTAACTCAAATGCACCCAACCTTAGATGCCAACACTATGAAATATACTCAGTGGTCATCACTGCCCTTTATAGAGAACGATATTGAAGATCTTCATCTGAATCCTTTTTTCCCTTATTTGCTAAAGACAAATGGCATAAAGATAGTCGCGATACCGGGAGATATAAAAAACGATATCTATCGCTACAGCAAGAAAACACAGTTAGTGTTTGTTGAAGAGCTGAAAGAAACAAATTATTTTAAAGAGCCAGATGTTGTAACAGATATCTACGGGAAAGATACTTATTTCTTTGTTCTAAAAGATCAATTGCCAGGTTATATTTATGATTCTCAAGAACTAATACTGACAGATAATAAAAACTCATATTTCTATCTAAGTGAAGCTCCAATTCATAATGGTTCAACCAAGACAGTAATTACAAATCAACACACCTCCTTAGGTTTAGATAATGAAGTTTATAAGAACGCCTTTAATGTAGCCCAGCGTATTTATCTAAATCCTTCTACTAACTATGAAAAGTTAGCCGAAGGTGAGTTAAGTTGGAATATACTAGTTGCTGAAAATAATAATTATATAGTGTCTATACCAACAAATATTAATTCGACGAATTATAGTATTAATGGTCAGGATACAAAATGGGAACTAAAAACAGAAGATGATAGAAGTTATTGGCAAACGGAAGTGTTTTTAAATGAAGGGATAAATGAATTGAAACTAAACTTAGAAAATATTTCTCAAACTGATTCAATCGTACCGGCAGTAAATTCTGGGTCATCACTATGGCAAAATTGTGCATCAGCTCCAATAGATCAATACGCGGCATTTAATTTAAAAGAAGAATACATTACAACTTTTAATAGTTTGGGAACGGCACCATGTCTGAGATACAATATCGATGAAGAACGCTCGCAAGGGGATTTTGTTTTAATAGTAAATTCTGAAACTAAAGGTGAAAATTCAATAATAGAAATAACTTTTGATCCTCGATATGGCCAAGAGTATAATATAAAACCATCGAATAATGGTGTTAATCAATATTTGGTATTTAACAGTGGTGAAGTTGAATATGAGAAATTGATATTTAAAATAAAAAATGATCTTAAAAAACATACTGATAAAACTACATACAATAATATTAAATTTGTACAAATTAGTTCAAAAGCAGGAATTTTAGACTCTATAATCTTAGAGCCAAAAGATCGGCCGAAATTATCGGATGTAGAAATTCAGTTGAAAGATATACAAAAAGAGACAGAGAAATATTTCTTAATCAGTGGCAACAGCGAAGGAACCTTGATAACTCTAAATTCTTCGTATGACAAGAACTGGGCCCTCAAGCATATTTCTAGCCAGACTATAATTAGGGATAGTTTTGAGAGTGGTTTTGGTCTGACCAGTTTTGCGGTGCCAGCAAACTTAAATGGCGAGTTTGTGATTTACTATCAGCCAGCTTGGAAGTTATTGACTGCTAGTTTTGTGTCTTTAATAACAATGATCTTGCTAGTCGTCGTCGCAATTAGATTAAAGAAAAAGGCTGTTTAGAGCTATAATAAATGTGATGAAAAAACATAACAATACAAAAATCCTGGCTATTCTTTTTGTTTTATTTATAGCTTTTTTAGTATTTTGGCCTTGGTTCCAGCCAGGTTTCTTAAGCAATGGAGACTGGTGGCACATTTTGCCTAGTCGGGCCCGTGAATATTTCAACAATTTATTAATATGGGATGCCGCTCGTGCTTTAGGCTCACCTTTATCTAATAGTACTGCTCATTATGGTATTCATTATATTTATGGATTACTACAAGAGTACTTTAGTATCTCGACATCTGTCACTGCCAGAATTTTTTGGTTCATACCGTTTATTGTTTTCTCCTTAATAAGCGGATGGCAGCTAGGAAAATATTTTACTAAACGCATTATTGGTAGTGTCATTGGGGCTATTATTTTTACTTTTAATACTTTCGCACTTACGACTATTGCTGGTGGCCAAATGACTATTGCTGTTAGTTACGCTATTGCACCTTTAAGTGTAATTACTTTTTTAAGATTAGTTGAAACCAAACAAAAAAAATACGCGTATGGTTTGGCTTTGTTAGTAGCTGTGCAAGCAATCTACGATGTTCGCATGCTAGCCATTGCGGTATTCTCAGGTTTCTTCTTAGCCTTTATCGATTGGTATTTAGCTTCTAAAAAAGTTAGCAAACAAGTATGTTGGCCAAAAATCAAATTAATTTTATTAGCGTTTGTATTCTTTTTATTGCTGTCATCATACTGGGTTATTCCTTTGCTATTTGGCTCAGGCGGAGTAGCTGGAGTGCCAAGCTCTCATACCAATGTTGGTTGGGTCTCGGCGTTAAGTTATTCAAATATGGCAAACACCTTAGCAGCTAACCATGTTTGGTGGCCATTTTCAGATGGCGAGCTTAATCCTATACAGCCATTATTTTATTTCATTACAATTTTGGCCATAGCAGCTATTCTGACCTGGAAAAAGAATAAGAGAATCATTGGACTATCATTATTGATGTTGTTAGGATTTTTTCTTACCAAGGGCACGAACGAGCCAATAAATACAATTTACGAATGGATGTTTATTAATGTGCCGGGCTTCATAATGTTTAGAGATCCGGCCAAGTTTTACTTAATGATTATGTTAGCTTTGGCACCTCTTGCGTCTATTGGTGCCGTGAGTATAATTGATCAGGTCAATTTCCGCTGGAGAAAGATAACCACAATTTCTATCTTAATTTTAATTTTATTGCCTCTTTATCCGGCTTTTACTAATCAGCTTAAAGGCACTTTTATTCCAAAATCAATACCGGCTGAATATACAAAATTCGCCAACTTTTATATGGGTAAGCCTTGGGGCCGCACTCTATGGGTACCAGCCGTTCACCGTTACGCTCCTTATACTCAACAAAATGGTGGCTTGAATGCTCGCGAAATGACATCAGATCAATGGAGCTTTTTCTTAGACGAGACGGGAACTGTGGAATCCTTCTTGACACACCCCTATGCTCAAAAAATTATTAATAACTCGGGAATTCGTTGGGTAGGATTACCATATGACACGGAGAATGAAATCTATCGACACTATGAACCTTTTGAATTTTATGAAAATATATTAAACAATACTAGCTGGCTGAAGCGAGTTGACAGTGGAGTTGAACAGATTGCAATTTATGAGAATGAACAGGCAAAGCCAGAAATTTATTCAGCTTCAAGTGTGGTGGCAATTGATAAAGAGGCTTTGAGAGAAGCACCCCTAGATAATTTATCTGAAGAAGATTTATTACTCTTAACCTCTCGATATGAAGGAGTTTCAAAACAGTATTCTTCTCGTGAAAGATCAAGAATTGTTAGTTTGGATAAGCAAGAATATAAAATTACAGATGACTCTATATCATGGGAGTTCGCTTTATCGGAGGATTTTACAGGTAAGTTAATCATTGATGAAGGGGTAGCTTCAGTACCAATTAATATTGATGATCGACTGGTTAATCTTTCAGGTGAGAAGAATAATGAAGTTTCTTCAATTACCTTAGAGCGTGGGAAGCATACTTTGAAGGCCGTATTTGGTCAAAAAGAAAACATCTTTTATCAAGATAGTTTTAGTGATGTTAGTTGGGGCGTTTGTCAAGATCAACGCGGAAGATTAATTGCCCCTGACAATTTTTATCTTGCAGAAGAGAATAACGGTCGTTTCAACACATTGAATTTATACTCAACCGAAGAATCAGCTGGTTGTGCTTCTGTCGGTTTAGACCTACTTGAGCCCGGAGTTTATAGAATAACTATTGATAATCAGGTTACTGGTCAAGAAGGATTAGACGTAAAAGTCATTCATGATAATGGCCAAAGCACGACAAAATATTTTGAGCCAATTGCTGAATGGAACAGTGATTACATGATTTTTGAGATAGAAGAGAAATTGCCATCAGCTTTATTATTATTGGCTCATACTGTAACTGATAAAAACGATGAACAAATAATTACTCAAATTGGAATTTCAGATATCAAGATTGAAAAATTAATAGATGATCTTGCTAGTTGGGTTAAAATTGAGCCAGATGAAGCAGTTTTGGGAACAGCTCAAAATATTACCCAGTTTGAGCGCGTGGCTCCGGGAAAATATAAGGCCACACTACCAGCCGCGGAAAATCCTTACTTCATAATTTTGAATCAAGCTTACAATACCGGTTGGCAGATGAAAGGATTAGAAACCACTGAGCATATTCACGCCAACGGTGGCCTAAACGCTTGGCTAGTAGATGTTGACAGTGATGTAGAGGTTACCATAGAGTACGGTGATTCGAAACCATTTGTTTATGGATTAATTATTTCTTTAGTGACCCTAATTATTACTATTGCCAAGTTAAGGCGAAAGAATGAATAAGCTATTTAAACAATTAAGTAAGGATGTTGAGAGTAACGCTCTGCGCTACCGCTGGATTTTGCTATTATTTCTGCTTGTTTATTTTGGTGAGGTCGTCTTGGCTAAAGTATCTGGCGGTTTAACTTCTCCTGAAAGGCAGTTTTGGTATTTCTGGTTTTTCATCTCAGTTTTCAAAATAATACCTTATCAGCTGTCTGTTTTTGCTTCAATTATCACCATCCTTTTATTAATAGTTACGACCACTTTTCAGTTAAACATTAGTGGAGATATTGCGATTTGGGCGTTTACATTTCTTTTCACGGCGGTAGTATCAATACTTGTCCAAGCCAAAAAAGAAAATGCCTAAACTAATTGTCTCAATTTTGGTTTTTGCTTTAGCCTCAACTTTAACTCAAGATCTGTGGTTGGTACTTCTAATATTAGTAGTAGCTCTACCGACAATTTGGTTTAAAAAACTATCAAAACTCTCTTTAATAATTGCTCTAGTTTGTATGATTGGGGCATCTGTAATTTTAGTATGGCCTTATGAGTTTTGGCTAGCTTATGTTTGGCCAGCTATGTCAGCCGCTTTAGTTTTGTCTATTGCTAGCATTTTGCCTCTAATTATTCATCATGAAAAATAAGAAGAAGCTACAAAGAACAATTGTAATTTTACTTTGGGTCTTCGCTCTTTTATTTTCTGCTTTCAATTTTCGTCATTTACTTTTTGCAGACAATCTTTTATTGAAATATGACTGGGGCTTTGCCACTTTCGATTGGAGCAAGACTTGGCATGATGCAACAAGTAGCTGGAACGATTATTTCTTAGGGCAGGGAGTTGGCATTAATGCTGCTTGGTTGCCGCTAGCGCTATTGGCTGCTTTTGGTACGCTGTTGCAGCTATCTGTTAGTCAAACATTAATGGTAGTAATTGTGCTTTGTTCTGCGGTGGCAATGGTGGGAATGACATTACTGTTGAAAAATCGCGGAGTTAATTGGTATTTGTCTATTATCGCGGGAATCCTTTACGCTTTTGCACCCGTAATTTTTATTAGAGTAATAGTAGGATTTCTCTTTTATTTAATTGCTTACGCCCTAGCTCCTTTTATTATTCGTTACTGGTATATAGCAACAGAACAATCGCACAGAACTTGGCATCAGTTTGTTTTTCCAATACTGTTTGCAATCGCTTCAGCCCAGCCTCAGTTTGTAGTAATGCTTACCTTGATATTTATTATTGACTGGGTATTTTCGCCAAGTATCAGATATTTTAAAAAAGCTTTCTCTTTATTAATTTTTGCTTTTGTCACTACGGCAATTGTGCATTTGCCGTGGCTTGTTAATTTACTTCGTAATGGTTTTTCGACTGTAGTAAAAATAAATGAAGAAGGGAGTTCGTTGGCCAATATTGAAGCTTTGCCGCACAGTTTAATTCGTACTTTTATAGGAGCAGATCATCACATAACTTTTCCAATAATAGAGAAAGTTTTTGAACAAAAATTATTCGTGGCGGCGGCATTCATGCTTGTTATTTTGTCTATCTTGGCGGTAATTAAAATTAATCGCCGTGAAGTCAAAACTTTCTTTATTGCTCTTGCTCTCGCTTGGCCGCTGGCTTTAGGCACCCAAATTCCAACAAATAATTTATTTAGCTATCTATATTTAAACTTGCCGTTTTCAAATCTGTTTCGTGAAGTGTATCATTGGTCATTCTTAATTACGATATCCTTAGTTTTTCTGTCAATCTTTGTTATTAATGCTCTGACGCAAAAAATGATGCGCAGTAAGAGTGGCAAATGGTTGATGGCGCTAGTGTTGCTGTTGCCGATATTCTGGCTGACTCCGTTTTGGCAAACAGATTTTTACGGATACATGCCCAATAATTATAAGATTCCGCAAAGCTACGAAATGGCAAAAGCATCTCACGAAGTAGAAGAAAGTAGATTAACTCGTAGTCTCTTTTTACCAAGTTTTGGCTTCATTAAATTTATTGATGATAATTCACCTGGAGCGGCTAATAATGACATCTACGCTTTTTCTACCAATCGAGCACAAATTCCTTATAATTCCTCGGTATTAGATTCAGCTGACAATGCAACCGAAATTAGAAACGCTATGTTGACCGCACTGCACAACAAAGATAGTAATTTCACCGCTCTTTTAAATGCTACAGCTGTCAATAATATTTTTTATAGAAATACTTTGACTTCAGAGTTTGCCCAACTTTTTGATATTGATAGAGGTCAAGCCAAAGATATTTGGCAAAATGTTAGTTTTGAAGATTTATTACAAGTGCAAGATGTGGAGTTAATTTCCACCTTACCAGCTTTAAGTGAGTACCGTTTTGAAAGTGCTCCTATGTTTGAGTTTGACACAGCGCCAAAGATTTCAGCTTCAGATTTAAAACAGATAAAGATAAATCAAAACATTATTTATTTAGAAGATCTGACTTTAAATCAAACAGATAGTATAGAAGGATTAACCGAAGTCGGAAATGAAAAAGATATAATTGCTGCCAAAAATAAAGATAAAAGTTTAATGAGTAAGCTGCATTATGTACCGAGCGCTAATTTATATGACGGATTAGTTAGTAAGAAGTTTAGCTGGTGGTGGAATAAAGAGCTAGCTTACAACAATGATGATTATGTTTTTACAGCTAGCGTTGATAATCTTAATGAAATTAGTGGTCAATTTAATGCCCAGTCGCAAGATGTATTAGTGGCAAAGCTATGGTTCTCACCCAATAGTGAAAGGGCGTTATTTAAGTTAGGCAACAGTAGTGAATCAATTAGTACAGCTGCTAAAGAAGCAAAATGGCAGTGGGTCGAAGTTAAACAATTTGATATTTATGAGCAAGGTGATATCTCTATTAGTGGAGTAGGAGAGTTTGGCTTAGCTAATATTCTGCTGTTGCCAAGAACAGAATGGAACAAAATAGATGAAGATAATAAAGATGATATAACATCTCAGGCTTTAGGAGATAAAAATAAAGTTGATCAAAAAGCAATAATTAATACTGTCAATTTTAATAAAATTAATAGTGGTGAATACCAAATTTCAACTAGCTTAGACGAAGACGGTTGGCTAGTATTCAAAATGGGCTTTGATGCCGGCTGGAAATTAATTAGCTCAACAAGTGAGCTTTCTCCAATTCCAATTAATAGTTATGCTATGGCTTGGCCAATAAAAAAAGAATCAGCCGACTATAGCTTAATATATGAACCGCAAAAACCGTACACAGTAATACAGCTATCAGCGGTAGCTTATTTAGTATTTTTAATCTTACTGGCAGTTAGTACTAAAAAAAGAGAAGAGGTCGTTTAGCGAAGGGCTCGAATGATTTTCCAAGGCCAGCGCAGAGTGACCATTAAGGATGTCTTGAGCCATCCGTAGTGCTTCAAATAATATTGTTCTTGGCTGTTGTCGTAAATTGCATATTTTTGTTTGCTCTTCTTCATGCTCTTGCCAACCAAGTGGATCATTTCTGCATCGTTTAAAACGGCTGTTTGAAATCCTAATTTTTTAATATCGGCACAAAGGTCTTGGTCTTCAAAGTACATAAAAAAGCGTGGATCAAAGCCGCCAACTGCCCAAAAAATTTCAGCTGGAATCATCATGGCGGCACCCGTTACCCAATCTGTATTGGTGCACACAAAACGCTCGTCAAGTCTTGGTCTTTTGACAGTCGAGTTTCTAAACAACACTCTACTTAAAGAGGGAAATTTACCGAAGGATGCAGGCTGAATATCTTTTTTATTTTTTAATAAAACTTTAGGACCAACCACGCCATATTCTGGGTGACCGTCTAAAAAGCGCACAATTTTCTCTATACACTGCTCTTGCACTAAAGTATCGCTGTTAAGAAAAAATAAGTAACGACCAAGGGCGCTGTTGGCTGCTAAATTATTGGCTGGTCCGAATCCTATATTTCTTTTAGTTTGAATGAATTGGACTTGGTTTTTAAATCTCTTTTTTAAGTAGCTGACAGAACCGTCATTAGAGTTGTTATCAACTAAAATAATTTCAATTTTGATTTTATCTTTGGTAGAAGTTCGGGTCAGACTTATATCAGCTAAAATTGAATCAATTGTGTCGGCAGTAATTTTCTTTGTTTTATAGTTAACAATTAAAATTGAAACCAACGGTTTACTCTCTCTTTTTATTTTAGTTTTCTTCTCAGCCATAATTTTATGATAACCTCTATTTAGATAATTTTGAGATGATTCCTGACAATCCTTTATTCTGCCAAACTTTTCGAGCTCCACTAATATAATAATTGCTGAGTACTTTATTGAAATCTTTTGCGCTTAAGATCTGGTCAACAAAGCTGTCAGCCTTAATACGATTAGCCAATGGACGGAGCAGTTTGTTCCAAGTGAAGGCTGGCCATAGGCGAGCGAGATTTTGCCTTACATCTTTTCTAAAGTCTTTATCGTCAATTAATTTAATAATTGCTTTTTCAACTGCCGCGACATCCTTATAGTCAACTGTTATTCCGAGCCCTTCTTTCTCCACCAGGTCGCTCATGGAATCTCCGCGCGTTGTCAAAATGGGTAATCCGGCCCAAATGTAGCTTAAAATTCGAGTGCGAAAAGACATACGAGTTTCAGCGTGATCAAAATGTAGCGAAGCGCCAATGGCAGCCGGTGCTAAATAGTCGGCTAACTCTTCGTAGGGTACCCATCCTTCGTTGAAAAATACTATATTGTTTTTGAGTTTGAGCTCAGTTGCCAGTTTGTGTGCTTCGGTGATCATTTTCATTTCGGGCGTGTTAGGGTTAGGATGCTTGGTGCCTAAAAATAGTAGCTTAATGTCGTTTCGTTTTTTAGCGATTCCTTCTAGGGCCTGAATTAAAGTTAGGGGGTCAAACCAATTCCAAACACCGCCGCCCCAAATAATGACATTATCTTTTTTAGGATTAAAATGTGGCACAAAGGCAGCTAGCGCTTCATCGTTTATGACTTTAGGAACTTCATTTTTGTAACCAAAAGGTACAATAGAAATAAGAGATTCGAGCGACGGATCTTCGCGATAGATATCTGGAGTCAGTCGGCCTAAGGCAGTTAAGGTGCCGAGCCAGTAGTCTCGTTGTCGCTCAGAGGCGCACAAGAAATGGTCGGCAGTAGCAAGCTGGGCGCTCATAATGCTTAAGAAAAATTTATTTTGGGCACTTTGCTCTTCTATATCAAGCGTTCTTTGTGCTTCTAAATTCTCCAACACAATAGGATCATAAAAATCGGCGACATAGCGAATATCGTTTTTACGAACCATTCGCAAAAGTGTTGGGTGAAGCGACTGAGCGATAACCACATTAGCTTTTTCTAAGTAAGGAATTAAAGATTTAAACTTGCCGTGCTGGTAAACGATTGTTTGAATGTCATCAATTTTAACTGATGGCTCAGGCGCTGCTAGCATCACTTGATGATCTTTCTGTAAGGTTTTGGCCATTTCTGTATAGCGAATACCAGGCCCAGCCATGGTTGGCCCCACTACATCGTTAGAAATTAATAATACTTTAGACATTGGCGACTTTATCTATTTTTTTGTTTAGGATCTTTTCAAAAGGGATAATTCTCTGTTTCCAAAGTAGCAGGAAGTAAGTGGCAGGCACAGCAAAAAAGGTAATTATCCAGTAAATATGCAAGGAATTAGCTATCCAAAATAGTATTAAAGCGATAATAAGGTTGGTGAAAATTTTAATTATTTTGCCGAAGCGAAAGTCTAATAAATGCATGTAGCGCAAAATTATTATATTGCCGCCGATGAGCAGAGTTTCAGATAGTAAAGTGGCAGCGGCGGAACCAACATAGCTGAATTTTGGAATTAAATAGAAATTCAAAGCTAGATTTAAAAGTAGGGTTAAACCCGAGACAATTAATAGAATTTTTCTTTTATCTAAAAGTACTAACACCTGACCCATTAGTGAGTTGACATAAAGCAGAGTGGCCACGAAGGCTAAAAATATTAAAGGTAGTTGAGCAGCTAAATATTCAGGGCCCGAAAGTAGCAAAATTATTTCTTTAGAATAGATAATGATTGAAGTAGTAATAATTAGACCAGTAGCCAATAAGATTTCTGTGCCAACAGCAATTAATTTTTTGGCTTGATCAATTTGATTGTGTAAATAATTACTCAAATACGGAGTGAGGGCAGCTACGAAGAACGCGGATACGAAAATAACAGTTTCTAAGATTCTATAAGCCGCGGTGTATATTCCGTTATCGTAGCTGCCCGACATAATGTAGAGCATAATGCTATCGACTTTGAAATATAAATTATTAAGTGCAAAGACAATTCCTAACGGAATAGCCAAGTTGAGTAACCATTTCCACATTTTATAGTCGAATCCAAAGCGAATTTTAAAGTAAGGTCTGACAAAATAAAGTCGTGAAATTAAGGCCAAAATTGAGCCAAAAGCAACGGCTGAGACAACCCAGAGAAATCCTAAATCTAAAACAATTGCGGCAATCGCAACTGCCAAAGCTGTGGCCTTACCAATGAGTTCAACAATGGCAATAAATTGCATTTTCATCTCAACATGAAAAGCGACATCTAAAATGTAGCTAATAAAGTAAATTAGCATGTTGGCAGCTCCAATATAGATGGCTGGAAGAATCTGTGGATATCCTGAATTTGGTGCTAACCAAGCAATTAGATAGGCTATAAAAACGGCAAAGATAGAAGTCGCCAAGGCTAGCAGCAATCTCAAGGTAAACGAATTCTCTAATATCTTTTGTCTCTTCTCGGGGTTTTTAGCAATCTCTCTAACAGCTACGGTGAATAAGCCAAAATCAGCTAAGACAGTGAAAATAGCTGTGAAATTAAAAACATTCCCATAATCTCCAAAAAGTTGAGGGCCAAGATATACGGCGATAATTTTGAAATTAACCAAACTCATAGCCAAGAACAAAATACGCCCAATTATTTGGATTATGGTATTTTTGGCAATCAGTGCTGGTGCGTGTTTGGCTTCATACATGAAACTATTGTATCAACCCCTTAATAACTTATATACTAGGTATGTGAATATTTGGGGAAAGTCTATTTTGTTGTCGACCCTGTTAATCTCTGCTTTTTTATTATTGCCAGGAAGTGCTAAAGCGGCCAATGATGGCGATTTAGTCCAAGCTCCAGGCGACTCTAAAGTCTACATGATTGAAGGCTCTTTGAAAAGGCATATTGCTAATTTCGACACTTTTTCGAACTGGGGTTTTAATGTCGGTTTAATTAGACGAATTTCCCAAGCAGAGCTCAATACACATCCTACCGGTCCAAAAATGACTCGTTTAATTCATTGGGGTGGTAGAGTTTTCTTAATTGAAAATGGTCAGAAACGCTATGTGCCAACGGCTGACTCACTAGCCTTATACGGCGTCACATTTGCCAGCTTAACAGATGTTAATACTTCAACTTTCGATAGACTGCCAGAAGGATCAATGCTTGAAGCCCCTCATACAGTTAGAGTGCCAGGCGATAACAGAGTTTTCTTCTTAGAAGATGGTGTCCGTCGGCCTTTCGCCAATGATGAAGTAATGTGGGCTTGGGGTTATTCACGCGAGGGCACCACCGTGGCGGCCGCAGCTACTGCTTTTCCAGTCGGCCCTACACTAACGGCTGTTGTCGTTAATGAAGGTAATGTTTATGCCGTTGAAAATGGAAAACGACGCCATGTTATTTCTGATTCAGCTTTGTTGACTAACGGATACCGCTGGGAAGATGTGGTGAACATTTTAAACTCAACAAAAGACACGCTACCAGAAGACAATCCTATTAGACCGCATGCTGTTATTAGAACACCTGGTTACAGTCAAATTTGGTTAATGGATGGCGATACCCGTCGACACATTCCTAATGACGAAATTTTTGAAGCTTGGGGTTTTGTTGATTCACAGGTAGTAACTGTTCCTAACGATGTCGCCTTTAAGTATCCGGAGGGTTCAGAAATGACTCGCTATGTTATAACATCTGATAATTCAAGATTTTATATTATTAATGGCAAACACAGGCGGGTAACAAACGCGGTTTTGCAAGAAAGAGTTTTTGGTATAAGCCCTTCTGATTTAAAACAAATAGATGATATTGGTTTTCATCATACTGGTGATGGTGGAGAGCTACAAAATGGCCTAGTGACCTTTGAAGGTCATAACATTCCAATTGAAAAAGGAAAGACTGCTCGAGAACAACATTTGTACACCAACAAAGAAGAAGCAGATTTAGGTCGCACAGATGCAGGTGCCCAACGTCATTACGATCGCTCGAACACTCCAGTGGCGGGTCGCAACGGTATGGCCGGAGGATACGGAGCTTTCGGCTCGGAAGCCTCGCCGGCGTCGCTCGATCAAGAGAGATATTACATTACTATGCGTTGGAACTATTGTGAGTGGTACGAAGATTCAGGTAATTTAGACAGCTTTGGTCGTGCTGGTACTTATTGTAGAAACCTAGATAGTGCCGCTAAAAGTTGGCATCGACATAAGAAAGTGATTGTTACTAATCCTTCTAATGGAAAACAGGTTGTGGTTTCGGTTGAAGAATCGGGCCCAGCTATTTGGACAGGTCGGGTGTCTGGTTTATCTCCTGAAGCTATGATTGCTCTAAATGCCTCCACAAATGACGAACTTCTATATTACTGGGCAGGGAATCAAGACATTAATCTTGGAGTGCTGAATTAAGAGATAGAAAATATTACAATGTAAAAAACCGCCTACAGTTTTATTGAGGCGGTTTTTTGACTGTCCAAAACAATGACAGTTTTATTTCTTATTATCAGCTAAAGCTAGGCCAATAAACCAGCCGAATAAGGCGCCGGCAATAAGGCCGTACAAGCCCGCACTTACAGGATTTTGCTCTAACACAGTTTCTGCTGGCAATACTTTTGTATTGACGACTGAGGTCTCTTGAGCACCGCCTGAGAACAAATTTGAAGCCAACTCGTCTGAAGCAGCGGCTAAATAAATTTCTGTTTGTTCAGAAATTAAAGCTTCATCTTCTTCAGAAATAGCGTTGGCTAAACCGATTGTCACTTGAATGTGAAATGAATCTGGCAAGATATCGAACTGTACAGACTGGGCGGCGGTGACACCTTCTTCATTTAAAGTTTTTATAAAATCTGTTTTGGTGATGCTTTCTACTAATGTCTGGTTATAGGTGCGCGGAGAAGCTAAAGATTCAGAAGGATTCACCATTGAAGCGAACAATCCTTTATAAGTTTGAGTAACTGTAGCTTGGCGCGATTGTGCCATTAAGCCGGTAGTCAAGGCGCCAATAACAGCGAAGATAATTGTAAAATACCAAATTTTTTTCATCAAAGTAGTTTAGTTATGAATTTTCTTTAGTATACTGGAGAAAATGAGAAAAGCACAATATATTTGGTGGTTACTTTTTGTGGGAGCTTTTCTGTTTGGTCATCTTGGTCGACTGCTTTGGCCAGCCACAATTTTAGGTCGTATAAATTTATTAGATATTGTGGTAGCCGCCGCCGTGCTAGTTTTTTGGCGCAAAATTAAATTGCCAAAATTTCTAGTAGGATTCATAGTAATTTCTCTCCTATCTTTCTTCGTCGGGTTCTCTTTATTTGGTTTCTCTTCGCAGCCAGAATCCTTAATGTTTCTGTTGCGCCTAGTAATATATAGTCTGTTTATTGGTGTCGCTCCGCAGCTTTTTCAAAAAAAATCACAGCAAATTTTAATGACTTTGGGAGTGCTTGTTTCTCTAATAGGATTAATCCAGCTACAAATATTCTCAGCCATTCCGGTCTCTATGATTGCCTCGCATGGGTTTGATCCGCATGCTGGCCGTTTATTTGCCACATTCTTTGACCCTAATTTTGCGGCAGTAGTTTTGGTAATTACCACTTTGGCTACACTGAATATTATTTTTAGTAAATATTCTCACCAAACTCTGCTCGCTTTGCTAATACAAATTTACGCTCTGCTGCTTACCAATTCTCGCTCCGGTCTATTGGCTTTACTAGTAGCACTGTTCATCTTTTTTCTAATGCGTGATAAAAAATATGTTCTATTACTGCTAGCTCTTTCTATGGCGGCCTTTATTCTATCCCCATCGCTGGCATTAAGAATTCGCTCGGCAGTTTCCCTCGATGCTACCTCTAAAGCTCGTTTCGCTAGCTGGGAAACTGCCTCGCTCATAATAGAAGAGAGTCCGGTCATTGGGGTAGGATATAATAATTATCAGTGGGCCTCATCTTCAGTCGGCAGGTTTTATAATCGAGTTGGTAAAATTGCATTATCTGCTAACGCTTCTGATAGTTCAATTCTAACCCTGTGGGCCACCGTTGGTTTTTTCGGTGTGGTTCTGTTTAGCCTTTTTTGGCTGGCTGAAACGAAACGAAAAAGACCAGTCGTTAATTCGGCTATGGCCGCTATAATTATCAATTCATGGTTTTTAAATAGCTGGCTTTGGCCGTTCACATTATTTTTATTAGCCCTAATATTAATCGATCAAGAATGAATATTGGCATAGATGCACGAAAACTTGGCAAAACAGGTATTGGGCGTTATGTCCAAGAGCTAACTAAAGAGCTGGCTGAGCAAAATCCTAAAGATAATTTTTACTTAATTGTGTCGCCAAATTATAAAGATCACCTTGACGACGATTTAGTCGAACAAGAAAATGTTTCAGCCCATATCTCTTTAGCGGGCTACTACTCATTATCTGAACAGTTAGACTTTGGCAGAGAGCTAGATCGACTTGGTTTAGATTTAATCCATTTTCCAAACTTTAATGTGCCTCAATTTATTAAAACTCCTTATGTCATTACGGTTCACGATCTAACACTTCTGCATTATCCGGGGCGAAGGATGTTCTTTGGCAAGCGGTTGTTTTATCGTTATGTTTTAGGAAAAGCGCTAAAGCGTGCCCAATATATAATCACAGATTCGAAAGATTCAAAAAGAGATATTAAAAGCTTTATGTCGCACGGGCGTATAAGAAATAAGAAAAAAATAAGAGTTGTGCCTTTGGCTGCAGCCAGAATTTTCAAAGAAAAAGTATCAAAATTGCATCAGTCGCAGGGCATAAAAAGTTTAGGATTAGCCAGTCCTTATTTTCTAGCTGTGGGTTCAGACTTAAAACATAAAAATATCCGTCGTATTATTAAAGCGTTTTTAAAGTTGGCAAAAGGCAGCGATCAACCGTATAAACTGGCATTAGTCGGCAAATACAATCAGACCGGCCCAATCCTTAATTTAATTAACAACTCAGACACCCTAGCTACTCGCGTTACAGTTATGGGGGCGGTGACTGACAAGGAGCTACGAATATTATATAAAGGGGCACAGGCCTTGGTTTTTGTTTCTCTTAAAGAAGGATTTGGCTTGCCAATTCTGGAGGCTTTCAAGGCTGGCTGTTTGGTTATCACATCGAACAAATCTTCAATGAAGGAGATTGCTGGCAAGGGGGCAATAATAGTTGATCCACAAAAAACGGATAGTATTTATGCGGCTATGAGAGATTCAGTTGAAAAACCTAAGTTAGTATTAAAAAAGAAAATGGTGGGCAGAAAGATTGCCAAAAAATATTCTTGGTCGAAGACGGCGAGGTTAACTTATGCAATTTATGAGAAAGCGATTGAAGAATAAAAGAATTTTGAAGAACAAAAAGATTATCGCTGTAATTATTTTTTTGGTAGTTTTCTTTGGGTTTTCTCAAGGATTGATGATGGTTTATCAGAATAAAATAATGCCTAGAACCTTTGTTGGTGGTCAAAAAATTGGTGGTATGAGTGCCAATAAAGCGCGTGAAATTATCTCTTTTCAGGCTAGTCAGGTGAGTGATATTAAAATTCAAGTTGAAAATAGTGAAGTTATTTCAATTTCTAAACAAGAGCTTGGTGTTCAGTATGATATTGAAGAAACTGTAAAACAGGCTTTCTCTTTGGGCAAAACTGGTAATTGGTTTTCTCAAATATTATTACATGCAAAATCTCTGTTTGTGGCTAATAAAATTGATCCTGTTTTGGTGGTCGATGAAGAACTTTTAAATTTAGTGTTGAACGAGAAGGTTTATAAAGAGCATGAGTCAGCTGCTCAAGAAGTAGACTTAGATATAACTCAAGGTGTAGTAACAATTATCCCAGGTGAATCAGGGCTAGTTTTAGATAAAAGCAATCTCGAACAACAGATTGAACAGCGTTTTACTAATTTTTCAAACGAATTGATTGTGGTTAAGAGGAATCCTTTTGCTCCTAAATTTGAAGTTGAAGATGCACAATTTGCTAAAACTCAGGCGGAGAAAATTATTCAGTCAAATTTGGTTTTGACTTATAAAGATGCAGAATTTGTTATTGAGTCGGCTCAACTTGGCGGCTGGGTTAAAACAAAAGCCATAAACAAAAAAGATGTACTTTTCAATAAAGCTATCAAAGCGGGAGCTGTGAATAAAAAAGAACTGTTATTAGCTGATATTGATAATGAGCAGGTTGCAACTTATGTAAAGGCTTTAGCAACAGAGAATATTAATAAAGAGCCAAAGAACGCTAAAGTAAGATTTGCTGGTGACAAAGTGGAAGTTTTTGAGCCTAGTAGTAACGGAGTGACGGTCAAAGAAATGGAGACAGTAGAGGCAATTATTGATACTTTACGCGAAAAATCTTTCTCACACAATGACAATAAAGTAGCCGTTACATTTGAAGAAATTGAGCCAAAAATTAATGAAGGAAGTCTGGCTGATTCTGGCATTAAAGAGCTAATTGGGCGAGCAGCAACAGATTACGCTACTAGCCCAAGCAATAGAAAACACAATATTGCGCAAGGAGTAAAAAGTATTTCAGGTACAATTTTGGCGCCTAATGAAGAGTTTTCGGCGGTTGAAGCTTTAGGAGATGTTTCGGCGGCAACTGGTTATCTACCCGAGCTTGTTATTTCAAACAATGAATTGGAACGACAGTATGGTGGAGGATTATGTCAGCCAATTACTACTTTATTTAGAGCTGTACTCGACGCTGGATTACAGATATCTTCGCGCTCTAATCATTCGCGGCGAGTTAGTTATTATGAGCGTGTTTCAGCCATCAAAGGAGTAAGAATAAATTGGGATTCGCGTTTCGCCAATATTGGCAGTGGTTTAGTTGGCTACGACGCTACTGTTTTTATTCCTGAGCCAGATTTAAAATTTATTAACGATACTGGTCATTCAATTTTGGTGCAGGGTATTGTAACTAATAATAGTAGGGTAACTTTTGAAATATACGGTACCAATGATGATCGCCAAGTCACTATCTCAAAAGCGATTATTCATTACACGAAAGCACCGCCTGATCCGCAGTTTACACCTGACCCAACCAAACCATCTATGACTATGGAGTTGGTTGAAAAATCTGTGCCGGGGGCCAAAACATCTTTTAATTATACGGTGACCAAGGCTGACGGTAGTGAACATACAGATACTTTCGAATCCTTCTATCGGCCCATTCCGGAGCGTTATTTAGTTGGTACAGCAGAGCCACAACCAGTTCCAGAAGGGGAACAACCAGCAGAACAACCGGCTCAATAAATTATTCAGCGCAAAGAGCGAGTGCTAGTCCGTCCGCGGCATCATCTGGTTTGGGAATAATATTAAGTTCTAAAATTTGTTGAACCATATACTGAATCTGTTTTTTATCAGCGTGGCCGAAGCCTGTTAGGGTCATTTTTACCTGTTTAGGCGTATACTCTTTGTAGTCAATATTTTTTTCGTTCAAAGTCAGGATTATCACCCCGCGCGCTTCCGAAACACTCATAGCAGTTGTCTGATTACGAGCAAAAAAAAGTTTTTCAACAGAAGCGAACTGAGGTAAAAACTCTTCGAGTATTTCGTTTAATTCTTTATGTATTTCGGCCAAGCGTTTGGCAGCATCAGTTTTTTTATCTGTCTCAATACAGCCGTAAGCGATAGCTGTCTTTTTATTAGAATCTTTGTCAAAATCAACAATGCCCCAGCCGACGCGAGCGGTACCGGGGTCGATTCCAATTACTCTATATATCTTTGGCGTTGGTTGAGACATTTGCGACATCATCATTGTCGTCTAGAGTCTGCAAAAGTGCAAGTAACTTTTCTTCAGTAGTAGTGTCTATTTCCATCTCTGTTTGGGCAACATACTCTAGGTCTACTTCAGAAATTTTAATTTTATTCTTCTCTAAAATATCTTTAACAGATTTCAAATCAGCTCGCGCAGTCTCAACAGTTAGTACTCTTTCAGCCAGAGAGTAATCTTCAGCGCCTGATTCAATAATAATCTCTTCAACTGAATCGGTCATCTCTTTTAGGGGACCACGAATAATTCCTTTTTGTTCAAATAAATGGGTGACGGATCCTTTATCAGCAACAATACCTCCGTTTTTGCTCATAATATTTCTGATTTCAGCTAAAGAACGATTCTTATTATCAGAAATAACTTCAATAATTAAGCCAGTACCTCCGGGGCCGAATCCTTCCATAATGAATTCTTCAATAACCGCGCCTTCAAGCTCACCAGTTCCGCGCTTAATAGCGCGTTCAATATTATCTTTGGGCAGATTCGATTTTTTGGCAGTATCAATAGCCATTCGTAAACGGACATTAGCATCGGGGTCGCTTCCACCGGCGCGAGCGGCGGCAGCGATAAGATTCGCCATCTTAGTAAAAACCTGGCCGCGTTTAGCGTCGTTAGCTCCCTTTTTATGTTTTATTGAACTCCATTTACTATGTCCTGACATAATGTTCTATTTATAGGAGTAAATTTGGGATCCGTCAAGGTCTGTCCTTTTTATTATGGCAAAGTTTGTTAATCTCTCTAAGGCTTCAGTGTGCGGATGGTTAAATTTATTGTCTACTCCGGTGGAGATCCAAGCTTGGTTAAAAAAGAAGGATTGCAGAAATTCCTCCCCCGATGTGTTTTTGGAGCCGTGATGCGAAACCTGCAGAATTTCGAAATCTGTTTGACAGCGAAGGGATGTCAAATTTTGGCAGTTCAAAATTAACTGCTCTTCATTTTTGGCTTCGAGGTCACCTGCTAGCAGAATTAATCCTTCTTTTTTATATAAAACCTGCAAAACTAAACCCGCGTCATGCGCATGTTCGGGCATTGTTTGGGAAAAGTCCGCGCTCGGGTGCAAAGCCTTAATTTGTAGTCCAGAGGGGAGAATGCGTTGCCATCCAAGCTTTATTCGGGGTTTGTTTGGGGATAAACTGTTAATAACTTTTTGCAGTTCAATAAAGATATCGTTTTTGCTTTCTTGGTCAATTAACCAGACTTCATCGATGCGGTAGCGCTTAAGAATTTCGATAAATCCTTGAATGTGATCGGCGTGAGTGTGCGAAATGGCGATGACATTTATGTGCGTATCCCAAATGGGCATAGCCTTGGCTAAGGGTGGCAAGACGCTGTTGCCGTCGCCCGCGTCGAATAAAATTTGAAAGTTATTTTGATCTTCTATTAGAACGCTCAGGCCCTGACCGACATCGAGCATAGTAATTTTAACAGCTGGCTTTGGCCAAACTGAGTAAGCAATGAAAGAAAGCCAAACTAGAAAAAGTATTGCTATCAGAGTGGTGCGCCGGCTCGTCGGCAGATTCTGAATTTTTGTTTTTAGAATTCGAAAAAAGTCCATGGAATTTTGGCTACTAAGTGAATTATTAATAAAATTAAATTTAATGGAATGGTGGCGATAATGCGTAGTGGTATTAGCAAAAATGGAACAGCAGAGTAAATAACGGTGGCGCAAAAACCGACGGCCATAGCGATGGGAATAATCCATAAAACTAAAGGATTAGCCAAAAAGGCGGAAGCAGAGAAAGTGCCGAAATGATAAATAGCAATAGGAGTGACAAAAGTTGTGGCGGCGACAGTTTCAAGCAGCGGTTTTTTAACAATCTCGGGCAGAATTTGGGCTGGCGCAAAGCTGTTCGTTTTTTGTTCTAGCCAGTCGGGCAATAAAATTATACCGGTAAAAGCAGCGAAGGATAGCTGCCAACCGATATCAAATTTGTAGAAGCTGTTTAGCCCAAGCATTATGGCGGCCGGTACAAATAGAAGTCCCCAAATGTTTGTCGGCCGGCCGCTACTTTTAGCCCATAGCGTCAAACTCGAGACCACGCCGCCGCGGACGGCGGCGGCAGATAATCCGGTCAAAACAACGAAACTAAAAATGACAAATTGGGCTAGCCAAAAAGAGGCGCGAGTAGAGTTAGTAAGATAGCGAAAAAGTATCAAAATGACAGAGGCTACAATAACCACATTAGCACCCGAAACGGCAATAATATGAGTGGTGCCTGTGCGAGCCAGTTCATCAAGCGTTGATTCAGGAATGGCGCGCCGAGAACCAATTAGTAATCCAGCCAAGAAGGATGCTTCAGGCTCTGGCAACAATCGATTAATTTTAGCTTCAAAGTTTTGGCGCAAAACAGCCAGATTTTTTAGGAGCCAATACTTGGCAGAATTATTTAATCCGACAATTTCAATTTTAGGATAATCCATAAGGGCGGTAATGCCAAAAGTGGAGAGGTATTTTTTGTAGTCGAAATCTTCACTAACAGATGGCTCCTCAAGCTGACCGTTTAATTTCACAATTTGACCAACCGCCAAGTCAGCATATTTTGAAGTTTTGACACGAACTTTTGTTTTATCTGACAGTTCAAAAGTAGCAAAGGCATAAAACTCACGAATATCTAAGGGAGCCATCAAAGTAGCTTTGGTATCTATATATTCATAAGTTGGTTGATGCAAATTAACTGGTAAAATTAGTATTACTAAAACTGCCCCAATGCTGAAAATGTGGGTAAAGGTCATAAGGCAATCTTAAGCAATCCTTTATTAAGTAAAGATTAAGGATAATTCAGGGCTCTTGACAAAATGTAAAGTAAACTTTACATTGGTTTATGTACAGTAATTTTTTATATGAAGAAAGGTAAGCCAAATCTTAAAAAAGCCAAAGCTGAAGCAGATATGCAAGATCAGCTAAAAAGAGCGCAAGCAGAGCTTGCAAACTATAAAAAGCGTGTAGATCGCGATAAGGGTGAATTTGCCAAATTTGCGTCTAAAGAGGTAATTTTAGATTTACTACCCGTTGTAGATAACTTTGAGCGAGCCATTGAGCATGTGCCACAGACAGAAAAAGACAATAACTGGCTAATGGGAATCACCTATATTCATAAACAACTGTTAGAGATGCTGGCTAATCATGAAGTAGTAAAGGTAGAAGTCAAAGCAGGAGACGAATTCGATTCTACTAAACACAACGCCGTTGAGCACAAATCTAATGACGAAATAAAAGAAAATAAAATAATACAAGTAATTAATCAGGCATACACCATGCACGGCGAAGTTATTCGTCCAGCTACAGTGGTGGTCTCGTCTGGTAAAAAATAAACAATGAGCAAAATTATTGGAATCGATTTAGGAACAACCAACTCCGTCGTATCTGTAATGGAAGGCGGCACCGCCAAAGTAATCCCTACAGCTGAGGGCGCAAACACTATGCCTTCAATTGTGGCGGTTAATAAAAACGGTGAGCGCGTAGTTGGCCAACTAGCCAAGCGTCAGGCCGTGACTAATCCTACTAATACAGTCTCGTCTGTCAAAAGATTTATCGGTCGCAAATTCAGCGATGACGAATCGCAGGAAGATTTCAAACGAGTGCCCTACGAAACTCGTGAATCTAAAACCAAAGGCATCGAAGTCAAAATGGGGGAGAAGTGGCATTCAGCCGAAGAAATTTCAGCTTTCATTTTAGGCAAACTAAAAACTGACGCCGAAGCTTATCTTGGCGAAAAAGTGACCGAAGCGGTTATTACCGTACCTGCCTATTTCAATGATTCACAAAGACAAAGCACGAAGGATTCGGGAAAAATTGCCGGTCTAACCGTAAAAAGAATTATAAACGAGCCAACTGCCGCCGCCCTAGCTTATGGTTTAGAGCGCAAGAAGAACGAAAAAGTGGCCGTCTACGATTTGGGTGGAGGAACTTTCGATATCACAATTTTAGATATTGGTTCAGGTGAAGAAGGGTCATCATTCGAGGTGCTTTCAACAAACGGTGACACTCATTTAGGTGGCGACGACTTTGACCAAAAACTAATGAATCATATTTTAGCTAAATTTAAAGCTGAAGAAGGGGTTGATTTGCAATCTCAAGTCGATGCTATTCAGCGTGTCAAAGAAGCAGCCGAAAAAGCCAAAATTGAGTTATCCTCAAGTGCTGAAACTGAAATTAATTTGCCGTTTATTACCGCTGATTCAGAAGGACCAAAACATTTGGTCATGAAAATTACTCGAGCTGAGTTTGAAAAACTAACAGATGAGCTAGTAGAGCGAACCATTGGGCCATGCGCTGATGCGCTAAAAGGCGCCAAATTAGAAGCCAAAGATATCGACGAAGTTATTATGGTCGGTGGACAAACCCGAATGCCTCTAGTGCAAGCTAAAGTAAAAGAATTTTTTGGCAAAGACTTAAACAAGAGCGTTAACCCAGATGAAGCGGTGGCTTTAGGGGCTGCTATTCAAGGTGGCGTGATGGCCGGAGATGTGAAGGATGTCTTACTGTTAGATGTTACTCCGCTATCTTTAGGAATTGAAACTTTAGGTGGTGTTATGACTAAGCTAATTGAAGCTAACACAACCATTCCTACTAAGCATTCACAGGTTTTCTCAACCGCTGCCGATAATCAGCCACAGGTAGAAATTCATGTTTTGCAGGGTGAGCGTGAAATGGCTAGTGATAACCGAAGCCTCGGCCGTTTTGTCTTAGACGGAATTCCACCGGCACCCCGAGGTGTTCCACAGATTGAGGTTAGTTTCGACATCGATGCCGACGGAATTCAACATGTCACAGCTACCGATAAAGCTTCAGGCAAAGAACAAAAAATTACTATTCAAGGTCAAAGCGGATTATCTGATGAGGAAATCGACAAGATGAAGCAAGATGCTGAAAAACACGCCGATTCAGACAAAAAGAAGCGTGAGCTAGTCGATACTAAAAATATGTCCGAAGGATTAATCCACACGGCAGAAAAGACACTGAAAGATAATAAGGCTAAAATTAAACCAGAAGATGCACGCAAAGTTGAAGACTCAATTACCGCTTTGAAAAATGTGGTGAATACTGACAAAACAGAAGATATTAAAGCCAAAGCTGAAGATTTGTCTAAGAATTTGTCAGAAGCTGGCCAACATCTGTATGAGCAGACCGCTGCTGAGGAAGAGAAGAAAGGTGACAAAAAAGATGATAAAAAAGAGGATGACAAAGCTGAAGATAAAAAAGAAGAAAAGAAAGACGAGCCAAAAGATAAGAAGTAAGGAAAAATATTCTAGTGAACGACCCATATGAGGTTTTAGGTGTTGCCAAAGACGCCAGTACAGATGAAGTAAAGAAGGCTTTTCGAAAGCTTTCGCATCAGCACCACCCAGACAAGGGGGGCGATGCCACTAAATTCCAAGAAATCAACCAAGCTTATCAGATTTTATCTGACCCTCAGAAACGAGCCCAGTACGACCAGTTCGGCTCGGCCGGGTCTGGAGGAGGTGGTAATCCTTATGGCGGGCAAAACCCATTCGGGGGCAATGGTGGAGGTTTTGAATTTAATTTTGGTGGTGGCGGAGGATTAGGAGACATCTTCGAAGATATGTTTGGCGCTGCTTTCTCAAATGTTCAAGCCGAAGTACAAATTTCGCCTGCTCAAGCAGTAATGGGAGATATAATCTCATTAACTGTTGGTAAAGATAAAATAGAGCTTAAAATTCCACCGGGAACGCAGAATGGACAATCCTTCAATTTCAGAGGAAAAGGTAAAGAGCATCGACGCGGCCGAGGTGATCTGCAAATTGTCGTTCGTATAGTTATGCCAACCGCTCGTCGAATGAGTAGAAAAGAAAGAGAGCTTTGGGAGCAGATAAAGAAACTCTATTAGTTTATCTTCTTTGATTTGATTTCATTTCCCTTCATAATGACCCTAGGGAATGAATATACCTAGTTGGGATGTAATGATCGTTGCTATAGCTTCTGTTTGGCTAGTTTATGCCATGCTCATTTTGCGTAGCCGAGTTACAGGAGCCTTATTAGCAGCTTACGCTTCTTATTTAGTAGCTATTACTTGGGGAGGTGCGCTTTTTGGTTTGCTGACGGGGCAGAGAGAAGTCTTCGGTTTTTCTATTAGTTTGCATGTTAATGAATTCACTATTAATGCGGCGTTGTTCGTGGTATTGTGGCTTCTACTGTCTACTTTTATAGGATTTTCGAAGAAGAAAAAGATGCCTGAAATTGAAATCATTGTGCATTCTGTCTTTACTCTTTTGTTTGTTACATCTTCCGTGGTGAATTTTATGAACGAAGAGCAGATTGCCAATTTAGGAGACAAATCCCATTTAGCCGCTTTGGTGGGTAGCTATCATCAAATATTATTGTTAGTGCCTGTAATCTTTCTTCTTTATTCTTCTATGCGCAGTCACGAAGATTGAGCTTGACCTAAGCCTAGATTCGAGGTAGTATATTCATTGTTTGGATCGCTAGCTCAATTGGTAGAGCAATGGCCTTTTAAGCCAGTGGTTCCGGGTTCAAGTCCCGGGCGGTCCACCAAAAAGATATTAAACAAACAAATAGCTAATTTTTGACGATTGGTATTCGGAGCGATTAGTCCCAGTTGGGGCTTTTTTATTTGAGGTACAATAAAAGGGTGAAGATACGCGTTATCAACAACATTGTGGTTGGTGCAGCAATTTTGATATTATTGCTCTTTTTAGTTGTCCCAAACTCTGGCGGGCGTATGGTAATTTCAGTTATTGGAATTCTGTATGGATTAGCAGTCGCAATCCTTTATACAATTCTTATTAAAAAAGAGAAAGCTAAACGCAAAGCGGCTCAAGATAGAATTAATGAACTAAAGCGAGTGGAAAAAGAAAAAACAGAAATTCTTTCTTTGGTGGCGCATCAATTAAAAACCCCTTTAGCATTAATTCGTTGGTCGTCTGAGTCGGTGCTGAATAATACTTCATTAACTGAGAAAGAACGCGAGCGGCTTGAGAACGCCATTGCTTCAACGCAGGTTATGTATCACACGGTGGAAGATTTAAGTCATATCTTTAAACTGACCTCAAAAGAAGGTGGATATTTACGATTAGAGAGGGTAGATGTAATTCATTTAGTTAATGATTTATTACTTGAATATAAAGCGGTGGCTGACCAGCGTAAAATACATATTCAATTTGATGATAAAAATATTGTGGTGGAAGTAATGGCTGATAGAATTTTTCTAAAACATGCAATTGCTAATTTATTAGATAACGCTATTCAGTATTCTCAGGATGAATCAAAAATAGAAATTAATGTTGAACGACATCGCTCGGAAGTTGTCATTAGCGTTAAAGACTACGGTATGGGAATTGAGCCAGCTAATATTGAACGCATCTTTGAGCGTTTCTATAGAACAGAAAGAGCTATTAAACAGAACGAACACGGTACCGGTCTAGGATTATACTTAGTCAATACTATAGTAAGTAAAATGGGTGGGCGAGTTGATGTTCGAAGTTCAGTAGGAGAAGGGTCAACTTTTACTATTACCTTGGCTTGGGCAGAAAACACAAATAATCAAGTTTAATCGCGTTTTAAAATATCCATATAGACGCTTGGTGGTACTTGCATTGTACCTGTTTCCGCCATCCTTTTTTTACCTTTCTTCTGTTTTTCTAGAAGTTTTCGTTTACGAGTAACATCTCCGCCGTACAGTTTAGCGGTGACATCTTTACGCATAGCCGACAAAGTTTCGCGCGCAATAATTTTGCCAGAAATTGTTGCTTGAATTGGCAGCGCAAAGTTTTGTTTAGGTAATTTCTCTTTTAATTTTGCAGACAGCTGACGGCCAAGGCTCTCAGCTTTTTTGGCTGGCACAATTTGTGATAGCGGTGTTACTATATCTCCGGCCAACATAATATCTAACCGTACCAAAGGCTCTTCGCTAAATTCAGTTAATTTATAGTTCATTGATCCGAATCCTGAAGTAGTACTTTTTAACTCATCATGAAAAGTTAGGATTAATTCAGCCAGCGGAATTTTGAAAAAATTTATTGAGCGCTCAGCATTTAAATATTCAGTTTTGATAAACTCTCCGCGGTGCTTTTCAACCAGCTCAAAAATACCTCCCATATATTGTGCGGGTGTAATTATTTCAACTTCTGCCATTGGCTCATAAGTGGTTTTAATTAATGATTGCTCAGGAAAATCTATAGCGTTACTGACGCGAACTGTTTTGTTTGAGTTTAGTTCAATTTTATACTCTACAGTTGGCGGAGTGACAATTGGCTCAATATTAAATTCTCTAATTAATCTTTCGCGCACTATGTCTAAGTGGAGTACTCCTAAAAATCCGCAACGAAAACCCGAACCTAAAGCCGGATGCGAAACGCCCTGATAAGTCAAAGCCGCATCATTAAGGGATAGCTTATCTAAAGATTCACGCAAAGTATTTGTTTCTTTTCGGTCGGCTGGAAAGAAAGATGCGAAGACCATTGGAATCGCCGGATTATACCCAACCAAAGCTTCTGTCTCTGCGCTGGAAGCCAAAGTGTCTCCAACGCGTACTTTTTTAATATCTTTTAGCTGAGTGACAACGTAGCCAATGTCTCCGGCAGTTAGTTGTGAGGTAGACTCTCTTTGGGGAATAAATTTTCCAACTTCTGAAATATCCGTTTTAGTTTTTGAAGCAATGGCGTGCAGCGTATTTTTATTGCTAACCTGGCCACTCATTACTCGAACATAAGCCACTACTCCGCGGTAAGAATCGTATACAGAGTCAAAGACCAAAAGCTGTGTTTCTCCTTTAACATCTTCTTTGGCAGGGGGAATTTTAGAAGCGATAGCTTCGAGTAGCTCATCTACTCCTTCGCCTGTTTTGGCAGAAATTTTTAAAATTTCACTCTCATCTTGCTCTAACAGTTTTGCAATTTCTGTCACGGTGGCTGCCACATTGGCGCGGTCAGAATCAATTTTATTGACCGCGCCTAAAATTGTTAATTTTTGTTCTTTGGCTGCTTCTAAAACAGAGAGAGTCTGTGCCTGTACACCAGAAGTAGCATCGACTAGTAAAATTGCCCCTTCACAAGCGGCCAAAGAGCGGCCGACCTCATATTGAAAATCAACATGACCCGGAGTGTCTATTAAATTATAGTTCTGACCTTTGTATTCTAAATTTATTGGCGCGAGCTTAATAGTAATTCCACGCTCGCGCTCCAAATCCATTTGATCTAACATCTGCTCCTGCATCTTGCCGTGTTGAATTTTTCCGGCACGATCAATTAGTCTATCGGCTAAGGTAGATTTTCCATGATCAATGTGGGCAATAATACAGAAATTGAATTTGCTCATAAATATTTATTCAGACAAAGGCTCTGGTAGCTCTAAACCATTACTAACAGATTCCGCAGTTTCTTCAACTGCTTCGTTAATTTTCTCCGAAATCGCTTCTTGGGCCTGCCTAGCTGCCTCATCTTTTGCCTGATCAACTTTTTCACCTACTTTTTCAGAAACACCCTCTTTTATTTTTGATGTATCAACAGTGAAACTGCCAAAAAGCTCGTACAGTTCGTCGCGAATCTCCTCGACTGTTTTTGCTTCTTTGAGTGCTTGAACTTTAAGGCCTGAACGAAGGGTTGAGGTACCAAACATCCAAAAAAATGCTATTCCTGTTACATAAAGCAAAAGAAAGAAGGATGCAACAAAAATACAGCCCGCTTTGTAATGAGGATTATTAAGTTCGTCTAGCTCCCCATATATCTCTTCTTCACTAGTGTTAGTAGGTTTTTTCTTTTTTTTGGCCATTTATTTTTTTATCTTTTTTAACCACGATAATTCTTCTTTTAGCCAAAGCTTAGACAGTAGATAAAAGGTGAGTATTCCGGCAATGAAAGCCACTCCAGATTGCAATAGTAATCCTTCTACAACTTTTGTTGAAATTCCGGTTGTACTTGATTCATAAAGATAATGGACTAGCCGTAAAGACCACCACATTACGCCGGCCATCGCTGCACTAACCAAGGCTGTATGCACGCCTGTTTTAACAATCCTAATTTCGTTGAGCGGCTTTTTTATAAAATAAACATAAGCAATATACATAATAGTAAATTGCACAAGCACTGCTGCCGAGGTGGCGATAGCTAAAGAGCTGGCGCCGAAGGTAGTGGTGACGGCTAGTGAATAGGCAGCGCTAACTCCAAATACTAATTGAAGTAAAGCTATAAGCATTGGAATGAGAGTGTTTTTAACCGCGTAAAAGCTGCGAGCTAAAATTGCCACCAAGCCGGTTGGTACAATACCAATGGCGAACCAGCCGAATACTTCAATGGCCGAAATTGTCTCTTCCCAAGTAATGCTTGAACCTAATCCTATATACAGACGAATTATCTGAGCGCGAAGGATTATGAAAATTACAGTTGAAGGAATGAGTGTAAATAAAACGAATCTTATTGCTTTTTCAAGTGCGTCAGTAAATTTTGGCCAATTCTCTCGAGCAGCGTGTTCTGTCAATATGGGAAATATTGCCACTGCAATAGCGTTAGCGAAAATTGCAATTGGTGCTGTTTGAAAAGATTCTACAAGCCTAAAAATGCTGAATGCTCCAGGTTCTAAAATATTTCGCGCAATGGAAGCAAATATGATTGCATTAAAAGAAATAATTCCCAATGATATACTGCGTGGAGTCATTAGTCGTACTATCTCTCTTGAAAAATTATTCTTACCTAAATTTAAATATCTAAGTTTAAAACCGACCGCAATTAAAGATGGAATTTGTACTAATAAATGCAGAGCAGCGCCAATAACGACTGACCAAATTAGAACCTGTACCGCATTGGCACCGTACAAAGGAGCAATAAAAGCACCAATAATCATTGAGATGTTATACAATAATGGTGACATACTGTAGGCAAAAAAGCGTTTTTTAGAATTAAGAATTCCTCCTACAACGTATGAAGTACCTATTAGTATAGTTTGAATAAGCAGTACCCGAGATAACAAAATAACTTCAGCCAAATCTTGAGAATTTAGAAGAGGGAATATTAAATGAGAAAGCGATGGCATAAATACAAAAAGAATGCCAGACAAAACAATTACTAAGATGCTAATTTTGGCCAAGAAATTTCCAGCCAGTTGCCAAGCATCTTTAGTTCTTTTTTTAACTAATAACCCGCGAAATAGTGGAATAAAGGCAGAAGAGATAGCGCCAAAAATTAAAACATTAAAAACAATATCGGGTAATAAAAAAGCGCTCCAGAAATTGTCTTGCTGTACTAGCGTAATATTTTTAGCAATGACAGTATTCCTAACTAATCCTAAAATATTGCTGGCCAAGGAAGTGGCCACCAAAATACTGGCTGCTTGCCGAAACGAATTTGCACTATTTAGCAACTGTGCAATTTTGCGTCGCATTTACCCTACCCTCCAATTTATTTTTCTTGTGGAATCAAACGATTAAGATAAGAGCCTTGAACGGTCTCCTCTTTTAACAGTTTATCACTTAATTGTTTTAATTGTTTGCTGTGTTTGCGCAGAGTTTTACGAGCTAATTTTTCGGCCTCAGTAACAATTTTGAGTACCTCGACATCAATCTCTTTTGCCACTGTCTCGGAATAGTTTTTTGATTCATGAATTTCACGACCGAGAAAAACCATTTCATCGCCATCTCCATAAGTGCGCAGTCCAAGCTTAGAGCTCATTCCTAGCTGAGTGACCATAGCACGGGCAATTTTGGTAGCCCTTTGTAAATCGTTACTAGCGCCGGTGGTGATTTCTTTAGTGAACAGCTCTTCTGCAATGCGCCCACCAAGCAATACTGCAATCTCTTCTATAAACTTAGATTTTGAAGTCAAATGACGATCTTCCTGCGGTAAACTCCAAGTGACACCAAGCGCCTGACCACGGCTAATAATAGAAACTTTATGGATTGGGTCAGGTAGAGGCAAAACATGACCAACAATGGCGTGACCGGCTTCGTGAATGGCAGTTGTCTCTTTTTCAATTTTACTCAAGATTCTCGAAGATCTTTCAGGCCCTATTATTAATTTCTCGACTGCATCGTGAAAGTCTTCCTGAGTAATAGTTTTACGATTAGCACGAGCGGCAAAAATTGCTGCCTCATTAGCAACATTCTTTAAATCAGCGCCTGAAAAGCCAGCTGTTTGGCCAGCAATGACAGCTAAATCAACTTCCTTTTCTAGTGGTTTATTAGCAGAATGAATTTTTAGAATTTCTTCTCGTTCAATTTTAGTAGGTGCATCAACGACAATTTTTCTATCAAATCTTCCTGGTCGCAATAGGGCTGGGTCTAATATATCTGGTCGGTTAGTGGCAGCCATGACAATTACATTGACATCCGTACCAAAGCCGTCCATCTCAACTAAAATTTGGTTTAGGGTCTGTTCTCTCTCATCATGTGAGCCACCTAATCCGGCGCCTCGTTGTCGGCCAATAGCGTCAAGTTCATCTATAAAGATAATGGCTGGGCTGTGCTTTTTGGCTTGATTAAATAAATCACGAACTCTTGAGGCTCCAACACCGACGAACATTTCGACAAATTCTGAAGCAGAGATTAAGAAAAATGGTACATTAGCTTCTCCGGCGACGGCTTTTGCTAATAATGTTTTACCTGTACCAGGTGGGCCAGTTAAAATTACTCCTTTAGGAATTTCTGCTCCAATAGCTTGAAACTTTTTAGGATTTTTTAAAAACTCTACAATTTCAGATAATTCTTCTTTAGCTTCTTTTAAGCCAGCAACATCAGAGAACCTAATCTTTGAAGTGTTACCCAATTTTGCTTTTGAACGACCAAAGTTCATAGCACGAGAGTTCTGAGCGGTTGATTGACGGACAATAAACCAAATAAATCCTATTAAAATAATTACAGGAAAAAAGTTCAATAAGACTGAAAGGGCTAAAGCACCGCCAGCATTGTTATCTACCTTTATATTAGTAGTCTTAGATGTAATTCCGTAATCATATATAGAAGCAGCCGGCTCTTTCTCTGCTTCTAAAATGGTGCCGCCAAATTCTTTTTTGAGCTCAGCCCTGACTAAAGTATCATTTTCTATTATCAAGTTTTCGACTTTCTCTGCGTTGACTTCAGCAATAATAGTAGATAGGGGAACTTCTTCTTTCTCTTCAACTTCTGTTGGTATAAAGAAAGATAAAGAAAGAAGGATTAAAAAGAAAATTAAAAACCAAGGAGCGCCACGGCGTTTACGAGGTTGTTTCTGTCGAAGCATCTGTTCAACTTGTTTTCTGGTTGGTCTAATTCTTCTCCTAGGCATCAGGTTTAATGCTAGCATTTAATGCTATATTATTCAAGGCTCAAAGCGCTAATTTAGCTAATTTTGGGTTTGACTTTTTTCCTCTTTAGAGGTATCATTCTACTGTCATGGCGGGATAGTGTAATGGCAACATGTGTGGCTCATAACCACAAGTTGGACGGTTCGAATCCTCCTCCCGCTACCAAAAAAAACAATTAAACATTCATGAGCGTCATTCTGATATGATTGCTTCGCAACATCTCAGATAATCCTTCCTGAACTGTTTAGGTAAGAATAAGCCTGCCTGCCGGCAGGCAGGGAGTCAAAAATTACCGAGCAAGTAGTTAATTTTTGACGATTGATAGTAAGATTGAAAAATATAATTAAACAAGAAAAATACCGGATTGTCCGGATTTTTTGTACAATATAGACAATAGGCCAGGGTAGCTCAGATGGTTAGAGCGCGAGACTCATAAGCTCGAGGTCGGCGGTTCAATCCCGCCCCCTGGCACCAAAAAAAATATAGCAAGCGGGGCCCTATCGTCTAGTGGTCAGGACATCAGCTTCTCAAGCTGGGAACCGGGGTTCGATTCCCCGTAGGGCTACCAATAGAAAATACCACTTCACATTGAAATACTGTGTTAAGTGGTTTTTTTTATTGGTTATTATTTAGAACTTGAACCTAGGGCTCAATAGAGGTGATATACTTTTTTAATCCTTCTTCTATTATATAAGGATAAAATATTTGAATAAAAATCTAAACGAAATGTATTGAGGTAAAAAATGTTGGTAATGGCTCTAGTAAACAAAAACCATTATTACTATAGATATATCCACAAAATGAGCCTCCTTTTTACCTGTAGAGAGGTATAATTAGATATAGAGAAGAAGAGGTCACACTTGGTTGGGTGTTCAGTTTATATTGCGTATTTTAAAAGTTTATTAGTAAAGATACATTATGAGGAAATTGCTTTCTAAGCGGATGACATTTGTTTATTCGCTCTTATCAATCCCAATGATGGTGGTTTTGGGTGCCAGCTCCGCTAGTGCGGCAGCTACACTTCAAGGTACTACATTGGATTTTAACATGGGTGGGTCGAGCATTGTGGAGAATGGGAATTTGGTCGTTAAGACCGATGACCTTTTGACGCTAAATGCTGGCTCGCAGGTAGAGACTACCTCTGACCTTAAGGTCGGTGGCCGGCTCATCATCGCTAATGGCGATCGAGATGACGGTACCGGTATATATAAGGATGGAGACCTCCACATCACAACCGGAGATCAAATGTGGTTTGATGCTGGAACAGTTAATGCCAGAGATGACCTTGTCGTAGGTGATGACCTAACGATTAAAGGTGATTTGGTACTTAGAGGGGCATTAGATTTGCCTGTTGGTAGTGTCACATCGACAATGTTGCTAAATGGCACAGTCGCTACTGCTGATTTGGCAGGTAGTTCAGTCACTAGCGCCAAAATCGCTGATGCAACTATCGCTGCTGCTGATTTAGCTGCAGACATTGCTATTACCACAACTGGTGCTGCCTCTTTCGGGGATGTTACAGTTGGTGGTGGTGAGTTATATGTCACAGGCGTAGCTTCTTCGGCTTCAACAACCGAGGGTACAATTTACTACGATACTGATGATGACAACCTATATGTATATGCCAACGGTTCATTCGTTGACTTAACAGCCGGTGCTGCTGGTTCAAATACATTAGATGATGCCTATAATACCAGCGCTGGCGCCTCAACCGTTTTGGTTGATAACGGTGATTTGATATTGCGTTCAAATGCCGCAGGTTCGGATATTATCGTTGATTTAGCTAGCACAGGTGACTTTATCTTTCAAGATAACGGAACCGATGTTGTTACCTTTAATGATAGTGGTAGCCTAACCATGGCGAGTGGTACACTGGCTCTTAACAATGACACTGTTACCTCAGATGGTGACCTGTCAATTACCGGAGCAACCGGTGCCAACCTAGTTGCAACAACTGGTGATTTAGACTTAACTTCTTCTGCTGGTTCAGTTGTCATAACAGGCGCTGAAGCTGCAGCTGACGCTATCACCTTAAATGCTTCTGACGCTGCAGGTGGTATTGATATTGACGCTGGCACAGGTACGATTGATGTATTACAAACAGGTACAGTTGCTGGTGATGGAATTACCATAGCTACCACCGATGGTGGTGTGGCTATAACTGCTGCTGGTGCTGCTAATGGAGATATGACACTAACAGTAGGTGATGATTTTGTCGCCAATGTTACTGGTATTTGGGACAACAATACTACCGGCGCTGTTACCGTTGACACTGCCGCTGGTATCTCACTTGATGGTGCAACGGCTTCCAACTTTACTGTTACCGGGGCTTCAGAAGACTTAACCTTGGGAGCAACGGGTGGCTCGATTGTCGCTACCGCTACCGAAGATGCTGCTGATGCTATCGTCATAAATGCTTCTGCTGGTGGTGTAGACGTTACTGCCGCTACCTATAATGTGGATATAGTTGCTACTACACTAGATGTAAATATTACTGGTGAGACCAACGTTGATGTTGCTGCCACATCTGGTGATGTTACTGTCGCATCTGGCGATGATATTCTCAACACAGCCGGTGACGAGTTCGATGTCACCGCTACTGGTTTGGTTGACATAAACGCTGGAGCTAGTATGGACGTTGATGTAACGGGTGCATACACGATGGACGCAACGACTTCCTTCTCCATTGATGGAGCGGGTACAGCTTCCAATGTTACTTTAGCTGCTGACGGTGACAATGATGACTTAACGGTAGCTGTAACTGGTGCCCATGATGCTAGCTTGATTCTACAATCTGCTGGTACAGGAGCCGATGCTGTTAAGATCAACGCTTCTGCTGGTGGTATTGATATAGATGCTGACGACGGAATTGCTATTGATGCTGCTGGTACGGCTGGTGAAGATATTGTAGTTACGAACACAGGTGGTTCAATAATCCTTTCAGCTACAGAAAGTGCTGCTGATTCAGTTCAGATCACTTCAACAGCTGGTGGTATTGATATTGCCGCTTCTGGTGCTGCTGCTGGTGAAGACATTGATATTACTACTACTGGTTCAAGCGTTAACATCAGTTCAACTGAGAATGCAACGGATGCTGTTACAATAACAGCTTCTGCTGGTGGTATTAATATAGCTGCCACTGGTGCAGCTACTGAGGATATTACCTTGGTTAACACAGGTGGTTCAATAGGTCTTTCAGCTACTGAAGATGCAGCTGATGCGATTACCATTGCAACCACAGCTGGTGGAATGGATATCACAGTTGCTGGTGATACTGCTGGCGATGATTTGGATATCGTAGCCACAGGTACTGCTACAGAGATTCGAGTAACCTCTGCTTCAGCTACAGTAGATGCAATAAGTTTGCAAGCCTCCGCCGGTGGTATTGATATAGATGCCGCTAACGAAGACTTGGCATTAACTGTTACATCTGATGGCGCTGGTGATGATTTGACTCTTACTCAAGTAGGGGCAAACGATTCTAGCATAGTCCTTACCGCTGCTGGTACAGGAGCTGATGCTATAAGTTTGCAAGCTTCTGCAGGTGGATTTGATATCGACGCTGCCGCAGCTTCGACTATCAGTACCTCAAATGATGAGATTACCATTGCTACTGGTACAGCCGATGTAGTGCTTACTGGTTCAGCAATCGGTACAGCTGCTTTGACGGTAACTGCTGGTGACGTAACGTTAACAAGTGGTAACTTCACCCAGACAGCTGGTACAGTTTATCTTGCAGTAACCACTGCTGGCGCAGGTGCGGGCAATGATGAGACGCTTGATACAACCAATGCTGTTAATCAGTACGACGCAGGTGGTGCTTCACGAACAGGAGTAATCCTAGAAGCTCCTACTGCTAACGGTCAGATCGCCTATATCATCAACATTTCAGACGCTGCTGAGAACATTACCTTTGCTGCTGTTGGCACCTCAAACGTTGCCAACGGTGTTACATCCGTAATTGGTCAGAATGAAGCAATGGGATTTGTTGCTGGTACAGTTGCTGGTGGTGACTTAGTCTGGTTCCCAATGACCTCCGCAGGTCAGTAGGATAGTGAAGATGTAGCTAATAACCTAATAAAGTTATTTAGCGAGAGTAGAGGCCGCAAAGTTGTGGCCTCTGCTTTTTTTTAATAAAGTAGATACATGGTGATAAAAAGCGCAAGACCTCCAAAATTAACAATAGTAGTAATTGTTGTTGTTGTGATAACGGCAATAGGAATTTATAAAAGAAATACTCAAACTGAACCCCAATCTACTAACACCAGTCAACTAGAAGTTTTAAATACCAACATCAGTCAAGAACTAAAAAATATTCCCAACAACACCGTCGTTCATTTTGCACCCAAAGATTCTTTTATAATGCCCAATAATTACATAATTAATAGCCAAATTATTAGCAAATCAATTTTGATTTATCCTCAAGACCAAAAAAACATTCAATATAACGGCACTAGTTCGTTAGAGTCGTTTGGGGGAATATTCATTACCTCGGCAAATACAGTTACTAGTGAAGAGATGTTCAATGAAACGAATCAAAAAAAGTTCGATAGTTATAAGCAGGCAAACCCAGAGAGTGATGCAACTTCTCAAACGATTAAAGATAGCAAGGGAAATGACAAGTTTGTGATCACACAGACCAAACCTTTTAAAATGATTGAAACAATATTAAATAGAGAGCTAATCATTGAAATTATTAGTTACGAAGAAACAGACGCCTATAAACAGATTGTCGATACCTACAGTGATTCCGAATCAATATCTAATAGTGACCATAAAGCAATCTATCAATTACAAAAAGATTTAGTTATTGCTTACGAAAGCCAAGATGCTCAGAAAGTGTTCACTCTTCTTTCATCTGCTGCGCAGGAAAAGAATAGTGTTGAGGCAATAAAAGAGGGCATGAAAGAGAATATCTTCAAAGATATGATCAGCATTGAGCCTACTGCTCTTATTATCCTTAATCAAAATTATGTTATGCAATCAAGGGTGCTTTTTGCGGATAACTTTATGACAAGAGTTGATATATCTTTTAGGGTTGATTACGACGGAGAAAGAAACAATTGGTCAATAGAATCTTATGTCATAAAAAACAAAGAAAAATATCTCTCAACGGTAGAAGTAGAATAGTATAGTTTGCAGTCTATTCGTTTGTTGCAGGTGTTTCTGCTCCTTCGGTGTTATCTGTATTATCTGCGTCAGCAGGTTTAATTCTACCTGATACTCTCATGGCGTCTAACAGATAGTTATCATTCTCTATTGTGTAGTAAAAAGAGCTGCGGCGAATTATAATATCACCTTCAAGAATATTAGCTGCAGTACCAAGCCCTTTGTTTGCATTAATGTAAACACCCCAAACTACTACATTATTATCGAAATCGGCGCTAACATTATCTAATAAATCGGAAAATTCAGCTTCACTCTTCTGACCTTTCAGATTTTCTGAGGAGGATTTATAAATATTTGAGTAATTACTGCTAGTGATGTCTAATCTGGTTTGTTGAGTTAAATCTGTTGCTTTAGTGATATTATCAGCGTATTTGGTAATATCTATGGTCATTGATTTAGCGATATCATCAAATACTGAGTGATTAATTTTAGAGGTCACTATAATAATAGTGGGAGTGTCAAAAAAGATTTGTTGATAGTCATTTTCACCTTTGACAGTTAGTTTGCTGGCTTTTAAGGATCCATATTTTTTATTATCAACAGTGACCTTTGAGCCATCATTTTCAGCAGCAGTCTTGAGCTCTTCAATTAAGGCGTCAAAGCTATCTTTTTTATTTACAGCTGTCTCAATAATGATTACACCTTTGTCAATTAATGTTTTAGCATCGCTTGCACCAATTTCAGTTCCGGTTGGATAAACTAAAGTCTGTCTACCGTCAATTGGTTCTGTTATGCTCCATTCAGCTGGAATAGAAACTGCAAACTGTTTAGCAACCTGTACAAAAACGGTCTTATTTTTGCTGTTACCAATTGAAGGAATAATGCCTCCTACACCACCGTTGTTTTTCATTCTTAAACCAATAAATATGATGGCTATTATAACAATTATGACTAGCAATAAACGGGACTTTAATAAGTTTTTCATCAAACCTTTTTTTACGAATAAGTATAGTTAAAGGTTACCATAGCCAAAAGACAAAATCAATTTGTGAAATTTGCTTTAGGGCTTGACAAATTGAATAAAATATGCTAGAGTATTTACACGCTGCACAGATGTGGTCGGTCAACACATGAAGGATGCGTAAAGCCTTCGCCGGTCACAGACGGCTAGACCCAACCGGCTAAACCGCAAGGCACCGGAAAGGGGTCGTCAAGTCTGCGCAAGGCGTGTCTAGCAACCGGGCTCTGACCGAAAGGAAAGAGCCAAGCGGTGAGAAGTGGAAAGCTATTCCACCCTGGGAAGATCATATCGGGCTCAACTGAGTCCATCCCGTCCCGCACTCTGCGAGATACTAGGGAGAAGTTAGCAAGATAGCACTTCTGAGGGTTGGCAGGCATGTCAACACGATTTCGCGGCATTTGCTGCGGATGGAAACTCGAAGCTTGCTGCAAAGCCTGTACCAGGAACCCGGTATTACTCTGATGCCTACAGGTGTCGTTGAGGGCCTGCAAGTCCTCAACTAGAAAGGCTCGGGTGTATCTCACTGCCGCATTCATCCCGCTTGGCTCCTTGGTCAAGCATCGTCCCCGACCGCCGCGCAGCTCTTACTAGAGCGCGGCGGTCTTTTTAATTACCCGGGTTTTTCAATATATAAAAAAATACCCAGTCGGCTGGGTATTGGAGTCGCGAAGAGTGTTTTTCTTAGCCTTCAACAAAGCCGAAATATTCTCTCAACTGTTCATAGACCGCTGCCTCTTCCGGAGCATAACTTGGACGAAGTACAATTATGGCATCTGGTTCGTTACTGCTGTTGCAATCGACGACTGGACCTTGAGACAGATGGGTACTCAAATCGATTGGATTGGATACATCATGGACTTGAAGATAAACTGTTTGGCTACCATTAAATAAGGCCACTGTCTCACCTTTTCTTGGTATATGGGTACGAAGAATGAGGCTCGTAAACTTTACGCATGGAAAGGATGTGTCTCTCAAGACTATGACAATCTGTATCCGGATTGGATCCATTCGAGCTCTCCTTTTTCAAGGTAACCAAAAACAGCTCACAAAGTCAATTAATAATGCTGTTAGGCGTTTTTTAGGCGCGAATAATTATTTACGAGCTCGGTAGCGTTCAGAAGCGTTTAAGATCTTTTTGCGTAAGCGAAGGCTAGCAGGAGTAATTTCGAGTAGTTCATCATCTTCAAGGAAATCTAGGCTTTGCTCTAGACTCAATTGAGTATGGGGAGTTAGGATAGTTGAGATATCAGCTGCTGCAGCTCGCATATTGGTAAGCTGTTTCTCTTTGCAAACATTTATTTCAATATCTTCTTCTCTTGAGTGTAATCCTACTATCATGCCTTCATACACTTCTGTCTGTGGAGGAATAAGAGTTGAACCTCTGTTTTGAGCGTTGTCAAGACCATATATAGTAGATTTGCCTTTTTGCTGAGCTACTAAAACTCCGTTTCTTAATTTTGCTATATTGCTACTTTTTGGCTCATTTCGTACAAAAAGAGTATTAATGATTGCTGTTCCACGAGAAATTGTTAATAAAGGATTACGAATACCAAGTAAACCTCTAGTTGGAATCTCAAACATAAGTTTAGTGGTTTTGTCGTTATTGTCATATTGACCAAGCAAAATTCCACGGCGTCGGCTGACTTCACCAATGATTCCACTGGCAAATTCAGTAGCCAAATCAATTGTCAGCTCTTCAATAGGCTCGTATTCCACGCCATCAATATCTTTAGTGATTACTCGGGGCTTGCCGACCTGAAGTTCGAATCCTTCTCTACGAAGAGTTTCTAAAAAGACAGACAAGTGTAGCTCTCCGCGACCTGACAAAATATATTCTCCTGTGTTTGTTTTATCTAAACGCATTGAAACATTAGTTTCTAGTTCTTTTTCAATTCTCTCTAACAGATGGCGAGCGGTAATATATTTGCCTTCGCGGCCAGCCATTGGAGATGTGTTCGTGTAAACAGAAATAGACAAAGTTGGCTCTTCAATAGCGATTGCAGGTAATGCTTCAGGATTAGTAATGTCAGTAATAGTTTGGCCTATTTCTACATCAGAAATTCCAGTGATGCCGACAATATCTCCAGCTTGAGCTTCTTTAACCTCTGCCCGTTTTAAGCCGTGGCTGACGAACACTTTTTCAATTTTGCATTTCTCTTTTATACCATCTTCATTGACTAGAGCGACCGAAAGACCAGCTTTGGCTACACCGCGTCGAATTTTACCAATGGCATATTTCCCTTGATAAGAATCAAAATCTAGACTAGATACCAGCATTTGAAATGGTTTATCAGGCTCCGCGTGCGGCGCTGGCACATTCTCTAATAGAACATCTAAAACAGGAACAAAATCGCTAGGTGCAGTTGAATCTTCTGGCATTTCAGTCCAGCTCTTTCCTTCGCGGGCAATGGCGTATAAAACAGGGAAGTCTAGCTGCGATTCATTGGTAGCTAATTCTAAAAATAGATCGTAAGTTCTTTGTAAGGTTTTTTCGATATCTGCATTTGGCTTATCAATCTTATTAATAATAACAATTGGTCTTAATCCTAAATCAAGCGCTTTCTTTAGTACGAAAGTAGTCTGGGGCATTGGGCCTTCGTGCGCATCAATTAATAAAACGGCGCCATCAGCCATAGATAGAGTTCTCTCAACTTCACCTCCAAAGTCAGCGTGACCTGGAGTATCGATTATATTGATTCGAGTGTCTTTATAGGTAACAGCAGTATTTTTAGCCAAAATTGTGATACCACGCTCTTTTTCTTGATCATTACTATCCATAATTAAGGATTGCGAAAAAGCCGCCTCATTTTCGCGGAAGGTGTGGGTTTGCTTTAATAGTCCGTCAACCAAAGTTGTTTTGCCGTGGTCAACATGAGCAATAATAGCTACATTTCTTATATTTGTATTTGGCACAACCTGAATAGATTACACTTTTTAGGCGTACTTGTCAATGTGTGGGCTTAACCGCGAACAATAGCTAAGAGTTCTTCCGTTTTAGCTTTTTCTAAGTCTTTATTGCGAGCTTCGACATTTAAGCGAATTAAGGGTTCAGTATTACTCATACGCACATTGAAGCGCCAATCTTTGTATTCAACTGATAATCCATCAATTTCATTCTGCTCGCCATCTCTGTATTTATCTTTCAACTCCTTAATGATTTCGGCGCCGTTGTCGACTTCAGAGTTAATTTCGCTCGAAACGAAGTATTTCTTTTTATAAGGATTAACAATTTCAGACATCTTCTTTTTACCAACTGATAGCTGTTCCAAAATTAGTAAAGCGGGAATCATTCCGTTGTCACAGAAGAAATTATCTTTAAAATAGTAGTGTGCACTCATCTCGCCCCCAAAAATGGCATTTTCAGCTCGCATACGATCTTTAATAAAAGTGTGACCGGCCTTGTTGACAATTGGAATTCCACCCGCCGCTTTGACCGTATCAATAGTAGCCCAGGTCAGCCTAGGGTCGTGAATTATTTTTCCGCCCCCAGATTTTTTCAACATCATTTCAGCCAAAATGGCGGTAGTATAGTATCCTTCTATAAAATTACCGTTCTCGTCATAGAAGAAACAGCGGTCAGCATCGGCGTCCCAAGAAATGCCCAAATCAGCGCCCGATGAAATAATTAAATCGATGGTTTCTTGCCGGTTCTCTAAAATTAACGGGTCAGGGCGGCCTTTAGGAAAAGTGCCATCTGGCTTATCGTTTAGAGGAATAATTTCAATTGGAGTATTTTCGAGCGTTTTAACAATGACCTGCCCAGCTAAACCAAAATTTCCATTAGCCACCACTTTTAGGGGCTTAAGCTTTTTGGCATCAATAAACGAAAGGATATGCTTAATGTATCCGTCTAATACATCTTGCTTGGTGACTGATCCTTTTTTATCTTTGGTCTCAATTTCGTCGACTTCAGTTAATTCAGCGATATCGTTCAAGCCCGTATCAGACGAAATTGCGATTGCTTTTTCGCGCACAAATTTCATACCGTTATATTCTTTAGGATTATGAGAAGCGGTGACTGTAATTCCGCCATCTGTTTTGAGTGTAGCGACCGCGAAGTAAAGCATATCTGTAGAAATAATGCCGATATCAATTACATTGACTCCAGAACTGGTTAAGCCTTCAATTAAAGCTTTTTTCAAACTAGGCGAGGATGTTCTGACATCCGAGCCGACTACTACATTTTTGGGTGACAAAAAACGCGCGTAAGCGCGGCCAATAGCCTCTACGGTAACTTCGTTTATTTCGGTAGGATAAACACCTCTGACATCATAGGCTTTAAAAATTGTTTTATTGATTTTCATAAGTATAAATGTTTGCCCTGTTCCTTTAATTGTTCTATTAGCAGCTTAACATCTTGAGCTGAATCTTGATGAGCGACTAGTAATGCATCGTCTGTTTCTATAATAACAATATCCTTCAGGCCGCAGGTAGCAATAAGCTTGTTATTACCAAAAACAAGGCAGCCGGAGTCATTAATTCCTACATGATTGCCCTTAACCACCATATCGTGACCGTGTTTTTGCGATAGTACCTGATGTACAGTATCCCAAGCACCGATATCACTCCAACCTAGGTCGGCTGGAATTACCAAAATTGCATCTTCTTTCTCTGTAATTAATCGTTCAATATCTTTCTTTTCAAGTTTTGAAAATTGTTCCTTCAAAACTTCTTTTTCATTAGGGCTACCAATAGAATCCATTATAGTCATCAAAATTTGATGAAACTGAGGCTGGTGTTTGGCAAATAAGTTTATCATGTGGTCAGATTTGAAAATTTTGAATCCTGTATTCCATAAATACTTCCAGTCAGACACATAAGCTTTAGCTGTTTCTAAATCTGGCTTTTCTACAAATTGGTCAACTTTGAAAACTGGCTCAGCCGTACCATTAATATTTTGAGAGCCAACTTTTATATAGCCAAATTCTGTGGCTGGACGATTAGGTTTAACTCCAATGCTGACTAAATGATCTTGATAGGTGTCGACCGCGTCGTAAGCTGCCTTTAGCACAGAGCAAAACTTTTCTGGTTTTTGTACCAGATGATCTGACCACAATATGGCGATAGATGAATTCGGATGTTTTTTAGCAATAATAACTGAAGCTACGGCAATAGCTGGTCCATTGTCTCTTGCTTCTGGTTCAATAATGAAGTTCTCTTGTGGGTGATTTGGTAGCTGTTTTTGAGCGATCTCCGTTTTTGCTGCATCGGCCATTATGTAGATGTCTGAGCTAGGAATTAACCGCTCAACTATCTGTACAGTTTTTTGTAGTAGAGATTCATCATCTAAAATTTTCAAAAACTGTTTAGGCATCTGTTTACGACTTAGTGGCCATAAACGGGTGCCAGTGCCGCCAGCCATAATTACCACAATTCTTTTAGTTTGATTCAGACAATTATTAGGACTCTCAAATTCTTTATGAAAAGGATTTTCTTCATCAATAACAGGATGATTTTCAGGCGGAATGTTCTCCCAATTTGAATTTGAAAAATTATCTGTTTGCATAATGCTAATTTGAAACTTTAGTGTAGCAAAGTGGCTTTTCGAATACAATTCAGATTAATATTATAGTTCCTAACTGTTTATTTTCCAGTGAGTTTGCCAAATAAGTTTCAATAAATTTGCGTGATCTGTTTCTAGCTTCCACTTAATTTTAGGAGAGATATTTGCGTCACTCCTAACGGCTTTTATAGATTCGCTAAGGCCTATTACAATCATGTCAGGATTCCATGCTTTCATTTTAAAAGGTCCAGCAGTCCGCTTTGTATTGGCCCACCACCACCAGCAGCTTGAAATAGAGTTATCAAAGTGAATTCTGACCCATTCGTTAGAGTCTAATCCTTTACTTTTATGTAGCTCTTGGTGTACTTTCCGATAATACTTCCACATTACTTTATGAATATTATTATTTTTATCTTGCCAAAGTGGAAAAGCAATTTGGCGCTGTAAATCTTTAGCACTTGTTTCCCAAGTACCAGAACGAGTGATAACACTATCTTCAGCTTCGTCTGCTAAATCACTAAGCGATATTAATTCGGAGCCATGTTTGGCTAAGACTTTTTCTAACAATACAATTGAACGAGTATCAAAATGCCCAAAAGCTTCTCCGTCGAGCGCTACGATAGCAGGACTTTCAAGACTTGAGTAATTTTTTTCGAAGGATTCTAGAGAAGTTGGTAAAGCCTGAGATAGATCTCTTTTACGAAATAGATATTTAGTTTTAATACCGCGTTTTTTTCCAGCAGCAATGTAGTTTTGTCTAATTAAACTAATCTCATCTAAAAGTACCCATTGATGACGGGCTTTCTTTATGGGGCCATCAAGAGCGTTAGAATAGGCGCACTCGGGCAGATACAATCCATCAGGATTAAAGTCTTGGTTGATAATATTTCTGACCACTTCTTTATTCCTTTCCAACTGATGATTGATTTCTTCTTCGGGCCATAATGGTAATAGGGCGTGTGAATAAGCAGAGTTAGTCAGTGTAATGTTTGGCAAATGAAAAAGAGTGCGCAGTTTGTCAATTACGGGCCAGCGGTCATTGTTGACTAACTGCTCCAGTAGAGTTGATGTGACATTAAGAGTAATGGGAACTTGAGAGCGAATTAAAACATCAAGCAGTGGCTCATAACTTTCACGAGTTACTAAGTCTATAATATCTAGTCGTTGATTAGGCGGCTGGTAAATATGAAAGAGTAAACCCCATTTCATTTGTTTATTTTAGTGGCTAATTTCTTGTCTATTTTAAACTTTACTACTGGATATTTTCGGTGTTTAGCTAGGGCAAAGCGATAAAGCTTGACATATTGCTCGGCAGGCAATTCCCAAGAGTAAGACTGTTTCATTGATGAGCGCATTAATTTATCCCAGCGGTCACGATATTTAAATGTTTCCAGTGCGCGAGTAATGGCGCTTAACATATCCATTGGAGTATAATTTTTAAAAGTGAAACCGTTTCCTGTTTTTTTAGTAGGATTATAATCTTTAATAGTTTCGGCCAATCCACCTACTTCGTGTACTACAGGAATGGTGCCGAATCTAAGAGCAATCATTTGACCAAGTCCACAAGGCTCAAAACGAGATGGCATCAAAAAAATATCTGAGCCGGCGTAAATCCAACTAGCAATTTCTTCAGAAAATTGTAAATGAATGCCGATCTTTTTAGGATATTTCTTGTGATATTTAGTTATTAACTTTTCGTATTCTTCTTGGCCAGACCCTACAATGACTAGCTGTAGGTGCATTGTCATTAATTGATTAATGATTTTGAATAGCAGTTCAAAACCTTTTTGTTCAGTGATGCGTGTAGCCATGCCAATTATGGGCACATTATCATCTATGTCGAGACCAAGTTTTTTCTGTAAGAAAGATTTATTACGTCGTTTTATATGTAAATCTGACAGATGATAATTATGTTTAATATATTTATCGTGACGCGGGTCAAAATTACTGTAATCAATGCCATTCAAAATACCAAATAATCTTTTTCGTCGCTTGTATAAATGTTCCTCTAAGCCGTTGCCAAAATCTTCTGTCTGAATTTCTTGAGCGTATTGGTGAGACACAGTTGAAATTGAATCAGCATATAAAATTCCCCGTAGTAAAAAGTTTAATTTTTTTATACTTCTCCTATCTTCTTTTGGTATTCCTGAACCTTTGTCTGCTTTGTACATTTTTGTTGTATGAATAGCTTGCTGGAATAAAATATTATGAATTGTAACGACTGTGGCGGTTTCGTGAAAATAGGCTCGGTTCTCATCGCGTTGCAGTAAATTTGGAATTAACCCTACATGCCAGTCATGACAATGAATTATATTTGGTTTTATTTTTAGCACCTGAACAGCTTTCAATATGGCTTTATTGAAAAAGTAGTAACGGAAGTTTCCGTCTTTAGGGTAGCCATATAAGTTATGTCGACTTTTAAACAGGTCGTAGTTGTCAATTAAAAATACGGGCACATTGCTAGCTAATTTTCCCTGCCAGATATTGAAGAAGAATCTTTTGCCACCAATTTCTAAAGGAATTAGTCTTTTGATAATTTTGAGCTTATTGGTTTTAACATCTACTTTCATATGCAAAGGAGTGAAAACAAAAAGTTCGTGACCCTGCTCTTTAATAGCTGGAGGCAAAGCGCCAGCCACATCTCCTAAACCACCAGTCTTTGAGAAAGGATTAATTTCGGCCGAAGCAAATACAATGTTGAGGGGTTTTCTTTTAGGCATTTTTTCTTAAATAAGCGGCTGCTTTTTCTGGGCTAACTACATCTATTACTACTCCTGACCCTAATTCGTAGCCTCCGTAGCGAGATACTCGGGGAGCAATTTCAATATGCCAGCTATAATGTTTAGTATCTTCATAAGTGGTAGGAAGGCAGTGAATCCAGAAATTTATAGAAGGATTTTTTAGGGTTTCATTTATCATACCTAATACTTTTCGCATAATGTTGCATAGACTTTTTCTAGTTGTCTTATTAATATTTTCAAAATGTCCTGAATGAATTTTAGGCATTACCCAAGTTTCAAATGGAAAACGAGCAGCGTAAAAAGTAAAAGCTAAAAAATGTTCATTCTCTGCAATAACTCGCACTTTCTCTTGTATTTCGTGTTGTAATATATCTTTGTAAACGCTAACGCCATTATTGTTGAAGTAGCGCTGAGCGCCATCTAATTCTTTCTGAATGTAATTTGGCACTATTGGTGAGGCAAAAATTTGAGCGTGCGGATGTTCAATAGAGGCGCCCGCTTTTGGTCCGTGATTATAAATGCACATAACATATTCTACTTGAGGGTTTTTGCTGTGATGAATATGACGGCTTTGAAAAGTAGTAATTAAATCGTCCCAAATTTTTGCATCAAAAGAGAACAAACCAACATTAGGGTCTTTGATTACTACCACATCATGATCACCAACAGATGACTTTGCTCTATAAAAACCTTTTTCTGGGTAAAAAGAACGAGTTTCACACAGCTTTTCATCACAAACGAAAGCCGGGTACAAGTTAGAGATAATATAGGTAGTTTTAGTGTCAAATTCAGTGAATCTTTTTTTCCACGCTTTTCCGCCTACCATAAAAGGAGAATTCTCGATTCTTTGCTTAACTTTTGTATGAGATTCAATAAAATCACTTGGTCTCTTTGCTCTCTCAGGAGCAATAACTACCCACTCCCCAGTGATAATATTCTGTCTTAGTTGTGGCATCTTATATTATTTTACACTAATCTGGTTGCAATCTGTAATTATTTAGGTTAGAGTATATTCGTTATGCCAGTTAAAAAACACGCAAAAAAAGCGTTAAAAGTAGATATCCGAAGAGCGGGTGAAAACGCATCTTCACGCAATTCAATGAAAGCTGCTATAAAAGCGGTTAATTCTGGTGAAGCCAAAGATCACAAAATTGCTTTGGTTAAAGCCCAGTCTTTAGTTGACAAAGCGGTGAAGAATCATGTTATTCACAAAAACAAAGCTGCCAGATTAAACTCTCGTTTGGCAAAAGCTCAAAGCTCTCAAAAATAAGACCTCAAGTTTAGCTAATTGTTCTTATCGCGTTATAATAGATGCAATGAATAAATTAGCGTGGGCCCGGGGTCTTTTTGAGTTATCGAAGTGGTTTATACTGGCTCTTTTTATCCTTTTTTTAATTTATTCTTTTATAGTTTCCATCTTTATTGTTGATGGAGTAAGTATGGTCTCAACTCTCAATGATAACGATGTAGTGCTGGTTAATCGCGTTGTTTATAAATTCTCCGAGCCTAAGCGAGGGGACATTGTAGTTTTACGCTATCCGGGTGATCCAGAAAAGACTTATTATGTTAAAAGAATTATAGGATTACCAGGCGAAGAACTAAAAATTGATAGAGAGAAAGTGTTTATTGATGGGGAAGAAATACGAGAAACTTATTTAGACAAAGATCAAACAACTACACCAAATAAAAAATGGTTAATAGCCGAAGATTCATACTTTACAGTTGGTGATAATAGAATAGCTTCTTCAGATTCGCGCAAGTGGGGCTTCGTAGAAAAGGAATTTATTTTAGGCAGAGTGTCGACTACGGTTTACCCGCGGTTTATTTCGTTCGCGGAAGTTCTATATTAATAAGCTTAAGTGACAGGTAGCGCTGCTTGAGTAAGAGTGTGGCTAATTTCGGAAGTAATGTTTTCTAATCCATAAATAAAAGCGTCAAGGGAGCTTGGGTCTTGTTCATTAAAATACCATTCGGGTACTAGTATAAACTGAGTGTTAAAACGAGATAACCATTGGTGAGTAGAGTTTAGCGTTATGGCATAAGGCAGATATTGAATAAACAGTTTAGCGTTATCTTGACCACCAGACATTGAATTAGAATGAGTAATATAATTTTTGAAGGATATCCATTTTGCTCGTTCATTGCTGCCAATGTTAGTTAGCGGAGGTAATTGAGGAGTCAGAAGTAAAATTAGCCATCCTGCTAGAAAAATTCCTGAAGTGGCGGGAATTAATTGAATACCTTGAATCATTGTCGTGCCTACAAAAAGACTAATTATCAAACTAAAAGCAACAATAGATAAACCCCAGAAACGGTACTTATCTCTAAATTTGTAAGGATTAGTAGCGAAAAATCCTCGCTCTTCTAGTTCTTGAAACACGGCTTCATAGGCGTTAGTAATTTTTTTAGAGAAGAGCTGCTTTTTCACTTCTTGCTCAATTACATCTTGACGCGATATTGGCCCAAGTTTTAATCGAAGTTCATCTACCAAGAATCGTTCAGTTTCACTTAAATTAATTAGCTCTTTCTTTTTGGCGATACGGTATCCTCTAATAGTTTGCACTAATTGAATATCTCCGCGCGCTGCCATAGCCACTAAGGTGGCGGCCAGCTGTTGATAACTCAACCGGCCGTTAACCAAAAGTCCAACCGCGGCCGGTGATAATGTACCCGGCGGTTCACTAATTGAACCCACATCTACTTTCGATTTTAAGCTTCGGTTATAAGAAAACTTTAGCGATAAGAATGTAAAAAGAGGAATTAAAAATCCGGCCAGCCAGAAAACCCAACTTTTATAGGTTGTGCCTAAAGACAGCAGGCGAGCTCTGAGGCTAAGATTTAATTCATTACTAGGAAGCTGGGCGAAAATAGTAATGCGAGCGGTTGGTTCAATATTATTAGCGGCGAAAAATAGAGAGGTGTCACTTAACTTTTTAGGATTCTGTTTATCAGCACCATGAATGGCTAGCATATCGAAGCTGTTATCTTTGTCGGCTAAGGCAGTAGGTAAATTCAGAGTAACTGTAATTTTAGGAATATATTCTCCTAGTTCATCTACTAAAATTAGTTTTACCTCGTCATATTGTTGGTGCCTAATTATAGTGTCACGAACACGCTTGTCGTTGATATAAATATCGCCGTTTGGCTGAACATCAATTTTTAAGTTTTTCTCTTGCGCCAAGCTTTGAGGAATGGCTTCTTGCACAATGGCTTTTGAATCAGCATGGGGTTGAATGCCACCGAAAGTGAGCCAATAAATTGAAAATATAATCAAAACAATCCCCATCAAACGGATTATTTTAGTATCTAAGCTAAATAATTTAGGCTTCCCCTCCATATTGTTTTTTATTTCTTTAGGCTACCCCAATTTTTATTTGAATCTATCTCTACTTTAATTGGCACATCTAAAGTGGTTGAGTTTTCCATTATCTGTTTTATCTTCTTCTTGAGTGAAGCGGCTTTTGCTTTTGGCACTTCAAACACCAGCTCATCGTGAACTGTTAGAATCATTGTATCTTTTAATTGTGTCTGTTGAGCAATTGCTATCATGGCGCGTTTTAATATATCTGCGGCGGTGCCTTGTACGGGCATATTTATTGCTTCGCGGCCAATGCTGGAATACTGTTTAGCTTTCCGGCCTTTGAGCATGGGGAAGTCTCTGCGAAAACCAAACATGGTTTCGGCGTAACCGTGGTTGGTGACAAAGCGGAGAGTCTCTGCGATCCATTTTTTCAAGCCCGAATAAGTGGCGAAGTATTTATCAATGTATTTTGCAGCCTCTTCAATATCAATATTCAAATCGCGGGCGAAGCCATGTGGGCCTTTGCCGTATAAAATTGAGAAGTTGATAACTTTGGCGACTCGGCGATCTACCCCCATCTCTTTAGAAGTGGCGGCGTGAATATCTTTACCCGCTCGAAAAGCCGAAATTAAACGCGGATCTTTAGACAAGTGAGCCACCACTCGCAGTTCAATTTGTGAGTAGTCGGCGGCAATTAGGGTGTGACCAACTTTTGCAATAAAGGCTTTTCGAATTTCGCGTCCGCGACTGGTACGAATTGGAATTTGTTGCAGATTAGGATTTTTGCTGCTTAACCGGCCAGTCGCGGTATCTGTGTTATACGAGGTGTGAATGCGACCATCTTTTTGTACTGCTTTAACTAGTGGCTCTGTATAGGTGTTGATAAGTTTAGCCACTTCTCTATATTCTTGAATAATTTTTATTATTGGATGAGCGTCGAAAAGCTGTGCCAAATTTTCTGCATTAGTAGAAACGCCACTTTTTGTTCTGCTCAAGCCTTTAGTTGGCAGTTTCAGTTTTTCGAATAAGACTTTAGCTAACTGCTGAGTAGAATTAATATTAAACTCTTCTTTTGAGTATTTAAAGATATCGATAGCGAAATTGGCTAATTCATTTTTGAATTTTTGATTTAGGTGCCGTAAGTATTCGACATCGACGAGGGCACCTTTCTTCTCAATTTCGCGTAAGACCGGCTCTAACTGTTTATCCAACTTGTATTCAACTTTTTCTTTCTGAGGTGTTTTGCTGACAGTTTGAAATAAGGATTGAATATCTTCTGCTTCATTAGGTGCGTCGGGTAGTTCTTTTAAAAGACTGCGAAATCCTAAATCTGCGAATAGAGTGACAACTTCATCTCTGTTATATTCATGTACTACGCAATCTTTCTTTTTTAGTGTGACGGGAACATCATCAACAATAGTAGCTAGCCTGCGACTCAAGAAGGCTTGTTCTTTATTGTCGAGTAATTTTTGATGAATGCTTGGGCCTAAATTTTTAATTTTATTTCCGGCTTCTAAATACTTGTACAAATCTTCTAGGGTGCTAAATTGTTGAATAATTTTTTTTGCCGTCACTTCACCAACGCCGGGTACACCTGGAATATTATCTGAAGCATCGCCGCGTAAAGATTTAAAAAATAACATCTGACGAGGCTCAAATGAGTACTTCTCTTTAACGGTAGATGGAGTGTAAACGACTGGGTCAGAGACTCCCTTTTTTGGCGCGAAGACAGAGGTTTTGCTATTAACGAGCTGAACTAAATCCATATCGCCAGTCAAAATTGTAGTGTACAAATTTTTCTTTTCCGCTTGTTTAGCCAAGGTGGCAATAATATCATCTGCTTCAAAAGCGGGGACTTTAAAGATTGGAATGTTCATAGCTCTTACTAAATTCTCAACAGCTGGAATTTGAGCGTACAAATCTTCTGGAGCACGAACGCGTAGCGCTTTATAATCTTCATACATTTTATGACGAAAAGTTTTTCCCCGTGAATCAAAAGCGACCACTACGAAATGAGGCTTCAAGGTTTTAAGGGCAGCTAGTAAAAGACGGGCAAAACCAAAAATTGCCCCCGTTGGTTCACCTTTATGATTGGTCAGATTAGGTAGTGCGTGATAGCCACGATGAATTAGCGCGTGTCCGTCAACTAACAGCAGAGTATTTTTTGACATTTAAAGATATTTCTTTTTCTTTAAAATTTCTTCAACGACTTTTTTATCGTTCCATTCAATTTTCTTATCTTTAACGATTTTATAATTTTGAGCACCCATGCCAGTTATTAAAACTAAATCGTCAAAACCAGCCATGCTGATAGCTTTTTCAATGGCGGCTCGGCGAGACTTGATTTTAAACCACCAATCTCCTTCACCATCTCCTGCTTCAGATTTGCGCATAAACTGGCGAACATCTTGCACTTTCATTTCTAGTCGTGGGCGGGAACGCGTCTTTTTACCAGCGAACAAAGGTCGGCCGCGGGGTACCCCCTTGGCCACTTCATCAATTATTTTTTCCGGATCTTCAGTGTAGGGTTCCTCATCTGTGACAATTACAATATCTGCGTAGCGAGCTCCAATAGCGCCCATAATCGGTCGTTTCGTTTTATCTCGGTCGCCAGTAGCTCCAAAAACAGCAATAATTTTACCGCGTACAATTGGTCGTAGGGTTTGCAAAATTGCCTCAAGTGAATCTGGAGTATGGGCGTAATCTATGATAGCTGAAAAACCACGGTTGGTTTCTATTTTATCCATGCGGCCGGGAACTTGGCTGACTGCTTCTAATCCGTCTTTAATAGTACCGAGTTTTATATTCAAAGCCACGCCAACAGTTGCAGCAGATAAGGCGTTCATTACATTGAACAAGCCGGGCAGTTTGAGCTTGATATGAACTGACTCTAATTCGTGTTGTAGGCGAAAAGATGAGCCAATAGGATTTAAGGAGATATTAGTAGCTTCAACCACAGCAGCATCTGAGATTCCTTTTTTCATTCTCTTTTTGGCAGTAAAGGCTAATTTAATTGGTGCCTTTGTGACTTTCAAAAACTCAGCTGAATGTTTGTCGTCTCCGTTAACAACTGCAAATTTGAGAGTGTCTTTAGTAAACAATTTTTTCTTTTCTGCTTTGTAAGCCTCAATAGTTTTATGGTAGTCCAAGTGATCGTGGCCTAAATTAGTAAAAACTGCTCCCTTAAATGGAATGCCTAGGTATCTATGTTGAGCCATACCATGCGAAGAGACTTCAACCACCGCGTAGCGACATTTAGCATCAACCATCTCTTTTAGTAGAGGCTGTAATTCCCAAGGAGGAAGAGCGGTTTTATTAGTATTGTTCTCTCGTTTCTTTGCACCAATTTTAAAATCAACTGTTGAAACACGACCGTTTTTCTGACCAGCAGCGTCTAGGACGGCTGAAATTAAATGAGTAGTAGTAGTTTTGCCCTTAGTGCCCGTAACTCCAATAATATATAGCTTTTTAGCCGGTGAACCGTTTTTTAGGTTAGCCCAAAAAGCTCTCACATAATGAGCAACATTTTTTACTGCTTGATTGTCTGTAAATTTCACGCGCTCCTGTGGTATATTCATGCTTAAAAATTAAACCCTTTTGAGGTAGAAAAGAAGCGATAGCTTCTGTATATATTATACCAGAAAGCATTATAGGAGCGAGTATAGGCTGGTGCGTATTGATAAATCTTGCCTCCGAATCCTAGCTTAAATTTAGTCACACCGTAGGTATAGCCAGGTTCAATAGTGACATCTTTCAGATCTATCTCGCTGGCTACTTCTTTGAGGGTAAAATTGGTATCTACGCGAACGCCCCAAAAATCATAAATTTTGCTTTTCCGTTCAATTGAGCGCTTGATTGCTTCCCACTGCATGTGGTGAGAGGCCATTAATTCTCGTTTATTAGAGGAGGATGCACCAAACAAATAAGTGCTGGTATTGTTGTGATGAATTAAAATCATCGCCGAGAGAGGTGTATCGCCGTGGTACGAAATTAATAGTTCTGCCATGTCGTCTTTACCTAACTCTTCGAGTAGTGTTTGATAGTAGCGAGTGTCGTAGGATTTTATTTGATCTCGAATATTCGTTTCGTGAGTAAGTTTCATAAAAGTAGACAAACGCTTCAGACTCTCAGGATATTTAAAGGCTATAGTTTTTATTTCTTTGCGAGCCGAGAGGCGAATATTATAGCGAGTTTTAGATTTCATAGCGCCTAATACATCTTCTGGTTTTTTATCAATATCGAGCAGTAGGGTTTGGCGCGGTTGAGTAGTTTTTGTTTTCAAAAATGGTTTTTCTAATTTATTACTCGTAGGTTCAATTTTAATAAAGGTAGTACGACTTTTGAAAGCTTGGTCTAATCTCTCAATGTCGGGTATGATATCGGTTCTTGGAGCGTACCAAAAACTCTGACCAAAACGAATGCGCTTATTAATAAATAAAACATCGTCGAGCCAGTAGGTGCGACTACCAAGTTTGTTCTGCATCCTCTCCCAAGCCTTAGTCTGCATAAAGGAGGATTGATTGTTTGCCATGCTTTTATTTTACGAGCAAACTACTAATAAGGCTAGTGATAAAATAAAGAGGTGAAGATATTAAGTATTGAAACAAGCTGTGATGAGACGGCAATCGCTATTGTTAGTGGTGAAGATAAGCCAAAAGTGGAGCTGAATTTAGTCTCTAGCCAAATTGAGTTACACAAAATTACTAACGGTATTGTACCCGAAGTGGCGGCGCGAGCGCAGCTAGAGGCAATCATTCCGATGATTGCCGAGGCCAAAGCGGCGGGAGCGAGCGCCGCAACAATTGACGCTATTGCGGTCACCTATACTCCCGGTTTAATTGGCTCTTTAATAGTAGGAGTAGAAGCGGCCAAAACTTTGGGAGCGCTATGGCAAAAACCGGTTTATGGAATCCATCATTTAGAGGGGCATATTTACGCTGCTTTTTCAGAAATTAATTCAGATGAGGTTGAATTTCCTGTTTTAGCTTTGGTTGTTTCGGGTGGTCATACGGAGCTAATTTTAATGGAAGACCATTTTAAATATCAGATAATTGGTAGTACGCGCGATGATGCCGCCGGGGAAGCCTTCGACAAAATTGCCAGATTACTCGGTCTAGGGTACCCCGGCGGCCCCGAAATATCTAAAGCTGCGGCTTTGTACCAAGACAGGCAGGCAGCGTACCCCGAGCAAACTCTAAATTTTCCCCGACCAATGATAAACGACAAAAGCCTAGATTTCTCTTTTTCAGGATTAAAAACAGCCGTACTTTACAAGCTACCCGAAAAGAAATTGAGTAATGAAGAAATCAATCACTACGCATATGAAGCCGAACTGGCCATAATTGATGTTTTAGTGGCAAAAACTACTCAAGCGCTAGAACAAACAGCCGCAGCTACCCTAGTAGTTGCGGGGGGCGTTTCAGCCAACGAACAGCTGCGAAAAAGAATGAAACAGCTTGGCGAAGATAATTCTATTAAAGTGATTATTCCAAATATCGCCCACACTACAGATAACGCTGCTATGATTGGATTAGCGGCTTGGCACCGAAATAATGTTAAAGCTCCGTTAGTAAAAAATTTTGAAGCTAAACCGCGTACAAAATTAGATGAAATAAGTCTTGGTTGACCAAAATAAAAACAGAGCGTAATCTGTAGAGGAGCAAATATATGGATAAAAAATACGATCACAAAAAGTATGAAGAAAAGATTTATGCCGATTGGGAGAAATCAGACGCTTTTAAACCGTCAGAAAAAGGTGAGCCATTCTCAATAATAATGCCGCCGCCCAACGCCAACGGAGATTTACATATGGGTCACGCCTTAATGTTGACAGTAGAAGACATTATGACGCGGTACGCTCGGCAGACTGGTAAATCTACGCTGTGGTATCCGGGAACAGATCACGCCGGATTCGAAACGCAGGTAGTGTATGAAAAAGTATTACAAAAGCAAGGGCGTTCTAGATTGCAGATGAGTAACGATGAACTGTATAAAGAAATTTGGGATTTTACACAGAAAAACAGAAAGAACATGGTTACTCAAATTAAACAGCTAGGTTGTTCATGCGATTGGAGCAAAGAGAAATTTACTTTAGATAAAGACATCGTTGAAACGGTGTATAAAACATTCGCTAAACTGCATCAAGATAATTTAATTTATCGTGGAGTGCGGTTGGTTAATTATTCGCCAAAATATAGAACATCTTTTTCAGACTTAGAGATAGAGCATGTACAGACAAAAGGTAAGCTGACGTATATTCTGTACCCGTTTGTAGATGGCGAGATTAATGGGGAGCGCGGAATTGAGGTGGCGACGACGCGGCCAGAAACCATGCTCGGCGATACTGCTGTTGCGGTTAACGACAAAGATAAGCGGTACAAAGATTTTATTGGCAAGAAGGTGAAGCTGCCAATTTCTGGCCGAGAGATTGAAATCATTGCCGATTCCGAAGTAGACAAACAGTTTGGCACAGGTGCGGTTAAAGTAACTCCAGCTCACGACTTTGTTGATTTCGAAATTGGCGAGCGTCACAAATTAGAGATGATACAGGTAATTGGTCTTGATGGAAAATTAAACGAAAACGCACCAAAAGAATTGCAAAAATTAAAAGCGGCCACTGAAGGCCGAGCCAAAGTGGTGGAGATGCTGAAAAAAGAGAAAGCTTTTGTTAAAGAAGTAGAGCATCTACATCAAGTTCCTATGGGTTATAAGGGTGGCGCCATTGAGCCGCTACCACTCGAGCAGTGGTTTGTCAAGATGGATAAATTTGCCAAACGAGTTAAAGATGTTATTGAGTCTGGTGAAGTTGAAGTTTATCCGGCGAACAATAAGAAAATCCTTTATCAATGGTTAGATAATATTCGCGATTGGAATATTTCGCGTCAAATTGCTTGGGGCATTCCTATTCCTGTTTGGTACTGCAAGAAATGCGGTGAAGCAACAATCAGCACAAAATTGAAGGATTCTGCTGGCCAACAAGGTGTCTCTATGAGCGATATTGAGCCACCAACTAAATGCGCCAAGTGTGGACACGACCAGCTAACGCAAGAGAAAGACACCTTCGACACTTGGTTTAGCTCGGGCCAATGGGTTTTTGCTACTTTAGGCTTTGACCCCGAAACAGGTCAAGCTAGTGATGATTTTAAAAAGTTTATGCCAACTACCGTTATGGAAACAGCCGCCGATATTATCTTCTTCTGGGTAGCCCGCATGATCTTTATGACCGACTATGTAACAGGCAAAATTCCGTTCAAAAATGTTTATCTTCATGGCTTAGTGCTAGACCCTAAAGGTGCCAAGATGAGCAAATCTAAGGGCAATGTGTTAAATCCTATAGATATGGTTGAAAAATATGGAACAGATGCTCTGCGCATGAGTTTGGTAGTAGGCAATGTGGCTGGTTCAAATCAACCGTTCTCTGAAGATAAAGTGCGCGCTTACCGCAACTTCGCCAATAAAGTTTGGAATATGGGCCGGTTTATTGAGTTCAAATTAGACGGCCAGTCAGTTGCGAAAAAATTGGCAGAGGTAAAAGAAGCACCAAAAGCCGAAACAGACGCCGACAAAGACATCCTAGAAAGATTAGCCACTATGGAGAAAAACTACAATTCCAAGATGCCAAAGTGGAAGTACTGGCTGGTAGCGGAAGAGTTGTATCAATTCGCTTGGCACGAATTCGCCGATATCTATATAGAAAAAAGCAAAGATCAGAAGAGTGTGGATAATACTAACGCCATCCTTTTGTATGTCTATAGCCGCATTTTGCATATGCTTGAGCCTTTTATGCCCTTTATTACGACCGTCATTCGCCACGAATAAGCTGAACTTTGGCTATAATTGAATTAATGAAGAAACTATTTTTGTTGTTAGGATTATCTTTGGTGGTGAGTTTGGTTATGATTGGGGGAAAAGTATCAGCTATAACGACAGTTCCTGTTGAGATAGCTGGCCCAACATCTAGTATTCAATACGGGGGAGTAAATTATTTATTAAGGATTATTAATTTTGCAGATCATATTGAGCCAGACTCGCCAGGAATAACATGGTTTATTTTTGTGAAAAATTCTGATTTCAGTGAGGCTAGCGGTAAAAGAACTACAGCCACAGCAATTTTAGTTTCAGACAATAAGCTGAATCTACATGAGCAAGACCCTATAACATATTCATTAGATTCAAAACCTATTCTTAGTGAGATTGAAATTGATATGCAGCTGAAAGATGATGGTGAAATGTATTATCGTTTTAAGCGATTTGTCAGTGGTCAAGGGGGAAATCAACCAAACAACATTAGAATAATGGCTGATAGTTATAAGTCATTATTAGATTCCATGCAAAGTAGGAATAGTGCACCTCCTGGCGGAGAACATTATAATTTAAGTAGTGCACTTATTGAAAATATTAATTCCACTTCAAGAGCAAAAGTATATTATGCAAATGGTGAAGGCTCGGGTACTGTAGGAATTGAATCAAAAGATGTAGTAATGATTTTTGGAAAACCAAGTGGTAATAATAATATTTACGAGCCAGATAATAGCCTTAGGGTTTTAATGAGCGCTTCAAATGCTTATGATGCTAAAGCTCTAGTTTTGAAATTTAATTTTGAAGATAGCAATTGGGATACTGCTGAATTTAAATTGTATTTCATTAAAATGGTTCCCCCTGATACCTATTTGTATTTTGCTCCTATTGGAGAAGCCCTTAGTGGAAATCCAGGTTTCTTTCATAAATATGATAAGGTACCTCTTTTAAGAGTGAAGGATTCAGAATTAGATAAAGCAGCTGGTCAGCAAAAAATAGGTAATATAGTCTATGCACAAGTTAAAACTGGTCAAATTAAGGATAATGCTGAAGGCTGGGGTGGAATAGTAATTGATCAAGAAACTACAGAATCATCCTTTAAAATATCTAATTCTCACACAGATTCTTTTTTAACTTTTCTTAGAGGTGATAACCCAGTGAGAGAAGAGGGCAAATCATATGCATTAAATCCTGATCGAGTATGGGGAGCGCATTTGGCGAATGGGTCAAATCTTGATGGAAGTCAGACCGATATTGAATTAGTTGGCGATACTACTCTTTCAAATATCAGAGATGTTTTAGCAGAAGGAGATGAGTGTGGCTCAGTTACACAAAATCCTATCGGTTGGGCTATGTGTAAAATGCTTACATTTATGATTGATGCACTACTATCTCTTCTAAACCTAGCCTAGTTCTTGCTAAAATAGCTATGTGATTAGAGGAATAACTATTTATGTGGTTCTTTTTTTGCTAATAAGCACCGCTTTTGATTTGGCGGCAAAACCGGTGTATAGAAAAATTGAAGAGAAAAGGTTCTTAAAAATTGAAGAGCAGATTGAAGGTGCAAATCTAGAGGAGGCGAAGAAGGATTTATCAAAACAATCGGACGGAGAGCGAAAAGACGAACTGGCTGAACTAATATCTAAAATTGAGAACGATTTACTATTTGCGCGTGATTACTACAACCAAACTGGCAATAGCTATGAGGCAGACCTAATTTCCAGAGTAATCAACAGTTATGAAACCCCAAAACAGATGCTAGAAGTAGTACAATATCTATTAGAGATAGGCGAAGACGATTACGCCAAAATGCTATTTGAACGAGCAAAGCGAATCGCTTCAGACTATAAAGGAGTAAAGGAGTTTGCCAAATATTTTGAATCATGAATTTTAGCAGAAGAGTAGTTACCTTTGGTCTTTCTTTGGTTTTGTTGTTGGGTATGGTTTTTTCTTTTGCTCCAGCTTTTGCTCAAGATGAAGTGTTACCAGAAGTGGCTACACCTGAAGCTGTTACTGATGAATCTGGTAAAGATTTATTAGGTACAGTTTTGGGCGGTAATTCTTTTAGTCAAAACAATATTTTACATGAAGACAACAAAGGTGAGTATGGCTGGGTAGAGACAATGTGGGTGTATACGCGGCGGCTAACGAACTTTGCAATTATTATCTTTTTCTTTATTGCGGCTGCATCTAATGTACTCAATATTAAGGTGGCAGAGTATGGTGTTAAAAAGACACTGCCCAGTGTAATTGTAGCGGGTTTGCTGGCCAACTTTAGCTACGCAATTTCTCAAGCAGCCTTAAATGTGAATGAGGCTCTTACTAATGTTTTTACAGGCACCGGTTCAGGGCCGACACAACAGCTTGAAATCTTCAAAGGCTATGTCAAAGTCCCACTTGAAGCTTTAAAGCAAAATCTAAATGGTGATGTTGGCCCTTCTGTTACTGGCTTTTTAGGGTTAATAGTCGTTGGCATAATTGCAGTGGCCATGTTATTCATGTTTGCCCTGTTTTTTGTACGCAATGTTGTATTGGCAATGCTTGTTGTTTTGGCACCGCTAGCATTTATTTGTATGGCATTTCCAGCTACGCAAAGTGTTTTTTCTAAATGGTTATCTGAAGCTAGCAAATGGGTCTTCTTGCCGGCTATTGCAGCTTTTTGGCTATTTTTAGGTGCGACTGCTTTAACTTTAGGTATAGCCTCGGGCGGAGTTTGGATTGCTATGATGTTCGCCGGTATTGTGGTATTCATGGCTATTAGAACGCCGTTTATGTTGGGTGCGTTTGTAGGTACTGCCGCTGGCTGGATAGCTGCCAGAGCATCGCAAGGTGGACGATTGGCTGGGTCTGGTGTGAACGCTTCAACAAAAGGTTTACAAGCTCGTGCCAAACTTGGTTACGAGAAATCTTTTGTTGGTAGAGGATTAAGAGCTCGAAGACAAGGTGTAGAAAGACTTGAAAAAAGGCTTAATGCTAGAAGGTCTGGCAAGGCATGGAACTCTCTTGGTCAGGACGCCCCGGGTTGGAAAAGGCTTTTGGGTGGTTTGGAGAATGTTTTTGCCAGAAATGTTGCTGCTGATGAAGCTTCTGTAGAAATATTTGAAGGTGATATAAGAACAAACGACGAAGAAGCAAAGAGGCAGGCATATGCAGCCAACCCCGAGTTAGCTCAAAGGGTTGCTCAACAAAAGATGCAAGGTGAAGATATTGAAGCAGAGCTAAATAGAATGAGAGGAAAAGCAGAATTAGAAGAAAGAAAAGCGAATGCTGCTCTTAGTTTAAGAATTGCCAAAAATCAAGAGGCAGCTAGTTCTTTTGAAGAATCAATTAGCGGAATCACACAGCTGTACAAGTCTCAAGCATTAGCGACTGACAGTGAATTGCGTAAGCTTAAGAAGTTAGCTGAAATGAGAAAGCAGTTAGGTGACACTTCATATAGGCGAGAGATGGGTAAAATTAAGCAAGAAATTAGAGAGGGTGACGGAGAACTTTCTGCAGAAATGAAACAAGAGATAGATATGGCGATGGGGCAGGATCATTATGATAATGAAGCTAAGCATGATATTCCACCTGCAAGAATTATGGCTAGAACTTTAGCTAGACTATCGGGAGAAACTCAAGATGTTGAGAGCATGATTGAAGAAATGCAAAAAACTGATTTAGCAAGAGCAGAAGAGAGAAAAGCAGGTGTTGTCGATGCTATGGGCAAAATTGGTGGAATAGTAATAGAAAGAAGTGATGGCACTAAATATGTACTTGGCAAACATAATGTTGATAATAATGATCAGTTCACTCAAGATTTAGTTGATCATGATTTTGTAACTCAAGATGCAGACGGCGCCTATGCTTTTGCAGATACAGATCGAGGAAAAAGAATGCAAATAATAGCAAAAGGGCTTGGAGTTGACCATCTTGGTATAGATGGGCAAATTTCGGCAATAAGAGAGTACACTAGTGGTAATAGAGAAGAGTTTCGAAGGTTACAAAGAAGAACAGCTTTAGCTTCAATGGGTAAAGCTAGAGCATCTGGTGTTGCATTAATGGAAAGAGATTTATCTGAAGAACAAGCTATTGGTCTAATGCAAGGACGAGATAAAGAACTTGCACGAGCAATGGTATCAAGATCAAGGCCTGGAGCGTCTCATCCAGATAAAGTTGCTCTTCGTTTAACTGACACAGAAGAGGCTCTTGATCATGATATTGAAGACAGAAGTGTATTAAGTGGATTTGAGGGTATTACAAATAAATTTATTGAAGATAATCGGTATAGCGGCAATCAATTTCAAAATGGTTTTAATCAATATATGGAGGCAGTTCAAGGTGGGCTGTATCAGATTGATCAATCTGAAGTAGGAAGAGGGATTCATACAAGTGTAGGGCATGTTCGGGGGACCTTTGAAGCACTCCCAGTTGAAATGCCAGGTGTTGTAATTCAAGGAGATAGGACTGTTAGAAATGTAATTAAGCTTTTAGAAAACAATCATAGATTTGTTGATGAAAATGGTAAAGAGGTTACGCCAATTACAGTGACAAATGCTGTCAGGCAGGCAATAAGAAAAAGATTATCAGAACAGTATGGAATTCAAAGAGGTATGGACACAGCTAGCGGTACCATTGATAATAAGCCACCACCTAAGCCAGTTGAGGATGAGTATGCAACGGATGATGAACATATTGAATTATGATAACAGATAAAACCAGAACAAAAACTGTTGAAGAGATTGACCAGATGGCTGGGGAAGTCTTATCTATCTCAGATGAGAAGTTTTTGACGCTACTAAAGAGTGATTATCAAAGAGCAGCTAAATTTGTGCCAGAGTTAGAATCTTATTTAGCTAATGAAATCAACTTTATTTTATCTGAAAATAAAGAAAATCTAGATTTTGTATCTCCTTATGAGAAGTACGAACTGATTAAGAAGTTATCAGTAAGTAAAGCTGAGAAGAATAAAGAGCTATCTGGTAAATCTAAGATAATTATTAAAGGTCTTGAGCGGTCAGCTATGATAGCTACAAAAAGTGCCGCAGATAGAGCCATAGAGAGCTTTTCAATTATTAAAAGTAGATATGATCTGAAGAATAAAGACATTATTGCTGCAAAAAGTAAAAAATCGCTATTTGTGTATGACACTATGAGAGAGCTTTTAGCGACACTTGCTTACATTGAAGCAGTTACAGTAGGATTCACGAAGATGTCTAGAATAAAAAAAGATGCGCTGGTTAGTGTTGAAGTGATTGAGGGTATAGTTAATACAACCATTGAACTTTTCAAAGAAGAGGGAATATTTATTCCGGTTGTTATGAAGACCTTAGATGAACAGAAAAATCCTTATATATTAATTCAGTATGCCCAAGATTTGGTCATAATTTTTGATGTTATTCAAGAGAGAAGGGAGAAGACAACAGAACTAGATATCAGAAGAAAAGTGGCTGATGAAGCTAGGCACGAAGACCTTGTTGATAGAACAAATAAATGGATAATGATTTTAGCTGAAATTGAGGCGGCAAAAGAAGAGCTAGCAACCCCCTTAGCGAAAAAAATCAGCTCTTATTTAGAGAAAGGATTACTCGGAAGTGGTAAGCTGTATGACACGCTCAAGCAAAGATATGATCAGACCACAAAATTACAGAAAGCAAGAATTAGATTTATTATTTATAGACTTATTACCACTAATAGTACCTCGAGCAAAAATAGCAATATTAATATTTCGGCTATATTTGTAAGAATTTACGCTGCATACAGACAAAATCCAGATGTTGAAGTGCCAGCTATATTGTCAAATCTTCAAAAAGAACAAGTTATTGTATCGGCAGAAAATAGCCAAATTAGTTCAATTGTTAAAGAGTTATTACTGATTGTAAAACTTCTGTTCTAGACTTGACTTTTACCCGAAAAAGTGCTATAATTTCGGCTACAAAGGGCTGAAAGGCTCTTTCTGTTTGGGGGTGTGATTACCGGGAGGTAATGAGATGGACAAGTGGAAGAAGCTTAAAACCGGATCCCTGATCGTTCTGGCTCTGGTTGCCGTTGCGCTGCTCACCATGGTGATTTCTCAGCACAGAGACATTTTGAGAGCCATCTCGATGGGTCTGCGTGTGGCGATCGCTGTCAGCATGATGATCGGCCGGTGCCATTTCGGCAACTGGGCTGACAGTGTCGAGAAGCCCAAGAAATGGGAAGGCGATCACAAGTGGATTCAGGCGACTCTGAAGATCGCCTTTGACGGTCTGATGATCGCTCTGATTACCGCCACCATTCTTTCTCCGGCCATTAACTTGGTCGGCTACGGAATGGGCGGTCTGCTCTGTCGCCTGCTTGTTGGCCGACCCGACCCACTCTACTACCACAACGCCGCTGCTTCGTGGGCGCCGGCTTTCTGGATCTGGGCACTCCTACTCGGCGCGTGGCATTGTGCCTTCCGTGCCTCGCAAGAGAAGGAGACCTACGACAAGATCCGCTGGGATCGGCATGCGACGAAGTTCGTAGCTGGTCTGATGGTTGTCTTCGTCGGCGTGCTGGTGTCCTTCATCAGCGCGACATGGACCTATCGGGTCGAAGGATCCGTTGAAGTCTGTGAACTGGTCGAGAAACAGATCGCTGTAGGAGAGTCGATTCGGTTCACGGCGGTTCCGCGAGACCGTGCTTACCTGGAAGCGGCTGAGAAGCCTCTGGGAGCACTGAACAAGGTCGACATCAACCTGATGGTCAGGGAGCAGAACGAGGCTGAGTTGGAAGGCACAACCCAACCTTCTGAGATCCTTGCAGGATACACCATTGAGGTGCTTCTGAAGGGAACGAAGAAGACCCAGAAGGGTGCACCGGACATCGAAATACCTGCTGTGGAACAGTACAGCCAACTGCGGCAGGAGCTGCAGGAGTTGTCCCGAATGCAAGAACTAGCACTGAATGAAAGGCCTACGGCCTACGGCTGGTTCGACGACATTACGGGCAAGCCGATTCCGTATCGTTACTACTGGACTACAGAAGGAGCGGTACGGGTCGTGACGGCTGTTCCGCAGAAAGCCACCTCCAGCGGTCGGCTACTCCGCGACTTCTCGCTGCAAAGCGAGGAGGAGCAGAACAAGGTCATGAACGCCCGATACGGGCTCTGACTAAAACCTCCCGGTGAATAAGGAACTCCAGGGGGACTTGAGAAAGGCGGCGCTTCGGCGCCGCCTCTTTCTTTTGCCAAATTTTATTTTGCTATAATGAGTCAACCTAAAACTAAACATTTGAACATGGAGTCATTAGCCAAAGAAAGAAAGTGCGCTCTGATAACAGGCATTACTGGTCAGGATGGATCCTACTTGGCCGAGATGCTATTAGATAAAGGATACGAAGTGTGGGGCATTGACCGAAAGAAAAGTACCCAAGACATTTGGCGACTAAAAGAGGCTAAAATTGAGGACAAGGTAAAACTAATAGATGGCGATTTACTAGATTCGCACTCCTTAATAAGTGCAGTAAAAGAGGCTAATCCTACTGAAGTCTATAACTTAGCAGCCATGAGTTTTGTTGGTACTAGCTGGCAACAGGCAGAGCTAACTGGTCAAATTACCGGATTAGGAGTATTAAGAATGCTTAACGCTATTAAACAAGAAGCCCCTAAAGCTCGCTTTTATCAGGCTAGTTCATCTGAAATGTTTGGTATGGTACAAGAGACTCCACAAAGTGAAAAAACCCCTTTGTGGCCGCGAAGTCCCTACGGCGTAGCTAAAGTCTACGGCCATTTAATAACTAGAAATTATCGCGAGTCCTACGGCATGTTCGCGGTTAGTGGAATTTTATTTAATCATGAATCTCCTCGCCGCGGCCTAGAATTTGTGACCCGCAAAATTACAGACTCGGTAGCGCGTATCAAATTAGGAAAATTAGAAAAAGTAGAATTGGGCAATCTAGACTCAATGCGCGACTGGGGCTTTGCGAAGGATTATGTCGAAGCCATGTGGTTAATGTTGCAGCAAGATCAGCCTGACGATTTCGTTATCGGCTCAGGCCAGACGCATACTGTTCGTAGCTTCGTCGAGAAGGCCTTTGAAGCGGCCAATATGCGCCTTATCTGGGAGAAGCGCACAGATAGCCCTACAGATGAAGTTGGGGTTGACGCGGATACTAAAAAAGTGGTGGTCAGCATTAATTCAGAATTTTTTAGGCCAGCCGAAGTAAACTTGCTTTTGGCTAATCCTGCCAAGGCGATTAAGCAGTTAGGATGGAATCCTAACAGCACTTCATTTGATCAAATAGTAGGTATGATGGCAAAAGCAGATTTAGAAAGGGTACAGGCTGAAAGATAAACCCTAATTATAGGGGTATGAAATAGTATTAAAGCGTAATACTTTATTATTTGGCTCTGGGCTACTAAAGCCACTATTGAGCACCTGTAAGGGGGCTAGACCTTGAAATATAGGCAATTTTTCGCTATAATGTTCTAATTTATGAAAGATATCAAGTTAACCAAAATTCAAAAATCCATCTATGTAGCCAGCATTTCTGTGATCCTCGGACTTGGCACATTGCTGCTTACTATGAGTCTGGTCTACGCAGAAACAATCCTACCAAATACTTCTGTAAATGGTATTGAAGTAGGAGGATTCAAACAGTCAGTTGCCACCTCTATGGTAGACCGATCTTTAGTAAAAAAGCAGGTATTACGAATTAAGATAGATGATGAGGTTATTGAAGAAGAGGCTATTAATCTGGGAATTACCTTTGACACCGAACAGGCTGTAACTGAAGCTTATTTAAGGGGTAAAAGCGGTTCTTGGTTTGGTCAGGTAAAAGACCTAATTGGCTCAACTGTAATCAATAAAGATATCACCGTTAAGGCCGATATTAATACAGAGTCTCTAAACAATTTTATTAACGAAAATGTTGGTTCTAAAATTTCTGAACCGATTGACGCTTATTTAGATTACGCTAATGGTCAATTTGTAATTGTGCCTGCAGTAGATGGTAAAGCGATTGATTTAGAGAAGTTAAAAGAAGATATTTCACAGTATGCCCAAAGCAATAAAAAGGATGTAATTGAGGCCAAGGTCCAGATTGTAAAAGCTGATGTGCAGAAACAAGATTTAGTAAAATATCAGAAACAGATTGAAGATTTAGTAGCTCACGCTGTAGTAATTAAAGCTGAAGATAAAAATTTAGTAGTAACTGAGGCGCAGAAGGTGAGTTGGTACAAGCTACAGAAGAATGAAAATAAGTTTCAAATTAAAATTGATAAAGAAGCTATTGCGGCTACTGTAAAACAGCTGTCAAAGAATTACGACTTAGTAATGGTTAAGGAGCAGATTAATACCAAAGGTGAAGTCATAGTTGCTGGTCGTGATGGTAAAGCTATTAATCAGGCTCAGGTTGTAGCTGATATTACCGCTGCTATTGCTTCTCAAAATGCAGTAACAGTTGTGGCTAATGTGAGTGTTGTGCCTCGTGAACAGATTGTAGCTACTGCTAACAGCATTGGAGTAATTCCAGCTGTAGACACTGAGTTAAAGTTTGTTCAGATTGATATTGCCAACCAGAAAATGTATCTGTTCGAAAATCGTGAGGTGGTCAACAGCTTCTCAATTTCTTCAGGTAAAAGTGGTATGGATACTCCTAAAGGTGTGCACAAAATTTACAACAAAGCGTTGCGCCCCTACTCTAAGAAATATGGATTATACATGCCGTATTGGAACTCTATTTCAGCCGATGGTCAGTTCGGAATTCATGAGTTACCTGAATGGCCAAACGGATACAAAGAAGGGGAATCTCACTTAGGAATTCCTGTATCGCACGGTTGTATTCGACTAGGAGTTGGCGCTGCTGCTTATGTCTATGAATGGGCTCCTATTGGAACTGCGGTAGTAATTCAGTAACTTATACTTTGCCCCAGTCGGCGCCAAAGGGCTTTCCTTCATTAATGAAGCTATAAGCAGATAAAGCCGCTTTGGCGCCTTCTCCGGCCGAAATAATAGCCTGATTATAAGGAATATTGGTGACATCGCCGGCGGCAAAAATGCCGGCGATAGAAGTTTCTTGTTTTTCGTTAACGATTATTTGGTTCTGTTGATCTAATTTGACTAGATTTTCTGTCAGGCTGCGGTTTACTTCAAATCCTATTTCAATAAAGACAGCGTTCGTTGGAATTTTTTGTTCGTTATTTTTTGGGTTGTTTTCAGTTTTGTTTTCAGTTTTTATTACCGCTGCCTGCACCTGCTTTTCGCCTAATATCTCTTTGACTTCGGCGTTGGTGATAATTTTGACATTAGCTAAACTTCGAACATCTTTGACGGTGATATCTTCGGCGCGGAATTTATCGTTGCGGTGTACTAAATAAACCTGAGAACAAATTTTGGCTGCTAGTTTAGCGCCTTCAAAAGCGGCTGACCCACCACCAACGATGATTACTTCTTGGCCGCTATATTTATTAATATCACAGCCGGTACAGTAGCTGACACCTTTGCCTAAAAACTCTTTCTCGCCGGCTATACCCAAACTGCGAGGTGTTTTTCCGTAAGCCAAAATTACTGTTTTACCATTGATTTTATTACTAGCAGTTTTAATAGAAAAATATAATCCATCTTTTTTATCTGCTTGTTTAATATTTTCTACTGAATCAATGATAATTTTAGCCCCAGCTGCTTCGGCTTGGTTTCTCATTTCAACCGCTAGGTTGAATCCTTCTATATATTGAATACCCGGATAATTCTCTACATCTAAAGTGGATGAAAGCTGGCCACCAATATCCTTGGTAATGACAACCGTTTTTAAATTGCGGCGAGTAGCGAATAGGGCGGCTGATAATCCGGCGGCTGAACCTCCGACGATAACGACATCGTATAATTTATCCATAGTTAAATGCTAACAGCCAAATGAAGTTCTGTCACCTATGATAAGATTAAGCTATATGAAGAGGGGATACACTTTAGTCGAACTTATTGTAGTGGTTGCTGTTATTGGAATTTTGGCTTCTATGGCGATGCCATCTTTACATAGATATCAGCATAAAGCGCGTATTAAAGAACAGGCTTATTTAGTGGCCGATTTGTTATTTGCTGCGCAAGAGCAAACATTAGCCGAACAGAATATCTACGGAGTCGTTTTTGGCTCGACAGACGCCAGCTTAATTACTTACGGTGAGTCTTATGAAGGGCAGGATTTTACTGTTGAAGAGACTAAAGTTTTACGCTCGGGCGTTTCGATGAGCAATAATACAATTGTTGATGGTGAGTCGGGTGAGAATTTAGTTAGATTTTCGCGAGCGGGAACACCTTCGACTACTGGTTCGGTGGCAATTACTTATGAGAGTTCAGCAGACCCAAGCTACACTGTTGAGGTATCGCCATCGGGAGCAATAAAAGTAACGCAAACACCATGAAGAGAGCCTACCTGCCGGTAAGGCAGGGTTTCACTTTATTGGAAGTAATTGTAGCAATGGCAGTTTTTGTCACTGGCATGTTAGCTATTGTTACCTTGGCCTCTAATTCAAACTTAGTTTCTAAAACTTCAGCCGTAAAAACCAAGGCTGCCCTACTAGCTCAAGAGGGAATTGAGACTGCTGTTGCAGAAGGTTACTTAGCTCTTGAGGAAGGTGAACTTTTTATGGATGAAGCTGATTTGTCATATATTGGTTCGAGTTTTTCCCCTTACTCGCGTACTGTGCAAATTGAATATGTTGATAGTGATATGAATGTGGTTGGCTCAGATTTAGGAATGAAATTAATCACCTCTACTGTTGCTTGGGACGACACTGCTCCGGATCCTAATAATTTAGAAAAATCTTATTCAATCAAAACAGTAATATCTGACTTATGAAGCGTGCAGGATACACTCTGGCCGAATTGTTAATTGCCTCTTCTGTTTCTTTGGTTTTAGTGGCTATGTCAACCGGAATTTATGTTAGCGTTAATAGTCAGGTTGGTCAGGGCGAGGTGGAGATCGTTTTAGCGCAAAATGGGCGAGCAGTCATTGATAGGATTTCGCGAGATGTGCGTCAAGCGGTAGATTTTGCTACTGAAATTCCGGCTGAGCGAGTTGATGCAGTTAGCGCTATAGAGTTTGAAGACGGCCACAGTGTTTCACAGGCTGGTCCGACTTATATTGAATATTCATTTACCAATGTGACTGATGGCATTGGCGAAATTGTACGGCAGAGACACTATTATTACCATGTCAGTGACAACTCCGTTCACCTGCCATATAGTTCGGGCACAGTCGGCGAAAACGGATTTTCTAAGCAGATAATTAGTTCAGATACCTACACCATAGCGGAAGATGTGGCTTCGTTAGAGTTTTACGGTACAGATTATTTGGTGAAAATAGATGTTACCTTGCAACAGAAAGCGGATGGCGAAACACTTGATTTACATTCAGCAGTAGCAAAAAGAAATTAATGAATAAAGGATTTGCTCTAGCAACAACTCTGATAATTTTGGCTATATCTGTTATCTCAGCTTCAATGTTGGTGACTATGCTCGCTCGCTCGCTCAAGCTCGCTCGCTCGCATTCAGACGCCATTAAAGCTTTCTATGTGGCAGATGCTGGAAAATCCTTTGCTATGTGGAAATTAAGTTCGCTAAACGGTGGTGATGACGCCACAAATTTGGCAGATTGCATGGCGCAGAATGAGGATTGTCCAGATGGGCTCGATAGCAGCTGGTCATTAAGTTTGCCAGGTGCTACTGGTTCAACCTTTGATGTTAGCGTTACCTCTGCTGGTCAGGAGCCGGGGGCGGCGCGCATCGATTCTTTTGGGGAAGTTCAGACTGCAAAATGGTTAGCGCGCCGCCGAACAAGAATTGATGCTTTTCGACCTCTTCGTATGTTAGAAGACAACGATCAGGCGTTTGATTACGCTATCTATGTTGATAACGATTTTTGGACTTTATTTCGTGGCTATACTAAGGTGACTTCAGACGAAGAGGTTGAGCGAGCCAGCATTCATGCCAATAATAACATCAGTCAATTTATGCAAAACACACTTGAATTAGACGGTAATGCTAAGGCGGCCGATGTAATTTCTATGCCAACTGGACTTTTGGGAAACACTTTTACAGCTAACCAGTACCGCGGTGCTAGCTGTGGATTTTGGGGCTGTAGTTCAATGTACAGTGAATATCCTACATACTGTTTTGGTACAGCTTGTGAAGGTTACTCTGGAGAAATACCAATGCCTGGGTTAGATATTAATTCAGCTCGAGAAGATTCCTTTAAAACTGTGGCTCGAGAAATTGAAGATTCCACTGGTCAGAAAATGATTTATACTTCTCACGAAATTAACACTGCCCTAGAGAACGCGCGAGAGACTGGTGCTAACGGAGGATGGTTCGAGGTGCCAGGTCCAATTACTTATGTGAACGGTCAGCTAACTATTGATTATGGACATAAGCTGCGCGTACACGGTGTTTTGGTAGTGCAAGGGAAAATGTCAATTGGTATTCCCAAGAGATTTCCTTTATGGCAATGCATCATTATGAACTGTGAGCCAAGTTCGAGTTTAATAATTGATGATCAAGTTGTTGGGCAAGAAGGAGCTGTCACCGGATTAGTCTCAACTGGTGATATAGAGATTTCACTTTATGTAGATGAGTTTGATATTAACGGATTAATTTACTCTCTTAAAGGAGTTTATTTTGTAGCTCTAGAGAATGCCCTAACAACACGAGGAGCAATAGTAGCTCGCGATTATTTAAGCTCTGACTTTTATATTGAAGGTGTGCCGATGCATCACCATATTTATGATTCATCAAAATTGCACCTGTTAGTACAAGGTCCACGCGCCCTAACAGACATTACTACTGTTTACACTGGCCACTGGGAAGAAGAGTACTAAAAATAGATTTATAATTTAGGATTGTCCTAATTTTTGTAAAGCCCAAGTAAGCTGTTTTTGTAAGTCTCCCTCAGGGAGATCTTTCATTAGAGGCTGATATTCGCGACGAGTGTAGCCTAAATTTTGCAGTGCCGCGGCCACTTGCAAAGCTTCATCTGATTCTTCAATTTCGCGGTTAAGAGAGCCTGCTAAATCTATCACGATACGCTCGGCTACCTTTTTACCAATCCCTTTCACTTTTTGGAATGGCTTGGCGTTGGCCTCGCTTAAAGATTTAGAAATTTCGGCCGGACTCATAAACTGCATTATCTGTAATGCGCTTTTTGGCCCCACGCCGTTTACTGAAATGAGCATAGCAAATAATCCTCTTTCATCTTCATTATTGAAGCCGTATAGGGTTAGACTGTCTTCTTTAACGACGGTAAAAATTGAACAGGTAATTTTGCTTTTTAGCTTCACCTTTAGAGTTGTAGAAATTACTTCGTAGCCGACGCCGTTCACATCGATAACAAAAACGGGTGCACTAGCTTGAATAATTATTCCACTAAGTATTCGAATCACAATAACTATATTGTATACTATTCATACAATGAAAAAATATTTGCCTCTCATACTATTTATTACGGTTTTAGCTATTTTGGCTTTCTCGTACGGTGTTTGGAAACGCCGACAAATAATATTGCAGCAAGATCGTACACTTCATAGCATTGAAGCGCAGGTTGAAAGTGGTAAAATCACTCAAGAAGAAGCAGACAAATTAATTGCCGAGAGTAATGTTAATAATGAAAATTCTCAAGAAGGTGAGTCAGAAGAGAAAAATAATGAAGAGAGCGGCGTTAACGATGAAGATTTAGTACTAAAAGAAGTTAAACGAAGCTCTTCTACGCTTGAAGGAGCAGAAGCGATAAAAATTACGAATGCTTTTTTAATGGCTTATAATCAACGCTCATTTTCGGGTATGGCAACACTTTTCACTCCGTCAACTGCGGGGCGTCCCGAATTTGAAGGTGTGCTGAATGAAGCGGTGGCTGAAAACTCAGTCAGACCAATTAGCTTTCAGTTTGAAAATATTGAAGTTAGAGGTGATTCGTCTGTAATGGTGACAATAAAGGAAGTACGGGCGAATGATGAAGGTGACAAATTAAGTAATCGTCGTTTAATTGAGTTGATTCCTCTAAATGGGCAACATAAAATTAGTGCTTACTTTAAACCCGATAGTACAGACACTATTAGCGGATTTGCTAATTAAATTATAAATAATCCTTCAGTCGAGTGGAGTCTGGGTGTTTTTCTAGTTTTTTTAGTGCTTTAGCTTCAATCTGTCGAATGCGCTCGCGAGTGACGCCGAACTCTTGGCCAACCTCTTCTAAAGTATGAGAGCGGCCATCTTCTAAGCCAAACCTCATTCGTAAAATTTTCTGTTCCCGTGCAGACAATTCCTGCAAAATGCTGGCAACATGATTTTTCATTAACTGATAAGTGGCCGATTCTTGAGGTGTAATGCTGTCTTTGTCTTCTAAAAAGTCAGACAGCTGAGAATCTTGTTCATCACCAACGGGAGCTTCGAGAGAAACTGTTTCTTGAGAAATTTTTATAATATGATTAACTTTGTCTTCTTCAATTCCCATTTCGGCGGCAATTTCAGCGGGTGAAGGTTCTCGGCCCAAATCTTGCAGTAATTGGCGCTGGGTACGAATTAGTTTGTTGATAGTCTCAATCATATGGACAGGAATTCGAATGGTTCGTGCTTGGTCAGCAATGGCGCGAGTAATAGCTTGGCGAATCCACCAGGTGGCGTAGGTTGAGAATTTGAATCCTTTAGTATGGTCGAATTTTTCAACTGCTCGAATTAAACCAGTGTTTCCTTCTTGAATTAAGTCAAGCAAGCCTAAACCGCGACCAATGTATTTTTTAGCAATTGAAACAACTAAACGCAGGTTTGCCTCAGTCAGCTGTCGTTTAGCCAAAATTTCTCCCATCGCCACGCGCTTGGCTAACTTAACTTCTTCTTTAGGATTAAGCAGAGGAATGCGACCAATTTCTCGAAGATACATACGCACCGAGTCGTCAGATAAGTTAGGCACATCTTCTTCTTCCAGCTGAGATTGGCTTGGCCCTTGGTCAATTAAAGAGCCATGTTCAATAAGACCAGTTAGTTCATCTCTCTTGATTTTTTTCTTTTTGCCGGCTAAAGTTTTCTCTTCATCTGTTCGTAAGACCTTACATAAAAAAGGCAATACATCTATGCCGTTATCAAAGAAATAATCGTGCAGGGCATCAATTTGAGGAATATCTTTTTCAACATACGGAAATGCTTGAAGGATTTCTTTTTCTGTCACAAAACCATGCGATTTTCCTTTTTTAGCTACGGCAATAAGTTCGGGGGTGAAATCTAAAATTTCTTCTATATATTTCTTGGGAGGTCTTTTAGTCACAAATAAAAAATTACTCTGCTGTCTCTTTAGCAATGGTAGCAGATTGCAGCTTATTCATCAAGGTGTCAACTTTTGCTTGATCGTTGGTTCTTTCAGCATCTTTGATAGCTTTTAAAATTTTTTTTGTAATAGCGTCGTTATAAAATATTCGTACTCTCTCAGCCAAATTTTGAGCTTCTGTTTTTAAACTATGGATATCTGAATCTTGGTATTCTTTTTCGGCTAGTAAAATTGCTTCATTTAAGGCATTAGTGTTTTCGCGAGAAAGAGTAATTTTTTGACTACTTTGCTCTTTATTGTTTTTTAGATAGTTAAAGATTTCGACCCAAGTCGTATTTTTAATAAGTTTTTCAATATAGGGCGTGTTGTCAATTAAGCTAGGATGCAAGCCCAACAATCCTATTAAGATTTGTAAAGTATCTATTTTAATTTCTGCCAGCGGCTCTTTGTCTGTTTGTGGTCGAGGAATGTTTTTGGCTTTAGTTTTCGCCAAATCTTCTTGTAAAATTTTGGTGCTGATATTAATTTTTTCAGCTACCAAGTCGAGCCAGCTTTGGCGTTCCACTGCGTTGGTGATGCGGCTAATCCAGGGGAAGATATCTTTAGTGACATTCTTTTTGGCTTGAGGGGTAGCTGTACCGTGTTTTTCGACTGCATTATTTAAAAGCCAAGTAATTATTGGTTGGCGTGTTTTATAAGCCTGAATTAGTTTTTGTGAATTAACCCGCGCCAGTTCAGCCGGATCTTTATCGTCAGGCAATTTTATGACAGTCGGATTCATATCGAAACTTAGCGCAATTTCAAAACCGCGCTCGGCCGCTTTTTGGCCCGCCTCGTCAGGGTCAAAAGCGAAAGCTAGTTCAGAGCAAAAACGCGACAGAATTTTAATTTGTTTGTCTGTCAGCGCAGTACCAGAAGAGGCGACGGTATTAGTTAGACCAATTTGATGAAAACCAATGACATCCATTTGGCCTTCGGCAATAATGGCTACTTCTTCTTTTCTGATTGTATCTTTGGCTAGGTGAATTCCGTAAAGTGTCTCTGTTTTTTTGAAGATAGGAGTTTCGGGGGTATTCCAATATTTTGGGCCGGTAGGGCCGCGTAAATCAGATTCCGCGTGAGGCTGCAGCCTTCCAGTGAAGCCAGTGACGCGGCCCGTAATGTCGGCGATAGGAAAAATTATACGGCCGGCGAAACGAGTTGGCTCGCCGGCCTGTCTTATGTCGGCCGAGCTAAATCCTTTTTTATTCAAGATTTCTTTAGTGGCTTGATTAGATGGAGCCAGACCAATTTGAAACTGTTCAATGATTTGGTCAGATAATCCGCGTTTTTGCTTTAAATAATGCAGGGCATCTTTAGCTTTTTCGTGTTTGAGCAAAATTTGATGCCAAAATTTGGCTAAATAACCGTTCAGCTCGTAGATATTCTGTTTTTGCGGTCGAGCTATTAATGAGTCACCGCGTCGCGGCTCCAGCTTCACACCAGTTTTTTGAGCTAGCATTTCGAGCGCCTCAACAAAATCTATCCCTTCTTTCTCCATCACAAAGCTGAACACATCGCCACCTCTGCCGCAGCCGAAACATTTGAAAGTTTGTCGCTCAGAACTAACAGTAAAAGATGGCGTTTTTTCATCGTGAAAAGGGCATAATCCTAAATGATTAACCCCAGCTTTCTTTAGAGGAAGATACTGTGAGATAAACTCAACTAGGTCAATGCGCTCTTTAATTTCGGATACAGAATCGTTGCTATTCATAGTTCTATTCTATCATTTTGAACAACTTGGTATACTAAAAGAAGGATAGGAGGTGCAGCATGTACAGAAAAGATAGTAACCTCCCAAGACACCGATGGCTGGCAAGAAAAAGGCGTTCGCCTGATAGACAACCCACACGATGCAAGCCAATGGCTCAAGCTGTCACCACTGATGTCTCAAGTGATCATAATCCAATCACAGATAATGAATTTCTTGATTTCGTTATCGCCCTCAACGATGGCGACTTCCATCTTCCCGATCTGTCGTAGATACCGACCTCGAGGCGGAGCGCAGGCTCCGTCTTTTCATTGAAAAATATATGAAAAACAGGTAAGCTACAATCCGTAGAGTCCTTGGAGAGGTGCCAGAGTGGCCGAACGGGCTCGCTTGGAAAGCGAGTGTGCCTTTACGGGTACCGCGGGTTCGAATCCCGCCCTCTCCGCCAATTTTCACTTTTTGTGAAATCGTAAGAAACAGCCTCGGCGCAAA
>CAYQWZ010000003.1:0-134135 GCA_964421635.1 uncultured Candidatus Saccharibacteria bacterium
TTAGAAGAATTTAAACAGAATATCCGTGGTGCCATTATTACTCACGGTCACTTAGACCACATTGGAGCCGTACCTTATATTATTGAAAAAATTGGCTTCCCACGCCTTTATGGTTCAGATGTCACTTTAGGATTAGTAAAGCAGAGACTCGAAGAGTTCGCCATTAATGATGGTGGACGATTACAAACAGTTAGCCCCGATGGAGAAAGCATTCAGCTAGGAGTATTTAAGATAAACTTCTTCCGCTTAAATCACTCTATTCCTGGCGCTATGGGTCTAGATATTGAAACTCCTGTCGGCCGTTTCGTTTACGCCACCGACTGGAAATTCGACTATACGCCAGCTGACGGCAAACCTGCATCCTTCCACCAAATTGCACAATTGGGAGTAGATGGCGTTAAAATTTTATTTTCAGACTCGACCAACGCTGAAAAGCCAGGTCACACTATTTCAGAAGCAGTAGTAGAAAAAGCCCTTTCTCAAATTATTGAAGAGACTGATGGCCGACTTATTATTGCTATGTTCTCAACCCTTATTAACCGTATGCAACAGGTTATTAACGCGGCCCACAAACACGGTCGCAAGATTCTGATTGTCGGTATGAGTATGCAAAAATCCTTAGAGATGGCTATTGGCATTAAAGCAGTTACTGTGCCACCAAACACTATGGTGTCTGAACGGCAAGCTAAAAACATTCCAGATAATAAGCTGGTGGTATTGTCTACCGGTGCTCAAGGTGAAGATAGAGCTGCTCTAGCCCGTATGGCCCGCGGAGACCACAAAGTAATTAAAATTAGAAAAGGAGATACTGTAGTTATTTCAGCCAGCCCTATTCCTGGCAATGAACGCTCTGTATCTAATGTTATGGATGCTATCTACCGAGCTGGTGGACAGGTTATTTATAATAAACAGTTAGATGTGCACACCTCAGGGCATGGCTCTCAAGAAGACTTGAAATTAATGATTGCCCTAACCAAACCTGAATATTTCGTACCTATTCATGGCGATCGACATAAATTAATTATTCACGCCAAAATTGCCCAAAGCTTGGGTGTTGATAGTAATAAAACTATTGTCGGCTCTGACGGTCAGGTTATTGAGGTTCTGCCTGATGGTAAAGTACAAATTACAAAAGAGTACATTCCGCACGGTTTCATTATGGTAGACGGATTAGGAGTGGGGGATGTAGGGAATATTGTGTTACGCGATCGCAAAGCGATGTCTACGAACGGAATGTTTGTGGCCGTTGCTATTGTTGATCGAAAAACAGGTAATTTAAAAACCAGCCCTGATATAATTTCACGCGGTTTTATTTATATGCGCGAGAATGAAGAGTTGGTTAATGAGGCACGACAGCTAGTCAGAACCATTGTAACGCAGGCCTATACTGGTAAAAAGCCAGACATGTCTGATGTTAAAGAAGAGGTGCGTCGCAAACTAATTAAATTCCTATTCAATAAAACCGAACGCGAGCCGCTAGTCATCGCCGTTTTGAAAGAGGTTTAATAATTTCTTTATCCAAAATAATTGATCAGCTCACCCTTTCTAATTTAGAAATACGAGTTTCATGGTTTGGTAAAACTGCATCGAGATCTTCTAGAATATTTTTCAATAGATAGTCGTGGTGATCAAATCTGTCTTTAGTTTCAATTGTAAAATTGTTAAATTCTCCTCGTAAACCGTCTACTTTGTCATTAATATCTAAAACCACCTGCATGATATCGTCACGGCTGGCTTGAACAGTAGATTGCATAGTCTGCATGATATCGTCACGGCTGGCTTGAACAGTAGATTGCATAGTCTGCATGATATCGTCACGGCTGGCTTGAACAATCTCTTTTATGTCTTGTTTGGTAACATTATTATTTTTCATCGTAAAACCATTTTAGCATTAACCAACATTACAAATAGATTATCTTGTTCTCACAATAAACAAAAAACCGGCCACTTTGACCGGTTTTTTGTTTGTCCTCTAAAACAGATAATTACTTTTAATTAAGCAGCCTCTCCCAACTCATCAAAATCCTCAACCCTAACACCGTCTGCAACATCTCTTTCTCTTAACTCATCTAACGCTTTATCATAGGGGTCTTTCTCATCTTCTGGTTTTTCATCTTCAATATCTTCTCTTTCTGTTTCTTTTTCCATAATCCTCAACTTATTTATAAATTATATGATTATATATGAATTCATCATACAAGTCAACCTAAACCCCTTCACCTTGTCTGTTAACGCAGGCTGGTGAAGAATTTACAGATTATTTTAGTTCAATTATTTTGGCTTTTTGGCGCCAAACTTTTGGTACATGGTCAAGGTCAGTAGTGGTGAGGACTGTTTGAACGCTTGAGGTCACTTCTACGAGTCGTTCGCGACGATTATGGTCTAATTCACTCATCACATCATCTAATAGTAAAACAACATCATTATCGTCCTCTCTTGCTGCTTTACTCAAAAAATCTAACTCTACCATTTTTAAACCAAAAACTAGGGAGCGCACCTCGCCGCGAGAAGCGCAGCTTCGAGCGGGCACATTATTAAAGCTAATTATAAAGTCATCTCGGTGCGGACCGCGTATAGTTTGACCAAACATTATCTCGCGTTCCCGAAGTGCCGCTTGTTCTTCTTCCAGCCTTTCTGTCTCCGCCGGATGCGTCTCATGTTTGATTGTTATCTTAGTATTATCTTGGCTCAAACAGACATAATGTTTAGGTAATTCGCGCTGCGCTAAACTAATAAAAGCTGATCTTGTGAGCCAAATTTGGTTAGCCAAAATTGCCAGTTCTTTGTCCCAAAAATTCAATTCATCTTCTTTGCTTTGTTTGTCGCGAATACGTTTTAAAAGCTTATTGCGTTGCATCACTACCTGCCTATATTTAACTAAGCTGTCGCTATAATTTCGGTCTGACTGCGATAAAACAACATTTAAAAAGTGGCGCCGGACGGCCGGGGAACCGAGCACCAACAATAAATCTTCTGGCTCAAATAAAACTGTTTTAATGGTACCAACCACCTCTTTGGCAATCCTTCTGACGCCCGAAACTGCATACTCTTTTTTGTAAGGATTATTATGCACCACCACTACCACATCATCAGCTTGAATCTTGGCAAAGTTTTTATTATAACTAATTACCTCGATATCACTTTTAGTGCGCCAAGAGCGAGTAGTAGACGCGAGTGAGATTGCTTCCAAAATATTTGTTTTTCCCACTCCATTTGGCCCAACAATTAAGGTCAAATTAGACAACTCAAAAGAGATATTTTTATGAGAGCGAAAATTTTGCAATTCGATTTTCTTGAGCATTAATTACTGACACGAATCGGCATCACAATATGTTGATAGCTCGGCATATCAGGATTAGCCACCACAGCCGGCGCCGTAGGACCAGCGAACTTGATGATAATTTTGCTGCCCGCGGCGGCGTTAACTGCATCTAAAAGATATCTGGTATTAAAAGCGATATCTAGGGTTTTTTCATTTGTATTGTGCATTACTTCTGCATCTAGGGCAGAAACCTCTTGCCCATACTGCGAGGCCACAGAGGTCAGGCGCACATTTTGATCTTCAATTTTAATGTGAACATTATTGGCTTGGTTAGTAGTAAAAACAGAGGCCATACGCAAAGCATTAGCAATGTTTGCTGAATCTAATACCACTTCTGTCACAAAATCTGTAGGAATGACTTTGGTGTATTCAGGGAAGGTTGCCTCTATTAGGCGAGTCACAATAATGCTGTCACCAACAGTAATTTGCACCTGATTATTACTGGCCACAAATTGTACAACATCTATATCTTCTGCCGACATAATTCGCACTGCTTCGTGTACTGCCCGTGAAGGAATAATGACTTCTAGTTCACCATTTAGGTCGTTAGTCTCTAAAATATATTCAGCTAAGCGAAAGCTGTCTGTGGCAGCAATATTAATGCTATTATTTTTTCCTTTTAAATAAACTCCGGCTAGGGCTGGACGCGCTTCATCAACAGCGGTGGCTACTACTACAACTGAGAGAGCGGTCAGTAACTCATTTTTAGAAAGAGAGAATGAAGTGCCTTTTTCAATTGACGGAATAGAAGGATATTCAGTAGCAGCAATACCCGGAATTTCAGCTTTGAAGGATTCTGAAAGAGCGATGATTTTTTCTTTATCTGTTTTAAAGGAAATTGTTTCGTCATTATTGTTATTAACAAATTCAACCAGTGTTCTAGCCGGTACAGTGGTTGAACCATCAACTTCTACCTTAGCGCCAACCCAAGTGATAACGCCAATTTCCAAGTCTGTGGCTGACAAGCGAAGACGACCCTTCTCTGTCTCCATTAATATATTAGCTAAAACAGGCAGCGTGGCGGCATTACCAACTGCGCGTGACACTAGGGTTAGACCTTTACTTAAATTTTTCTGCGTTGCGGATAACTTCATTAAAATATTTTATCTGTAATATGGGTCAATAACTAATTTGGTACTACTTCATTAATATTACCTTTTTAGTTGGAATTATTCTTTGTGTATAACATGTGTACAACTTTATTATTTTTGTGGATTAATTGTTAATAAGTATAACCACATATTCACAACCTCGAGCCTCGTGCCAAAATTTATCTCTAAATATTAGTTACTTATACAAATTTATAATCATTTACACACAGCTTAATCCACATAAAATATTAACAACCTTGATATAAATATTTGAATACTAGAATTTTTATTGATGTCTTTTCCACAAATCCACAAGACTTATTATTACTAACACTACTTATCTTAATTAATAAGAGATTAATAATATAAGAGACTTATAAAAATCTAATTAAGTAACTTGATAAAGTTTAGATTTTAGATTCTTTATTTCAGAAAATAAATCTTCATTCTTCTTGAGCTCTTTTTCTATTTTGCCGCATCCGTGCATGACTGTAGTATGATCTCTTCCCCCAAGGTAGCGCCCAATATTAGGGTAGGATAGGCGCAACTCATTCTTTAATAAATACATTAAAATTTGTCTTGGACGAACATACTCTTTATTGCGACGCGGTCCAATAACATCTTTTTTATCAATGCTATAAAAATCACAAATCATTTCATTTATTTGGTCAGCCGATAAAAGCTTCTTCTTCTTATTTTGTTTTAAGATGCCCTTTAAAGCTTCTTCAACCACCTTAAGTTCAGGCTCTACATTATTGACCATAACATGCGTCTGAATGGTCGTTAGGGCCCCCTCAAGCTCTCTAATATTTGATTCTATGTTCTCCGCAACATAATTAATAGATTCGTCTGGCATCTCAAAGTTTTTTTCTTCACACTTCACTCTTAAAATTGCTGACCTCATTTCTAAATCTGGTGGCTGGATATCTGCAATCATACCTGATTGAAAACGGCTAGCCAGCCTTTCTTCCAATTTTGGAATATCTTGAGGTACTTTGTCTGAAGTTAAAATAATTTGTTTATTCTTTTGATAAAGAGCATTAAAAGTATGAAAAAATTCTTCTTGTGTGCCACTTTTACCAGCAATAAATTGGATGTCGTCTATTAAGATTAAATCTGCATTGCGGTAACGATTTTTAAACTCTTCTTTATTTCCACTAGAAATTGAGGATACAAACTCATTCATAAAGTTCTCGCAACTAACATAAATAACTTTCTTATTAGGTTTTTTGCGCAAAACCTCATTTCCTACTGCTTGAATTAGATGTGTTTTTCCTAATCCTACGCCACCATAAATATAAAAAGGATTATGTTGTGTACCAGGATTATTTGAGACTGCTTGGGCGGTAGCGTGCGAGAGACGGTTAGTGTTGCCAACGACGAAATTTTCAAATGTATAGCGAGGATTTAAATTGGCGTTCTCGGCTGCTCGAGCCCAAGCGATAGCCGGCCGAGACTGTTTTTTGCCAGCATTCTTTTCATCTTCAAGTAAGCTCGTTTGGTTAGGATCAACAATCTGTTTAGTCTTTTGAATGCGGCTTTGAGGAAGGACAGTAAAACATATTTTTTTGATTTGTTGCTCGAGGTGTTTATTTAAAATTTTAAGTAAGTCTACCTCGAAATGGTTTTTAATCCATTCAATAGTGAAGGCATTGGCCACACCGACAGTGACGGTGGTGCGATCGACTTTTAACAAAATAGAATTGGAAAACCAAGTTTTGAAATTAGCACCCGAGACGGAGACTTCTAATTCTCCTAAAACCCCTTTCCAAAGTGAATGTAATTCTTCAGGATTCATTAAAAATTTAGTCAAAAAAATTAGCTTCTACAAACATTGTAGCATACTTATCCACAGTGGGTTTAGACATAAAAAAGGGACGGCCAGTGGCCGTCTCTTGGGGTTCTCTCCTGATATCAGAGCTGTCAGTAGATTAGACAATCTGCCCTTACCCCAGGTGATGTAAACTCTAGTGCCCTGCTGAGGTACGCTTGTGGCGATTCGTCTGACTCTCTCTTAAGTTCACCTGGAACAGTAAACCCTCCGTCTTGCTCATTCATATTTTTGTAGCGGAAGGTGATTCCACCGAAGTCAAAGAACATTATGATTTCATCAATATCAATAACTTCAGTCAGTGTGACATCCTCAATTCTTGCTGGGGGAGCTTGAGATATGATGATGGTTCCACCTAGAGAGAAACGTTGTAATTGTTCAAGCACGGCAGACATGTGTCTATCAAGAATCTCCTGGTAGTGAATTTGACACCAGTCAGCGAGAGACTCGACAAACATCGATCTTACCCTTTCCCGATAGTCCTTGTAGGACTCACTGTGTTCTCGATAAACCAACCTCATGTTGGCAGTGTTTTTGTCAAAAGTGTAGTCGGAAGACATCTCTGCACAGGTCAGTGGTACGAAGGGAATCTCTATAGCTCGGCAAAACAATCTACTATTAATGACCCGTGTGCCAACAAAATATGTATTGTCTTTTGGTTTGCGTAAGGATTGAACTATTGAGATATAGATCCAACCAATACAAGTAAGTATTAAGCATGATAGCCATGATGTGACTAAGTGATGCCAACTTTGCATAGTAAGATTCCAAAAAAACAGAGCAAAACAGATAAAACAGGCTCCTGCTGAAATAAGCCAGCCCAGCGCTAGAGAGTAGAAGGTAATCTCAAGAAGCTTCTCTTTCAGGTAGAACGCGAAGCGGCCCAACTTGGTCATGTCCCTCCTCCTTCGTGCAACACGAAGTCGCAACCAGAGAATACAAAATTTACTACTCCGAGTCAATAGAAAGGCTATAAAACTGTAGGATTAATTAAAGATCTGTTCTTTGAGAGACGCGCATAATTTCTTCTTTAGAAGTTAAGCCAGCCTTTACTTTGGCTTCCCCGTCTTCGTGCATAGTAATCATGCCGTCTTTCCTAGCGATTTCAAATAAAGTTGTGAAGTCAGTTTTTTTCAGCACGGCTCTTTCAAATTCGGCACTCGGTTTAATAGTTTCCGCAATAACCGTGCGACCAAAATATTCTAGTTGGTTCGTCTGTTCATTCTGTCTGACTTTGCGCACCAGTCTTTGGGCGACAATCAAATTAATAGAGCCGGATAAGAAAAAGGGTTCTATATTCATATCTACTAGTCGAGGCATGGCCATTACGGCGTTGTTGGCGTGGACGGTACTTAAAACTAGGTGGCCAGTTAGGGCGGCGTTGAGGGCAATGCGAGCTGTCTCTTCATCACGAATTTCACCGATCATTATTACATCAGGATCTTGCCGCAACGCCGCCCGCAGCGCATCGGCAAAAGAATAACTTTTTGAAGAATCAATTTGGCTTTGTTCCACGCCCTCCAGCCGATACTCAATTGGGTCTTCTAGTGTAATTATCTTTTTATTCGGCTGATTCAATTTATTTAGCAAAGCGTACAAAGAAGTAGTTTTTCCAGATCCGGTCGGCCCAGTAATTACAATCATGCCGTACGGTTTAGTTATGGCCTCATTGATTTTTGCCAAATCTTTCGGGTTGAATCCTAATTGCTTAAGGTCTAGCTGCTGTACATCTTGACGAAGGATTCGAAGCACTATACTTTCCCCATATTGAGAAGGTAAAGATGAAACACGAAAATCAATTGACTGATTACCAACCTGCATTGAGAAACGGCCGTCTTGCGGTTTTTCCCCCAAATCGAGCTTCAAATTAGCGTGCATTTTAATGCGGCTAACAATTGGTTTAAATTTATCTGTGCCCAAATGGATGGCCTCCTGCAACACGCCGTCAATGCGAAAGCGAATTAAAAAACCTTGCTCTTCGGGCTCGATATGAATGTCAGAAGCGCGCAGATTGACCGCCGCAGCGATAAGCAGATCTAAAAGTTCAGTAGTAGAAACATTTTGGGCGAACTTTTTTAAATCCTCAAAAGTATTAACTCGTTTGGAAAAATCTTTCTCGTCAGCCATCTTTGCTTTTTGGGCCAACTCTTTTTGTTGTTCGTCGGCCTGTTCGAGTAGCTCTTCATACAAGCTAATCATATATGCCAGACTGCTTTCAGAGATAACAACCAAAGTGAGAGTTAAATTATTTCTATCTGCCAGCTGACGCAAAAAAGCCATCGCCTGATTATTCTCTGGGTGTACAATGCCCACCTTTACTTTGGTGCCCTGTTTAATATAGGGAGCAGCTTTCCATTTTTTAACTTCATCAAGGGTCATTAATGAAAGGATTTCTAAGTTAGACGGAAAACGATCGAGCATTTCGTAGGGGAAGCTCATCTTCTGTGCCTTGTCGCGAGTAATTTTTTCTTCAGAGCGACGAGTAATATTAGAAATTGTGCGTTGAACGTTGGCCATTATATTTTATTGACTCTTCGGTGATGTCTTTTGGCACTACTAAAATCTGTATTGAGCCAAGTATTAATTATTTTTTTTACTTTAAAAAAAGATAGATAGTGTGATGCTAAGCACAGAACATTAGTATTATTATGTTCGCGAGACTTAGCCGCAATTTTGCTGTTCCATGCGTTTACAGCGCGGACCTTTTTGATGCGGTTGGCGGAAATTTGCATGCCTACGCCCGAGTCGCAAATTAAGATACCTCGGTTGTTTTGCGGATTTTTAGCGACAGCGCCAGCCACTTTTTTAGCAAAATCTGGATAGTCGTCGCGCGGACGAAAATTTTCATTTCCCAAATCTTCGACCACAAAATCTTTGCCTTGTAGGTATTTTATAATCCTTTCTTTGTAAGCAAATCCAGCGTGATCAGCCCCAATAAAAATCTTCATATCTTCTATATTCTCTCTTATCGAAGGATGCAAAACAAGCCAACTAAAAAACCGCCCGGTTCGGACGGCTAGTAGTAGCGGACTTCCCAAACGACCGTATTACGACCCCACACTACTCCCACTGGGCGGGAGAAGCTAGTAGTTTCAATAACATGATCGGGGAACATTGCCAGAAGCATAAAAATATCTTCAAAGCTGGCAAAATCAAGATGGCGTCTGAGCCATATTCTAGCGTTTATACCTTTAAGTATAGTAACACTTTCTTGATCTGCGAAGGCGGTACGCATAGGTACCTGACCGGTAGCAGTCTTCACTACCAAGCCGAAATCACGATCACATATTTCACAGGAGACTGTGCCGTACTGATGAGGCGCCATTTGAGAGATATGAATCTTCGGATAGTATCTGAGACCCAATTCATTGATGGCGGGGACAACCTCATTGGGTTTAAGATGGTATCTCACGGGTTTACCGGGAATAAGACAGCGAACACCGAAAGTCATCTTAGTCATGTTGGGCTCGTCCGCGGAGGCTAAGTCATTTTCGAATTGTTCGACGCTGGTCCAAAACAGTAGATGGTTACCAAACAAACCTCTTTCGTACAGCTCATACATGGTCATTTTTTCCCTGACGCGTCTGGGTATTGTCAGAGCCAATCTGGCTTCTATTGCTTCAACAAGAGCTAAATTGGCAGCGACTATTTCGTTACTGGGCAGTTCTCGTATAACCATAGCTAAACTCCTTTTTCAGAGCTAAAACTAGTATATCAAAAACAAGATCTACGCTTTTTAATAGTTCAGTCTATTAGAAAGATTGCAATTCCTACAATTAAGACCAGTAGCAATATAAGCATTAACCAAAGTTTTACCGTTCTCTCTTCTTTGGATAAATCTGACCAGCGAGTGCGATTCTGCTCCCACTTATTAAAATTTACCAAACCGGCTGCTACAAATATTAATCCTAAAATTAATAAAGGATTATTATTTGTGGGAACACTGACAGCCGAGAAAATAGCACCCATCACGAACAGATTTCGGTAATCTACCTTCTGACTTCTCTTTTTATCTACTAAGAAGAAAGCGATGCCCAAAACGATTATTGCTATTAAAATTGCAATCAGCAGCCATAAGTTTGAGGTCATAAAAAATATTTAATTACTGAATCAATTGAAGCATGTTTAAAAAATTGAAGAAAGTATAATTTTTTGTGTGTCAAAAAATGCGATATACTAATAGCGGCTACTAGCCAAGAGAAGGAGGCTGCAATGGCAGCACAGATAGCATCCAGTGGCGCTCAAGTCATTGCGGTGCACGGATACACACCTGAACAAACTGCGACCGCTTTAGCTATGATCTCGCGTACTACTTACCCAATACTAAAAGTATTGGCAGAAGTTACTGGGGGCAAAGCTCTAGAATTCTTTGAGAAATATTTTGTTAACTATGGTCATGCTTCCATTGCCGATATGGCCACGATAGTGTTTGTTTGTGAAGGTATTTCTCAGATTAGCGCTTGGGAGCTTTGGTTTGAATATTTAGCTGGTGGGCAAGAAAAATCGACTCGGTATGGAGATTTCGGTAATAAGTCGGCTATTACCATACCTCCAGAGATTATACTAGCCGGAAAAGAAGACACATATATGAGAATTGCTGAAGGATTGCTTGTTCAATATCGTTTTTGGCTTGAAACAGTCTTTGAGCGTTATAGAACGAGCATTCCAAAGCCAGACGGAATGAGCGACAGACAGTACGAGAGTACTCTCAGGGCGCGCGCTTTCGATGTTGCTCGTTACTGGCTGTTTGGTGGAATTAAGACTACTGTTGCTCAAGTAATGAGCATTCGTATTTTGGAACGGCAGCTTTGTCGTATGATGGCTTCACCTTATTCTGAGGTGCGAAAGCTGGCGGAGCAGATTCGAGTGGCTACTATGGAGGTTCCCCCACACACTCCTGAAGGAATGGAGAGTGTTTACACTGAGCCCGTGGCTGCTTCGTTAGTCAGACATATTGAAGCCAACCAATTCCTGATCAACCTAGGAAACAAGCGTTATCGATGCGCCGAGCCATATGATAGAGGCTTTGATTATCAAGACTTGAGCTTGGTCGAATCGACCTTCTTATATGATTGTGATCCGTTGGTGCTGCAGGCTTCTTTGCTTGTTTACGAAGGGGCAACTGTGCCACTAAGTTACATTATGAAACAGGTTGCGCAAGAGAGTCGAAGCAGTGTTGAAGCGATGATTCACTTCTATCTTCAAGATAGGGGGCCGCACGATGAACTGCCTTTGGCCATGGCGGCTGCCCGCGAGTGTATGTTTGAAGTAAGACTTGATCGCGGAGCAGCTCGAGACTTTCATCGACATCGGGCTGGGGTGCAGCTACATCAACGCATTGGTGGGCATCTTGGCTTTGCTATACCCGATGTTGTGGTTCAGATGGGTCTTGATGATAGGTGGGCTCACACTATGAGAGAGACAATTAAGTTAGTAGACCAACTAAGAGGAACTTTGTTTAATATGTTTGCTGGCCAGCGTTTGGACTACGGAGCAGACTATCTTTACCCGTTTGCTTGTCGGCAGGCTAGCATTTACGCAGGTGATACAAGGGCGATGACTTATCTTTGTGAATTGCGCACCAAGCCTGCAGGCCACTTCTCTTACCGCGAAGCTGCTTGGATGATGTGGCAGCAGATGTGCGAAAGGTTCCCTTGGATGGAATCTGAGGGTCGGGCTATTCCCTTCGCTCCTGACTCTGAAATTGATATCTTTCAGCGGTAGCTTCGGCTATCACAAACCCTACCCACTCAAAGTTGTCCGTACGACAGGGTGGGTTTTTTTATGAGATATTAAATGCAATAAGTAACAATTTATTATGGCTAATCCAGAAATGCCTTCTAGGCACGAAGGTGAAGTTGACGAAGCGGAAATTAAGAAATTAGGATTAATAAGTAGTATAGCTGAACTAATACGCACCTCACCTTACGGCAAACAAATCCTTGCAGTTATTGCGGCGGGAGTAGCATCAGTTGGTGCTCCAAAGCCGGCAGAAGCAATGACGGCGGTAGAAGAGAAAATGCAGGCAGCTCTTACCTACAGAGTGACCAGCCAAGTTGTCGGATTAGCAGAAGGAGAAAGGCTACAACCAACCCAAGATCTACGCGAAGCAATGGAAAGATCGCGCAATGCAGTGTTAAGTGAATATTTACAATTGGCTGATGACCAGGAAGTGGCTAAACGTTTTTACGAGAGAGCTTCCGAAATATTAGATAGTGTCAAACTAAGTGAAGAGATTGATGAGGAAGCAAAACTGTCTCTACTAGATTACATGACCATTAATGTTATGTTGGCGACTGGCGAATCACCAAGTAATTTAATTAAGGAAGATGGGCCAACAACAACGGATGAGCAGGGAACAGGCTGGCTAGACAACAATCAGCTGAAGGTAAAAGACTTGATGGATCATATTACAATTTTACGCAATGAACCTAGCCCAATAAGTGGTCGATCCCTTGAGGATATCGCAAATGTTGCCAAAGGCATTGATAAGCAGAACGAAAAAGATTTTCGTCATTTAATGAACCAAGCAGATATTGAATGGGCCATAGCTGCGCTAGCACTAGAACTTAATGATGAAGAGGATGCTGAAGAGCGCTATTCAGCTGTTCTTGAAAACGAACCTCCAGCTTAAAAAATAGATAAATTAAAAATACCCTTTATTTGTATAAGAAGGGTATTTTTATTTGGCGGAGAGGGTGGGATTCGAACCCACGAGACCCGTGAAGGCCTAACGGTTTTCAAGACCGTCCTATTCAACCACTCTAGCACCTCTCCATAATTAAATTGTACTCGAAAGTACCTAGGTAGTTTAGCCGAAAAGGGCTAAATTGTCCATACCAAAGGGCTTAGCTTTGCGGGTTTGAATATTTTCGCACCAAGTACTTTTTTTGAACAGTGAAGCTGCCCCAACCAAGTAACATAATAATAATTCCACTAAAGACTAAAGCGAAGGTGACATCTGGGAAGATGCGGAAAGTTAGCCAAATTAGATAAACAGTTAAATAGATTGAGGAAACCGCATAGACCCACTTTTGACCCTGTCGAACTCCTAAATACATCATGCCAAGCGCCAACAGCGGAAAGACCATAGAGTATAGCGCACTACCATAGACGAAAGAGAAAAACCCTCCGAGCACAGTAATTGAGCCGAAAAACTGAAGGATTGAACCGAAACGAGGCCATCCTTTATGCATTTTAGAAGAGAAATAATTTCCGACAGTCATCACAATTGCGCCATGGAAAATGACCTCGTAAGTTATAAGTGTTTGGTTGAGGTTGATATTTTGATTAAGTAAAGTTGTAATAACACCTAGTAAATACAGCGCCCATGCAGTGCCTACTACCAAATAGACCTCTGTTTTTCGCAGAAACAACATTGGCAAATATATTAGGGACATTAAAGTTGCCAATACAGCCTGCATGCTTAAAGCTTCTATATCGACGCCCATTTCGTAGAATAAGATATTCAAGCCAAGAGGCAGGGCAAAGATTGCAATAATATGGATGGCGTTGGAAATCTTAACATTGGTATTTCTATTCTCTAACAAAACAGCCGTGATAAAAGCAATAACTCCGGTGCCTAAAGTTACCAATACTCTCAGAAAAGAACCTAGAGCCTCCCAGTTCTCGCCGATAACGACAGATATTCCAATAGCAATTAAAATAGCGCCAATATAAAAAAACGCTTCTGTAATTTTATTAGAGGAGGATTTATCTTTTACTTCTTCAAGGCCGGACATTTCTGCTACTGAATTATCTGTGGAGAAAGAAGAAAGAGAAGCTAAATCGCTACTCGTAATTGTGCCCTCACTCAAACCTCTTTTTATCTCTTGCAGTAAATAGTTTTTATCCATAGTGTTTTAGTTTTTAATCAGTTATTACCCAACCTAAGAAATTAAAATCGTAGCTACTGTCGGTGTCGATTTCAATTTTATCTTTAGCGAAATCCTTAATTAAATATACATCTTTGTAAGAGCTGTAAGAGCCACCGATTAATACTTCGTTTACTAATCCGCCGCGGTAGCTTGCGCCGTCGATTTTGTAGCCATCGGGAGCCGTTGATTCATTTGAAAGTTCAAGCTTATTAGCCTCAGCTGCAGTTAAAGTTATACTTTTCTTTTCTCTAACCAGATATCTTTTTATCTCAACTGAGTTCAGATCAATTTCTGGTAAATCAGCGTCTAACAGCTTGGAGTTATAGTTGTAGTTATGTGGAGTAGCGGTGATTCTTCCGCCCTTGCTGCTGAGCTGGTAGCCAGCGTTATAAGCTCTGTCAGTGCTGTAAATAAAATCGTACTGCGGGGATGACATAAAACTTGGAATAAAGTAAAAAGCAGATAAAATTACGACAAAAACCACGGGTAATGAGATAGCCCAAAAGAGTTTCCAATCAAACCTATTATTCATAGTAAATAAATTACTTCTGTCTGAATTGTATCAAATTGAAACCGGAAGGGGCAATTATTTGCTAGGGCGACGGACAGTAATTTCAATGCCGCGTTTAGAGCTTTTCTCTTCGCTGGTCGAATCTTTAGATTTTGAATTTGATGATTCAGACAGAGCTTTGGTATGTTTATGAGTTTTTGGTGGCTCCAAGCTTGAAGCGTGAACGACATCTGTCTTAGAGCGATTAACTAGAACTTGTTGGAAGATGCCGAAAATGGTTGTTACTACCCAGTATAAAACAACACCCGCGTTTACTTTTTGGGCAATCATAAAGGTCATAAAAGCGAAGAAGTACATAATTCCCATGCCCTGAGTTTTCTGTCCGCGCTTCTTGTTGACCGCCATAGTGGCTAAAATTTGAATGAACTGGAAGCCAGCGGCCAGCACAGGCAGAATATAAGTGGTGTCGACTTGAGATAAATTTATGCCGAATAAAAATTGATTAATAAACTCTGGCTGCGGCACAAATGAGTACAGTTGAGACATAGTCTCTGGGGCGAATCCTCCTTGCAGCACACGATATAAAATAATAAGGATTGGTAGCTGAATAAGCATTGGCAGACAAGAACCAAACGGGCTGATATTGTTTTTTTGGTAGAGCTCCATGGTAGCTTTGGCCTGCTCTTGTTGATCTTTGTACTCTTTGCGGATAGTTTCAATTTCGGGCTGTAAGACCTGCAGTTTCTTCTGGTTTTCAAGGGCGTGACGGTTGGGAATAAGCAAAATAAATCTGATTATCAAAGTAACTACAACAATAGCTAAAGCAGAGCTGTGTCCCGGCATAACAGCAATTAAAAAGACCAGTAGGTTGAAGAACGGAATGTAAATAAACTGTTTTAACATAAATTATTTTTTGGGGACCTCGTCTACGCCACCTTTATTCCAAGGGTTGCAGCGTAGCACTCTCTTGCTTCCTAAATAACTGCCTTTTATAATACCAAAGCGGTCAATAGCTTGGTAGGTGTAATGGCTACAAGTAGGATGAAAACGGCAATAACCGTTGGGATTCATTCTTTTAAACCAGCCATGGTCAGGTGATAAGGTGCGCTGATATAAAACAATCAAGCCCAAGACAAGCTTTTTCATACTATCTTATTTTCTTAATCAGTGCCGATAAATTATCGACTAAAACTTCGAACGGCAGATCTAAAACTTTCTCTTTCGGAAAAATCACTAAGTCGAAACCAGCCGGCATCTGCAGACTCTTCAGGGCTGCCCTTGTTCGTCTTTTAATGCGATTACGAGTGACTGCACCTTTGGCAACTTTCTTGCCAACGACGACGGTTGAACGGGTCGGTAGAGCCTGCTCATTATTGTTTTTATTGAGCTGCCAATAAATTTTGAAATGGGGAGCAATTTGGCGCTCACCAAATTTAACTACCTTTTGTATATCGACAGATCTTCGGAGTCGAAAATTTCGTGCTAGCATTATTTATGCTTGTTTTGCAGGGGCTTTGTTAGCAGGGGCTTTAACTTGGCTTTTGCCTAATCCTTTTACACGACGAGCTCTTTTCAGGCTAATTCTGGTAGCTACATATTTGCGGTTTTCATTGGACACGCTCAATTTAGCTCGACCTTTCTTGCGGCGAGATGCCAAAACAGCCCGACCATTCTTAGTTTTCATTCTTTCGCGAAAACCGTGTGTGCGGACTCTTTTTCGTTTGTTAGGTTTAAAAGATAATTTCATTACCTGTAAATGCTAGCTTATTTGGTCATTCTTTGCAACTATTTAGCAATATTTTAAGGTTTTATATAGTACCTTGACAAAAGGGGAATATTAAGGTACAATACTGGCAATCAGGAGGTGTTTAGAGTGTCTAAGAAACGAGTTGTGCTGGCCGCCTTCGGCGCGGTCGTCCTCCTGGTGGTGTGCGCCGTACTTGCTTCGCAACTGATCGATAATGGTCATAAGCTGAGGCAAGTCCAGTATGTGCCCCTGCCCGGGGTAGCGTACAAGTACTCCACGTTTCATAAGGAAGAGCCGATACGGCTGAGTTACAGCGACAGAACGATCATTCTGTCAGTTCGCCGAAAGGACTTCCTACCACTTCCGGCTAGTCGAATCTGGTCGAAAGAACAGGTCATGAAACCGGGGTGGACGTACTTCACCGTCGTGTGGAACCACCAAGACAAATCATTTCAACGATTTGATATCGAGGTGGAACCGCTCGAGCAAGACCCGTGAGCGGCCGCGTTGTACGCGGCCGCTTTTCTTTTACCAAATATTCCAGATGTCGTCGATATAGTCTAAAGAGTAGTCTATAACTGCTACAAAAGTGTCATACATAAAATCAAGTGGATCCATTGAGATATAGTCGAGTGGCTCATTAAAGTATTCCTTTTCAGGGCTAGGTTTATATAAGTAGTCTATGTTGGTAGCCGGGTCACTATAAACCACAGGGTCTGGTTCGAGATTAAAGAAATCTGTTAGAAATGGTTCTTCATATGTTGGTGCATATTCCGGTAATTCTGTTATTTCTTGAAGATCAAAAGCAGTTATCTCTTCAGTAAAAATATTTTCATCTGGACTCCAATCATTTATTTCGGTAAACCATTTATAATCATCTCCTACTGGTTTAAATGTCATTTCTGGCTCGGACACTATCTCGCTGTATTCATCTTCAAACACCGAGCTGGTTTCAGTTTCCGGAATGCTTGTTGTTGGTTCTGAATTTGTACTTTGAGTTGCAGAGGTTCCTTGTTCGTTGCCACTCTCTTCACTTTGATCTTCAGATTCTGATTTTGAATCGGTATTTTCAGCTGTCGACATAGTAGTTGCATCTGTTTTACTAGGAGGATAATTTTCAAATTCATCGGCTAAGGCAATGAAGTCATTGTCTGTATGATTGATTTTAGCAATCTGTTTTACTACCACACCCCAGCGAGGCAGGTCCTTTAATTCTGACGAGGTTAAATTAGATGTGTTTAAATCTAATTCGATATCTTTAACATTGCCGTAATTAACATAAAAGGTCGCCAGAGCTCCTCCACCCGTCATTTCTTCAAATTCTCTGTTTTCGGCTCCTTCTTCTAAAGACATTAGGGCCCACGGTTCGTGGTTATTGCTACCATAACCTACATCATTCCAAGGAATAGAAGCTCTATAAACAGCGAACTTAGAAACTGGAGCGTCTTCGACGCTTATTCCCTCCCCGATTTCTCCAAGTTTAGGAAAATAGTCTTTGATTGGCAGAACAACCCGATATCCCTCTTTTTCCGATCCTTCTATAACAGAATTAGAGGCAAAAAAGTCCCAGCCACTAGCTAATAAATTACCGTGATAGCCAGTCGGGCACCATTGACCAAAGTAGTAAGAATAGTTACCATCCATTCCCAGAAGCGCCAAGTTAGTATCGGTAGAACCCTCCTTACTCTCGTACTGTCCGTTTCCATCTTTACGATTGTATCTAACCCAGGTCTCATCACCGTGGTACCCATCAGCTCCTGAAACAGAAATTTCGTAAGGACCTATCGGTTTAGCAATTTCAGCCAACCACCAATAAGGGTGTCCATCTGTGTCGGTAAAGTCATGAATTTTGTCTGGGGGGATTGGATTTTTTTCATCTCCTTTACCTTCGACAATGCTTACTTTGGCATTAAGAGGGCCTTTAAACTTCTTTAACCCAGCTTTTTCGTCTATTATCCAAATATCAGACAGGCTAGTTTTGTGAAAAATCTCGTCGGTTGGATGAATATAACCAGCTAAGGGAATATCGGTTACTATAATATTTTTGCCCTCGTGTTTATAGTCGATTAAAGCCTCTACTATGTCAGTAGTACTTCTAATACAACCAGCTGTGAAATTGATAAGGTTGTCATCACCTGTGCTGTGAATCCCTATATGTCGACAATTGTTTTTTTCTGAATCTGTCTCAAGGCCGCAAAGCGAACTACCTTCGTCTACGGGTGTCCCTTCTAGATCGATAAAGAACGGTCCAAAGGAGCCCTTTCTTGCTATTCCGTCGTTATAGGGGATAAATGTGCCATTGTGATTGGTTCCAGGGTTTCCATTTTCGTCTACAGCATCTTGGCGATTGGTCCAAGCCTGTCCCATTTTGTACACACCAAGAGGGGTCATTCCTGTGAGGGATTCTTCGTTTGTAAAATAAGATTCTTCACCAATATTTTCAAAGGTTGCGTTGGCTAATACAGCAGGAGCATTAATTATGACTACTCCATTTTCATTATAGGCAGTTAGTGTATGTTTAGGATTGCTTTTGTTTACATCTACCACAACCACCTCAATGTTATAATCAATATTTTCACAAACAGAGGAATCAAAAACATCGGCTGATGGTCTGACTAGTACATACTTAAATAAAATAAATACACAGAGAGCTATTACGACACCCAAAACAGAGTAAAGTAACAGCCTCGAATTAATCCCTCTTTTCATTTTATTAGTGTTTAAGACTTAGACTTGTAAAATAATTTTATCACTATTACTACATTACCATGCAATATGGATTACATCCCAGAAGTCAGGGGAGGTGCAGATGCCGTAATTCTTCGGATCACCAGTAGCGTTTGAGTTACAGGCTCCTGAACGATAGCGCAAATTGAGAGCGTAAATTTGGTCAGCGTATTGGCTGTCTTCTTGATATAGGTCATGATTTTGTACAGAAGTTTCGATTCCCTGAACCTTATTGGCGTCATCGGCCGACTCGTTAATGCGGTGAATTAATACTTGAGTAGGATAAAAATCGGAAGTGTAGTATTCAGCCCCGCGCTCTTCTCCCATAAAAAGGTCAGTTACCAAATTAATCACCTTGCCGCGCGCCGCCTCTTTGAATCCGTGGAGTTTTTGCACTTCATTTGTCGGATCAAATTCGCCGAAATAGGTACCCTTTAATTTACCAATATCATTCAGCGTCTCGGCCGCTGGCCACTGAGTGTACGGCACATTGCCCGTGCTCGGGTCGAAAGGTGGGGAGAACTCTCCCACCTTACCCACAAAAGGATAATAGCCGTCGGCGGTGGCTTTGGTAGTTATTCTAGTTTTGCCAAAGCCAAAGATTGTGACTAACACAAAGATGGCTAAGCTGACGAAGAACATTGGGCCGGTGCCAATTATTAAGGCGGTTAAAACTAAACTTAGTGCACCCGTAATTGTGCCTGGTGGTAAACCGATAGCGGTTTCAATTTTAGCAATCTCTTTGCCAAAAATTAAGTCTACTACATAAATTCCTAGCTCAATAGCCGCGTTAACCATTTGCGTTTTGAGCATGGCTATCTGTTCAGCACTCTGTTTTAATTTTACGGCTTGACTGTATGAATCGTAAGTTTTGTAGAAATTGTATGAAAGCTGGTAGGCATGCGCCAGTTTACCAGCTTGAATTCCCAGAATTTGTTCACCAAAGTAGAATGCTCGACCAAGCAGCCAGTTGGTATCGTAAAGCTCTGATAATCCTTTTACACCTACTCCTGAAATTGAGAAGGATTGATCGTTGCCGTTAAGCGCAAAGCCAAACACACCGGCCAAGGTGCCATCAACTAAGCCTAGGTCTTTAAATAGGGCGGAGCCGAACAGATCGTCTTCAAAACCAGAGAGACGGACTAATCCTTGTTCCGTTAGAAGCTCATTAATATTAGCGCTGTTGCCCTGAATCATTTCAATAGTGGCCTTAATGGTTTGCTGTTCTGTCAGCCAGCCCAACCCTTGACTGTCTAAATCACTGCGGAACTGCTTGGCCAAAACATTGGAGCTAATATAGGCAATAGCGTTTGTTCTCTCTTCAGGCGTTCCTTCGAATAAAATTCGAGATAAGCCAGGCGCTACTAATCCTTTTTGATCGAGTAGCTTCGATAAACCAAAGTCCATAGAGGCGTAGCCGAACTCTTTGCCAATGTAATCCCAAGAAGTTTGGGCGACCATTTGAGTGCTCTTGGTGGCGGCAGCGCGGGAGCTATCTGTCTGTACAGCCGCTTTTATGCTGTCTAGGGTGGCTTGGTCTAGTCGCTCGTCAGCGGTGTCGTAGCTGGCATCGTTATTTGTTTGTGCCACTTCAGAGTCTGGTTCTTCAACCACATTCTCATTAGCTGTTTCGGCGTCACCACCTTCAAAGTTTTGTTGTAGCTCGTTTTCGGTGTCAGTGCGTTTATTATCTAAACTTAGCTCAGCGCCAGCCGCCACCGCCTGCAACACTAGCTGCTCTACTTCATTAGCTAATCCTTCTTCCTCGGTTAGGGCGGGAGCATGGCTGCTGGTTTGCAAAACATTGCGAACTCTATTAATTTCACCATCGACATCGACGCCATCTTCGCGTGCTTCTGTAATAGATCTATTGGCGGTGCTTGCGAAGGATACATAACTGTCTTTAGTAGACAGAGCCTCAATATTTAAATCGGCGATAGCCATAACGGCGTTGATAGGAACTTGGAAGAACGGCCAAACTTCGCCTCCAATTTGTTGCTGAATGTACTGGCCAGCGATATCTCTAAACTCGCTTAAGGCGCCTACCATAGCTGCAGTAGGATTAACTCCTGCTAACTCGAAGTGACCTGAATCGCGATTATATAAAGCGCCAAACAGCACTCGTTGCATTACTCTCTTGGCATTAATGCTACGGTCATAATCATTAGTGTTAGTATCTGACATATTGATACCGAAAGCGCGGCCAGCTAATAATCGGACTCCTTGGTCGAATAGAATTTCATCTGCCTGTTTTGGTTTAGCAATGAGGTCGGCCATGGTGCCCGCTTCAAATCCTAAAGATTTATCAATATTGAAGCTGAAGGCCTCAGACATAATTTTATAAACCCGAGCTAAACTGGCTGAGTCATACTCAGACTGTTTAAAGAAATCGATGAGAAAATTACGATTGCTGCTGTTAGAAATTAAACCATCAAAAATTGGATCCTCAACACCTAGTCTTTGGAGTATGGCTGCAAACGCCTCGCCACCAAACTCTGTGGCTCCCTGCTCTCCAGCCATAGATACAAGCTGAGCGGTACTGATTTTTCCTTCAATCCACTTTCGAGTTGGCCCGTTATTCTCTTCATCTAAAATGCCTAGTCGGCGGTCAATGCCGTTCAGTCTAATTTCGTAGTAGTTATTTGATAAGCTTCCACCGAAGGCAGCGTCAATACTGCTGTTGATTAATCCGTCGTACTGATGAGCTAGAGCAAAATAATCATCTAGTAGATAGAAAATTCCTCGGTCAGCGCCTTCAGATTCAACAAAAATCTCTCGTGCTTCAAGATAAGATAACCTCATAGAAGTGGTCATCTCGTACATCTCTGTTTCAATGTCGTTCATCTTTTTGGTAATAGCTTTTGCTTCATCAGGAACAGGAATACTAAAAGCAGCCATTATTTTCTTCTGCCAGTCTCTCTTTTCAAGATCGTTCATAGAACCGGAGCCTTTCAACATCTCTTCTCTGGTGCCCTTAAATTCGCCTGTTTGTAATCCTAATATCTTTTCAATTCTGGCCTGCCCCATGCTCTCTACCGGATTATCTGTTAAGGTGAATCCTTTTGGCAGATCAAGTTCAATGCCCAGTTTGCCTAAAGTGGCGCTGATTATTGCCTGCTGCCGGTTCTCATCGCGCTCCGCGTCTGTGTTACCGTCAGGATAAATTACAGAATTGAAAAAATCACTTGGCAGCTCTAAGGTTTGCTCTAACTTACGACCACCAACACCCACCAAAGTTTTAACAGGATCACCCAAAATAAAGTCAGCGATATCGTCGGCCGTTAGCCAGTCAGGAATTTTGACACCTAGCTTCTGAGCCAGTGAGCTAATGGTGCGAGCGGTAATATGCTCGCGACCCTTTTCGATTAGGCTTTGTCGGTCTGTTTCTCCGCCATCATTTCGAGACGAGCCAACAGCGAAGAATAAATTATCGGCAGTCTGGTCGCCTTCGTAGAAAAGATAGAGTGCCTCTTTTGGTAAATCTAGGGTGTCAGCTAATTTTTGAATTCCCAAATGCACCAAAATGTTATCTATATTGCCTCCAGCTAAAGCGCCTTGTGCCGAACTGATCAGCAATTTGTCAGAGCCAAAAAGTATTCGTAAAGGATTCAGAGGGACATCTTCTAGTGAACCAACATTCGTATTTAAACTCTCCAAACTAATCTCGCTTGGAATGTGCGAGCTGTAAGCAACAGAATCGCCCTCCATAATTTCCATCACCGCTCGTTCGATATCTGAGGCGGCGCCTAATATCTGATTGACGGAATCGAAACTGTCTGAATCCTCAACAAAATCAATAATGCTAAAGAGGTCATCTTTAACATCGCGCACAGTGTAGCTGCTCTCTAGGTTGGTTAAATTGTCACCTAGCTCTACCACGCCCGCAATAGTGCGTTTGCTGTTGTTAATTATGTTTTGTACCTGACCCTGTACTCCATCTGGGAAATCGCTGACGCGCCGCTCAATGATGCGCAAGGAGTCATAAATTTTTTGATAGCGATTAACATAGAAAAAGATATCAGAGGCTAATTCAGTGTCTTCCAGCTGTTCGTATTCTGGGCTGTCTTGTACTTTTTCTATTAAAAGGCGGCGACCGATGCGTCTAAATTCGTGGGCTGGTTTATCACTCAAAAAGACATCGGCGTAGAAGTTGTCTTTTGGATTAGAGGCTACGAAATTTGTGTCACCGCTAACATTTGTAACACTTGTTCTAAACTCTTTTTGGTCGTGGCTAGGTAGAGTTTCAGACAGGTACCAAACGCCAGCTATTTTGAAAGCGCTCTCGGCGTTGCTGCCCCCAATAATATCGAACATCGTGCCAGCCGGAAAGCCGAAAACTCGGTCGCGTTGCTGTGAAGTACCATCAGGGTTTTGACCATAGTCGCGGTAGTCATGCAGTGTTTGTAAAGAGTCATTCAAAATATTTAAAGATGCATTATACAGGGCTATTTTTTTCTGCTCTTCTTGAGTGAGATTGTTGGCAGTGATTATTGAGCCGTTGCCAGGGACATTTAAGCTAGCGATTAATCCTTCAATGGTGCCAGTCAAAGTTTCTAAAGAAGAGATTTCGGACGCTGCATTGCTTAAGAAACTTGTGCGAGCATCTTTGTTAGAAGGATTATATGTAATCATGCCTTCAAGCGGATCATAGGTTGGCCCAGGATTTTCTGCTTGGTAGGCCTTAGCCTTAAGCCGTTCAGCTATTTGTACAACACTGTTAGCAATATCTCCTTGTCCGGCATCCTGTAAATATTTTTTTAGAATAAACAGTGAGCCTGACTGGCCAGCCCCTCCTTCGTTCTCTCTATTGGTCAGCTGCTGCACTATAAATAGAGGGCTGGCTGGAGTATAATCTTCAGCTGCATTTGCAGATTCGACATGGTAGCGACCTAAATTAGCATCCCAGACTTTTTGGCCGGCCGCCTGTTTGAACTCAGCCACATTGCCAGAGTTAATAAAGCGCAAAGTAGTATTGGCTGGTAGTCGCAGTCGCTCATCAATTATGATGGCATTTTGAGCGGCAAAAACAGTATTGTATCGAGCCTCTCCTATAGCGGCTTTGACTTCATTAATATCATTTGAAGCGAAGGATCTCTCTGGTACGGGCAAGCGCTCTTCAATGTATCCCCATCCTAAATGCTCCTTAAACCCATTCACTGAGTCGTAGTTATTTAGGGCGTAACTTTTGATGCCCAAGAGGTCTGCTAGCCGCTGTTTTCCAATGTTCGTAAGTAAATCGTTAGGACTATCTCCTTCAGGCAGTCTATCGAGCCCAATCTGTTTAGCTACAAACTGACGGCCAGTGTACTCTTCAATATCGGCCAAAGAGTTGGCGTTGCGAATTGCTTCAGGGTCAACATTAAGAGCTCCTCCCAAAACAATAGCACCAAAATCTTTAATAGTGTCGCCAAAATTAAACTGTGAAATATCTTGGCCGTCGAGCAGAGTTCCCAGCAGCTGGCCACCGACAAACTTGGCTAAATCTTCTGTACTCAAGCTGTCGAGGGTGCGGCCATCAAAATTGAATTCACCTAAAATTTCTTCTGCATCTAAAAGCTCAAAAATGCTATTAAAAGATAGATCTTGCAGCATTTCATGAATAGCCAACTCGGGTAGAGGTTCGGCGGCAATTCCGTCATCTGATTGCCAAGCGACTTTAATGTTTATTGGTTTTTGGAACTTATAGCTGTTAGAGCTGCTGAATATTCCGGTTTTTCGAATGCGGGTGGTGACTCGAATGCGATCAATCTCTGAAATATCAATAGCCTGTGAAACGGCGTGCGAGCCTTCATTAAACTTAATTGGCACATCTTGGCCGTTGATTTTTTGAGTTGAAAAATCGCGGCTAGTTAAATCTACGAAGTGAGGGCTACGGGTAGTCTCTAAGCTTTTATCCCATTTACCGTTACCGTTGGTGTCAATGTATTCTTCGCCTTCATTCTGCTCGTAAATTCCGTCACCGTCATCATCTAAAATTGGTTCTGCTCGGTTCTGCTGCTCCTTGCCTTTCTCAATAAACTGAGTTAATCTTTCAACTTTCAAGTATTCTCGGCCGGCACCTCCATCGCTGCGTGGTTTGAGTAGGTAGTCAAGGGCTAAAATTACCCGTACATCAACGCGCGGAGGGTCGCAGTATTGGTCTTTATCGCGGGCACCATTAATGAATTCGTTGTCTTCGCTAGCGTTCCAATTAAGACAATCCCCGTTGTTCTCACCTGTAATAGCCACTAAATCTCGGCTGTGCTCAAATACCAAGCGCCGCTCATAAGTAGTTAGAGGATTCAGCCGTTCTTGTAGATCAGAATTAATTGTATAGAAGTTTGGTAGGTATTTTGTTAATACTTCAGCCGTCAGATCTTCTTCAAGAGAAGATGAAATATTATTGCTCTCATCATTATTAATATTTTCTAGTTTTTGAGCATCTTCTCTTGGAACATAAGCATAAGTTCGGCTATTGTCGTCTTGGCTAACACTTTCATCTGGGATAAAAGATTGATTTTCAATCTTATCAATAACCTCTCGTTTATTCAGAAAAATAACAACATCATTGTCGTAAGCTGTTTCAAAACTGTTGTGTTCATCAATGACAAGGGTTAGGGCATAGCTATCAATGTCGTCGGGAAATCCTTCTCCAGGTGTGTAGACAAGGTCGTGGTCGTTGTTTGTAATAAAAGATCGACTCAATGGCGCTTCTAAATCATTTGCTCTTGGTATATCGCCTAAATCAGAAGGATTGGAACTTTCTTGATTCAAAAGCTCAATATCTTCCCCACTTCCTTCAAAGTCGCTTTCATCTGATGAGTTGGGTAATTCATCAGGATCAATTTGGGCATAAACAGTCAGAGTACTTAAAGGTAAAAATAAAGATAGTGAAGCAATTATATTTAAGCAGATGAATTGTTTAAATAATCCTTTTTTCATTCTGTTAGTTGTGGCCTAGATACCTTTAGGATTTGATTTATTTGGCGATTGTCTTGGAATAATATAGCCTCATCTTCACTGCGAGGGCCGCCATCTGAACTGCAGAAATAGACTCTTTTTTGAGAATCAGAGAAGACAAACAGACCGTAGTGTGTTTCGTTGTCAACTTCTTTGGAGGTGATAATAATGTCGCCATCCTCTAATGATTCGGCGTCGAAATCTTCGCCAACCTTGCTTGGTTTTAAGATTGTGCTAAAGGTTTTTGGTAAATCTACAGCATTAGGGCTGAGACACAAAATACAGTTACTGTCGTTGCCGCGAATCAGATATGTAATAAATCCGCTGGGGTCGCAGCCGCGTTTACCGCCCACCACATTGCTGCCGTCGCGAAGAGGCAAGCTTGTACTTTTAGGATTATCATTAGTACTGCCGACCCAATTTCCACTATCTCCAACCGCAGATATTGCCCTGCTGGCTAGCTCTTGCGGAGTTTTGACTGTCACGCCGAGAGTGAGATTAATTAATTCATCGAGATTTTGAAATAGCTCTTTTAGTTTATCTTCAATATCTTCTGTGCCGCCCACAATCTCTTGAGCTAAAGTTTTGGCAGTGGCTAAAGGTCCCGCCACTATGGCTTCAGAGTTTGGTTTGCCAGCAATCTCTTCTTCAACCTTGTCTAAAAACTCAATAATGCCACTTTCTGTCAGCTCCTTAGCCGAAGTAATCTGTCGAATCTCTTCATCACCAGCTAAGGTAGCTAGCCGTTCAATGGCTTCTTTGACAGTAGGATTAGACAGGTCTGCAGGCTGAGATAAAGTACCGCCGCGTGATCCGCCGCCAATTAAACTGGCGATGCCAGCCCCAAGACCTATTAATAAAATTACAATTAATATTGGCCCAATATTGGCCACAATGAAAGGTATAACGACTGAGGCAACGCGAGCGCCCAATTGGGCGGCAATTTTAGCACCGGCCTGAGCTGCCTTGCCAGCCGCTCGCGCACCTGTTTTAACAGCAGAGCCAGCGGCTTTTGTCCCTGCCTTCACTCCAGATTTTGCTGCTTTTTCAGCTGCCCCTTTAGCCGCTTGACCACTGGCTTGCCCAGCTTTGCTTGCTGCCTGTTTACCAATCTGACTACCAGTTTTCATTGTTTGCTTGCCGGCTTTGCCGCCATATTCGGTAACCGTTCTGGTGTCAGGAGTTTTGCTAGCTCTGGTTTTAGGGTCAATTTGTCGACTTTGTGGGTCTTCGCCTCTTTTATCAGCTGGCCTCTCAGCTTTCTGCTCTCGGGCTTTCTCTAAACTATCTTGTTCTTGTTGTCTGTTTTGGTCTGACTGCGACTGTTCAGCCCGTTCCTGCTGTTGCTCAAGCTGCTCCGACTCATCTTCTTCTGAATATTGAGCGTTATTTAATTCTTCCAACTCCTCGTCACTAAGCTCCAAATCTTCATCAAAATCTTCTTCGCGATCACCAGTCGGCCCAGCATCGCGACCAGCCCCAGACAGCGGAGCACCTTTCTGTCTTAACAGCGCCGCCAAATTAACAACATTTGAGGCCCCCGGTTTGGAAGGAACATTTCGACGACGGATTATCTCAGCGCGCAAAGACCGACGGCTGCGCCCCATCCTTCTATTATTGTTATTTGGTTTTTTGTTAGGTGTATTGGCCATTCAAGGAGCTAATTTTAGAGGAAAACTATAAAGAGTATTGTTGCTGACAAAATGCAATGTCGATTCATCGTTCGTCAAATAAATATGCTCGATATTATTGGTAATAGTTGGTGAGGATTCATACAGCTGAACCTCTTTTGAACTGACATTAAACTTAATTAATTGCGAGTTGCCGTTATCGTCAATGGCCTGAACTGTTAGGAAGTTGCTGTCGTCGTGCCAAACGAAAGCGCCAGATTTTGCCAAAGTGAACAGCTCGTCGCTTTCTCCTGTATCTGGATTAATTAGCACCAAGACAGGCAAAGCGGTGTCGTTCTCTTCTGCTACCAAGTAGGCGCCATTTGGGCTAAAACTGGCTTTAGATACACTCTTAGCGTTAGCGGAGTAGAGCTGATCAATAGCTAAATCGTAAATAAAGAGATTGCCTTTGCTGTATAAAGGATTATCAATAACGGCGATTTTTGTGCCCGCCTTTGACCAAACAAACTCAGGAGCAGATAATTTGTCTAAAACAGCCAGAATGTTTTTATTATTCATACCGGTGTCAGCAGTACCAAAAACTGGTTCGTTGTCGCGGAACTCAACAAAACCTAGACGGTTGTGAGTGGCGTCATATTTAATATCTAGCACATTAGGATCAGCTAAAAGTTTAAACTCAGAGTTAACGAAATCTGGTTTAGTGAAGTCAAAAATGTACCAAATATTTTTGCTATCTTTGGTAATCACTGCTTTGTGCGAAGTAATCCATTCTAAATCGGAATTTCTTTTAAAGATTGGGTCTGAGATGGCTACTTTTTCGCCCGTGTCTAAGTTATAACGAACAAGCGTGGTTAAATCTCGGCCTAAATAGTAAAGGGTATTAGTCGCTCGGTCGTAAGAAAGATAGGTGGCTTGACCAACCACATCTGATTCAGGATTAGAAGCGATAGTGACTGTTGGGGTAATTTCCACCGTTCTGCCTCGGGGAGCTTCAATAACCTCTTTATGGTTTACTTCTTGACCCGACATAATGCTAATGGTGTGTTTACCCGGAATGGTGACGAATTTAAAAGTATCCTCATCAATTTGTGCCAGACTAACTTCTTGCCCATCAATTAAAATTTCAACTTCCTGATACTGTAAATTTATTAAAATGGTGCTGCGATTTAGAATGAATCTATTGACAGCTAGTGCCAGCAAAAAAACCGCCAGCAAAGTAGACAAAATTACATACTGCCGATGCTTGTACTCTTTCGAGGTGATATGTTTAATTTTTTTGATGACTTTTTTAAATGGCATTTTATTTTTCTACAACTTCAAAACTAATTGACTCAACTGGTGCGTTTATTTTTTGTAACCAGTTTTTTGCGTCTACTTTTATACTATCCTGTTGCTTAAAATATTGTGAGGGTATTTCTAACCTTAAACTATTTAAATCAACGAAATATAGGCTGTAATTGTCTGCAAAGTGGGGTAAGAAATCTAGCCACGGGTTATTTTTAATTTTTTCAGAGTAAGGCTGTGCTATCTCGTCATTATCACTAGGTGCTGATTCAGCAACATCTGGTTGATTATCTCCAAAGTCAGTTATCTCAGTATCTGATTTTGTTGTTGGTGCTTTAATAGCTTTGTTATTTGATGAGATCATAAAAAATCCAATTACGATTAAGACAATAATAAGTACGACAATTATTATTTTGGTTCTATTATCCATAATCCTTTTTTATTATTACTAACGATGTTAGTTTTTGCTGCTGTGATATTTCTTTTGTAAGAATCAGCTAGAAAAATAATGTTACGGCTGTTATCTATGGCAAATAAAGTTACATAATGTCCACCACTAGTAAAATCTCCACTTTTCATTAAGGCGATGACTGGTTTGCCTTGGGCTAGGGCGCTAAGTGATGCTTGCCAACCAGCACTGGTTACTTTTAATCCAAACAAACTTCCGACGCTGTTAAGCATTGCGCCACTTGTGCCGCTACCACAAAGTCGCCACCTACCTCTGGTTGATAGTTCAGCAGTAACTCCTGGGTCAAATTTTCCACCAAATTCTTGATTAATAGAGCTATTAAAGCTGTTTGTTGAAAGAACTCCTCTTTCAACATAATAAGCGATGGCATTAGACAGTGATGTTGGGCCACAGCCAGAAGAAGAAATATTGGCACCACAACTTACAATGGATGCGTTTGTATTACCTAATTGACCTGCGCTGTTTACACCTTTATAAGGCGTATTTGCCCAAGGGCCTTGGTGCTGAGTAAAGCGTGGAAAGTCCGCAAAGGTTCTATAAAAACCATCAGCTTCTTTTGTTGTTCCTCCTTTGTAAACTTTTCCATTAAAGGTTACGCTATCTGGTATTACAATAGAAGAAGGATTTTGCAGAGGTCTATTTGTAAAGTTAATATTACCTCCAATTTGAGTTAAATCACCAGTAAAAGCATTTCCTTGATAAACTGTGACGCCTGAAACCTCACAAGCGTATAGGTCGTTATCTACCCCTTGGCAATTCATTCGACTGCGAGCTGCCTGTTCATCGCGCGTGCCAGTAAAGGCTAAATCGAGTCTCTTTGTCATATCCTTGCCAGTCGACAACATCGTTTGGTAATAGCGTTCGTTAATATTAGTAGCAGTACCAAAGGTATCAATAACAGGAGCTGGTTGGTCGGTGTAACCGGGAATGTGTAGCCAGTAAGCAGTGCCTGTCTGTACTTGTGCACTGTCGCTGGTTTTTATTGGCCACTTAGCCCCGTTTTTCCACATTGTTGGGTGATTAACTGCAATGCCACCAACTGCGTAATTATTATTGGAGAAAGCTGAGACTAGCTCGTAGTTAGCATCGTCTTGATATTTCTTCCGATCTTCATTAGAGAGGCTACAATGATTGATAATTTGTTGAGTAGTTTTATTGCGGTAGGCATAATTTACACCAGAGAAGGTTCCGCAACCACCCTCTATTTTGTCTGAAACCTTCCACCCAGGAGTATAAAAAGTGACAAAAACTGTTTCATCAGATGAGATAGAACGAAGACCGGCGCTACTAAATATTCCTCCCGTGTTTAAAAATCTTAGCCACCCAAAAGGGCTGAAAATAAGACCAACAAATATACCGGCAATAGCTATTATTACCATAAAGACGATAATATATGATAAATATTTGTTCATTTTATAAGTGGTGCTCTGTTGCTTCTAACAAATTGAACAGCTGCTTTCTCAGCTTCGGTTGCAGGAAATTCCATCCAGTTACAACCAGCTCTATCTGCTAGACCATCCCCATCATTAAGAAAGGATGTTATCTGATCTTCTAGCTGACTTTTAGATGGTATTCCGGCATAAGCCGCATGAATATGTTCGTTTCCACACCAATCCCTTCTTGTTTTACACGAACGATACCAAGCTGCCCACCCTTGAGAGCGCATAGCTCGTACAATCTTTTCAATATCTCCATGAGATTTGCCACGAACAGATACATCAATAGCAGCTGTGTATGTTGAACCGGGCTCGGCAGCATGGTAGCCATGACTAGCTTTGGCATTGCCTCGCCCTTGAATAACTGTCCAGCTCATGCCAGTTAGCTCTACTGCTTTTCTGTAAGCAGATGACGCAACTGGATGCACATGTTTAATTGAACCTTGACCATCATTGGCTATTAAAATATCTCCTCCTGTGTACACAACTGGTGTTGAATAATCAGAGCCTTCTCGCGAGCCTAAAAAAGGAACAGCGTTAATTGCTCCTTGCATGGCCAAACCAAAAGCGGCGCCGCCACCAAAAAGAATTATTATTAGGCCAAAAGCCATAATCCATATTGATGCGTCCCCTCTCTTTTGCATTTAATTAATGTTTTTGTTGCGCAAGGCTAGCAGCTCTTTAGGGTCAGAAGTAATAATTTGATTCTCTGTGTAGCTGGCAATAACCTTAATAGCTACATGATTTTGCCCAGCAAAGAATAATCCTTCACCAACATTAGCGTTTAGCAGCAGATATTTTTCTTGTTCCGTCAGGTTAAAAACCTCCGCTACTTTTTCAATAGAACTGGAGGATTGCTTAAGTAGAAGCTGCATGGAAGAGTTGGCCACAATTGGTTTGCCGTACTTGTTTTCTAAAAAGTCCTCCACATCTTGCGAAATTATGGTTAAGCCAAGATAGTACTTGCGGGCGCGTTTGGCTAAACTTTGCAGATATTTGGCGGAATCTTCGTATTGCATCATTAACCAGGCTTCATCAACAATCATCAGGCGGCGCTTGAGTTTACCACGAATTACATTCCAAACATAGTTTAAAATAACGAACATAGCGACCGGCCGTAAGGATTCTTCAAGGTCGCGTACTGAGAAAACGACAAATCCTCCTTTGAGCTCGAAGTTGGTTGGTTGGTTGAATAAACCGGCGAAAGAGCCTTCAGTATATTTAGTTAAGCGTTGAATTAAGCTGTCGGAGTTACGAATGTTTTGCAGCACAGAAACGAAATCACCTAAAATTGGCGGTTCATTTTTGTGGCTACTTGGGTCTTCGGTGATGTCTTTCAGGGCGTAAGTTTCTCGTAAGGCGGTGTCGATGATACCGTCCTCTTCAGGGGAGACACCGCCGACCATAATGCGAATTAGACTTGAAAGGGAAGCGATATTAGATTTTAAGACATCCTCATCTTCGCCCCGCTCATTCTCAATTACTGGCAAATCAAAAGGATTAATTCTTTGCGCTGAACTCAAGGAGATATTCAGGAAAGATCCGCCGACGGCTTCAGCTAAGCGCTGATACTCGTTTTCTGGGTCAACCACAATGATGTCAGTGCCAAGCATTAAATAGCGAAGTGCTTCGAGTTTAATAGCGAAAGATTTACCACCACCAGATTTAGCCAGCACAATTGAGTTAGCGTTTTCCAAGTCGAAGCGATCAAACAGAATTAGGGAGTCGTTGTGACGGTTTAATCCGTAAAGAATTCCTTTGTCTTCTGTCAGTTCAGCAGATGTGAAAGGAAAAGTAGTAGAGAGTGAGCCGGTGTCGAGATTGCGCAAAACCCCCAGCTCGTCGTGGCCAATTGGCAGGGTCGAGTTGAATCCTTGCTCCATTTGCAGGGTCGATTCCTTAGTGTAAATAAGGGTGCCACCTAAAGCTGACTCCAGCTGGTTCGAAATTTCTTCCAGATCTTTTAAGGATTTTGAAGAAATGGTGAAATAAAGGGCGAAGTGGAATAGTTTGTTGTGACCTTGAGTCAGTGCATCTCGCATCTCGTCAATATCTTGCAGGGCGACATCTAATTTAGGGTCGCGCACTAATCCTTTTTCACGCTCAATTTGACGGGTAGATTCCAAGCGGCCAGTCTGCCGTTCTAATTTATTTAGTACAGATGAAGTGTCTTGAGGATAAATAAACATAGATATGTCAATGGTGATATCAAAGTTTATTACAGGAGAGAGCCAGTTAGTGTTCAAGAAACGCGGATAATTATAGACGAACATTGTTTTAGTGTAGGTTTCGCCTAGCTGCAAGTAATTCGGTTTTATTATCATGCCAGAAGGAGAAATAATATCGCGCACCGAAGTTGTGCCGGCTGAGTAGGCCTGTTTAGCTTGGCGCTGCAAATCTCTCTCAGATGTTGTCTCTTCAGATTTTTTGCGTTTATTGAAACCGAAAGGTAATTTTAGAGCCATAATTATTGTGGTTGATTAGGTTGGTTAGGATTAGGATTTGAATCTGGCGCTGCTGGTTCGGTTGGCGCCGTCGGTTCAGTCGGCTGGACTGGTGGTTCTGGTTCGGCCGGCGCGGTTGGTTTTTCAGCGAACTTCTGTGCTTCCTGAGGAACATCGGCTACTTCAATCTGGCTCATTACGCTGTCACTAGTCGTATCTAGTTTTATTTCATCCGAGCTGGCATCCAGATGCTGGGCCTCGTTTGGCTGATCGCCAACAATTAACTGTTCTTGTGGGCTAGCTTCTTTTTGCGAAGTATCTTTTGTAATAATCTGTTCTTTGGAAACAACTTCTGTTTGAATTTTCTCTAAATCAACCAGCCTTTCTGTATCTGAAATATCAGGATTATAAATGCCGTAGAAAAGCTCAATTAGCTGTTGAGTGTTAAGCGCTTCGATGCGAACGCCGAGCTGTGATAATCCACCCGCTACGGCGTTCGCCTGAGTGTTAAGCTCATCACGGTAGCGGTTAAAGCTTGACCGGCTAAGTGAAGGGGCAGCCTGTTTTTTGAATAAAGATAGCATTCCGCCAGAAGCGCCTTTAATAGAGGCACTTCTATAAGTCAAAACAATGAAGTAATGCTTTGACATAATATTGGCTACAGAAACTAGACTACGCATAAAATTGATGTAGTCTTGAGCGTGAATTTGGAGCAACTCGTTGTCTATCTGTTTTGTATGTCGCTCCATACCAATTAAATAAGGTTCTAAATCTAGCCGTAGCGACTTAATAATTATCTGGATTGGAAAATCTAGGCTATTTAAAAATCCTTGATATTTAGCAATTATTGAGTTTTGCTCTAACTCGTTTTTTAAATCAAAGTTAATAGGTAATGCTTTAAGTACAACCGCTAAAGAGCCATCCTTCAGAATGGCTACACCTTCTTCAATGCCAGCAATGGGCAAATTAATTTGAGGGATATCTTTATTCATCATCTAGTTCTGAATAACCATGACTATCTACCACTTCGGCCACATTAGCTAAATCTTTTTTAGAATATATTTTTTTAGCAACCTTCTTATTACTTTTCTTTTGCGCTTTATCGGCTCTGATAATTGGCTTACCTGAGGATTGATACTGTGACCATCCTCGCTCTTTGGGAGTAATAATGTATTTAAACAATGAGGATAAAAACTTAGGCATTGGCTCACCCTGAACTTTAATAGCTGCTAGGGCGAAAGCAAAAATACCAATTGCGCCCGCAATAACCATGCCTAAAAATCCGCCAATTTTAATTAGCGCCAGATAGGCAATTAACCCACCCAAAGCCAAATAACCAAATTGGATAAGCGTAAACTTACCTACAATTCGATCCTCCATATCAAGATTTTGGGGGACTTTAAACTGTGGCATCTACTCTATTATAGAAGAAAAATCGACTGTTTGGGCAGCCAAAAGAGTGGACAAAATTTGAGGCTTTTTAATATTAAATAATCTTTCCTGCCTGCCGGCAGGCAGGTTGTAATGTAGGGTTTTGTTATAATATTTACACGATGAAGAAAAGAGTCACTAATAATGATTTAGCAAATTCTATTCTAAGAATTGAGAAATCTCAAGAAATATTTACCAGAAAGCTAGAAAGTTTTGAGAATAGACTAGAAGGCTTCTCGAGTACACAAGAAAGTTTACTGAGTGCAATTTTAAATACTAGAAACGAACTTAAGCAAGATCTCAAAGGGACAGAAGCAAGATTAGATAATAAAATTGATACAAAAACTGACGATATTATTGCTTTGCTGCGAGATTTTATCCATTATTCATCTGCAAAATACGATAATCACGATAATAGAATTACTAAACTTGAAGGAGCAATTTAATGGTATCTTGGTAAAAGGAGGATGCCGATGTCAGGAACTAACAATCAACCAGCTGAAGCTTGGGTGGCTGAGCGCATTAGGGCTTTTCGAGCTGGTGAGTTGCCAGTCATAGATGAACCTGAGAACGAAGGTCTGGCAGGCTGGTATCGAAATGTCGAAGAACCAGCCGCGAGGGCTATCGCTGAAATGGAGGAGGTCGAAGCTCAGGCGACGATCGAAGTCGAGAATCTGCGTTTCGTGGGCTGAGAGTACCCAGCCCGCTTTTTTATGTTTACAAATTTTTGGTGCCGAGGGCCGGACTTGAACCGGCACAGGGTATAAACCCCAAGGGATTTTAAGTCCCTCGCGTCTACCGATTCCGCCACCCCGGCATGTTGGTAATTGGTAACCCGATAAGATTAGCGCAATTACAATAAATTGTCCACCTTTATTCCAAGACAGTAATGTCTGTTCCTTCTTCTGGTAGGCTAGTTGGTACAACATTCAGTTTATCGACTGGGTCAGTACTTAAACTGAGCTCTTTTTTAAAATCTTCTAAAGGCAGAGAGCCGAACAGTATTAAACCGGATGGTTCCAAATCTTTGGCGTTCTTGTCAGCCAGCTTGAGCTCTTCTTTTGAGGTTACCCGAACAGCCAAAACATCGATATTAGAAAAATTCTCGTTGTCTTTGTCAATTTCGTAAGGACGATCTAAATACATCACCTGTAATCCTTCAATTCCCAAAACTGCGGTGCTAATTTTTTCGGGCAATACAATGGCGCTGACCCCGTTGACATCGTACTCACCGGGGCCGGGGACTTCAAAATCTGCAATATGGATTGAGTCGTTCAGCTCGACGCTAACATCGGCTGTTTTAATAATCAGCGTGTTGTCTTTTCTGCTTATTTTCATAATTTATTTCTTGATCTTCGTAGAGGTTTTTTTAGCTTTTGCGATAGTCTTATTTTCCTCTTTTTTCACCTTTTTGCCAACTTTTATGATTGGCTTTCGAACAGCTTTCTTCTTGACGGCCTTTTTCTTGTTAACCTTGGCTGTTTTTTTGATCACTTTTTTCGTTTTCTTCGTCACCTTAGCTTTCTTGGCCGCTTTGCCTTGATTAGCTTGCTTGAAGCTCAAACCAAGGCGATGCTTCTTAGGCTCAATAGTTAAAATCTTGAAATTGTATTCCTTTGCTGGAGTAAGGATGTCAGAAGGATCAACTACCTTATCGTCAGATAATTCTGAGATATGAACTAATCCGTCAATTTCGTCATCAAGTTTTACGAAAACGCCAAACGGAGTGATGCGAGTAACATTGCCCAGCACTATATCTCCTTCTTTGTAGCGTTTCTCAATCTCTTTCCAAGGGTCAGAAGTTAGGCGCTTCAAAGATAATGAAATGCGATTGTCATCTGTGGAAACGACGATAGCTTTAATTTTGGTGCCCGGTTTAAACATATCGTCTAAGCTAGAAACGCGACCCCAAGCTACTTCTGAGATATGGACTAATCCTTCTAATTTCTTACCTTCATTTTTTAGCTGTACGAAAAGGCCAAAATCAACGATTCCAGAAATGGTACCTTCCATAATGTCGCCAACCTTGATGCCTTTAATTTTCTCTTCCTGCTCTTTGTCGCCGGCTGCTTTTTCAGAAAAAATCAATTTGCCATTCTTGGGCTCGAAGGATATCACTTTTACGGTCAGGGTTTTGCCAAGCAATTCTTTTAATTTGACGAAGATCTCTTCGGAATTGCCTCCATCTACTTTAGGATAATGCTTTGATGCCAGCTGAGAAACGGGCAAGAAGCCGGAGAAGTCCCCGTAGTCTACCAGTAACCCGCCTTTATTGGCGTCAGAAATTTTAACATCGACAGTCTCATCTTCGTCGTAAGCGGTGGTAAGAGTATTAATCACACGATCGCGGTCAGCTCGGCGAACAGACAAAACCATATTGCCTTTGTGATCTTCCAAAGCGACCACAGTGGCGCTCATCTCATCACCAGGAGAAAGACTTTTTGGCAAAGCACTCATCTCGCGTTCTGGAATAACACCAATGCTCATGCCGCCGATATCGACATAAATAACTTTTGAAGTGGCGTGAATAACGGTGCCTTCAACAATAGAGCCGATGCGGTGAGGAATCAAATCGCCACCTTTCTTCTCTACTAGCTGCGCCATTATTGAGTTGTCTACTGCGACCCCCTCAGTTTTTTTAGCCGGTTTTTTATCTTTAATTGCTTGTTTTGTCATGATTTAAAAAATCTCTGGTCAAGCCAGAGCATAACAGGCCCAAGGCTTGGATGGTTTTTTACTTTTATTTTTTACCATCCGGCCTTTTTGAAGCCGGATAATCTAATTAGTACATTAGCGCAAAGTAGTTTTTTTGTAAAGGATTTTGAATATAAATTTAAAAACGACTTGCTTAGCAAGCAAGTCGTCAGGAGAAGGCGCCGCGGCTGTGCCAGCGTTCTTTTCGGGCGCGCGGACTTCCAACAGATGGAACCGGCCGTAAGCGGCCAGAGATTGCCAAAAGGGGCAGAAAGATGGCACAAATAACAAGGGCGATCAAGACGAAGACGATTTGCAGCGCGAAGGATCCAACACTTTGAAACGGTCCGACCCGCTTGGTCTCTTCGAGCATCGATATCTCCTTTCGCTTAAATTATAAATAAATGGTTTAGTCTTGGCAATCCTATCTGCTTCTGATAAATTGAATGCAGATTTAAGTAACTAGTTATTTTTTTGTTATGAGTAATTATCAAATTTTTGTGGTGGCCGCAGGGGCTTTGGCCGTTCTTTACGGGGCTTGGTTGATTGGCTCGATTATGAAAAGATCAGCAGGAAATTCTAAAATGCAAGAAATTGCAGCGGCAATTCAAAAAGGTGCCAAGGCTTATTTGGCGCGTCAGAATAAAGCTGTGTCAGTGGTGGCAGTTATTTTGGGGGCACTACTTTGGTACGCTCTTGGTATTAATACGGCTATCGGTTTTATAGTTGGTGCAATCCTTTCGGCTTTGGCTGGCTACATTGGTATGAGTGTCGCGGTGCGAGCCAATGTTCGTACGACTGAGGCGGCGCGTGACGGTTTACCTGCTGCCATGGATGTAGCGGTCCGCGGTGGCAATGTCACCGGACTTTTAGTGGTTGGGTTAGGATTACTCGGCGTCGCCATTTTGTGGCTAACCACCGGAAATGTTAAAACTTTGGTTGGCATGGGCTTCGGAGGCTCTTTAATTTCTGTCTTCGCTCGCTTGGGAGGAGGAATATTTACTAAAGCAGCTGATGTAGGAGCCGATTTAGTGGGTAAGGTTGAAGCGGGTATTCCTGAAGACGACCCTCGTAATCCGGCGGTTATCGCTGATAATGTCGGTGATAATGTCGGTGACTGTGCGGGCATGGCAGCAGATTTATTTGAAACTTATGTGGTGACGGCCGTTGGCGCAATTTTACTCGGATCAATTATTTTTGGTGCTAACGAAGTAATCATTTTATATCCTTTGGTTTTGGGTGGGGCAGCTATTTTCGCTTCAATTATTGGTTCGTGGTTCATTAAACTTGGCGGTTCAGAGAACATTATGGGCGCTTTGTATAAAGGATTAATCGCGTCCGGAATTTTATCTTTAATTGCTTTTTATTTTGTCACCAACAGCTTGCTAGCCACTGTCCCCGGAATAGATGTAATGAGCGTTTTTTATAGTGCTGTGGTTGGCTTGGTGGTTACTACTTTATTGGTTGTTGTTACTGACTATTACACTTCAGACAAATATGCACCAGTGAAAGAGATCGCGGAGGCTTCAACTACGGGGCACGGCACGAATATTATCGCCGGATTATCTGTCGGAATGCGCTCAACTGGTTGGCCAATTATTGTTATTGCAGCCGGAATTTTAGGCGCTTTCACTTTGGCTGGCATTTACGGAGTAGCAATTGCTTCAATGGCTATGCTTTCTTTGGCCGGCATTATTGTCACAGTTGACGCTTTTGGCCCAATTACAGATAACGCTGGGGGAATTGCTGAAATGGCTAAGCTGTCAGAAAGTGTGCGCGAAGTTACAGATAAGCTTGACGCGGTTGGCAACACCACAAAAGCGGTCACTAAAGGATACGCCATTGGCTCTGCAGCGCTAGCTGCAATGGTACTGTTCGCCGCCTATACAGAAGAAGTAAAAATCTTTATTGCCGAGCACGGTTTGAACAAAGTGCTCGATTTCAGTTTAGAAAATCCTTATGTCTTAGTCGGTTTGTTTATTGGAGGATTGCTCCCTTACATCTTCAGTGCTATTTCAATGAAGGCAGTTGGCCGAGCAGCCGGCAAGGTAGTCGAAGAGGTTCGTCGTCAATTCAAAGCCGATAAAGGAATTATGAAAGGCACTTCCAAGCCAGATTACGCCAAGGCTGTAGATATTGTGACCATTGCTGCTTTGCGCGAAATGATTGTGCCCGCGCTAATTCCTGTTTTGACCCCAATTTTAGTTGGTTACTTTTTAGGAGTTAATGCTTTGGGAGGCTTGTTAGTCGGCGCCATCGTTACCGGATTATTCGTGGCCATCTCTATGACTACGGGCGGCGCCGCTTGGGATAACGCTAAAAAATACATTGAAGCCGGAGAACACGGGGGCAAAAATTCAGAAGCTCACAAAGCAGCAGTCACGGGTGACACTGTTGGAGACCCATACAAAGACACTGCTGGCCCAGCTATCAACCCAATGATTAAGATCGTCAATGTTGTCGCGCTATTGATTATCGCTTTTATAGTTTAGGTTAAGTTAAATTAAACAAACTCAATTTTCAGTTTGGTGCCCGTAGCGCCGCGGTTTTTTTGTTACAATAATTGTGGAGATCGCCTATGAAACTGCCGAAGCGGTACACTCAGAAGCTGCCCGAGCCCCTTCGGAGGAGGTGATCTGAATCTTAGGATACTGCCAGTGTCGATCTGGTAAGTCCGCCCGAGCCTAGCCCGCTCGGCCAGAGTTCTATGCGGGGTCCAAGGAGGGCCCCCTTTTTTATGTAGCGAGACTGTTAAAATATTATTTTTTGGTGCCGAGAAGAGGATTTGAACCTCCACAGGCTCGCGCCTACAGCCACCTCAAGGCTGCGTGTCTACCAATTCCACCATCCCGGCAAAGACTACATTAGATTTTACAATTAATCTTTTTGGCAGTCAATTGGCTAATAAATAAAAAAACCCTGCGCAGTACGACAAGCGCAGGGTTCCGGGTGTGCGACACGCGCGAAGGTTGGGGCTGAAGTAGAGAGCCACCAGCATTGGGGGGGGTTGTCACGGCCTGGAGGATCCTGCTTTGGAGGTGCTGGAGAGAAACTCTCTATGGATTCAGCCCGCGGGAGGTAGGGTTTACGGTAATTGCATATTAGCACAAAGATAATCTTTTGTTAATGTTCAAGCTGCCATAATGCCAATATGAAGGTTGTAAAGGTGAAAACGCTAGCTCCAAATGGGTTGGCGATGCAGCAAATTACGGTCGAGGTAGCCACTAGGCCGGGCTTGGCATCTCTGACAATTGTTGGGTTAGCGGGTAAATCTTTGGTTGAATCAAAGGAACGAATACGTTTGGCGTTGCGGTCTATTGGAGTAACGCTACCTGCCACATGTATTGTAGTTAATTTAGCGCCGGCCGAAATCACCAAAGACGGCACCCACTACGACTTACCAATCGCGCTAGCACTTTTAGCTTGTACCAAATATATTAATCCGTTGCCTAAAGATTTACTTGTTTTTGGTGAGCTGGGGTTAAATGGCCAAATTCGACGAGTCAAGCAGGCAGTATCCTTCGCTATTTATGCTAAGCAGAATCATTTGCGTACAATCTTTCCCAAAGCGGTGCAGAATGAGGTGGCGCTGGTAAAAAATTTGCGCTGCTATTTCGCTCGAAATTTGCGTCAACTAGTCGCCCAGCTGCAGTCAGATATCCGTTTTAAGACTAGTCACAAAGCCGTAATAGAAGAGTTAAAGGATGCGGCCGGAAGCAGAGCTGTTACAGATGGCAGAAAAGATGAGAACGCGGTTTTACTAGATAATATTTTGGGTCAAAGCTTAGCCAAAAGGGCGGCCCTAATAGCAGTTAGCGGAAATCACAACCTACTACTGACTGGGCCGCCCGGCGTCGGAAAAAGTTTACTGGCTTTGGCTATCAAAAACTTGATGCCTGAAATTGATGAAAAAGGCCAGCTAGAGGCGACTTCAATCTATTCTTCCAAAGGATTACTAAATTCAGATCAACCCGTAATTCGGCAAGCACCGTTTAGAAATCCGCACCATACCAGCTCGCAGGTGGCCATGATTGGCGGGGGCAATCCAATTCTGCCGGGTGAAATCTCTTTGGCTCACAAAGGATTACTCTTTTTAGATGAACTACCTCTGTTTCCCAGACCAGTGCTAGAATCTTTGCGCGAGCCTCTACAGAACAACCACATAACGGTGGCTCGCGCCAAACAGGTAGTTACTTATCCGGCAGACTTTCTGTTGGTCGGGGCGTTTAATCCTTGCCCTTGCGGATATTTAGGTAGTCAAAAAGAGTGTAGCTGTAGCGTGGCGCAAATTAATTCCTACCACTCAAAACTGTCTGGCCCAATGTTAGATCGCTTCCAAATCTTCGTCAGGCTGACTTCAATCGATCAATTATCCTGCCAAAAAAATAAGGGCGAGGAACACGAAAGGGCACGAAAACTAGTCGAAAATGCGCGGGCGAATCAGTACGCTCGGTGCGCAAAACTCAATAATTTATTAACTCAAGATGAACTAAATTTAATAATTGAGCAAAACAGTTTGCGCGAACCTTTGGAGCTTTCTATGAAAAAGTTGCAGCTGTCTTTGCGGTCTGTCTATTCGGCGGTGCGAGTGGCGCAAACGATTGCTAATTTAGAGCAATCTTCAAAAATTACACCGGCTCACATTGCGGAAGCCATTTCGTACCTGCCTCCTATGCGAATTGGCTAAAGGGGTAGATTTAATACTGCTAAACTGATATTATACAGGTTGATTTGAGGTGTTTTTTATATGGGTGCGTAGCTCAGTTGGTTAGAGCTTTCGGCTTATATCCGAACGGTCCCAGGTTCAAGTCCTGGCGCACCCACCAAAATTGTTAAACGAACAAAATAACCGCCTTACTTCGCTCGGGTGATCGCTTCGTAGGTGTTATTATGTCCGTTTAGGTAATAAGGAGTCAAAAATTACCGAGCAAGTAGCTAATTTTTGACGATTAATATTCAGAACAATGGAATCCCTTTAAAATCAATATTAAAAACAGCTATGACTAAAAAAATTGTAGAAAAAGAGATCTTCTTGCCTAAATGGCAGCGGTGGTATGTCGGGCCACTTTTCATATTTCTAATTGGACTTTTCACCTATATTGAGTTCCTCAGTCCAGATGAATCTGAAAAGATGGGATTAATTCCTTATATCTTAATGGTAGTGCTAATGCTCTTTATTTTGGGCATTATGTGGTCAATGACCACCGGAAAACTGCCAGCCCACATCATTCGTGAGAAGCACGAAGAATAAAGCTATAAAAAAAACCGCCCGGACGACCGGGCGGAGTACTGGGGTGAAACGGCTCTGTTTCAGAGCCGGAGCGGTGCCGGTAGATCAGTCGAGATGATCAGGCCGCGGGCTCTCAAACCAGTCAGGGAGACTGGCACCTCCTTCTCGAGCAGGAGCCTCAGATACAGCTTACGAGTCGTGTCGGCCGATGTCTCACCTGGGGCATAGGGCCGTGTCGAGGTCGTCAGCGTCGCAGCCGTTTCGGCGAGGTTGCCGTCGTAAAGCGACATAGACGATACAGCGTCAATGGTGCGCGTGGTACTCGCCTGGAGCGTGTCGATCGCCGAAGCGTCCCGCTCAGTCGTGATACCGAGCATGCTGGAGGTGGTGATCGAAACAGCTGCCAATGCAAGCTCAGCCGGTCCGTGTCGAGGAGCCGCATTGCTGAGAGTAGCCATTGCCACAACCGTGACAAGTGCCACCGCCAGCAACGCAGACAGATTCGTCGGGCGCAAGGTTTGCAAAGCAGATCTCCTTGCGTACAGGATAGATCGCGAGTCGACCTTCTCTATTATTTAAACGCACAATTTAAAAAAGTCAAGCTTACCGAGGGTTTTATTGACAAAAATATCACAGTACGCTAGCCTGTTAGCAGGATTGTAACTGAACAACGAAGGAGAAGAGCGATGAACCTTCAGCCAGACTGGCAGTCAATTGTACTATTGGCTGCATTCGGTGCGACCACAATCTTCTTGGCGGGAATCAAGCCCGAAGGAATCAGACGTTTCAGCTGGTTGCCTTTCTTGGCAGCCCTAGCATTAACCACTCACCTTATTTTCAGAATGCTGAGTAATACAGCAATGCTTGGCGGGTACTACTTCAACCAATAGGCCGCCAAGCACATGTCAGGGGGAACTGCCTTATTCAGTTTCTTGGCTGTCTTATTGGTTGCGCTGCTGGGTTGTTGGGCAGCAACTGCTTTCAACATGGGCATCTTTATTCTCACTTCACCTAGCATTACCTACGACAACAAAAAGGGTGTCATGAAGATTAGAGAAACAAGCAGAGCCGGTTCTTTCTTCAGAAATTGGCTTGATTTTGACCATTTTCTGCATAGCTCACTTTGCGGTCTTTCTTGGTGGGCAGCAGGTAGGCTCTGGGTCTATTCAATAGGCTTTGTCGTTACTCTAATCTTATCGACACTCGTCAACTTGTTAGGGTTTTTCGCCTTGGGTATGAATCCTTTGCCTGGTATTGCCAATGAGGTGATGCCATTTTTCGATAGTAGCCACCATCGAAAAAGTCTGCCCAATCCTGCTTTCCAGTTCTGGGGCTTTGTGCCGAAATCGCCACTCTTCTGGTTTTATGTTTATGTTGAAGTTTCTCAGCCAGGAATCATGTGGCTTACCAAGGCAGTTCTAGTAGTAGGAGTATTGGCGGCAATCATATGGCTTTTGTGTAAACTGTACGATCTTTATGTGAACATCAAGAATGCCGTAGACACCAAACAGGACGTAACTATTCCAGCCCAATTCTTCTATAACGGTGTCAGACGAATAGGGCACTGGGGTAGGAGCACAGGAAAGGCTATTGGCAGAATGCGTCTTTGGAATGTTCTAAACACTGGAATATGCAACTTCTTCAACATGATGGATAAAGTGCATTCCAAGGTCTGTCCGGTAGTCACCTTCGGCAATGAAGACAAAGACAATGACGACTGACGCGAAGTCAAGAACCCCACACCGCCCCAACTCGGGCGGTTTTTTTTTATTACGTTTTTGAGTTAATGAAGTCTGCCGGTAAGTAGTTTTTAGAGCTTTTTCTATTTTAAGAGCGGACAATGTTTAGGAGACAATTTCAATTGGCTCCCTGCCTACCGGCAGGCAGGCGAAAAGAGAAGACTTCCGTAGGAAGGCTTCGGATTATATGACTGAGCGCTCGAACAAACTACTTACCAGCAGACTGTTATTTCTTAGCGGCAGCTTTGATAGACAAAGCGATACGACCGCGGGCGGCGTCTACTTCTTTAACTTTTACTTTAACTTTCTGACCAATTTTGACTACATCAGAGGCTTTCTTGACGAATCCTTCTGCCATTTCAGAAACATGAATCATGCCAACTTTGCCTGGCAATACTTGCGCTAGGGCGCCAATTTCATTGCCTTCGCGAGTGGTGACGAAATCGACAATCTCCGCGTCGTAAATAGTGCCTACTTCCACATCGGCGGTGATGCCTTCAACAATAGCAATAGCTTTTTTAGACATCTCTTGGTCAGTCGAAGTAATCATTACTAAACCTGAATCTTCAATGTCAATTTGGGTAACATCTGCGCCGCCAGAATCTTCAATAATCTTATTGATAGTTTTGCCCCCAGGACCAATTAATTCACCAATCTTTTCAGGATTAATTTTTATGGATGTAATTTTTGGTGCGTACTTAGAAAGTTCAGCGCGAGGTTCAGAAATAACTTTTAGCATCTCATCCATTATGTGTAGGCGACCAGCTTTGGCCTGTTTCATTGTTTGTTCAACAATTTCCATAGTCAAACCGGCAATTTTGGTATCCATCTGTACGGCCGTGATGCCATCTTTGGTGCCTGCAATTTTGAAATCCATATCGCCGGCGAAGTCTTCTAACCCTTGTAGGTCAGTTAACACTTTGAATTTTGAAGCATCCTCGTTAGCGACTAAACCCATAGCAATTCCAGAAACGGGTTTTTTCAAAGGAACTCCGGCATCCATTAAACTCAAAGTTGAAGCACAGGTGGCGCCCATTGAGGTTGAACCGTTGGAGCTTAAAACCTCTGAGACGACACGAATAGTGTAGGGGAAATCTTCTTCGGTTGGAATCATTGGTAGCAGTGCTCGTTCGGCTAGTGCGCCGTGACCAATCTCTCGTCTTCCAACGCCGCGCATGGGAGCAACCTCGCCCGTGGAGTAAGGTGGAAAATTATAGTGATGCATGTATCGCTTAGAACCTTCTTCATCCATTGTGTCGACGAGTTGTTTCTCGCCAGGTCCGCCGAGTGTAACGATGCCCAAAACTTGCGTTAGGCCGCGTTTGAACAAGCCTGAGCCATGTGGCCGTGGAAGGATGCCAACCTCTGCACCAATTGGTCGAACATCTTCAATGCCACGACCGTCAGGACGATGATCTTGCTCTAAAATATTTTGTCTAATTGTTTTCAGGTATAAAGTTTCGACTGCTTGGGCAATATCTAGCTGCTTCATTTCACCTTCAAGCTCTTCTAAAACTTTGCTTTTTAGCTCTGCTAAAGCGTTGTCTCGCTCGTTTCGGTTAACCGTCATAGCAACTTTTTGCATATCGCCGTTGTATTTGCTTTTCACTAATTCAAGCGCGTTGGCGGCTACCTCTTCTTCAGTCGAAGTTTCTACGGCAACATCAGATTTCATCTGTTCTTGAGTTACAATACTTGGTTGTAGCGCTTGCAAAGCAAACTTCATTGCCTCAAACATATCTTGATCGGCAACTTCATTAGCTCCAGCTTCAATCATCATAATGCGTTCCTTTGTGCCAGCGATAATTAAATCTAAATCAGACTTTTCCATTTCTAAACTTGAAGGATTAGCAACAAGGTTTCCCTCAACTCGGCCCACTCGGACAGCCCCAACCGGACCTTTAAAAGGTGAACCTTCGACATGCATTAGGGCAGCCGAGGCAGCGTTAATGGCCAACACATCAGGATCATTATCTTCATCAAGCGATAATACGGTAACAATTACTTGAATGTCGCGACGGAAGTTTTTAGGAAATAGAGGACGCAAAGGTCTATCTATTAAACGGGAAGTGAGAGTCGCTTTTTCTGAGGGCCGACCTTCGCGTTTAACAAAGCGGCTGCCATTAATTTTGCCCGTAGCGTAAAATTTCTCCTCAAAATCTACCATAAAAGGAAGATAATCCATTCCTTCTCTAGCTTCTTTTGTAATTGTGGCTGTCGCTAAAATTACTGTTTCACCAGCAGTAGCGGTGATTGCGGCACCAGCCTGTTCAGCCAGTTTGCCGCTCTTAAAAGTTATCTCTTGATTACCAACTTTGGCGCTCCAAACTTGTTCTTTATTCATATGCATAAAAGCCCAGGGGTAATGCGAGGATCTCGATGATTGGCAAACTCGCAAAAAGCGAGATTGCAAAACTTCGGCATCCCCTCAATCAACCCCCAATATTGGGCGTTACTTACTTAAATTTTTAATTTACTTTCTAAGCTTTAAATCTTTAACTAAAGCCTGATACTTAGCATCGTCACCGGCACGAAGGAAATTCATCAAACGGCGACGACGACCAACCATCTTTAACAACCCCTGTCTTGAGTCATGGTCTTTAGGATGATCTTTTAAATGTTTGGCCAAATCGTTAATCTTGCCTGTTAAAAGAGCAATTTGGACATCGGTTGAGCCGGTGTCTTTATCGTGTGACTGAGAATCTTTAACTAACTTGCGGCGGCCCTGTTTTAGCGGCTTTTCTACAGCCGGTTTTTTAGCAACTGCTTTTTTAACTTCGGCTTTTTTGATTTCTGTTTTTTTGGCGGCAACCTTTTTGGCAACAGCTTTTTTAGCTGGGGCCTTAGCGGTTTTTTTAGCCGGAGCTTTTTTAGCTACAGATTTCTTGGTTGTTTTTTTTGTAGGCATAGTTTACAAAGGTGATAGTAACAAATAAAAGGCTCATTTGCAAGCCTTATTTATTTATACGCTCTCTTTGGGCGTTACGCAAGGTGTTAATTATTCTCTGTTCATATTCAGCTACATTAGCGTTAGGCACGAAAAAAGCCGCTGCTTGCTTGTGGCCGCCACCATTAAACAGTTTGGCTAAGCTTTCAACATCAAAGCCTGGTTTTATGCTGCGTAATGAGCCGTGTACGCCATCTTTTCGCTCACTTAGTAAAAGTACAAAATCGGTGTCAGCAGTGGTTTTTATTAGAGTGTCTATTAGGCCAGAGGTTTGTTCTTCATCTGCTTGAGAGGCGACAAAATCTTGTTTGCTCAAAGTGGCCCAAGCAAAGCGCAAAGGTTTGTCTTCTTTTAGATGAGCCAAAGCTTTACCCCAAAGACGCAACTTTGAAATTGGACGGGTATTAAAAACGCGATTAATAATGGTGGCGTGATCGGCGCCGGAGGCGTGCATTTGAGCAGCTACAGTTAAAGATTTTGGCGTAGTATTGCTGTTTTGGAAGCTGCCCGTATCTGTCATTAAGCCTGTTAATAAAGCAGTGGCCACATGTTTATCTATTAAGTTAACTGAACGGCCGTTAGTTTGGCCTAAAGCTTCAATAATTGAAACCATAATTTCAGCGGTGGCAGCTGCTTTATCTTCTGAAACATTGACTGTTCCGAATCTGTCATGATTCAGATGATGATCAATTGAAATTACATCGGTATTGTCGAACAAGTCTTGGTTATCTGTGCAAATGTCCCCAACCTGCTCAATGTTAGGGCAGTCAAGCACAATAATTAAATCGTAAGGATAATCTCCTTCTTTAAAACTAATATTTTCAGGTGTGAATTTGCCTTTTTCTGAAGTTAAAACTAAAGCGACTTTATTATCTTCTAGGCGGCGCACTTCAACATTTTTAGCCTTGGCCTCGTTCTCATCGAGCACAATCATAAATTCTGGCTGCGATTTAATCTCAGCTAAAACGCTGCTGAAGTTATTCAAGTAGTCGAATGTTTTATCTAGCTTGCCGCTTAAAGCCACAGTAGCGTGTTTGCCAATTCTATCTAATACATGTTGTAGAGCTAAACAGCTGCCCAAAGCGTCACCATCAGGATTTTGATGTGAGGTGATTAAAATTTTATCGGCTGCTTTAATTTTTTCAATTGCTTGCTGTTTCTGGTTGACTTTAGGAGCGCGAGGAATTTCTGGTGTATCCATCTGTTTATTAATGGCTTGTTCGTCATGCTCCCCATTTGCAAGCTGCTCCACCGAAGTTGGTGGAGTGACTGGCGCCGTTGTTTCGCCATGATTATTAATTGGCTCCTGAACAGGAGAACTTTCTGGCATTATGTGTTAAGGCTAACAAAAAAAAGTCATCTTTGCAAGAAGCAAGGCTAGAAAAAGAATTTAGAAGGATTAAGATTTAGGTCCTAAGATATATGCAGTGTGACGAGTGCCGCCGCAGCTACTATCATCGGCCTGGATAACAGTTTGATTAAGTGGGTGTTTGGTGCCGATTCGATCTAACTCCGCGCCGAACCAGAAGGCGTATTGACGACCACTACCCCAAGAAGTATTGGTTGGACTAGCATAAATATAACCGCTACAAATTGGTGGAGGAAAGGTAGCAGTGCCTGAAGAGGGTTTAGGATCAACTGGCAGTGTATTAATTAAGCCTTGGTTTTCTAAGATAGTTAATTGTGAGGTGCTATAATAATTACCATTATTGAGCGGATACGCATTATATATTCCGCGGTAACTCTCAACTGCAATAGCCAAGTTGCCAACATCTGTAATGCGAGCAGTGTCGCGACTAGTCTTTTGTTGCTGAGAAAACCCTAAAGTGGCTGCTACAGATAAAAGGGCAACAATAGATAGTGCCACTAAAATTTCAATTAAAGAGAATCCTTTTTTCATTTATTTTCTGTCTCCCCAAAGTATTCCTACCCAGCGAGAGCTGTTACATGCCGTATAGACGGGTCGATGAAAAACGGCATTATTATATGGGTGAGTATTAGTTGTCCCTTCTGGTCTAACTTCAGAGCCAAAAGCGATATAAAAAGTTCTGGTGCCAACTGTACTAGAACCAAAAACTTCGGAGGAAGAGGCAGAGTCATCATACTGATAATTAATGCAAAGAGGAGGACTGCTGACACCCCCAGGTAAAGGATCTCGGGGAATGTCATTGATAATGCCAGCAGTGACTAACGGAACGAGGGCGGTGTCAACAATAGTACCGGCACTTACAACGGGAATTTTTTTACCCATTGCCTCATAACTACGCAAAGCGGTAGCCATTTCACTAACATCCTCTATTCTTTTTGTTTCTCTTCCACGCACTCTTTGACTGGAGTAACTCAAAGTGGCCGCCACGGCAATTAAAGCCACAATGCCGACTGCTACGATAATTTCTATTAGGGAGAATCCGGGTTTTTTATCAATCTGGGTTTTCATTTTCAATATAATCTTTACTAATTAGGGTGAATGTTCTGCCATTGTTGGCGTTGCCTTCTTTCTTTTCTAATTTGACGGCCTGTATTAAATAGCCGCGTAGTTGGTCGTCTAGCTCAAAGCGGTAATGATAATCAGTATTATTGATTGGGTCTTTGGGTAGGCTTGAGAGGTAATTTTGGGTTACTAAATCGCGAAGATCACTATTTGGTGCCCAGTCACTTAAAGCGGGGCTGGGAGGAGTTGCCCCCAAACTTGCTCCAATGCTAGTGTCTGCATACCAAGTTTCCTTTGGGGCATATTTACCGTTGTCTTCAAAATAAAATTCCAAGGCGTCGGAAATTTTCTTAACATCTTCAAAGCGGCGAGTATCACGAGCTGAACCTTGCTGAGAAGAATAGCCAACTACGGCGGCAGTAGCCAAAAGACCAATAATGCCCATGACAATAATTATTTCAATTAAGCTGAATCCGTCTTTCATTATCTTTTTATTACCGTTTCTGGTGTACGAATAACTTTATTATATATAACTTCTCCACTATACATAACTTCGTAGTTTGCATTTAGTTGATAGGTTTTATATCCGTTAATGTCATGACTTGTGCTTGTTTTGTAGTAATAATAGCTATAAGCATATCCGGTGCCACTGAAGTGCACATCACCAACGCCATCATTTATGGGGTCTACTGGTATTTTGTCTGTGTATCCTTCATCAATTAAAAACTTTAAAAATTCAGGATTGGAAACTACCACACCGCCCGTTTGGCTTGAGTAATCCCAGCCTCCGTTGTCTATGGCACTATATTCAGCAGTAGTTTTAGGCTCAATATTATCTGAAATATAGTCGGTTAGTACAATTTTAATTTGTGCCAGGTCGCTTATGCGACGAGTATCTCGAGCTTTAGCTTGTTGACGAGATAATCCAATAATTGTGGCCACAGCCAAAATAGCGATAATGGCCATCACTACTAAAAGCTCGATGATGGTAAAACCTCGTTTTGCCCCTTTTGATTTCATATAAAAACCACTACTTGTTCAGATTAAGGATATCACATTTTAAGCCCTAACATGTTGGCGTCTATCACTAGCTTTTGCGATTTATCAATCTGCTGGCTTAATAGTAAATCGGCAATTTTTGTTTCTACATTATCGGCAATGGCGCGTTTTAGTGGGCGAGCACCGAATTTAGGATCAAATCCTACTTTAGAAACATAGGCAATAACATCGTTGGCGAAGATTGTCTCAACACCTTGCTCTTTGAGTTTCTTTGTTACAGCTGATAAAAGGATAATGGCTATTTTTTGTACATTCTCAAAGCTTAGCGGCTTAAAGACTACGGTGGCGTCGAAACGGTTAATAAATTCTGGGCGGAAGGCTTTAGTCAAAGCGGCGGTGGCCACTCGGTTTATTTCGTTTTGAGAGGCGCCGCCCTCAATAGTTTTGACCAAGTTGGCGGCGCCGGCATTAGAAGTAGCAATAATTATTGTGTTGGCGAAAGATACGGTACGACCCGTGTTTTCGGTTAGGCGACCATCATCTAGCATCTGCAAAAATAGATTTAGCACATCTGGATGAGCTTTTTCTATTTCGTCGAGCAAAATTATAGAGTACGGTTTTTCGCGGACAGCTTTGGTCAAAGAGCCGCCCTCTGTGAATTCTGATGCTGATGAAGCGGGAGCGCCAATTAAACGATAAATTGCTTTGTTGTCTTGATACTCTGACATATCGACGCGGACTATATTGTCGCGGCTTCCAAAGTAGCTGCCAGCTAAAGTGCGGGCAGTTTCCGTTTTTCCTACACCAGTTGGGCCGACGAACAAAAATGAGCCGATAGGTTTTTCTTCTTCTTTGAGGCCAGCTCGTGCTCGGCGCAAAGACTCTGCAATTTTATCGACTGCTTCATCTTGGCCGATCACTCGCTCTTTCATCTTTTGGTCTAAATTAATTAGTCTGGCGCGTTCGTTTTCGGTCAGATCTTCAACGGGCACATTGCTGCGCTCAGACAATACTGCTTGTACATCGGCTTTGGTGACGAATTTCTTTTTCTCTTTGGAGGCTTGTTGGGCCGCATCAGATAAAACCTCAATTGCTTTGTCTGGTAAAACCTTATCAGGAATTAATTTGCGAGATAAAATTACAGCGGCCTCAATAGCCGGATATGTCAGAAGCACTTTATATTTAGTCTGAATAACAGGCGATTCTTCTTCCAAAATAGTGATGGCATCTTCGTCGCTGACCTCTTCAATTACTACCTTTTGAAAGCTATTAGAGAAAGAAGCGTTTGATTCAATGTAGCGATGATAGTCAGCAAAAGTGGAAGTACCAATAATTTGTAGCTGAGCCGATTTGGCAGCTGCTTCTAGTAGGGCGGCGCCTGTTAATCCTCCATCTTTAGAAACCAAAGATTCAACATGGCCAATAAATAAAATAACATTTCCGGCGGCCTTGACTTCCTGCAGTACCTTATCTAAGTTAGTTTTTTCACTCCGGCCGCCGCTGACTAAAGCTGACAAATCTAGCTCTATTAAGCGTTTATCTTTGAGCGGCTCTGGCACATTCTCTTCAACCATGTGAGCGGCCACAGCGCCAATAATTGAGGTCTTGCCAACTCCTGGCTCGCCAACAATTAAAGCGTTATTCTTTTCGCCTGCAGCCAAAACGCGAATTACTTGATCTATCTCTTTGTCGCGGACTTTTACAATGGGCATATTTCCCAGCGCTGCCAACTTAGTGAAGTCCCTGCTATAACTATCTAAAAATGGGGTAGGCAGCGCTGTCCAAGCGCGGTTCATATAGCCAGTCGGCCGAGTGCGGCCCCGTTCACGCCAGAACTGCCAACGACGGATGCTCTCTAACTCTTCGTTTAACCAAAAAGCAATTGATCTTACTTTTTCATACGGTAATCCTAGAGCGTCAAGTTCGTCTTTATACGGCCCTTCAAAATTAGTCATAGCTAGCAGATAATCTTCTACATCTACATAATTGAATCCGTTTCTATAAGCTTCTATAAAAGCGTCCATAATTATCTCTCGCGTGCCGGGGCTAACAGTAACGCTGCGATTGCTTTTATCTGATTTTTGAATTTTACCCAAAACTGTTTTGCAGGTAGCCTGTGGGTCAAGCTCCAGCCGTTTTACAATTAAAGCTGTTTTGCCCGAGCATAAAAGGGAAGCCATAAAAATTTCGGGTGTCAGCTCTGAGCTTTTTAATCTTTCTGTCAAAATTATGGCGTTATCGATAGCCATTAAGGCGGCTTTTGTAAAGTACGGAATTATGTCTATGGAGCCGTCTTCTTCTTGATGCCATTGCCGACGCTTTTTTTCATCCTTCTCTCGTAAGTCATCAAGCAGATGAGGCGGGGTAAAACTTTCAACGCGAAGAAAGACAGAAAATAGTGTCAGAAGAAGGATTGCCCAAAAAATAAAATGATAAACATCTGTCGGCTTGGTGAAGCGCTCAATTAGACCAAGCTGCGAAGCGCTGGTGGTGCCCGTTTGGGCGAATCCTGACAATGCATCTGTTGTGACTGTATCAGTACTGCTATATATATGGATTGCGGAGCTGGCCAAAAAAAGTAATCCTACAAAAACAAGCCACGGCTTTATCTTTGTCCATAATTGCTCGCGCGCAGTGGCATCGTAAGGAACATCGTTGGGCAGGTGAGCGACAAAAATATGATCGCCAATTTGTTTGGTGAAACCGTGTCCGCGACATTCCGGGCATTCCGTGCGAAACGAATTTTTATCTGTCAAAATGCCGTAGCCTTGACAGGTGGCGCAGGTTTTTGTGTTGGCAGAAAAGGTTGTTGTTTCTTCTTTAGCCATTAATGAAAATTAAGTTTCGACCAATTTGGTAAAGCAAATAGTAAGGCAAAATTAACCAAACAACAGCTACGATAGCGAAAAAGATGGCTACCACAATTTGTACCGCAATTCCGGCAATTACGCGGATAACTCTAAACAAAAATCCTATTAGCCGACCTTCACGAGAGTAGTCTTGAAAAAGAGGCCTACCTAAATTTTTGAAGGTGGTAGTAACTGCAATCTGATTTTCAAAACTAGAAGCGGTGTTTTGCCACAGACGATAAACTGCCAAAGTGCCATCGTAGGTCAGCCAAACTAAAAAGTGACGGATTACATCTAAATACCGCCATATGAAAGACTGTTTGGCGTGTGGTCTAACCATGTCAATACTTATTGTATCAGGTTGGCATCTAATAAATTGTGTAAAATAAAATAGCTAAATAGTTGACTTTTATAGCCTAATATTAGTACTATTGATTTGGAAGGAGAACGCGCATGTTCACAACGATATCGCTGGTTGCGTCGCTTATCATCGTTATTTTGGTCTTTGTTGGTAGCAGGGTTGAAAAAGAAATCAAAAAGATCAAAGATGAAGATATGCGTCATTTGGCAGAGGTTATGCAAGGACTTTGCTACAGCACGTCACTTTTCTTGGCGCTTTTGATGTTGAATCTCGGCTCTATTCTTCTCAAAATCCAAGCGGCTCTTGAAGCTCTGCCGCACTAGTCATCAGCCGTTCTCTTTCAACCCCCAAGTCGGTCAATTCTGGCCGATTTTTTTGTTATCTAAAAAAGCCACCCCGTAGGGCGACCTTGGTGAAGTGGAGTAGTAGAGGTAAGAAGGATTAGGCCAATCCGGATAGTTTATCAAGATCTGCGCTGGCAGTGTCACATGGATCAGTCATTCGCGCTTGAGTTGATTCTTGATTGGTTTGGGCGTATTGGCTTAAAGGTACTTTTAGTATCCAGTGTTGGTTATTTCTAGTCGGGCGAAAAGACCAACGAAGGATTTGCTTTGAACGGAGTATACCGAACCTAAGGAGAAGCGCTAGTAGCAATAAATCCTTTCCAGTGACAAAGTTGAGCACATCGAGCTTTCTTAATCCGTAAATACCTATGAAAGCGGCGAAGAAGAGAGCAATGCTAGAGAAGACAGCTGCCTGTTCATCGAGCTCTTTTCCATAGCTCATTGTCTGTATCCTCCTTGCTAATGACTCTATAGCGCCTAATGTTTTTGTCAATGTTTGACTTCTAGCAGATCCGAGTTTACAGTTAGGATTGAAAGAGGAGAAAGATGATGATCGCAATACTTGAGGTGGCCCTACGAGAAGATCTAGCTGAACTTTTTCAAATTCTAGAATCAATGGGTACGGTTGTCAATGTAGAAAGTGTGCGTGGTAGAACATTCTCTTATGAGTTTTTGGTAAGACAGCTTGGTGCCTTAGAACGACTGATTGAAGAATCAACTTTGATAGCTTCGGCGGTACTTCCTAGATTAGATAGTGATGCTCCGCCAAGATCTATGCGCGGTGGTGGCTATACGCGTTATTTGGAAGATTTAGATAATGATCCGGGGCGACAATATCGGCTGTCTGGCACACCGTCTGAAGCAGTAAGAAACCGTCGGTGGCTCGCAGATGTACTGGTGCCGCTTGCTTTAAGAGAACTCAGAGAGCGTCAGGAATCCCAACCGTAGTCAGTGACTGCGGTTTTTTTGTGCTAGGGGATCTGCTGCTTCGCAGCAGTAGTCATGAAATAAAAAAGTCCCAACTGGGACTAATCGTTCTAAATACTAATCATCGAAAATCATGTCACTTGCTTACTGATTTTCGATTCCTACTGTCTGCCCTAAACAGTTCAGGAAGGATTATCTGAGATGTTGCGAAGCAATCATATCAGAATGACGCTCATGAATGTTTAATATCTTTTTGGTGGGTGCTAAGGGAGTCGAACCCCTGACCTTCTGGATGTAAACCAGACGCTCTAACCAGCTGAGCTAAGCACCCGAATTATTTTGGAGCCACTTGTCGGACTCGAACCGACGACCTTCACTTTACAAAAGTGCTGCTCTACCAACTGAGCTAAAGTGGCGGTTGGTGGCCGGACTCGGAGTTGAACCGAGGACGCAGGGATTTTCAGTCCCTCGCTCTACCACCTGAGCTATCCGGCCTAACAGATTACAGACTACCAAAACTGCTAATTATTTCAACCCCTAATTTCCAAATACCGACTTTAGTGTACGATGCTTGGTTTTAATATGCCAGAGATTAATATCGAAGAAGCGGTCGGTTGAATCGGAAACGAATTCGGCGGGCGGAATACCCAGAATTCGATCAGCCGCCCGCCAGTAGATATTGACCTGTTCTAGATCTTTAAAAACAGCTAAATCTTTTAGATGATTCTCGACTTCACGCGTAATTTTTTGGCGCTTTGCAAACTCAGTACTATTGCGAGCTTCTTCTAGTTTACGATCTGTGTGCGCATCGTCAAGTTGGGAAAAATTATATCCTCCACTGCCGCGTTGAGACGAATGCCATAGCGGATACAAGTCTAAATCGGCGCGCATATCAATATCAACAAACAAAAGATCATAATCGTGGGCGTCAATACGATCAATCAACCCCAGCGATTCAAGGGCGATTACCTCGACCTCTAAATCGTTTTTCTGCCACATTGCAATCTGCTCGAGTAATTTTGCATGATTAGCCAAAGAAGTGTGAGTTAATAAAGTTAGTTTAGTAGGATTATCTAATTTGTCAGAATTAATAATTTTTTTTCGCTCATTTGTAGTTTTTAAACCATCGCGATTGGTATTCAAAAAGAGTATGCGATGGCGCTGAGAGGGAAGGGTGTATAAGTTTCCGGCCAAAGTGTCATCTGCCAGTACGGACTGGTCTATATCACTGACATAGAAAAAGCTATCAATGTCGCGAGCCATATAAGATCTTTTCATTTCATCTTCTGAATTGAAGAAACGAAAACAAATATTGCTAATGTATGGTTCGCCCAAAATCCAATCCTTATTGCTGACTAAGTTGACTTGATTAATAAACTCGCCATCTAAATCTGTATCCTTATATTTATAAGGGCCGTTGCCGATTAAGTTTTTCTGTAGCTCGTCCGTTGGAATGTGAAAAGGAATAATTGGAATATTGGTAGCCGCCAAAAATGGGCTAGAAACTTCGTCTAAATGAAAAGTGACAGTACGCTCGTCAACCACTTCTACCACCACTCCTTCCCAGTCGTGTTTTAAAATAGATTTTGTCTGCGGATCTGTAATTAGTCGAATAGTCTCTGCTACATCGGATGCAGTAATAGGTTGACCGTCGTGCCAACGAATATTCTCTTTTAAAGTAAAAGTATAGCTGCGACCATCTTCAGAGATTACCCAGCTCTCTGCCAGCATCGGTTGAGTGCGTCCATCGGCAGTAGTTTTAGTTAATCCGACAAATAGCAGCGAAAGGATTGTGCGATCATTAATATCGGTGGAACTTTGGGGGCTTAAAATTTTTGGTTGACCGACTAATCCTTCTGTATAAGTACCGCCAACCGCGGGTATAACAATGAGTCGGTTGTAAATAAAGTTTTTAGTTTTAATGCCGCCAAAAACTAGGAGTAAAATAAGCAGTGCTAGGGCCCAAGTTTTTTCTTTTTTTGAGAGATGACGAGGCAGGTCGACTAATCGTCGCCAAAAATTAATCATTCTATTGATTAGTTGTCTCTTTCTCGTTTACTGTTTCGGTTGTCTGCTCTACCTGTTCGGCATTCTCAACTACAGGGGCAATATTTGGTATATTCGATTGACTTTTTTGGTAAAGACTAAATAAAGCTAACCCGACAAAAATTACAGCCAAGGCAATTGTAATTTGATATAAAGATTTTTCTGCTCCGCGACGAGACGAGAATGTGTTTGAACTGCCACCGAAAGCTTCTCCTAAACCAGCGCCTCTTTGTTGCAGTAAAACTACTACTATTAACAGAATTGCGACTATCAAATATGTGATTTCTAATGCACTCATAATGTTTTATTTATTTGGAGGCGTGGGTGGGATTTGAACCCACGGATCGCGGTTTTGCAAACCGCTCCCTTAGACCACTTGGGTACCACGCCAATTCTTTAATACTTCTTTAATCCTATTTCTACTGTTTTTATTGTAGCGCACCTAAACTAGCAGAAACTAGCTTAATTTTCAATTATTTACGGCGGCGGCCAATAATTTTGTGAAGAACATCTCTTGCTAATCCTAAAAAGAACAACTTTGATGATAGGCCAAAATTATCTGTTTGTCTTTTAATTGTGTTTGCGTAAAATGTAGGCAATTGTTTTATAGGAACAGATCTACCAAAGAGAACTCCTAAATGATATTTAAAATCTTCATCAATATTTTGGTCAGCTAATTTTGTCAAATGGGAAGAGATCACAATGTTTATATTTTTAGCCCAAAGTTGAGTAGAAGTATTGAATCCTAATATAGCAGGATTATTTCCAAGCGCTGGTGCGAATACTAGATAGTCAACTAAATCGCGTCTAATAATGGTAGCGCTTAAATTAATTATTGAAGATGCATGTGGGTCATACTGTTTATTAGTCTTGCTGGTGTTATCTAAGTTCCAATAACTAGCATCATGATTGTATGACCCTGAAGTAGCAGACAGAATTTTTAAGTGACCTCCATAAAACTCAGCTATAGCGGTAGCGATATAGCTATCTAATTTATTCTTGGCATTAAAGATAAAAGCGTTTGAGGATAATGAACGAAAAGATGAATTTAGGTTATTGCTCAATTCATCTACTGGTTTTAAAATTGTATTTTTAAGCTGCTTCGAATTCGCTATTAATTCATAGGCTGCTTCGTTTTTTGGAATTAAAATTGTTTGTGTAAATTCAAGATTATATTTATCACAAAAAAATCTAAATTGCTCCACTTCTTGTGTTTTTTCAATATTAAAAAGGATTAAAGAGAGTGGTAGATAAATTATTAATCCTTTTTTATCAGAAAGTTTCTTAGAGTAATTTTTAGGAATGCTAAATTGAGTTTTACATTTTTTTGAACGGTACAGCCTGACGGCACCTTCTTCAAATCCTATATGAATAGCCTTAATTGACCAATCTAGCATCAAAAATTTGCCCATTCTGTTGATGTTGTAGCCGGCCATCACATCTTGCCCCCGCTCCTCAGAAGATTCAAAGTAGTGAACTCTTAAAAAATCTTTTGAATAGAAGGTAAAACCAGTGGCCGCAGAGCCGATGCTCTCAACGCCGTAATCTTTCTCTTCTTCTTTTTGAACTTGAGTAGATTCTAACAGCCCCTTGTAGTTTGGCAGTAGCTGCTCTTTAGGCCAGTGCCAAATTAGTAATTCGTTTGCCCAGTCAGGATTTCTTGAGTATTGAGTAACAGTGGCTGAATAAATATCGCTTGACCAATTGAATGTTTTTATTAATTTATAGTAGGCGTCGTTTGGTACTAGTATGTCGTCCTCCCACAAGAGTGCGTCTCCGTCTATCATGCCAAAAAGTATTCTCATGGTTTCGCTGACAGATTTTCGTTTAGTGAGAAAATCTTTAGAATCTAGTCGGGGCATGTCAATTAAATTAGGATATTTCTTGTCAATTTTATTGACATATCGGCAAGACCTAAATTTTGGCCCTTCTTCAACTAAAGTCTTTTTCAAAAGATTGCTTATCTCTTCGCTCTCACTTAGGTCGAGCCACAACAAATCAATGCTGTGGCGAGGCATTTTGAGATTTTTAAAATTCTCTATCCATAAAGGAATAGCGTAAGGTTTGTTTGTAAAAGGAGTTACTAAGTTCATTTCTTAATTGCAACCAAAAAACCGCGGCGAATTAGCTTTCTATCCCATTTATTAATTAAGACATCGATAGTCGTTTTTACATCTGGCCAAGCCTTTCTATCGTAATCGTGCCAAGCCAAATAGCCCCCTTTGGGAAGTTTGTCCCAAGCCCATATACTTTGCATCAGAACCTGATCAACCGTGTGACCAGCGTCAATGAAAATTAATCCCCATTGGCCCCCTAAAGTTGGCAGTAAAGTTTTAATATCTTGTTTTATTGAGATCACACTTTTATCTAATCCTCTAGTAGTCAGGTTCTGCCAAAAGTCTAGATAAGTATCTTTGATAATATGATCATTAGTCCAGTCGGTAGCATTTTGGGGAAAGTAATCACAGGCTATGACTAATCCTTCAGATTCTTGCATAGCCAAAGCTAAAACTATAGTTGATTTGCCAACAAAACTGCCTAATTCCAAAACTCGATTAATTGGTGCGTCTTGGGCTAATTCATAAAGGAAGGGAATTTCATCTTTTTCAATGCCTGCGGTTATGCCTTCTAATAATTTGTCAAAATTAATATCCATAGTAAATTAACTAGTAGCTTCTTTTTCTGATGGTGAAGGATACTGCCGGCGTTTGTTTGGAGCAATAATTCTTAAAATGAAATCAAAAATCACACCTTCCCAAAATAATAGTGTTTGGTAGCTGGTGGTTCGAAAACGATAACGCACAGTTCGTTTATAAAACCGCAGAATATTTTTTATGGGAATTTCCAGTCCAGCCAGTACACCGAGATGAAAATAGAATTGATTAGGACGATTGCTCATTTGTTTATTGAGATATGACCCAAAGGCAATAGGAATTTCTAATTGCCAAAGTTGTCGACTTAATTGCCACTCTAATAGGGGCAGATTATCACCTAAGCGTGGTTCTAAATGAATGAATCCTTTTGTATGTTTAGGTATGGTGACAAACAGTAGACTAACGACTCCTCTTTCTGAAAATGATTCAAAAGAAATAAAAGGTTGAATATTTTTCATTGAGTACCAGTCAATTATTTTTTGGTCAAAGATTGATCCAAATTCAGAGATTGCCATATTTAACATTGAAGGCAGAAACAAATGCTGATTTTTGTTTATTATCTGTACTCCTGCATGTACAATCATTGGACAATAATCACTCCAATTTAGTGCTTTAGTAATATTTTCAGCTAAGCTGCTGGGTTGAAATAGTGAAGTGTTGGTAGGCCAGTTGTGTTGGCGTAATTTTTGGTAAGCGCTTGGGTTTTTTGGCAATAGTATTATTTGTTTTATAAATGAGAAAGAATCAATAATCTTTTCTATTTCTTGAATTTCTGTGATGGAATGAATGATTAAAGAGTAATAATTTTCTTCCCTAATAGCGTTAGAATATTGTTGAGAGATTTTATATGGTTCGTTTGTTTTTAGGGGAATAGATATAGATTGAGCATCAATTTGTAATTGTTGAATATTGTCATAGCATGGAAAAATGGGCATCTTATCTTTTGTAAGAACTGACTTTGGAGCAATATTATATTTAAAGGGGTGATACTGTTTATAAAAGATTGAATCAGGCTCACTATAAGAATTTGGGGAGAGAATATATACTTGACCATCTTGGGCGAGAGCAAAGTGATTGCAGTTAACTGACCAATCCATAAAAAACTTCTTACCGCGTATTAATAAGTCCCAACCGTGAGTAATGTCTGGTCCGCCCTTGCTGTGATCTTCGGGTAAGTCTTGTCTTAAACGAAACCTATAATTTTGTTTGTACCATGATCCTTTAAGCAGAAGACAAAAAAAACCCCCAGCACCAATGCGTACTACGCCGTCACTCTGTGAGACAGGGAAGAGATTCAGAACCTCTCTTTGTTCGTTGAACGCCCAAGCACCAATGGAATATTTTGTTATACGAGATCGTTCGACTCCTTGTACAGCTACACAATCAGGGTCGCTGTTGAGTGATTTTTTAAATTTGTGCAATGTGTCAGGTGGGCAGTCAGTGTCATCCTCTAATATAAACAGGTATGGAGTGGTTAAATTATCAACAAAGTACTGCATCATATCTACAATATGTATATAACGATCAGGGCGATCTTTGGAATCTAAACTATCAAGTGAACCCATTATTTTGGGTGTGTGATTGGTCTTAATATGAACACCGTTAATGTGTTGTTTTATACGGTTTGCAAAAGGCAGAAGGTAGGTATCAAAAAAATGCTTATTATTACTCTGATCATATATTTGTAAATTTAATTTTTCCTTTGGGTAATCAAGCCCTTCTATAGCCCTAAACCATTCGTCAACACAGAAATAACGGCCAATTGTAGGAGCGCCGATAGTGATTTCCGCATTACTTGCAGTGTCGAGCTGATATTTTTGTTGCAGATATTGAGTTGAATCATCAAGATGTTTTTTGTTGTGATACTTTCGTAGCTGATTGCGTGCTGCTAATCTGTAATTAAAAAGTTCTTGGTCAATAAAATGATAATTGACACCTCTTTTCATATTGTTGAGGTGATAATCCCAATCTTCATTACGAATAAGTAGTGCATCCCAAGGTTCAGGTGTGAGGGCAGATCTTTTTATAGCAGAAGCTGTATCTATGCAAGACCCCATTTTTAAATCTTCATAAGTATATTGCATTCTATTATATGCACTATAACGATATCTATCTGTATCTCCGATTAAGGAAAAGCGGCTGTAAGTAACATCAATATTAGTTGGTTGATTTGTTAGTAGTGGCTCAACTAGTCTTTGTAATCCGTCAATTTTCCAAGTATTGTCGGCATCAAACCAAACAATAATTTCTCCTTTAGCTTGAGTAAAGCCAAAATTACGGGCAACATTGGCGTTGCTTTTTTCAAGGCGAAAATATCTAGCGCCAAAATAATCGCAGACTGGCTTAGGATTATCGGTTGAAGCATCGTCAACTACAATAATTTCAAAAGAAAAGGTAGTTTTTTGTTTTTTTAAGGAGAATAAACACTCCCATAGAAAATTACGATGGTTATAACAAGGAATGATAATGCTGACTATGGGTTTGGTTGTTTTAACATCCATTATGCAAAAAACATAGTTGTGTACTTAATTATAGCATTATAGAATTTTTCAAATAGTTCTAAATTGTTAGTTGACAGAATGAGTAAAATAGGATACAAAGAGATTGCTGATCTCAGCGGAAAGGAGCCTCTTATGTTGAGGCTTGGAGCGAGCATAGCGTCATTTGCTCCGGCTGTAGGATTGCCTCTATGCGGAGCACGCTTTGACGCGGTGGCCTCGTGGCTTGAGAAGATGCGACAAGAACGAGACTGGTGGCTGCAAGGATTTCCCTTGCGGGGCTGCGCTGCCAGTGAAGTACGGTTTGATTCGGTCGAAATGCCCTGGTGTGGTATTTCTGAAGAAGAAGGGAAGCTAGGACATTTTCATTTCAAGCGTGAGTTTTACAGATCATTCAAGCATTGGTTTGAAGCGCAGCTTGTTTTAAAGTTGTACGACAGTCCTGGCAATTGCATTGAATGGCTGCGGCGACAGTGTAATTCTGATAATCAACAGGAACCAACAATGTCTGCAGCTCGACTGATTATCAACCAGATTCAATATACCGAGTTGGGGGTGCAGACTTGTAGCACCACATTAGTAGAGGCAGAGCATGTCTGGTTGGAATTGAATTGTAAGGATTCTACTGGTGGGAACGCTAGCATTGCGTACAGATTATGTAATCAATCGAATGGGGCAACCCAGTTAGTCTTTGACACCCTTCATTTTGCCGAAAGAGAGGCTAGTCTAGGGCAGCCGTATAGTTACAGGGAAATGACGATGATTGCCCAAAAGCTTGGTCTGGTGCATTGGCAACCCAGTAGAGAAACAGACGATGGTTCAGGCAAGCCTGAAATATGGCGATTACTTGATGGCCAGACCACAGAATCGGTAGATCGATTACGGCGATTGCGTGGCGAGTCTCATCTTTATTACCATGCGTTTCGAGTAGCGCCTATTGTCATGGAGCCATCTATCTACCACTGGAGACAGCTAGCTGGTCCTAGAAGCTGGCTAAGCGTTGCGTGGGTTCAAAACAAGCTCGTTGAGTGTGCTGAGGCACTTGAACATCAATTGACACGCATATGATAGCTACTTGGCAACCCAGCTCACCCTAACGGGGGTGGGCTTTTTTTTACTAGCGTAGTGCAGGATAATTGCTAAATTGAGCTGTAATTGCTATATTATTTCTGATTACGCGGGAATAGCTCAGTTGATAGAGCGCCACCTTGCCAAGGTGGAAGTCGCGGGTTTAAGTCCCGTTTCCCGCTCCAAAAAAATGGCAAAAAAGAGGTCTAGCAAATTGCATAAACATTTAAAGAGACTCTATCGCAACAGCGCGAAAGAGTCTGTTTCGAAAAGCAAAGAAAACAAAACAGAAAATAAGGCAAAGTCAGACAGTGAGCAAACCGATTCAGCTGGCGAAATTGAAATATTGTCAAAACAAGAAGTTTTGTATTTAAAGCGCGACATCACCAAAACCATCATTGCCACTTTAGCTATTGCGGTAGTAATTATTGTCCTTTGGCTGAATCTTTCCAATCCTGCTATTAGCAATTTCATTGACTCAACCTCAAAGTCGTTCGGTTTTTAACTGATATTATTACTATATGAAACCAACTGTTATTACGCATGTTCGGCCGCATTTAGATGAAGTTTGTGCTATCTGGATTATCCAGAAGTTTTGGACGCATTTTGATCATGCGGATGTTGAGTTTGTGCGCACGGGGCCTTCAGGCGGGGAGCGATGGGAGAATGTTGAGCCTGAAGAGAATGATTTCGTAGTTTATGTTGGGGTGGGGCAAGGTAAGTTTGATGAACATAAAGGTGACGATAAAGATTCAGCGGCCAGTTTGGTTTGGACAGAAACGCTTGAAAAATACAAAGTTCGTAAAGGTGACAAAGAGGCGGTTTCGCGCATTGTTGAATATGTGAAGGATGAAGATATGGGCCAGTATCTTAAACAAAAAAATCATGAATTTTCACTGCCCACAATTTTGGCTGGATTATATGTCGACAACAATAAAGATTCGCTAGCGGTTTACGAAATTGGTAAGAAAATGGTTAACGCCCTTTACATTGAAATGATGAAGCGAATTTCGGCGGAGAAAGATTGGCAGGGCCGCATAGAATTTGAATCGTATTGGGGGCCGGCAGCGGCAGTCGTTTCCGATATTCCTGGTGTCGAGCGCATCGCTTACGACGCAGGATTTGTTTTGGTGGTAATTCATAATAATGCGAAGACCTTTCATGGGTTACGAGCAGACCCAGATAGTGATGTAGATTTTTCAAAAGCAGCCATGAAGCTGGAACAGATTGAGCCAGAAGCAGATTGGTTTTTACATCAAAGCAAACGCATGCTACTTTGTGGTGGTGAGATTGCTAAAGGCTCCCAAAGTTCTAATTTATCCCTCGACCAATTAACCGAACTAGTAAAAAAATAATCGCTATTTCGCGGCTAGATTAGACAAAAGCCAACAAATTGGTCAGAATAAAAGTAGCCAAAATGGCGAAAGAAGTAAAGCTACGGCATGGCAGATGAAAATACTAGTTCAGAAGCCCCACAAATACAGGCAGAAGAGCTAGCTAATGAGAGGATGGAGACCAAGCGGAAAACGTTCTTTTTAGATCTTAAGAAGAACGATAGAGGTATGTTTGTGAAGATATCTGAACGGTCAGGCGGTAGACGCTCCACCGTTATGATACCTTACGAGTATCTCGAAGAGTTTATGCAGAAGATGCAAATCCTTAAGGATGCTGGTCCGAAAGACGCTGAAAAGACCGAAGAATAATTTATACTGTAGTCAATGCGAGCTTTGTAGCTGACTATGTTAGTGCTTTTATTGTTGAGGAGGATTAACTGACTGTTGTGCATTAGGTATTGTGGGCTGGGCTTCATTTGGTGGAATTTGATTGTCGGGCACCGGACTGACAGGCATTTGTATTGGTGGTTCGGCTGGCGTTTCATCTTCTAAGTTCAAATCGTCAATATTTAATTCTGGTAAATCTAAACTTTCAACCGGCTCCTCAGGCTCAACTGGTTTGGCCTGTTTTTCAACTGCATCAGAACTTGTTGTATTAGAAGCGGCTGTTTTAGTTAGACCAGCCGTCGGAATTGGCCCAACCGGCTCGCCCGCAGTAGCGACTGGCTTATCAAACCGATCATACTTGTCGTAATCTTCCGCTTCTTCTATATTTTTACCCATTAGTTCTTGTAAATAATCGACATTAACCAGCGCGGCTTTAGGGCGACCATTTTTGGTAATTACAAAAAGCTCTTCCTCTTCTTCAGTTTCATGAAGGATTTGCTCTAAATGCTCTTTCAAAGCTTTAGCGGTAATAATTTTGTCGAGATCAACTTTAATCATGTCTTTATTATATCTGCTTTTTGCTAAACTGAAACATATGAATACAACAACCAAGAAACTCAAAAACGGGGCGACTTTATTAGTCACCCCAATTAAAGAAGCCAAGTCTACTACTTTATTTGTCACTGTCCCGCACGGCTCTCGACACGAAACTGCCGACCAAGCAGGATTAGCTCATTTTTACGAGCATATGGTTTTTAAAGGAGGCAAAAAATATGCGGCGGCGGATGCGATTTCGCAAGCCCTTGATGCAGTCGGCGCCGACTATAACGCTTTCACAGACTTTCAGCAAACGGCGTATTACGCGCGGGTGGCCGCAGCTAATTTCGACACGGCGCTCGATGTCATTTCAGATTATTTACAGTTCGCCAAGTTTGACCAGAAAGATATTGACCGCGAGCGCGGCGTGATATTAGAGGAATACAATATGTATTGGGATATGCCCGACGCGCGAGCGGATATGCAATCACCTAAGTTAATTTTTGGCGATACTCCGCTTGGCCGACCAATAATTGGTACTAAAGAGAGAATACAAAAATTCAATCGTAAGGATTTTTCAGATTGGTACGAGCAAAAATACAGTGCCGAAAAGGTTGTAATTTCGGTCGCTGGTGCAATCCCTAAAAATTTAGATGACCAAATTGAAGAGAAATTTAGCAGCCTGCCCGAATCCTCAAAAATAAAAATGGAAGGTGCAAAAAGCCTAACTACTGGCCCAAACATAGTAATGGATGAACGAGCAGGCGAGCAAATTCGATTAGTGATGGCTTTTGAATCGAAGGCGGCGCAAGACGAGCAGCTGTGGGTACAGCGAGTGATGCGTACTATTATGGGAGTTTCAATGAGTTCGCGACTGTTCTCTGAAATTAGAGAGAAGCGAGGATTATGTTATACCGTTTCAATGCAAGATCAAGCCTTTAGTGATACGGGAATTTTGACAGTTGAATCTGGTTTAGATAGTACCCGAATTGAAGAGGCAATAAAGGCCATTTGGGAAGAATTAAAAAAGATTACTCAAACTAATGTGAAGGACGAGGAACTTAAGAGAGCCAAAGAGTTTATAAAAAGTACTACTATTTTGTCTTTAGAATCTACCGCAGCAGTGGCTAGGTTCAAAGCAGCTCAATATATGTTTGAGGGTGTTACCATGCCAATAGAAGAGAGATTCAAACAGATTGATGCGGTAACGGCTGAACAAGTGAAAGCAATTTCAAAAGAGCTATTTCAACCAAATCGTATGGGGCTAGTAATGGTTGGCCCTAAACAAAACATTGACAAGATCTCTCAGATATTCTAATTATATAATCCACCTGACATTTTTATGACATTTCTGCTATTGTCGTATCAAACAATCTAAATTATGTATTTATGAATAAAAGCTCTGATAGCAAAAAAGATATCGCCATGGAGAGAAGTTTCGTCATGATTAAGCCCGATGGAGTAATGCGCGGACTGATAGGCACAATTTTGCAAAGATTTGAGCAACGCGGATTAAAAATTATTGCCCTAAAGCTAATTGAGCCAACCAGAGAACAGATAGACGGGCATTATCCTAAAGAAGAGAGCTGGATTGACCGTTTGGGCGAAAAAACATTATCAACTTTTAAAGAATACAAACTTGACCCAAAAGAGATTTTAGGAACAGATAATCAAAAGGAGCTAGGTGCAAAAGTGCGCGAATGGCTCCTTGATTATATGACTATGGGTCCAGTCGTTTGCATGGTAGTGGAAGGAGTCCATTCGCGCGGCATGATTCGAAAAATTGTCGGCGCTACTTTGCCTTTTTTTGCCGACCCAGGAACAATTAGAGGAGACTTCTCCGTGGACGCCTCAACTGCTGCCAATACGCAGAATCGAAGCATTTTTAATTTAATCCATGCCTCAGAAACAGAAGAAGAGGCTACTAATGAAATTGACCACTGGTTCTCGCCAGAAGATTTACACGAGTACTACAGAACAGATGACAGCATCGCTTACGGCGATCGTCGATCTGAAGATTTCACCAAGAAAAAATAAAAAATGCCATTAATTTTAAATAACTTTTTGCCTTCTTTCATTGCTGCTCTGCTTATCGCTTTTATTTTCACGGGCATTGTGCGCAAGCTGGCTAGTAAACTAAAAATTGTTGCCAAGCCACGCAAACGAGATATGCACAAGAAAGCGGTGCCAAGACTCGGCGGAGTAGCAATTGTGCTAGCCTTTGTTCTTGTACTGCTAGTAACCTCCGTTATTAATCCTGATTTAATCTTTTTTACGAACGAATATCGGTTCGGCATCGATCGTCATATTTTAGGATTAATTGCCGGCTCCCTAGTCTTACTAATGTGGGGAATTGCGGATGATGTCTACTCACTTAAACCTACACAACAATTTTTAGGCCAAGCCCTAGCTGCTATCATCATTATCTTTTCGGGCATCGGCATAGATTCTATCACTAATCCTTTTGGCCTTCACGGGTCAATTATTGAATTAAACCAGATTAATTTTAATTTATTTACCGCCGGTGCCTACACCGCGTCGATTACTTTGTGGTCAGATCTATTCACTTTCATTTGGCTGATTGGCATGATGAATGTTATGAACTGGTTTGATGGTCTCGACGGATTAGCCACAGGCGTCTCTGCTATCTCCGCCACTATGCTTTTACTGCTTTCAATTGCTGTTGGCAGCCCCGCTGGAATTATCGCCATGCTAGTTATTTTAGTTGGCGCCCTGATAGGATTTCTCCCTTGGAACTGGTATCCGGCTAAAATTTTTATGGGCACCGCGGGCAGTACTTTTTTAGGATTTGTTTTAGGAGTAGCGGCCATAATTTCGGGCGGAAAAATTGCCACCGCTTTGCTGGTGCTGGGAGTACCAGTTTTAGACGCGCTTTGGGTAGTATTTCGCCGAGCAATAAATAAGCAATCCATCTTTAAAGCCGATCGGCGTCATTTGCATCATCGTTTAGTGGACGCTGGCCTAACAGTGCCAAAAACGGTTATGACTTTGTATGTAATATCCTTAATTTTTGGCGGTTTGGCTTTGTATAAAAATAATACTAATATTAAGCTACAGCTGGCTTTTATTTTGGCCTTAGTGGTAGTCATTATTGGTTTAGGAACATTAGCAGCTGAGAGAATTAAAACAAAAAAGAATGGGTAAGAAACCAATTGAAGTTGAGCCTCTGGGCTTTCGAAAAAAGCAGGAAGGATGTATGAAATGGATAATGTGGTTAGTTTTGATATCTATGACTATTAGCTTCATTGTGGCATCTGCATACTACGGTTTTTAGTAATATTGAAAGTGCTATACTAAACCTATGGAAATGGAAAATAAACCAGCAGTTTTAATTGTTGAAGATGAAGCGGGGCTACGCGAACTGTACGAAGAAGAGCTTATTAAAGCGGGCTATTTAGTGTTTGCGGTGGCTAACGGTGAAGAAGGTTTAGCCATAGCCAAAGAGCGAAAACCGATGGCAGTCATTCTTGACATTATGTTACCAGGTATGAGCGGGCTAGATATGCTAGCTAAAATGCGCGCGGATGAAAACATGAAAGACACTCCGGTCTATTTACTGACTGCCCTAGAAGACACGGACGATAGAGCGCGCGGCATCTCTTTAGGGGCAACCGAGTACTTGGCTAAAAATGAAGTTTCACCAGAAAGTGTAATAGTCAAAATAAAACAACTCAATGAATCAGGCTCCGTCAATCCTTCTAGTTGAGGATGACTTAATTTTGCAAGAAATGTACCGCATTCGTCTGGAGCAGGCTGGGTTTCGAGTGACAGAATTAGTCTCTGGAGAAGAGGCGCTGCGGGCTATAGCCAATAATAAGTTTGATTTGGTTTTGTTAGATATTATGCTGCCAGGTGTAAGCGGATTAGATGTTTTAGCCGAACTTAAGGATAATGATTCTACAAAAGATCTACCTGTTATTATGCTTTCGGCTTTATCGACAGATGAAGACAAGATGCGTGGTCGGGAGTTTGGTGCTACCGATTATATTGCCAAATCTGAGTCGACGCCCAGAGAAGTTGTAGCAAAAATTAAATCTATATTAGATGCCAAATGAGGAATATCGATTTCGTGGTCAGGGGACAGACGAAAAGGTTATTTTAGTGGTGCGGCATCATCCGGTGGTTTTGTTGCACGACGGATACATTATTTTAGCCATTGCTTTAGTGCCGTGGGCGGTTTTTGTTTTTTCAGCCTTTACGGCGGCTTTCGGTTGGACGCTACTCCTTTCTACTATCGCCGCCGCCTGGATGATCTTTCAAGCCTACTTTACATGGATTAACGACATCTATGTTTTGACTAATAAAAGAGTGTTGGTGACTGATCAGCGACAGGTGTTTGAGCGCGAAGTGAAAGAGGTCCGCTACGATCGAGTTCAAGAAGTATCACACGAAATAAAAGGATTATATGCGACCATGCTAAATGTCGGCAATGTGAAAATTAAAACCGCGTCGGGCGATGATATGAATCTTATTATGGTACCGGGCCCTTATGAAATTGAACAAAAAATTGCTCAGAATGTAAGCTCTTAGGTTGTACTTTGACTTATTTTGAGATAATAGTAAGTTGTTTGGCGTACAGTAAGTAAGCATTATTTTTTTGTGAAGAATATTTCTGACGAACAATGCATGAAGAAATTGGCAGAGGGAGATCAAAAAGCCCTATCTTTTTTGGTAGATAGATATGAGAATAAGCTCAGACATTTTATTCACTCTTTGGGCAAAATTTCCGCCGACGATATCGAAGATATTTTACAGGAAACTTTTATTCGGGTTTATCAGAATGCCAAAGGATTCGATGCATCCTACAGCTTTTCATCATGGGTTTACAGAATTGCCAGAAATCAGACCTATAGTTTTATGCGTAAAATGAAAGTGCGACCACATGTAGTTTTAGAAATTAGTGATGTGCCAAGCAAGTTGCTGATTGATGAGGTTGATCTCCATCAAGATGTTATAACAAAAGAGAAGAAAGCCAAACTACAAAACTCAATAAATAGTTTACCAACCAAATATGCGGAGGTATTGCAATTATTAGTTTATGAAGAGATGAGTCAGAAAGAAACATCAGATATTTTGAAAATACCTGTCAGTACAGTAGCCACTAGATATGCTCGAGCCAAACAGCAATTAAAAATTGTTCTAAAAAATGAAAAAGACTAAAGAAGAAATCTTAAAAATATTGAAGGACAAACAGATTGAGCAGAAGCCTCGATGGCACTTTCAATTACAAAAAATACTAATTTGGACAGCTGTCATTGGAGGATTAATAATTTCAGGCTTGCTGTCTTCAGTGTTAATTCAATTTAGTTTAGCAGCTGGCGTCAAAGAAGTAATTGGTCCGAATTTTCCTGCTATAATAATGGCTTTCCGCCTTGTTCCTTCATTATTTATTCTTATTATTATGGTGGCAGTTTTAATCAATAGTATTTTAAATAAACTCACTCCAAAGGGTTATCGTGTGACTTACTTAAAATCCTTATTTATTACTTTAGCTGTTGTCGGTTTATTAGGGTCACTGTTCTTTGGTTTGGGTGTGGGACCAAGAATGCATCAACAATTTTTACATATTAAACCGTACAAGGCTGAATTTGACCGGCGTCATAGATTGCCGAAAGAGGAAATTAAAGGTGTGAGATATTATCCTCCGGCTGCGCGTACTAATAGGTGAGGACGTCTTCAGAAAAATAAGTAAGAATAAATATGAACAAGAATTACATTCCCTATTTGGTTGCTACTGCCGCTATAGTAACGGCAGGTGTAACAACAATTAGTGCGCAAGAAGTTGGTGAAACCGATCAGCCGGTTGACGAAGCTGTTAGTCAAGAAGATACATCCGTAAACTGTCGTGGTAAACGCCATGAAAACAAGGAGAATTTCGAAGCGGTAAAAACTGCTATCGAGAATAATGACTACGAAGCTTGGAAGAGCGCTATTAGTGAGGCTCCCTTTGCTGATAAAATTTCCGAAGTAATTAATGCAGAGAACTTTGATAAATTTGTGGAGATGCATAATTTACGACAAGACGGAGATATCGAAGGGGCACAAGAGATAAGAGATGAATTAGGATTACCAGCAAGACCTGGAAAGGGTGGCGCCGGTCCACGCGGAGAACATGGTTTTCATAAGGGAAATGTTGAGTCAGAAGCTCAATAAAATCTAATTTGCTATTAAACAGAAAGACTCTAGACCCTAGACTCTAGGGTCTTTTTGGTTGTGCAATGTCGAAAAAGCACTACTAGCTTGACTATCAAGCTTATTTTTGTTAGTGTTTTAGCAGTTCGTTAGGGGGGAAACCCCGGAAAGGTTGCACATGAACACGCGAAATCTCATCTCAACTCTGCTTGCTGTCTTCATCGTTCTGTCGGCTTTGATGCCGGCACTGGCCGATGATGAGGGCGCGCAGGCCTACGCTCCCACCACCCTCAGTGCCTACGCCGGTTACAACAGCGACTACATCTGGTCGTTGGGAGGTCACTCGTCTGAGGGTTCCTCGCGTGCTGGCGCTGCTATTACCGCGCCGCTCAACCGGCAGGGCAGTGTCTGGCTTCAAGCTCGCTTCGACGCCATGTATGGCGATGGGCCGTTCGGCAAGGAGAACGATGTTACCTTGGCTTTTTGGGGTAATCTGCCCAAGGGTCAGGTCGTCGGTGGCGCTGTACTGTGGTACGATCTGGCGCCGACAGGCAGCAGCCGTGTCGGCGACATGGTCGAGGTGGCACTTTTCTACAAGTGCCCATTCGAAAGCTCTGTTGGCACGCTGGTGGCTGAAGTGGGCACCCGCGTCTTCTATGTAGTCGATTTCCCGGTGTCAGGCACTGATGGAGTCGTCCCTTACGTGGGCGTTTCCGGTGCTTGGCCCGTCTCGAGCCGACTGACGGGTAGCTGGAATCAGCTTGTCGGCTACGACTCGGGCGTCTATCTGGCTGACCGCGGCCTGATGGCGCTGGGCGACGGCAAGATGACCTATCAGCTGAGCGACAGCGACCAACTGTATCTCAACTGTCGGTTCTGGGCTCCGCTCTCGGGCATCGACGACCGGGTCAGCAAGGCTGAGATCGGAATAGGCTACGAGCATGCCTTCACCTTCTGACCAGACAACCTAACTGGCCGAGTTCTCGGTCAACGCCAGCATCTCACCTCCGGGCCGTCCCGGAGGTTTTTTTTAATACACATTTTCGATGCCTACAATTTCGGCTACCTGATTCTTTAGTTTTTCGTTAATTTCTACCGTAGATTTAGTGGCAATCTCTTTAATGCCGCCATTATGAGGTAGGCGCAAAGCTACCGGTTTATCACCAGGATAGAGTGCTAAAATTTGTTTCAGCTGCATTAGCGTATCTTTATTGGCCGAATTGGGCACTTCAATAATAAAACGATTCGCTTGACCAAAATTGCCGTTATTATTGTCGCCGGAGCCATTACTGTTCCAACCGTTCTTCGGTCTTTCCCGACGTTTTTGCGGTCTAAATTTCGGTAGGTTTGGCAATTCATTCCCTTCAACCTCATAAATTTGTTCTACCAAAATTTTCATTTCTTTTGTTTGAACCTGTGTTCTAGAATCTTTGGCATTAACAAATCCGTCGACAACCAAAATTTTGCCCACTTCAAGCTTATTTTTATGTTCGGCGTGGACTTTTGGGAAAGCAATTAGTTCTAGAGAAGTCGCGGCATCTTCGAACTTAATAAAACTCATTGGGTCATCATTTTTGGTCATAATGGTACGGATATCTGAAATTAATCCTACTACTCGCACTTTCTGGTTGTGCAGCTTGGCGTTAATTTCGCTCAAAGGCTGTACTTCGGCGCCCAATTTTTTAGCCACTTCTTTTATAGGATGGTCAGAAAGATAAATTCCCAGAAGCTCGCGCTCCCAGTCGAGTTTGGTACGGTTATCAATAGCAGGGACATCTGGCAAATCTAGTTTAAATTGCGCTCCTTCTTCTTCGTCTCCGAATAATCCTTCTTGACCAACAGAACTATTTTTATGCACCGCAGAAATGAAATCTAAAATTGCTGGCATTCCTTCGAGCACACGGTTGCGATCTTCGAGCGAATCAAGCGCTCCTGCTTTAGCCAAATTCTCAACCACTTTTTTATTAACTTTTTGACTGCCCAGTCGAATAAGAAAATCGGTTAAACTTTTGTATTTACCATTCTTTTCGCGCTCCTTCACAATTTCGGCGCTGACATCGACGCCGACATTCTTAATAGCGCCAAGACCGAAACGAATCACATTACCTGTTCTTTTTGGCGAAGGCTCGGGTGTGTCGTAAACAACAGCGAAATCAACGAAGGATTCATTAACATCTGGCGCCAGTACCTTAAGTCCCATTTGGTCGGCCTCTGCTAGCTCTATAGCTAGCCGGTCGAGATTGTGTAAGTCAGAGGTCATCAGGGCGGCCATAAACTCCGCCGGATAATTTGCCTTCAAATACGCTGTTTGGTAGGCAATCATGGCGTAACAGGCGGCGTGAGCGCGGTTGAACCCATAGCGAGCGAAAGGTTCGATAAAGTTCCAAATCTTTTCGGCTAAGGCTTGAGAAATGTTTTGCGTTTTAATTGATCCATTAATAAATTTCTCTCGTTGTTCATCTAGTAAGGATTTAATTTTTTTGCCCACTGCTTTACGCAAAATATCTGCTTCGCCGTAAGTGAAGCCGGCGAAATCGCGAGCAATTTGTAGTACCTGATCTTGCGTAACAATAACACCGTAAGTGTCTTTCAAAATTGGCTCCAATGCGGGGTGAAGATAAGTTATAATTTTCCGGCCATGCTTTGATTCAATAAAATCGGGAATGGCTTCCATTGGGCCAGGGCGGTATAAAGCCACCATTGAGATAATATCTTCAAATTCGGTCGGCTTTAGTTCTCTCAAATAGCGTTTCATGCCAGCTGATTCTAGCTGAAACACTCCAGTCGATTCAGCTCGCGACAGTAGTTGGTAAGATTTTTTATCATCTGTTTTTAGAGTGCGAATATCTATTTCGACATGGCGATGTTGACGCAACAGCTTCAAACATAAATCGATAGTGTTTAAGTTAGATAATCCTAAAAAGTCAATTTTCAAAATGCCCATATCTTCAATGGCGTGCATCTCATATTGAGTAGTTATGGATTGATCGGAGCGGGCGGCGTACTGGAGAGGAACATAGTTGTACAACGGCCCGGGAGTTACCACGACGCCGGCCGCGTGAATTGAAGTGTGGCGAACGGATCCTTCTACTTTTTTAGCTAAGTCAAGCAGTTTTTTCACCTGAGAATTAGAATTATAGTTATTCGTTAACTCTTCAGAGTGCTCCATAGCTTCAGAAATGTTGTCGCCGAAAGGAATTAGCTTGGCGATATAGTCACATTCTTGGTAGGGCAGACCTAACGCGCGACCAACATCGCGCACAGCGTTTCTGGCCTGCATAGTACCAAAGGTAATAATCTGCGCGACGTGGTCGCTGCCGTAACGGTCGCGGACATAGTCAATGACTTCGTCGCGGCGTGAATCTTGAATGTCGTTATCGATATCAGGCATTGAGAAGCGCTCAGGGTTTAAGAAGCGTTCAAAAATAAGTTTGTACACCAATGGGTCAATGTCTGTAATACCCGTGACATAACCAACCATTGAGCCGGCGGCGGAGCCACGGCCGGGGCCAATCAAAATTCCTTGCTTACGCGCCCAGTTAATAAAGTCTTGAGTGATCAAGAAATATCCTTCAAAGCCCATATTCTCAACCACAGACAATTCGTAATCAACGCGATCGGCTACCCGTTTTTCGAGCGGAATTGATTCGTCGTTACTGTCAGGAGAAGGCAGAATTCCGTCAGTTGGCAGGTCGCCAACCTTGTAGTTAAAACCAAAGCGTTCTCTTACTCCTTCTTCGCAGAGCTGGCGTAAATAATCGTGCTCACTTATACCTTCAGGCGTCGGATAGTTTGGTAAAATATTTTCGCCGAATTTGATTTCAACATTACAGCGTTCAGCAATTAGCTGGGTATTAGTTAAAGCTTCGGGCGCATCGGCGAACCATTCGGCCATATCTTTTGGGTCTGTAATTGACAAATCGGTATCTAAAAAGTTTAGCCGGTTGGGCTCGTCAACTTTTTTACCTGACGAAATACAGGTCAAAACATCTTGCGCCTCCGCATCTTCTGGGTGCACATAATGAGAGTCGTTGGTGGCAATTAATCCTAACTTTAATTCTCGCGCCAACTCTATTAAAATTTTATTGAGTTTAGCCTGCTCCTCTAAATTAGGATGATGCTGCAATTCCAAAAAGAAATTATCAGGGCCAAAGATATCTACATACTCTAAAATTACTTTCCGAGCCTCACTCAAAGAGCGCATAGCGGCTCGGGCAACTTCACCTTGCAAACAGGCTGAAGCAGCAATTAATCCTTTAGAATATTTTTTTAGAGTTTTTTTGTCGACCCGAGGTTTGTAGTAGTATCCGTCTAAATGAGCAATGGTAACAAGGCATAACAGATTCTGATATCCTTCGTTATTTTCAGCTAGAAGGATTAAATGATAAGGCTTAGTGTCGACGCGCGGAGTCTTGTCATTCAAAGAGCGGGGAGCGATATAAGTTTCAACTCCCAAGATTGGTTTTATTCCCTTTTCCTTCGCTTTCTGGTAAAACTCAATAGTACCGTACATTGCTCCATGATCGGTTAGGGCAACAGAGTTCATACCAAGCTCGGCTACTCTATCAAGTAAAGCGTCAATTTTACTTGCGCCGTCGAGTAGAGAATAATGGGAGTGTACGTGTAAATGAGTAAAACGCATTCAAATGATAATTGGTTACCAACTTGGCCGAATAAAAGAACTTTCGGAGCTAGAAATAAAGAGCGTTGTCGCTCGCGATGTAGCTCCCTCCTTGGCACTTTCTATAGTAACGCAGGCGCCATTAACTTTCCATACTGATAAATGGTCTACAAGCTGGGGACAACTACCCTCCGAGCGCATAGCTAGCACATGCTCTGAGGCTTTGTCAAATCAAATTCTTACTCTGGGAGGGACTATCAGAATTTACGAATTGCTAGCTAATGGCCGAGAAATTGAAAAGTTTTTAATTGAATCAAATACGCTAAAAAATATTGCTAAAAAAATATATTCCAAGTTAGCTCGCACGCCTAATAAAATGAATATCGGATTATCTGTTTTGAATGGAAATATTAAATTTGCCCAGCTGCGCACAATTATGCAGACCATAAAAAAGGAAGCAAAAAGTGAAGGGCAATCAATTCGTATCGTCATGCCCAAAGATCGACACTGTGAGTTGAATGCAGCCTCAGTGGTTAGCAATAAGCTGCTCACTAAGGGTTATGAAATTGTTTTTATACCGACTGGAAAAAATAATTATTACTATATAGGATTAACCATAGCCATTCATAATCCTGATAGAGATGCGTGGTTGGATTTTGAAATTCCTCGGCCCGATGCTAGAAGCGGAATGTTACCGCCCAAGCTAGCGCGTATGATGGTTAATATCGCCGTTGATGGAGAAAAAGATGTAACAGTTTTTGATCCTTTTTGTGGCAATGGCCGAGTGTTGCTCGAAGCGCTGCTTTTGAGATATCAGACATTTGGTCGTGATATAGATAGAGAAAAAGTTGATTCTACCAAACAAAATATAGGTTGGCTAAGAGACAATGTGTCTACTAAGTCTTGGTTTTTGGGCGGGCCCCTACCAGACGCGCAGGTTTTTCAAGGGGATGCTCGCGAGCGAGCTAAAATTAATGTGCCAAAACCCAATGTAATGGTGACAGAACCATGGCTGGGCCCGCCCCTTAGAGATTATCCTGAGCCAAATGTTGGGCGAAAAATTGCCTCCCAAGTTGAAGATCTGCTAATAGCCTCTATTCCTAATTTAGTAGCGGTGCAATCGAAAAGAATTGTGATGATTGTTCCGAGGTGGAAGCTAGCTGGCAAAGAAGAGCTATCAATAGCTCAAATTATACTTGACGAATTTATTAAAACGGGTTACGATGGCTCTTGTATTGCGAATGTAGGTCGCGATGATTCTTTTTTGACTCGAGAAATCCTACTCATGAATAGAAACAATTAAGTAGTTATGGCTCATAAAAAAGCGGGTGGTTCAACTACCTTAGGAAGAGACTCACAATCAAAACGCTTAGGCGTTAAAATTTTTGGTGGAGCCAAAGCCAGAGCCGGGTCAATTTTGGTTCGTCAAAGAGGAACAAAGTGGCACGCTGGTAAGAATGTGCAGAAAGGCTCAGACGACACTTTATTCTCTACAATTGCTGGCATGGTTCGTTTTCAGAAGAAAGCGGTTAATCATTTCACAGGCAAGAAGAAGTTAGTAACAATTGTGCATGTAGAAAATCTTGTTGCTAAACCAAAAACAAAAGCAAAAGAAACAAAATAATGTCTTTACCAACCCATATTTATCAAGAGATAACAGCCAAGTTTGGTCGCCAGAAGGTGGCCGATTTGAAAGTGGGCAACACAATTCGAATTCACCAAAGAGTTAAAGAGGGTGAAAAAACTAGAGTTCAGGTTTTTGAAGGCATCGTTATTGCCATTAAACACGGACACGGTTTAGACGGTACTTTTAAGGTTCGACGCATCGCCGCCGGTGGAGTGGGAGTAGAGAAGACCTTTCCTTTTCACTTGCCATCTATTGAAAAAATTCAGGTTATTAAGCAAGCAAAAGTTCGTAGTTCAAAGTTATATTATTTACGAGAAAGATTTGGTAAAAGTGCCCGATTCAGTAATGAAAAAATTACCAATACTACTTGGGAAGAAGAGCTAGATGAAGAGGTCGGAGAAGCCTCTGACGAAAATACAGAGAAAGAAGAGAAAGCCGAAGAGAAGGAAGAGAAGCCAGCTGATGAAAAGAAGGATCAAGATAAAAAAGAAGCAAAGAAGGATGCTGATGACAAACCAAAAAAAGAAGAAAAATCTAAATAGCAGACAAATTTTAGGGCGAGAAGGAGAGCGGCGGGCAGCCGCTTTTTTGCTAGCCCGCCGCTACAAAATTTTACGACAAAATTGGCGAATTGCCGGTGGAGAAATAGACATCCTAGCGCAAGACCAAGATGGTACACTAATAGTGGTGGAAGTTAAGACCCGAACCGAGTCTGGTTTCGCTAATCCTCAAGATAATGTCGATTTCAAAAAAGTGCAAACACTCACTCGCTTAGCGCGAGCGGTCAGCACTAAAAATCCTGAACGAAATGTACAAATTGATGTTATTGAGGTTACTGGAGACAAAATTAATCATATTCAAAATATAACCGTATGAGCAAAAAAGTGAGAGTTCGTTTTGCGCCGAGCCCTACGGGCGAGATGCATCTGGGAAATGTACGCACCATGCTATTTGAAGCGCTTTACGCTAAAAATCAGGGAGGAGATTTCATTTTACGAGTCGAAGACACCGACACTGAGCGCGAAGTCAAAGGAGCCACTAAAAAAATTTTACAATCAATGCAGTGGTTAGGAGTAGAGCCTGACGAAGGAGTAATTTTAGAGGATAACAAGATTTTGCAAAAAGGAGATTTGGGGCCTTATATTCAGTCAGAGCGCAAAAATATTTACCAGAAATTTGCTGAGCAGCTTATTGGTGAAGACAAAGCTTATTACTGTTTCGCTACCCGCGACGAGCTTGAAGAGATGCGGCGCGAACAACAGGCTAAAAAAGAGGCGCCGCATTATGATGGCCGTTTCCGCGAGCTAGACAAAGTCGAAGCAGCCAAAAAAGCGTCTGACGGGGAGGAGCATGTAATCCGTCTGAAAATGCCTGAGAAAGGCGAGTTAAAGGTGAAAGATCTAGTATACGGCGAAATAAAATTTGATTACAAAGATTTTGACGATCATATTATTATAAAATCTGACGGCTTGCCGACTTATCATTTTGCCAATGTAGTAGACGATCACGAAATGAAAATCACGCATGTTTTTCGCGGCGAAGAATGGATTTCTAGCTGGCCGCGCCATGTCGCCGGTTATGAAGCTTTCGGTTGGAATCCTCCAACTTATGCGCATCTGCCTCTAATTTTTGGATCCGACAAAGCTAAGCTCTCCAAACGCCACGGTGCCAAAACGGTTATGCAGTACAAGCAAGAAGGATATCTCCCAGAAGCGGTGGTCAATTATTTAGTCTTTTTAGGCTGGAGCCCCAAAACGGAGCAAGAAATTTTCAGCTGGGAAGAGCTTGGCAAAGTTTTTGACTCAAAGGGAATAAACAAGGCTAATCCTATATTCGATGAAGTCAAATTAGATCACACCAACGGATTATACATTCGTATTTTGGAAGTGAAAGATTTAGTTAGTCGAGCAGCTGACTGGTTGAATGAAGCGGGCATTCCAAGCGGTGATGCAGATTTATTACAAAAAGCAGTGGCTACCGTGCAGGAGCGTGCCAAAACTTTGGCCGAAATTCCCAATTTAATTCGATATTATTTTGTGGAGCCAGAATACAACGCCAACTTGATTCGCTTTAAAAAACAGACAAACGAAGATTGCGCTCGGTTGTTAGACTTGGCTTCTGAAGCGCTATCTGACATAAAAGAGAAAGATTGGAACCTAGATAATATTGAAATAGCCTTGCGAGCGAGAATTGAACAGGCCTCTGTCAAAGTGGGGGAGATGCTGTGGCCCGTTAGAGCGGCGCTAACTGGTGAGCAAGCCAGTCCCGGTGCTTTCGAAGTAGCTGAAGTTTTGGGTAAAGTGGAAACAGAAAAAAGATTAAGACAAGCTATTCAAGCTTTGAAATAGGTAAGAAATATTTAGAAAATATTTCAATTTAACCTGATATTTTAGGACAAAATTGCCGATAGGCAGTTTTTTTGTTGACAAATAAAAACAGTAAGTGTAACTTATACACATAAGACATAGTGTAGCAACTACACTAACAACAAAAAAATAAGTAACAAAAAAACTATGGATGCAATATTGAGCTTGTTAGATGTAAACCAAACGCTATTTACCGTCTTCGATTACCCTATGAGCTATATTGAGTTCTTCGGTACTATGTTGAATCTAATAGCAGTTTGGCTAGTAGCAAAAAATAATATTTGGACCTGGCCAATAGGTAACATTGCGGTTGTGCTGTTCGGAATTTTATTCTTCCAAATTCAGCTATATTCAGACTTCTTCGAACAAATTTATTACCTAATTACCGGTTTTTACGGGTGGGCAGTATGGCTAGCTTTGAGAAGAAACAAGAAAGATAAAACGAAAAATGACGAAGACGATGTCATTACCTACAACACGCAAACGAATAATATGCGCTACTTAGGAGTAATTGCCATTGGCACACTAGTAATGGGTTACCTAATTAGCAATATCCACATATATTTGCCTCAGTATTTCGTTGAACCGGCAAGCTATGCTTACTTAGATGCCTTCACTACCGTTATGAGTTTCGTGGCTAATATATTGCTAGTACATAAGAAAATTAACGCTTGGTATCTCTGGATTTTTGTTGATATCATCGGCATCTGGCTGTACTTCGTCAAAGGTGTGGTCTTCGTATCCTTGCTATATCTTGTCTTCTTATTCATGGCTACCAAAGGATTGCTCAACTGGAGAAAGATTTATCTTAAAAACAAGGCTGCTAAATTACAAACATCATGACAACAGGATTAGTAGTGGGAAAATTTTATCCTTTTCATAAGGGACACAAATATCTTATCGAAACTGCCAAGAGTCAGGTTGATAAAGTAACGGTATTGGTTTGCCATAAGGAGGGGCAGGTTATTCCGGGAGCTGAGCGAGCTAGATGGATTAGAAGAGATGTTGGTGGGGTTAAGGTAATGGTGATTCCTGATGTATTGCCAGACGAGCCATTACCTTGGGCTAAATATACGCTAAAAGTTTTGGGCTTCATTCCTGACTTTGTATTTACCTCGGAGGATTACGGAGAGGAATATGCCAGATTGATGGGCAGTCAGCATATCTTAGTAGATAAAAAGCGTGCTAAAATTCCGGTGTCGGGAACGAAGGTTAGAAAAGATCCTTATGCAAACTGGCAGTATTTAACGCCGTCTGCTCGGGCTTACTTTGCCAAAAAGATATGCGTCGTAGGGGCTGAATCAACTGGTACGACTACCATGGCACAAGCTCTAGCAAAATATTACAAGACAGTTTGGGTGCCCGAATACGGTCGGTTTTATTATGAAGGTAGAATGCATCTGGCTAACTCAAAGTGGAAGACTGATGATTTTGAACACATAGCCAAACAGCAGAATCAATTCGAAGATAAACTGGCTTCTATTAGCAACAAGATAGTTGTCTGTGATACCGACTCATTTGCCACCAATTTATGGCATGAACGATATATAGGGAAGGTGTCAAAAAGAGTAGCCAGATTTAGCAAAAACAGACACTACGACTTATATTTAGTCACTGACGACTCTATTCCCTTTGTGCAAGACGGGACGCGTGACGGAGAAAAGATTAGGCATCAAATGCACGAGCGTTTTATTGAGGAGTTAAAAAAAGCCGGTAAGGATTATATTATTCTAAAAGGCAACCATAAAGAGAGACTAAATAAAGCTATCAGTGCATGCAATGAAAAGATGTTAGAGTCCGTTTTTGCTTAAGCGAAATATACGAGTTTGCGGTTTTTAAAATGGTATAGTTCGGCGGGTCTGTGAGATCCGTCGAGCTGTTTTTTGCCTGTTTTAACAAATAAATTTAGAGAATGCATTTTCTTTCTAAAATTTCGTTTGTCTAATTTTTTGCCCAAAACTATCTCATAAGTGGCTTGCAGCTGGCTCATAGTGAAATCTTTCGCTAGTAATCCTTTTACAATATTACTGTAATAGAGCTTGCTTCTTAGTCTTTGAAGTGCATACTGAATAATTTCTTGATGATCGAATGCTAGGTCGGGTAATTTTTTAATACTGTGCCAAGCGGCGGCTGAAGCGTCTGTAGTAGGATTTAATTTGCTATTGGTGTTAGGCATCAAAGCAAAGTAGGCGACTGTGATGACTCTAGTTCGTGGGTCTCTATCTATTTTGCTAAAGGTGTATAGCTGTTCTGAAAAAGATAGGGAAAGGCCAGTTTCTTCTTTTAACTCTCTAGCGGCGGTTTGCTCTAAAGTTTCTTTTGGCTTAACAAATCCTCCTGGCAGAGCCCAATGATTTTTGTAGGGCCAAATATTTCTTTTAATTAAAAGTGTTTTCAGATCATTATTCTCAATGCTAAACAAGACAATGTCGACTGTTAGTGAAGGGCGGTCGAACACCGAAGCGTCATAATTATTCTTGTTCAGAGATTGTTTTTTCATGCTAATTTTAGGTTAGCAGATATTTGGGTTAGTGTCAAGTGTACACTTAAGGATTAATCAAAATAGTGGTAAACTAAGGTAATGAAAAAGCTAATTGAGCAAGCGCAGCAGGCGCAACAAAATTCTTATTCACCTTATTCTAAATATAGGGTGGGGGCGGCTATCTTAACTGCAAGCGGCAAAATATATAACGGATGCAACGCGGAAGTCGCTTCATTCACAGGCACAGAGCATGCTGAGACGGCGGCCCTAGCTTCTGCTATAACTGCGGGCGAGGCCAAACAAAATGTAAAATTTATTAAGGTGGTAGCGGTAGTGACGAAAGATGGGGCGCACCCTTGCGGAAGTTGCTTACAAAGATTAGCCGAACACGCTGATGATTTTAAAATAATTGTGGCCAATGATAAAGGAGAAATTCTAAACAACACCACGCTCAAAAAAATGCTGCCAATTCAATTTAAACTCGAAAATGCTTAAATTAGTGCTTGGTCCTATGAAGAGCGGGAAATCCTTCGCGCTAATTAACAAGTTTGCTCCGCTAGCTTTTTCAGATAAAACTTTTATGCTGTTTCAGCCCAAAATTAATGTGCGGGAAGATGAGATTAAATCTCGCAACGGGGTCAAGCTGCCAGCCAAAAAGATTGCTAAGATAGCAGATATACTGAGTGTCAAACCGGTACCCGAAATCATTGGTATAGATGAAATCCATCTGTTTGATGGCGATGACATCGCGGCGATTGAGCAGCTGCTAAAACAAGGCCACGAAATTTTTGCTGTCGGATTAAATGTCGATTATCGGGGAAAAATGTTTGATATTGTAAAAAGTTTGCTGGAGCTTGTGCCCGATGAGGTAATTTATTTGAAAGCGGTTTGTGAAATTTGTCAAAGTACAGAAGCAATTTACAGTCAAATTTGGTTTAAAAGCAAAGTCGTTACTGAAGGATTACCCTCTGTCGTCCCCGAAGACGGGACTTATGTTTATAAACCCGTGTGTCGAAAATGTTTTAGGAGCAACTAGCTTTAGAGGTTTGTTCTAGAAATTTTATTCGTCTTCTGTTATCCATTACAACGCTATTCAGGGATTGTGAATCTTCTAGCTGGGTTGTTCGGAGTTGCTCTAAGCTCTCTTCAAGATTATCTACTTTTTTATCAACGCTACCAAGACGAGATTCAATGCGAGCTCTCTCGGCTTGAGCATCAGTAAAACCGGCTTGCATGTCTTGACGCATAGCTTGCATATCTTGATGCATAGCCTGCAAATCTTCATACATGGCTCGAATTAGCTTCATTAAATGTTGGTTAGTAATGCGCTTCATGGTGTATTAATTATACGCAGAAACAAGATTAAGAAAAGATTAACTGAGTTACAACTTTTTTACCAAGCGGGTGCTGAGAGGTTGAAACTCGTTTTTTTGATAAAGATTTAGAGCTTCTTCATTGTCGTTATATACGGATACAGATAGGTAATCGCGATTTTTTTTGATTGACCAGTCAATAGCAGTGGCAATTAAAGATTTCCCAACACCTTTATTTTGGTGTTCAGGCAGGACATATAAATACTCAATATTTGCTTGTTTTGAACCATAATGATCGTCAGCTGCCTGAACATTATCAAATTGAACTTCGGCAAAACCGATGATTTGTTTCTCTACTGTGGCGATAAAAATTACAGCTTTGCGATCTTCAAGTAAGCCAATATAATCACTTCGTTTAATAAAAGTTTTTACTAATCGCTCCTTAAAAATGTTCGGTAGTAACTGGTGATGATACTTTTGCCATGCACAATAAAGCCGATTAACGGCAGGATAATCTTTTTCTCTGGCGGATCGTATTTGGAAATTTAACTTATTCATACAAGCACTTTATAGTTTTGGGTGTCCGGAGTCAACCGGACACCCTCAAGCGGAAGGCCGAGTCGAGCTATCGCCTGAACTTCGATCTGGTGAAGCTGGGCTTAGTCGGTCCTGGCTTTTTGCCAGGACCCTTCGGCCTTGATCTCTGATGACGATCGCGATGCGCCTTCTGACTACCAGTTGATTGGCGCCGTGGCTTATGTGACACTTGAATCACCACCTTTCGAAGTCAGCATAACATTAGAAAGATTACAAAATTATTACGCAGAATTATTAGGTAGGTAGGATTGTAAATTGAAGTAGTTTACGCTAAGCTAGCGGGTGAGATATTAATGCCCGGTGGCCAAATTGGTAAGGCAGCTGATTCTGGATCAGAAGATTGTAGGTTCAACCCCTACCCGGGCAACCAAACGAAAGACCTCTGCTAATCGGAAATCTTTTCATTTGACTTCTTTTGGGATAAGGTTTGAACCGTGGTGGTTCGACTAAATAATTAACATATTTGGTGAGTATGTCTATTCTAAATCTTTATTTAACCGCAGGCTGCGCGTACTATAGCCATGCTCTTGCAGGAACATCTGCGCTTCTGTATTGTAGCCATACACTATAGTCGATAATTCCGTGCCGTACCGGCGGGCCCAGCGCTCTGCTCGTTGCAGCAATTTAGAACCTAAACCTTGGCAACGGTACTTATCTTCAATGTATAGAGAGCCGATAACTGGCTGTTTGCTGGCCGTGGTTTCGTTATCAGCTGAGGTTTCTTCGATAAAGAGATAGATAACTCCGACAATGGTCTGATCGGCTACGGCAACAAAAAGCTGGGTTGTTGATTGTTGCAGAAGTTGGTTATATGTATTGGCGGATAAGATGTAAGGTGGATTCTTCTTCAATGGGGAACGGGGCGAACCCAAATAGTCAGCGTGGTGCAATGCCAACAACAACCGGTTAACTGCTTTATAGTCACCGGATTCTGCTGGGCGAATGGAGAAGTTTTGTTTGCCAGTCATTTTAATTTATTATACTGTTATTCACTATTAATAGAAGAGTGAGCCGCCCGTGGCGGGCGGCTCGAGGTGTGCTAACGCTTCGGTCTTGCTCCTGGCCGGTACTTCGGTGGCTGATAGCTCGTCCTAGTTGGTCCGGGTCCGGCACCCGGGCCTTTCGGCTTGCTGGTCTGATGCTGGTCACGATGTCGCTTCTGGTTGCCGGTCGACTGTTTCTTTCGACCGTGTGCCATGGCCTTTCTCCTTTCTGTGGATTTCCATCTTTCAAGACGAATAGTCTTAATATATCACTGCTTATATTACAAAATTATTACGCAGAATTATTAGGTAGGTAGGTAGGATTGTAAATTGAAGTAGTCTACGCTAAGCTAGCGGGTGAGATATTAATGTCCGGTGGCCAAATTGGTAAGGCAGCTGATTCTGGATCAGAAGATTGTAGGTTCAACCCCTACCCGGGCAACCAAAAAACAATTAAACATTCGGCCTGTCGGCAGGCAGGTAACGAATTTTCGACGATTAGTATTCAGAAGAATTAGTCCCAGTTGGGGCTTTTTTGTTTGTCGACAAATTACTTAATGCTATTGACAAAAAAGGCTCTTTATAGTATAAAAAACACGGTGCAGCAGAAGCCCGAAAGGGTGTGGTGTCTACCCGCAGCCGACTAATATCAGTGAGACACCGACACGGCGCCAGATCGTTCTGGAAGTTATGCTGAAGACCCAGGACCTTGCAACCAGGTCAAAGCGGAACTTGCTCATCCCAACGCATCGGGGTGAGCAGTTTTTAATTTTAGAGAAATCCTTTATGACTACTATGATATTATTAAAATATGAAAATACAAACAGGCAAATATCGCCACTACAAAGGTAAAGATTATGAAGTAATAGGATTGGGCAGGCATAGCGAAACGCTTGAAGAGCTAGTAATTTACAAAGCTTTGTACTACTCCAAGGAATACGGAAATAACGCTATTTGGGCTCGCCCAAAGGCAATGTTCTTTGAAACAGTTGAGGTTGATGGTGAAACAAAGCCTCGTTTTGAGTATACTGGTTAATATGAAACCTTATGTTGACGATATCGAAAAAATTACCCAAGCAAACGAAACCTTCCGCACCGTTTTATTTACCACGCCGCTAAGCCAGCTAGTGGTGATGAGCCTAAAACCAAAGGAGGATATCGGACAAGAAATGCACCGTATTGACCAGTTCCTACGCGTGGAAAGTGGGGAGGGGCAGGCCATTTTAGATGGTCAAGAGTATGAACTAAAAGACGGATCAGCGCTGGTTGTGCCCGCGGGAGTGGAGCATAATCTGGTCAATACTTCTGCTGAAAAACCGCTCAAGCTCTACACAATCTATACTCCGCCTGAGCACAAAGACGGCACGGTACATGTTACCAAGGCGGATGCGGAGGCGGATGAACACGATCATTTTAAAGAATAAAAAAGTAATCTAATGTTATGAAAAGAAGTTTTCAATTTGCTCTGGGGGCTTTAGCCGCGGTAGTGCTGCCCGTCAGCATTGTCTGGGCTGCATCCTCGAGTAGTGATATGCAAAGTTTTCGTCTAGGTGACGATTTATTTATCGCTGGCCAAAGTGTAATTGTAGATGAAGATGTAGAAGGTGATCTTTATGTGGCTGGTGAGAATATCCATGTTAACGGTGATGTTGGCGGCGATGTTACCTTTGGCGCCCACAGTTTAACTATTGATGGTGAAGTTGCTGGAACAGTTCGCGGTGGTGGTCAATCAATAAATATCAACGGATCAGTCGGTCAGACAGTATTGATTGGTGGGCAAGATATTAGTATCAATGAAGGATTAAAAGCGACTGTCAAAAATATTATGATTGGCGGACAAAGAGTAATCGTTAATCGACCAGTCAGTGGTGCTTTAGCGGTCGGAGCTTACACTCTTGAGCTAGACGGACCAGTTGCCGGTCAAGCCGATATCGCTGTCGAAGAGGCAATACTGGGTGATAGTGCAACACTTGGTGAAATTGTGACATATTACAACGACAAAGATGATACAGACACTCAAACAGAACTTGAAGCTATTACAGCCGGAACCTTGACTCGCAAAGATGCTACACATTATGACAAAGGTGCTTATAAAAGTGTCGCAGTCGCCAGTTTCACCGCTTCAGCCCTCGGTCAACTACTATCGACTCTAACTGCTGTGCTGTTTGCTCTGGTTATTTATTGGTTATTTCCAAAAGCTACCTCTAGCTTAGTTGAGCTTCAAAGAAAGAGAACTTGGTTAGTGGTGCTGTTCGGAATCCTTTCCATTCCTTTGGTTGGCATAGTGGCTCTAATTATGTTTGTCACCGGTGTATTTGCGCCTTTGGCTTTGCTGTTATTAGTCTTGTCCATTCCGGTAGTTATCCTTTCTATCGCCAGCGTTTATCAGAATACCGGTCAAGCGCTCTCTAAGAGTGGAGATAATAAAAAAGGATTAGCAATTGTGGTCGGTGGTATTGTTTTCTGGATTTTATACTTAATTCCAGTTGTTGGCGCTTTAGTCGGAACTATCGCTTTCATATTAGGAACAGGAAGCGTTATTGTAATGTTTTTACAAAGCGTCAAAGCTTTGCCTGCTAAATAGTACAAAGGGTTAGATAAGGGCTAATATTGTTTGTTTGGCATCTAATGTAGTTTGGTTGAACAATGACCTGTTAGTAAGTAGTTTGTTCGAGCGCTCAGTCATATAATCCGAAGCCTTCCTACGGAAGTCTTCTCCTTACGGAGCCAATTAAAATTGTCTCCTAAAACAGTGTCCGCTCTTAATATAAAAAAGCTCTCAAAACTACTTACTAGCAGGCTCTAACGACAACAAGCAAACAATATCTAGCCTAATCTAGTCTTTGTTCAATTTTCCAATGGATTTGGCGATTTTTGAGGCGACTTCTTTATTTAACGGATTTGGCAAAATCTTTTTGGCGGTTGGATTTTTCACCATTTTGGCCAAAGTATGGGCGGCCGCGATTTTCATTTTTGTTGTAATTTTTGTTAGCCGATAATCTGCAACCGCTTTGAAAATACCTGGGAAGACCAAAACATTATTTACTTGGTTGGCGAAGTCGGAGCGGCCGGTGGCCACAACTTTTGCACCGGCCGCCAAAGCGATATCGGGCATAATTTCGGGAGTAGGGTTAGCCATAGCAAAAATTATTGCATCTTTTGACATTGATTTAATCATTTTTGAAGTAATGAGGTTTGGCTTGGAGACCCCGATAATAATATCGGCATCTTTGACGGCGTGCTCTAAAGTTCCGCACAGCTTTTGCTTGTTTATGGCTTCGTTAACGGCGTGTTTGTAATCGTTTAAATCTTGGCGTTTTGAGCAGATGGCGCCTTTTGAATCGACTAAAATTACATCGCCTAAAACCTGATTAGCGTCTTTTTTGACAAACTTGCCATGGCGTCTTTCTAATCCCATTAAAAGTTGAGTAATAGCTATACCCGCAGCGCCTGCGCCAATAATAACCGCTTTCATATCTTTGGGCTTTTTATTCACAACTTTTGCGGCGTTCAGCAGGGCCGCTAGAACTACAATAGCGGTGCCGTGTTGATCATCATGGAAAACGGCGATTGGCAAATTTTGCAATGCATCCTCTACTATAAAACAGTTTGGAGCGGCGATATCTTCTAAATTTATTCCCACAAAACTGGGTGCAATCTGTTTAACAAATTTAATAATTTCATCAGGATCTTGCGTATCTATTACTAAAGGAATTGAATCAACACCACCAAACTCGCGCATTAAAACAGATTTTCCCTCCATTACGGGTAAGGATGCGGCCGCGCCAATGTTGCCAAGCCCAAGCACCGCTGAGCCATCTGAAACCACGGCCACGGCGCGGCCGCGCCAAGTTAAATCAAACGACCTTTTTTCGTCTTTAGCAATCGCCCGACAGGGTTCAGCCACACCGGGAGTATAGGCCAAAGATAAATCCTGCTTCGTTTTTAGAGATACTTTTGAGCGAGTCTCTAATTTGCCGCCGTTCTTTTTGTGAAATTTTAAAGAGTCTTGATAGATATCAGACATGTAAAAAAGTTACTTACGAACTTAATTATAGCTTAATGGTCAAATGGCAATAATGCTATTTCAATTCAAAGGTGACGGTAATTGAAGCGTTTATGGTTTGTTCACCCGGGTTAATTCGACTTGAATCTGCGCTAGCTGTTTCTCCAATATCAGCGGCAGCGATTCCTAAACTTTTTGACAAAGGATAGTAATCGTTGCTAGAAGCCGCGCTGGGCGTTAAACTCAGAATGCGACCAATTCTTTGACCATTAGCGGTAGCCATTGCTTCTGCTTGTGATTTAGCATCGGCTAAAGCTTCCGCTTGAGCTTCAGCTTGATGAGCCACAACTTCTGCTTTAGATAAATCGAAGTTTGGACCAGCCACACTTTTAGCTTCATTCTTGGTTAAAATACTAATTACAGATTCGGCTTTAGAAGTATCCTTCAAATTAATTACAAAGGATGTGCTAGCGATGTATCCTTCTTCGGTCACTTTACCTCTATCATATTTAGTTTTAGGATAAACAGAAACAGAAGTTTCGATATCCTTCTTGGCAATGCCGGCGGCTATTATTTGATTGACCACCTCAGTAGCTTTGGCAGAGTTTTCTTTGTTGGCAGTATTTTGATTAGCGTTTTCGTTCTCTAAACTAGCGGTAATGCGTGCTTCATCTGGCGTGGCCTGTACTTCAGCGCTAGCGGTAACAGTTATTTTGGGCACATTATTGACATTGGAGTTAACAGAGTTAGTCACCAAATAGGTGAGAGCGATAATAATTATCCAGCTTAAAATAATTTTTAAAGGTCGAGCATCAAAAATATTCATAAAATTAAATTACTTCATATATTAATATATCAAAAATAGAAGTTATCTTCTGTCATCAAAATTTAATGTGTGATAAATTTGGTTTAGGAGGATCTATAACTATGGCTATGGCTGTAGGTTTGCCGGAGTCGATGAGCTGTCTGAGTGAAGAAACAAAGGAGACAGAGACCGACAGAAGTTTTTGGAAAAGAGAATTGACAGTAATGTTGAGTGTCATGTCGATAGTGGCAATGGAGGTAGGAGTGCCTGAAAGCTATCTTCTATGTCATAATCCTAAAAACAATACTTGGTTTATTGTCATTTTTTCGGCAGAGAAAAATGTTTGCGAAGCTCATGCTTTAATGTTCAATGTTGGCAGAGAAGTTGACGGATACGATAGAGAAGCAGCTGATAATCTATTGCCAGAGTTTGATGAAATGACAGGTGTGAGTGAAGAGTTGAGAGTAGCAATTAAGGCGGCTTTCGTTACTCAAAGACGACATTGGCAACAAAGTAGGGGGGCTGCATGGGCCAGACAATAACCATGGAAAGAACAAGGTATCCGTTAATGTTCGTTCCTCGGCCAAAAATAGTAGCTCAAGGCAGTAAGACTCGAAAATGGTTTCGTAGCAAAGCAAGTCAAAGATCTCGAAGACGCACTTCCTGATCTATACAAACTTAAGGGGCGTGCGTGTAGCACGCCTTTTTTTATTAACTTCAAGCTTATTGTTTTAAACAAAAAAATATGGTAGAGTTAACCCGATAAAAATGAAAAAAACCTATCTAGACAATTTAGTAAATCCTATAATTGGCCTGTCACCTATGGATGGAGTAACAGATGCGCCGTTTCGCCAAATTACGGCTGAAATTGGTAATCCTTCTTTAATATTTACGGAATTTGCATCTGTTGAAGGATTGGCCCGTAACGCTACAGCTTTACTGCAGCATTTTCGCTACAGCGAGAAAGAGCGGCCGATTATTGCCCAGCTTTACGGCATTGAGCCCGAATCTTTCCGTGTAGCCACTATAATTGCTTGTTTTTTAGGATTCGACGGTATTGATATCAACATGGGTTGTCCGGCTAAAAAAGTTTCGCGCCGTGGTGCTGGTGCGGCACTAATAACTAATACTAAATTAGCGGAGCAGATTATAACATCTTGTAAAGTGGGCTTAACAGATTTTGCTGAAGGAATTAAGCTTGAAGATCTTGAGCTGAAAACAAAAATGAAAAATGCTATTTCTAAACTGCAAAAAGAGAACGGCATTAATGCAGATAAACTCGAGAGAAAGATTTTGCCCTTATCCGTAAAAACGAGAATCGGTTTCGATAAACCAGCAGTTGAAGATTGGTTTTCATTTTTGGCCAAGCAAGATTTAGCTATGATTTCAATTCATGGGCGGACGCTGAAACAAATGTATGGCGGAGAGGCAGATTGGGCAAATATTGCAGCGGCCGCAAAAATTATTAAAAAGGATAGCCAGGCTCTGGTACTAGGTAACGGAGATATCACTACTAGGGTCGAGGCAATAGAGCATATAAAAAAATATAAAGTTGATGGTGTACTCATTGGAAGGGCAGCTTTAGGCAATCCTTGGGTATTTTTAGGATACAATGCTTCAAAAAATGAGAGAATTGATTTGGCAATAAAACATGCAAAAATTCATGAGGTCACATACAAGCCGGCTGCGTTTTCAGCTTTTCGTAGACATTTAGCCGCTTATATAAAGGATATTAGAGGAGCAGCAAAATTGCGAGCCAAATTAATGCAGGTCAATAACGCCTCTGAGGTAGCAAAACTGTTAAAAAATTCGGCTAGATAATGGTATAATTTCTATATAGATAAGTAACAAAGGAGATTAATTATGGATACTCCAGATCCAGTTGCACCTGCAGATGATCCTGCAGCAGCACCAGCTGATGTACCAGTAATGCCAGAAGAAGAGGAAGAAGAGGGAAACGAGGAGGAAGCTCCTGTTGATCCTGCTGTTCCAGCTGAGTAAATAAAAAATTAAAACCGTCACTATCTATTGGGAATTATTTACCAATAGCGGCTGACGGTTTTTGTTTTACCCAATTTCACAATTAAAAAAGCGAGATCTCTCTCGCTCAGGTGGGTGCTCTGAAGGCCAAAACGATGTCTGGTCTGAGCCGGAATGTGTATTCTTCGTTACGAGGAATGAAAGTAGTCGGAGGGTCAGCAATGATAGCTTCTGCTTCGAGAGGAACGAAGAACCAAGGCATACAATCTCTCCATTCAAATAAGGAGAGGTTTGCTCGTTGGAGTATGTCTTTAACAGTAGGGAGCTGAGATAGTAGCCAGGCAATCTCTTCTTTGCTTAACATTTGTGGCAGTCTCTTCCAAGCAAGACTATGCAACCACAGCGTGTCGCAGCCTTCTTGTAGGGTTAATCCATCTTCTTGTCGAAGAAAACCAGGGACGCTTAGCAAAACTCGTAGACCAGAAACGGTAAAGTAATTCTCTTCTGGAGTGTCAGATCTTCGAAAATCAATATCGTAATTATTTACCTTACCATCACAACAAATCTGAACTGCTCCAGCTGTCCATCCTCTACTTATGCCATTGGCATGATTCATGTTTGCCTCCTTGGCAACAATTATATTTTGCCCATAAAGTGGGTGTATAATCAAGTTATGACTACATTAATTACGGGTGCAGCTAATGGTTTAGGCCAGCAAATTGGCATTGCGTTAAATAAGCTAGGGCATGAGTTAGTACTAATGGATAAAGATGAGACGGCGCTAGTTAAATTCTGTGGCACACTAAGGCGAGTTACATACTTTGTGGCAGATATAACCAAGGAAGACGAAATAAAGGCAATTTCTGAAAAGTTGAAAGAGCAAAAAATTAGTTTAGACAATATCATTAATAATGCAGGTGTGGCATATTACCATAATTTAGTTGACATGCCAGCTAGTGAATTTAAAAAACAGCTTGATGTTAATATTTTAGGATCCTTCTTAATAACCAAGCATTTTGTACCCGAACTGATTGCCAAAAAAAGCGGATCAGTAATAAATATTGGTTCGCGTATGGCTTATCTTTTTGAAGCCGAGCGTTCAGGCTATTGTGCTTCAAAATTTGGTTTACGGGGTATGTCACTGTGTTTTTCTGAAGAAGCAAAAGAGCACCAAGTGAAAGTTACTGTTATTGAACCAGACAGTATTTTGACAAATTTTAATAACGATTTACAAAACAAGCTTGATCGCCAAAAGAAAGGGGAAGCATTTTTGAACCCTGAAGAGGTGGCGCAGTTTGTGGCTAATCTTATTGCGGGCGAGGTTGACTGGCATACTGAATTTAAACTTTTAGCTAAACCCTCTGGCATGGAAATAGTGGGTGAAGACCTAGATTCTATTTAGTTTAATTGTTAGGGCAAGAAAAATCTTTTTTTTCTAAAAATTGGGCGGGCCAAAAAATCTGCTAACACGCCGAGCCAAAATAACGGATGCCAATTAACATAAACCTGCTTTGGCAGGTATTTTCTTTTAAAAGTAAAGTATTGCATAATGGGAATTTCTTGAGAAGCAATTAATCCTAAAGAAAAAATTAGACGAGCTTTGTTTTTGTATGACAGTTTTGCTGGACGATTAATTCTCAAATAGCTGCTGCTTTGTATGCCAATGTTTTTGCGCATCATAGATAGGCAGAAAGATAATGAAAGAGCGGAGTAATCTTGAAATTTTGAATTAAATAAATTACTAAGTGGCAAGTCTTTTGGTTTTATTACTAGCAAGTTCAAGACATCTATAGCTTTGGGGCCATCTGTAGTGTAGCCGTAAATAATTTGGTCGGGTAGCATGTTTTGTAGCCGTTCTCTAAATTTGTAATCTATTGTGCAATTACTGCCAAAACATACTAAGTAGTCGAAAGATAAATTTGCTAGCTGTGAGTTAAGCTCGGTGGCTAAATTAGTAGAACAATTTTTTAAAACTGTATTTGGTGGAAATTGAGCATCGCGTAGTTGTTTATAAGTGAGATAATTTTGTGGAATGAGAGTCAGTTGGTCTTTTTCAGAATCAAAGCTAAGACTTTGAAGCAGGCAATGAAGCTGTTTTATGCTGGTTATCGAATGAAGTACATAGTTTATTGCTAGCGAAGTTTTTATAAGATTTGTGGAATTTTGTAAGCTGGCGGAATTTTGAAGATAGATTTTGGACGGCTTTTGCGTGGCAATTTTTAGACCATGGCGCCAATTGACCTCAAATTGTTGGGCGGGCGATAAATATTGTGGATGAGCCAGACTGGTAACAGCTATTGAATGATATTGATCTTGATATTTTTTAATAAATGGAACGACGCACTGCTCAATTAAATTAGTATTTTGAGCATTGTTGATAAATATTAAAGATTTTATATTTTTATCACTATCTTGAGCCAACATGGCTGTGAGTCTCTGTTTTAGGTGTTGACCAGAACCACTAACAGAAATTAAAAAGGATGACGCAGGCAAGGTGTAGAAGGATTCATATTTTTTATGAACATACTGTCGGCAGGCTAAAATCTTAGCAAAATGTTGCGTGGTATTTTTTTTAGCTGATGAAACATAGTAGCGATAAATTGGTTTATCAATAAATTGATAACGAAGTTTGTGAGATAAATTATTTAAATGAAAGTCCCAATCTTCTTCAGAATAGGGAATATCTTTATCCCAAGGGTTTTTGGGCAAAGCTACTTTCTTTACAGCACAGCAAGTATCAATAGAGCTAATAAGATACAGACTAGAAAAAGATGGTAAATAAGAGTTAAAAATAGCCTGATTTGCTTCTATTGATCCAAAATTTAAAGCTTGCCCAAAAACCACCTCAGCTTGGTTATTCATAATTGGAACGACAGTTTCAGAAAAAAAGTTTGGCAGTAGCTGGTTATCGGCGTCTAAATAGATAATAATCTGACCGCGCGACAATCTCGTTCCCAAGTTCCGCGCGACACTCGGGCTTTGAGCGCTAATGCGTCTAAATTGAAAATTAACATCTGTAAATTGTCGCATTACTACCTCTGGATTATCTTGAGAATTATCATCAATCAAGACAATTTCATACGCCAATTTAGCGGTCTGTTTAGTAACGGAATTGATGGCAGTAGCCAAAAACAGCCGGTGATTATGACAAGGAATAACGACACTAATTAAAGGTGGAGTTGTATTATTTGACATTCAACCGCTTTGTTTATACTGTTCAATTACTTTTTTAGGGCAACCGTCGGCAATAATTTTACCATTTTTTATGTATATGACGCGAGTTGCTATATTGACTAAATTATCTAGCTGATGAGTGGCCAAAATTATAGTGCATTTCTGCTTTCTTAAGGATTCAAATTTCTTAGTCGCTTTGGCTGAAAAATTTTTATCTCCAACCGAAATAATTTCGTCTAAGCAAATTAATTTAGGATTTCCCATTGTCGCCACCGAATAAGCTAATTTCATGCGCATACCGCTAGAATAATGACTAAGTGGCTCTTGAATAACATGAGCTAAACCAGAGAATCTAATAATTGAGTCAAGGTGAGCTTTAATCTCCCTTTTTTCTATGCCAATTATGGCGCCAAAGTAAAAGATATTCTGTACACCGGTTGCTTCATATACCAGATTTTGGGTTAACTCAATAATTGTGCGAGGCATTACTTGCCGTTTAATTAATCCTTTATCTATGTCTAAAGTGCCGCCAATGGCGCGCAGAAGGGTGGTTTTGCCGCATCCGTTAGGCCCAATGACCCCGATTACTTCTTGCTCAAAAATATCGAAGCTGACCCTGTCGAGCGCCTTGACGAGCTGACGGCTGCCCTTGCCAGCCTGTGGGGACAGATATTGCTTGGTGACAGAGTTTAGAGTTATTAATGGATTATTCGACATCGTAAACTTTTTTTTGATTTCGCATAAAGAAAAAATTGGTCAAAATTAACAGAACGACAGACATTAGAAAGATTTTAATTAATTTGTCAGAGTCGAATGTATTGGTCAGCATTATTTGGCGAAAGCTAGCGAGCATATGTACTAAAGGATTCAAATTGACGAACCATAGTTTGGGTGCAATTAAGGTTGCCGGATAAAAAATAGGGGAAGACCAGAACCAAATAGAGAGAATGAACGAAATAAGGTGGCCAAAATCGCGAACGAAAATGTTGATTAAAGAGAAAAACAGACTGAGGGCGTATACAAAAATAAACAGACAGATGGCGAACAGAATAAGAGCCAAAATATTTATCTGTGTTTGCAGCTGAAGAGCGAAGACAATTATTAGTACTACAGCTGTGTCGGTTAAAAAATCAATAAATTTAACAATGGTATTAGAAAGGGGGAGCAAGAAGAGAGGAAGATAATTATTCTTGACTAATCCTTTATTCATAATGAAAGTATTCATTGACTGAATAATAGTACGAGAGACGAAATTCCAGACAGTTAAGCCCGATAATATAATGACGGGCAGCTCTATTGTTTCGGTACCGGGAGCTTTCAGACCAATTACCTTAACCAAAAAGAAAGAGATGACCAAGGCTTGAATAATTGGGGTCAAGATAATCCATAGCCAACCCAAAACGGTGAATTTGTAGCGGGAACGGATCTCTTTCTGAGTTAACACAATTAGTCGTTCAAAGTTGATTTTGAACCAGTATTTGCGCGGCGGCGATAAGTGCTTAGTTAATGCTGTAGCCACATATAAAGTATATCAAGATGAGGTGGCTTTGGTAATTTTTCTTTTCAATTTTGGGGGTTGGGCGGCGGCGGGCAGAGTTATAACGAAAGATGTTCCAATAGAATTGTTTTTAGCTTCTATACCGCCGCCGTGCTGTTCAATAATCCATTTTACTAGGGGGAGTCCTAGTCCAGCGCTACCGGCAATGTTTTTAGTTTTTTTGTCCTGAAAATAAGTGTCGAAGATTTTTTTGTTTGCCGATTTGCTGATTCCGCATCCTTCATCAGCAATAGTGATTTTTACTTGATTCTCAATTTTTTTAGCCTCAATCGATATTTTAGAATTTTCAGGTGAAAATTTTTGAGCGTTGTCCACCAAATTAATCAAAGCCTCAAAAAAATAGTTGGTATCAATCTCGGTATAACAGTTATCTTCTAGTGAAAAAACAATTTTGTGTGATGGAGCAAGAGATTTAATTTCGCCTGACCATGAACGAATCAGTTTTTTAATATTGGTATTTCGAGGCTGAATTTTAGCTAATTTTGAGTCAATTTTAGTATTTTGCACAATATTATGTACGGTTCTATAGGTAGCGTTGATTATGTTTTCAATATCCTGAATATCCTTTTTTATTAACTTGTTTTTATTTTTTGCAGTTCTGATTTTTGTTTGGGCAATTATTAGAGGGCCTTTAAGACGGTGCGCGACGTCGGATATGAAATTCATGTTAGCTTTATGAACTTTTTCTAATTCTAGGTGCTCGAGCTCTTTTCTATTGATCTTGTTGACAATGTCCCAGCTGGCGAAAACAACTAATAGAAAAAGAAGGATTTTATATGTCAGAAGATTGCTTGGGGCGGCAATAGCAGCTGCTGTAGTAATCGTTAGCAGGGTTGTATAGAAGACAATTTCTTTCGCTACAATACGGATGTCGAAGAGTTGGTGTTTATATATTGCAAAAGACAGAACAAGTACAAAAAAGAAGCCTGAGAGAAAAGGAAATGGATAAATACTAATATTATATGCAGGCAGAAAAGCTAATGGGCCAATAGTGAATAATATAATAAAAGCTAGATATACAAGTTTGGTTTGGTTGGCAATATTTTTGTTTTTTTGTTTACTTTTTTTATAGTGCAAATGTAAATTTCTAAGCATTCCAAGTGTATGAATAGTGAACCATAATAAGAAAATATGATGCCATATTTGAGCTTGTGTATGAACACCCCAAGGATAATAGAATAAGTCTTTTACAAAGTAGTCTGTTCGACTCATTATTAGGAATGTGAATGCTCCAAAATATGAGAAAGGAAGTAATTTACTTTGATTGTTGAGCTTTGTATAGGCAATACTGAAATGATAAACAAGTGTTGGTATGAAGACGACTCCGAGGTAAATAAATCTATCCCAAAAAATTTGTTGCGTAGAGAATTCAGATATAAACAACATAAAAGTGCCAAACAGCCATATAACAATTGAGATACTAAAAAAGATAAATATAGAATTTAAATCGTTCTTTCTATTCTTTTTATAAACAGCTAAAGAGAAAAGCAAAACAAGAATTGCGCTAATTAGTGGAAAGAAATCAGAGGTGTTAAATATTGGCATTCTAATTATCTGCTACTTGTTTGTTAATTAACCTGTTTTTTTTGTGGAGTGGTTTTTCTAAACATGGAAGGACAAGAGAGAAGGTTGTTCCACAATTTTTATTATTGTGTTTAATAGTACTTTCTACCAATATTTTACCGCCGTGCTGCTCGACGACCCATTTGACAAGGGGTAATCCTAATCCGGCGCTACCAGCAACTGTGGTTTTGTTTTTTCCTTGATAATGTCGTCGGAAAACTTTTTTCAATTCAGATTTATCTATTCCTGATCCTTCATCGGCAATTGATAGGTAAAGAAGATTAGAATCCTTTTTTAATTGAATGGTGATTTTGCTTTTTGGTGGTGAGAATTTTCGAGCGTTATCTATAATGTTGGTTAATGCTTCCAATAGGTAGCCGCGATCTATTGAAGCATGACAATTTGGTTCGGTTTGGAAAATTATTTTGTGATCTGGAGCCAAGGATTCTAAGTAAGTGAGTTGATGTTTTAGAAAGTCTGACAAATTGGTTGGCTGTTTGCGGATTGTTGCCATACCAAAATCAATTTTGCTGTTTTGGACAATGTTCTTTACGGTGTTGGTGGTCGCTAGTGATATTTCAGCGATTCCTTTTAATTCAGGTTGATAATTCTTTTTATTTTTTATTGCTTTGTTTGCTTTAGTGTTGATAATTACCAAAGGGCCTTTTAAGCGATGAGCGACATCTGAAATAAATTCCATGTTAGCCTTGTATTCTCGTTGGAGATTTTTATACTGTGAGATATCTTTTCGGTTTTGTTTAGTTATATCTGTGAGGGCGACAATTGCAATAAAGGTTACGAAAAGTTTTGTAAACATGGGAGTTGTGTTAGATAGAATAGTGAATGAAAATAAATGAAAAAAGAGCAATAGGGCAAAAAACTTGATAAGGGAATGATTGAGCTTGCTATCCTTTGTTTTAAAGGAACTAAAATAAATGAAAATGCTGAATATTAATGATGAGATTGGGCCAATGAAGACTAAATTTTCTTGGCCGACCAGAGGTAGGTAAAGGTCAGTTGTGCTGGCAATTAATGCAAAAGTGATAAAACCGATAAAAATAAATCGGTTACTAATTTTATTTTTACTATTATCTTTTATAACAAATATTATTTGGGCGAGAATAGATACTGCGATGAAGACTGCGTATATATAGGTGAAATTATTAGTATCTGAAATTATTATTCCATTGATAATCTCTGAGTTAGGGAATATTCCAGGATTAACAGTTACGACAGCTAACAAAAGAGCAATAATACCAATAAGTATTAATATTTTATGATTAATTTTTGCTTTGGTTGATTGATAAAAAAATAAGAAAGAGGTTAGAGCAATAAATAATCCTGCAGTACCAATTAGTTTTTGGAAAACGTCAATTTCTGTTAAGTAGTACAAGAAATATGTGAAGTTGTACAAGCATAATGATAGCAGTATATATAAATAGTAAAGACGGATTTTATCTTTAATAGAAATTGAGAACGCAAAAGATAAGTGAATTATAGCTGTAGAAAGAAGTATTAATTGAACATCACTCATCAATATGAGTGTTAGCAGAAAGTAGATGAAGAATCAATTAACTTTTAGATTTTTTTAGTTGGTTTGCAACAACCTTGAAGGGTTCGTCGAAAGACTTAATATTGGCGGTATCATCTTGCTTATCAATTTTTGGTTTGATATACGCATACAACTGTGGTTTTTCTGATTTAAAATATGCTAAATTTTTCTTAATTAATGGCAAATTTGAAGGTGGTAGGCTATTGTTTATTAGTTGCGCCTTAGCTTTTATTAGTTGGAGAGTTATATCTGGTGGACCAAGGTTTCCTGTTGCGATAAGAAAATTATTGGTTTGTAGTCTCCTCATCTTTTTTAAAATTGTATTCTTGAGGTGTTTATCAAGATTTGTTTCAGAAATTATAGCTTGATCAATTAGCTTTGTAATATTATTAGGTTCGGTCAAATGATTAATTTTGCCTTTCTTGTGTATACACCTGATAATTTTATTACATAGACGATCTACAGATGTAAAACCCATAAAGCTTGTGAGAAGAGCCACTTCATTATAAGTGTAATTACCACTTTCTCCACCATCAAGAGTAATTATTTGTATATCAGAGGATCGTTTTTGTATTATTACAGGTGAAAATATACATAATCCTGGTTTGATTTCAATTACTTTCAACTTGTCACGCAAACCCCTTTGGAGTAGTAAATTCATTGAAGTAATAATGCCAGCTATGGCAGCTTTATTGATAATTGGTAAATTAGCTTGTTTTTCACCATGTGTAAATGGAATATTAAACCCCAAACCACCTGAGCCCGTTGTTCCAATTTGAACATAAGTACATTTTTTCTCTAAAGATGTGAATATTTCAAAAAGATTAGCAAAAAAAGTTATAATTTTATTTACATCTGCTATTCCATTTTTTGAGCAGATAGTGGCCATGTTAACAGAATTAATTATCAGATCTGGTTTGGTTGATTGAATAATGAATGTTAATTTTTTATTATCAAAAATGTCATAAAACAAATATTTAACATTGTGCAATTTTCTTTTTACTGAAATGTCTATTACAATAAGGTCGTAGTTATCGACTAGTTTGGCTGTAAGATTCCTTCCGACAAGGCCATTACCTCCAAACACAAGAGCGGTTTTTTTATGGGTTATATTTTTCAACATTATGTCAACCTACTTTCCATTAATACCATATTATTCAAGGAGAGCATATCAAATATTAAAGCAGTCAAAGAATTCTTTTTTTTCCGCGTTAACATATTTTAATGTTGATTTTGCATATAATTACATAACAAAATCAACACCAAATGTCATTATTAGAGATGGTGTAATTTCAGAAAGAAAGCTTGGCGAATATATTTGTTTAAAAGTGCCTGCATATAAACGTTTGTTAAAAGAAAATAGGGTAGATAAACCTGTGATTGATAAAGAAAATTATCTATTAGAAAATGATTTTACTGATATGTTACCAAATGGTGATATTGGTTATGCTGATGTGATATCGGTTAGTTCTGGCTCTAGTGGTAAACCATTTTTTTGGCCACGTGGCAAATATCTTGAATTAGAAACGACTATTATCCATGAAATATTATTGAAATATGTGTTTGATATTGATAAAAAACACACATTATTTATTAACGCATATTCTATGGGAATGTATGTTGCTGGTGTTTTTACCAACAATGCAGTAACAAGAATTGCTGAAAGAGGCTACAATATCAGCATTATTAATCCGGGAATTTCTGAAAAAGATATTATCAGAATAATAAAGGAAATAGGAAGAGCATATGACCAAATTATTATTAGTGGTTACCCGCCTTTTATTTTAGATGTTATAGAAGCTGGTAGAAATGAAGGAATCAAGTGGAAGGAAAAAGATTTGAAATTTATATTTGGTGCTGAAGCTATTAGTGAAGAATGGAGGAATAATTTATTAAAATTAATCGGAGACACAAATAAATATTTTTCTAGCTTTAATACATATGGTTCAGCTGATCTTGCTATGCTTGGTCACGAAACACCTTTTAGTATTTTCATTAAAGATCAACTAGTTAAAAACAAACATTTGTATAAAACAATACTAAATTCCCGTTCAATATCTACATTGGTACAATATCATCCATCATTAAAACACTTTAATGAAAAAAATGGTGAGTTATTTTGCTCAGGGCTCGGTGGAATACCACTATATAATTACAATTTACATGATCATGGCTCAGTTTATACCATTGAAGATATGATTGGTCTTTTTGAATCTGTAGGTGTTAATATAATTAAATTAGCAGAAAAAGAAAATATACCAATTTGGAATCTTCCTTTCGTTGTTCTTTTTGGTAAGAGTGATCAGACAGTTACATTGTATGGTTTAAATGTTTATCCTCAAACAATAAGGAAAGCACTTGAATCAAAAGAATTAATTGATTTTGTGACAGCAAGATCTACTATATCAACAGAATATAAGAAAAGAGGGACACAATATTTGAAAGTAATTGTTGAGTTGAAAAAAGGGGAAAGGGTATCAAATAGTAAAAGGAATAAAATATCTGAAAAAGTATTCCAAATATTATTTGAAGATAATTATGAATATAGAACGCTTTATCAAAAAATAGGTGATAAGGCTAAACCAGTTATTAAGCTAGTGATGTATGGTAGGATTGCTGAAAATAGGGGAATAAAACAACAATGGATAAAGAGATAAAAATTTTTGATTGTACAGAAAAAGAGATTCAAAAATATAGTATAAAATATAAGGCACTTGGTTATGAATGGATTGATATAGTTGATGAGAATATTAGAGAGCTTGAAGAGATATATAAATATCAAGATGAAGCAATTATATTTAATCTGATAAAGAATAAAACCGTATTAGTCGATTATCCATGGTTGAGGAGTATAGTGAGGATTTGTCCAGAAGGGTATTTCCTCGAGTTACTTTCTTCAAGAAATAGGAATTTAATTAGCTCTAAAGAACAAAAGACACTTAGGAAGGCAAAGATCTCTGTTGCTGGTTTGAGTGTTGGAAGCAACATCTGTAAAATTATGGCAATGCAAGGTGTGGGAAGAGATTTTAATATTGCTGATTCAGACATCCTATCCTCAACTAATCTAAATAGAGTGAGCGAGAGTATTTTGAATGTTGGAAAGCCAAAGACACTATTAACCAAAAGAAGACTTTTAGAGATCAACCCTTTTTTAAATATAAATTTATTCAATAGAGGATTGACAATAAAGAATATCACGACATTCATCAGAGGAGCATCTGTTGTTTTTGATGAAATAGATAATTTAAATTTAAAACTTAAGTTAAGAGAGGCGGCAAAAAATGAGAGAAAACCACTTGTGATGATTACAGATAATGGTGATAACGTTATGGTGGATATTGAAAGGTATGATACAGACCCAAAACTGATACCTTTTCACGGCTTATTAAATAAGTTTGATCTTGATTTAATAAAAAAAGCAAAAAAGGGACTTAAACCAAGTGAAAGAGTTAAACTATCGTTGAAAATTGTGCAACCACAAAATGCAGTACCTAAAATGCAAAAATCACTTGTCGATGTTGGAAAAACATTAAACACATGGCCTCAATTAGGGACTGCAGCGACACTTGCGGGTGCTGTTGGTTGTATGATTGCTAGAAAAATAATATTAAAAGAAGCACTTGTTTCTGGTAGGCGACACATCTCCTTAGACGCCGAACTTGAGCCAGGTCATAGAAAAGTAAGGTCAGTTCTGCGTAGACATATTCATACTATGAATTTCAAAAAGAGTTTAGGAAGAAAATGAGTAGTGGTTTATTAATATTAATTATTGGAAGTCTTGCAAATTTAATGCTTGGTTGGTTAGTATTCAGAAATTCAAAAAGAAGATCTATTAAATTGCCTTTCTTCTTACTGACATTAGCTATTGTATTTTGGGCGATTGCAAATTATATATCAATAGTTGAAGTAAGACCTGAATCTATATTATTTTGGATGAGAACAGTAATGAGTTTAGCGGTCTTTCAGTCGGTCTTTTTTTTGCTGTTTGCATTATCATTCCCAGAAGGGTTGCCAAAAAAATATTTTAAAATACTGTCCTATTATTACATTCCGTTAGTGTTATTTGCAGTAATATTAACACAGACTAAATTTCTTTTTTCAGGTGTTAATATTGATGATATTACAAATCAAAGAAGTCCTATAATACAGCCTGGTATGGTAGTATTTGTTGTTGTAGCAATAGGATCAATATTAGCTGGATTGATTAATCTTATTATCAAATATCGTAAGTTTATAGGTAGAAAAAGATTGTTAATTGGCTATCTTTTCATTGGGATCTTTATAATGTTCTTTTTATTAATTTTTAATAATTTAATTGTAGTTGTAATTTTTAAATATGATTCATATGTTCAACTTGGTCCAATTTATACTTTGCCATTTGTATTAATTACTACCTACGCCATCCTTAAGCACCAGCTCTTCGACATTCGGGTTGTAATTCGGAAGATTGTTGTTTACTCAGTTTTGTTGGCGGTGGTATTTGGAGTTTACTCGGGCGTTGTATCCTTATTAACTTCATATTTGCCAATCAACCAAACAATGGGTAGTCTGGTGGCTGCGCTGTTCATCGCCTTTGGCTTTGATCCTCTAAAAAAGAAGCTAACCGCCACCACTGAAAAATATCTGTTCGTCTCTGAATATAACGACGACGAAGAAATCAAAAAACTAAGCTCAACTTTATCAAGTGTCATCGACCTAGACGAAGCACTCAGATCTTTAATGCAAAATGTTATGTCAGCCGTTAAACTAGAGCGGGCAGCCACTTTGGTTTTATCGCGCAATGTTGAGCATCCTAATACCAAAGAAGTCGATGATCTACTCAATGAAGAACAGGGCAAAAAAGCCAAAGAAATTACAGTTAAAAGGATTCAAGAGGTCAATTTCAAAGCGCCCGACCGACTGCTAGGGCCAAGCATGCAGCCGGTAATTGAGTACTTCAACAAAAAGCCAACCATTCAGCTTTTGCAAACCATGATTCAAGAAGTTGAGGAATCGGAGCTAATTTACCAAAATCTAACCAAAAAAGTTTCCAAAGGACAGCATCTAGATTTAGCTGAGGGAGGGCGCGTTCTGGCCATTAAGAAAAAGGTGATAGAAGAACTTGAAAGGTTGAAAGTAGCAATTGTCATTCCAATTTTAGTGAAAGAGCAATTAGTAGGATTAGTCTTCTTCGGTGAAAAACTTTCAAATGACGCATTCTACGAACAGGATTTAAATTTCCTAGGTGTAGTCGGCTCGCAAACAGCGAACGCTATTGAAAAAGCTCGCTTCTACGAAGAGGACCAATTAAAGAGTGAATTTGTTTCTATTGCTTCGCACGAACTTCTAACTCCAACCGCCGCCATAGAAGGATACCTGAGCATGATTTTAGAAGAGAAGATGGCTAAGGTTGACCCTAAAGCAGAAGAATATTTATGGAAGGTCTTCAACTCTTCGAAGCGATTATCTCGGTTAGTCAAAGATCTATTGTCTGTTTCGCGCATTGAAAGTGGACGCATTAAGGTTGAGTCAAAAGTATTTAATTTAGCAGAAGTTGTCAGCCAGCAAATGGATCAACTAATGATTAAAGCCAAAGAAGCCAACCTTTATTTGAAAGCCGATCTGCCTAAAATTCCAGCTAATGTTTTTGCCGATCCTGAGCGAGTTGCCCAAGCGGTCGTAAATTTGGTAGGCAACTCGCTGAAGTACACCAAAGAAGGCGGCGTCACAGTAAAAATTGCCCAAAAACCAAAATTCTACGAAGTGCAGGTAATAGATACGGGAATTGGTATTTCTCAAGAAGATCGTGAACATCTGTTTCAAAAATTTAGTCGCATCGATAACAAGCAAACGAGCGGTATTGCCGGCACCGGTCTTGGCTTGTACATTACCAAGTCAATGATAGAATTAATGGGAGGATCAATTTCAGTTCAATCAGAAGTTGGCAAAGGCTCAACCTTTGCGTTCACAGTGCCTCGTCAAAATATCCGGAATGTTAAGCTTTCGGCTGGTCAGTCTGAATCCTTAAAAAATAAACAACCTCAAGTAAATAAATAACAATGGATGAAAACAAGCAAAGCATTTTGCTAGCCGAAGACGATGCGGTGTTGCAAGAGATGTATAAAGAGCGATTAACGGCCGAAGGATTTGCCGTAGATTTAGCCAAAGATGGTTTAGAAGCGTTAGATAAAATTCAAAACACCACCCCCAGTTTAATGATTTTAGATATTATGATGCCCAATTTAAATGGCATCGATGTATTGAAGAAAATTAAAGCCTCAGATAAAACTAAAAATATTCCTGTTATTGTGGCTACTGCGCTGGTGCAAGATATGACCGAAATAAAGAAGATGCTTGGCGCTAACGATTCGTACTTAATTAAATCTGAAGTTATGTCCGGCGATGTAATTAAACTTGTTAAAGATAAACTCGGTGCCGCCGCCGCCAGCAATGGGGAAGCTCCCGTAGCTCCCGCCGAGCCAGCCGTTCCCGAACCACCAGTTGAACCTGCTGTGCCAAAAAATTCAACCGAACCCCCAGTTAATTGATATTAATTCCAAGATACATCTAGCTTATAGTCATCTATCACTGTTTTGCTGTCCATAATAATGACTTTAAATGGTGCAGTTTTAGTTTTTTCTAGGGGTGAACTTCCTGTGTCACCAGCATATGTAAATTCTGTTCCTGTAACTGAACCCTTAGAATCGTAGAATGTTGCTGTAATCTGAACAAATGTTGCACTAGTATTGCCGTTATTCTCAACCTCACCTACGATACTGCGCATACCATAGCCCTCATCTTTGAGTGTGTGGCTTTTTACTATGACTGAACCGGTTTTAGTATCAGATGTAGTAGAGTCAGCATTCTTTGAGGTTGAAGTACTACTTGAATTGCTACTTGAACCAGCTGACCCAAGCATTATTATTGCTATTATTACGATAATTATTCCGATACAACCACCAATGCCAAGTCCAATTCCTTTTTTAACACTATTTTCAGACATAAATAATAATTACTAATTTATTTGCATAATAGCATACAAGCTACACAACTGCTTAAAACCCCGTAATATTAGATATATCTTCCGGTAGATCAGGTAATTCATCTGAGTCACCAGGATCTTCAATTTCCGAAAGCGGGCCGCCCTGACTAGTACCCGTTACAGATTCGCTATCTTCATCTTCAGAATCTTTAGAATTTTCGTCGTCCGTACTCTCCGCGTCTTCTTCAGTTGCTTCAGGTGGCGTGTAAGATGAGTAAAATGTAAAAGGATTATCACGAGTACCCGTAGCTTCATTCTTAAAATTAACCTCAGAGACGGCATCGTATCGCTGTCTGACATCATTTAGCGCCTGCTTGTCATAACTTGGTAGCTCAATATTTGGCTCTTTTAAATCTCCAAGCTTAACAATGGATTGAATCTTTAAAGCACCATAAATTATAAAAGCTAAACCAGCAAACAAAACTAAGGGCATAATGAGTTTGCCAATTTTTGCCAAATTGAGTTTAATCTTTGGTATCTTCATTCGATGTTTCTATAGGTATTTCTTTAGCCGGATTTTGATGGTAAGTCCAAAAAACTATACTAGCGGTTAGTGAATCGGAGGTTTCGCCATTGTTCGCTAGCTGCAATGACGATAAAATTGAGTACCTGTCTAAATTAGTTATGTGGTCTAAAAAGGCAATTATATTAGGATATCCTCCAGAAAAAGAGATGCTATAAACTGTGGCGTGATATTTAGACAGCAGATCTTCCTCATAAGCTACCTGACTGCTGGCCGGTTTATCTTCATCTTCTTTTTTGTCTTTATCATCATCTTTCTTTTTAGATATCTTTTTGGCGCGCACAGAGGTGCTCAGATTGCTAATAGATATTCCGGTGTCGGCGGCGACTTGCTCGATAGCCGCTACCATTAAACCGGTGTCACTATCTTTTGGAATGGCTATGCTGATTTTATCTAAATCGGCTTTAATTGTTTGGTACTCTTTTTCAGCTTGCGACAAGAGCTCTTCTTTTTTATCGTTTTCGAGCAGCTTTAGTTGGGCATCGTCGCGTCTGTTGGCTGCATCCTTCAATTTATTGAATTCAGGATTAACTAAAAACATATAGATGGCGGCGCCAATTAAAAAGGTACCGATAATCAGTATAAAAGTTTTGGTTGCGAGGAAGCTTTTAGAATTCATTATGGTGTTAAATCAAAGGTGGCTCTTAAGGAAAAGTTTTGGCCGCCTCCTGAGTCGCCAGGGACAGCGTTAATGGAATCAATGACTACATCTGATACGCGTTGTTGTCGCTCTTCTTCTGCTGTTTGATAAAGCAGAGTCTCTCTAAATACTCCAACCGAGCGTCTGTTTTCGGCTAATCCGGAAATAGAAACAATGTACTTGCCCTGATCTTGCGAAGTGTTTAAGGTTACAATATGCACATTTGGTGGTAAGGATTTTTCAATGTAATTGAACATAGTGGCCCAGTCGCGATCGTTTTTAACAATGCCCGAAAATTCATTAATACTTTTGGCTAGCTCAGCTGCTTCGGTTGATATTTTATCGTACTTGGCTACCGCTTTACTCAGCTGCTGGCTTTCGGTGATTAATTCTCCCGTCTTTTTTTCAATACTTTTTCGCTGATATAAAGCATAGCCCCAAACAGAGAGTAGTGATATAAGAATGATAGCCAAAAAAAGTCTCGCTTTGGGCGCGTGCCGCTCGAACGCTAGTACATTTTTTCGATTTTTAGGCAGTAAGTTAATGCTATTCATTGATATTTCTTAAGCTGGCTCCTAAAGCTGACAAGTAACTGGTATCGCAGCTTTCGTGATCTTTACAGTTGACGGTGGGTTGGCCAATTTCGACAGTTTCATTTAAGTACTCGGCTAAAATTGAATCTAGGTGCGGCACGCGCGCCCCTGAGCCAGAAATAAAAATCTTCTCCAACTTCTCAGTATTTTGATTACGATTTTTATAGAAGCGAATTGAGGCTTGTATGCGATCTGTTAGACTAGTCAACATAGTGTTAAAGGTCTGTTTTATTTCATCGGCGGTTAAGTTTAGCTCGTTTTTGGCCAAGAAAGCATCCCAAGCTTTATCTTGCAGTGCCACGGTGTTCATAACATGAATTAAATCATTATCGAAGACAGCAATAGCTGCGTGGGTTGAACCAATATCAACTGTTACATAATTATTATGGTCAGCCTTGTGCAGGCGCCCCAAAGAAATTGAAGTAGTCTCAATAGCTTGCAAATTTAATCCGGTTTGGTCAGTAGAGGTCAAAATCCATTCAATAAAACGACGATTAGTAGCAAAGACCATCACTTCCATCTGCTTTTTCTCTTCATTAGTGCTCAAAATAAACAGATCAACATACATATTTTCGGCCTTCAAAGGTAAATCAGGCTCCAGTTCATTAGGTGCAGCTTCTTTTGCATCAGCCAAAGACATTTGAGGCATAGTGAGAATTTTTGTGAAAACACTTTCGTCTCCGACAGTAACAACGGTATTTTTAGTGTGAGCTGCTCGCGGTTTAGTTTTGCTCAAAGCGTGCGTTATGGCCTGTGATAATTCTTCAGATTTTGTATCTTTACGCATTTCCGTAAAAGTGCGAGGCAAGGGAATGTGTCCAAAATTAGCTACCTTTCGGCCATTATCAACAGCTTCAATTATCCGAATGCTATGTTCGGTTAAATGGATTCCGAGTTGTCGATTTGGATTACTCATTAAAAAGCGTCAACTAAACCATACATTGGCTGTAATACGGAGACTAATAATAAGGCGATAGCGATACCCAACACAACCATTATTATAGGTTCTAGAGCGGCTGATAAATTACGGGTGGTGTTGTCAACTTCCTGTTCGTAGAAATTGGCAATCACTTTGAAGGATTGATCAAGCGTGCCAGATTTTTCACCAACCTGAGTCAGCTGGGCTACCATATTGGGGAAATACTTACTTTCGCGCAACGCTGAGGCTATAGGCATGCCATTTTCTACTTTCTTTTCAATATGTCCTAGCTCTTCCTCTATGGCGTCGTTACCGACTAGCTTTTTAGTAGTGGAGAAGATCTCCAAAATTGGTAAGCCAGAAGATAACAACGAAGAAAAGCCGAGACTAAAACGGGCTAGATAGACATGCTTTAAAAGAGTGCCAAAAACTGGAACCCTCATCTTTATCTTATCCCAAAGTAGCTTGATTTTTTTGACTTTTAAGCCGAAGTGAAAAGCAATAAAACCAAAAATAATAAATAATATTAACCAGAGCCAATATTTAACAGTGAAGTCTGAAAGTTTAATTAACATTCTAGTGGACATCGGTAAATCTATACCGGCGTCATCGAAAACAGTTTTCAGTCTAGGAATTACAACAATCACAATGACAGCAATAACTAACACCATTAAAATAGAGATTATCGCTGGATACATTAAGGCGGAGCGAACCTTGCCTTTAATTTCCGCATCCTTCTGCAGCTGTTTAGTTATGCGAGCTAAAATTTTATCTAAATTACCCGATTTTTCACCAGCTCGCACCATCTGTATATATACGGAGTCAAATGCTTTAGGATATTTAGATAGCGCCTCAGAAAGGGGAGCTCCTCCTTCAACCTCAGAAGCAAGGTCGTTAAGCATTTTAGAGATTGGCTTTTTGGTTGACTCAGAATTGATAGATTTTATTGCATCTGACACAGACAAACCCGACTTGACCATGACGGCTAGCTGTTCAGTAAGAATTATCTTCTCTCTTAATTTGAGTTTAGTGCTTCCCTCGCCAAATAAGTCAGAATTAAAAAGTTTGCTGCCTTCTTCAACCGAAAAGATAATTAATTTTCTAGATCTTAATATTTTTCTGGCTTGACCAATTGATTTAGCGTCAATCTTACCTTTGATTGTCTGCCCATTATTGTCGCGTGCCCGATATTTATAAGTTGGCATTAATCTTTAGTTACTCTCCATACTTCTTCTAGTGAGGTAATACCGTCAATCGCTTTCATTAATCCATCTTGCATCATAGTTGTCATGCCGTCGGCAATGGCTTGAGCAGAAATTTTTGAGTCGTCTGAACTTTGATTAGCAAGTTCTTTTATAGCGGTGTTGACATCTAAAATTTCAAATAATCCTACTCGGCCTTGGTAGCCAGTGTCGTTACAGACTTCGCAGCCTTTGCCCTTAAAGAAATTCATTTTGGCGGGCATTTTGTAATCCTTAATTTTGGCTAGCTCTTCTTTAATAGTCTGTAGTTCTTGGGCCGAAGGATTATAACTTTCCTTGCAGTGCTCGCAAATTTTTCGCGCTAGTCTTTGAGCGATAACTGTATTAACAGATGAAGAAATTAAGAATGGTTCTACACCCATATCTATTAGGCGAGGGAAGGCGCCAGCGGCGTTGTTGGTGTGTAAAGTAGAGAGCACAATGTGGCCTGTGAGGGCGGATTGAATAGCAATTTCGGCTGTTGGTTTATCACGAATTTCACCAACCATAATAATGTCTGGGTCTTGACGCACAATGGCTCGCAATCCATCGGCGAAGTTGTATTTAATGTCGGGGTTGACCTGACTCTGGTTAATTCCCTCAATTCTATATTCAATCGGATTTTCTAGAGTCACAATATTTACTCCGACATCCATTAGTTGACCTAAAAGTGCGTACAGGGTGGTAGTTTTGCCAGAACCGGTTGGTCCGCAAACCAAAGTCATGCCGAAGCTTTTTTTGACATTGTTTTTTACAATATCGTAAGAACGGCCACGCACACCAATTTCTTCCAAAGATAATATTCCTTGCGATTTGTCGAGTACGCGCATAACTGCTTTTTCGCCGTCTGCTACAGGTAAAATTGAGAGACGAAAGTCAACTCGGTTTTTATCTATCTCTATCATAAATCGTCCGTCCTGAGGTAGGCGGTGCTCATCAATTTTTAGGTTGGCAATAATTTTGAGCCTAGCAATTATAGCTGCTTGAATAGTCTTTGGCAGCCTTATTCGTTCGCGCAGTACACCATCAATCCTAAATCTTATTACCACAGCGTTTTCGTAAGGCTCAACATGAATATCTGATGCCTTCTCCCGCACCGCCCGTCGCATTAGTGACAGTACAATTTTGGAGGTAGGAGAATCTTCACCTGAAGTTTCCACATTTTCGTTCTGGGCTTGGGCAATCTCTTTTTTAGAAATTTCTAAGTCAGTATCTTTAATGACCGTTTCAACTTCTTTCTCCAAGCCTGAATATTGGTTTAAAATTCGATTGATATCTTCGGTGGTGGCCAAAACAGGCACTACATCGCGGCCAGTGCTTTTTTTAATCAGCTGAACTATCTCTAAGTTTTCAGGATCAACCATAGCCACTGTAATGGTGTTTTTGTCGGCTTCTATGGGGGCGGCTTTGTGACGGCGAGCGAAAAGTTCAGGCAAAATATTTAAGATTTTTTTGTCAACCTTAATATTAGATAAATCTTTGTAGCTAATAGTTTTTGGCTTGATAGCTTGCCTAAATTGGCTAGTTTGGGTTTTGGCGTCTACGGTTATAGGATCGCGTTTCTTAAATTTATCAAACAGAATCAATAGATTCGGCGATTTTTTATTTTGTTCCGTCTTCACTGTTTCTGCTGTTGCTGGTTCTGTCGCTGTCTCAGCAGGCGCTGCTGCTTCAATGATATCTTCTTTCAGCTCAGTGTCAGCTTCAAACTCAGCCACATTAACACCATCGCCAGCTTGATTTTCGCCTGCCTGAATTTGATCAACTTCATCTGGCGGAGCACTCATCACTTGGCCATCTTTGTCGTAACGAGTAGCGACTTTATGCAAAGTGCCACGACGGATTTCCACCGCATTTCTAAATTTGTCGGCCGGTTTAAACTTAACAACTTTTGTTGGAAGGATTAATATCTGATGACCGCGACCCTGCGGGTCAGGCACCGATTTAGAAGGATAGTGGTGAATCTTGAAACGACCAAAATTGGTAATATTAACAACCTCACCTTTATTAAGGCTGCCGGCAATAACATTTGAGATCTCGTTTATTATTTTCCTAGAACGAGCTAAAGATAGCCCTGACCGCTGGGCTACTAAATTATAAACATCGGATGTTTTTAGCATCTACTCTATTTTATCAACGCCTGAGTGTTAACTCTACGGGTTAGCTCCAGATAACAGTTGGGGGGTCTAAAAAGACAATACAGCAGTCGTAATTTCTTGATAATATGAATGGTGATAAGCTAAATACTACATGTATCAATCGTTATATCGAACTTATAGGCCAACAAATTTTAGCCAAATTGTCGGTCAAGAACATGTCGTTCGTCTTTTGCGGGCGGCTTTAGCAAAACAAAAAGTCGCCCACGCTTATTTTTTTACAGGACCGCGCGGAACGGGCAAAACTACTGTCGCGCGGCTATTAGCCAAGGCTGTAAACTGCGAAGGTACGAAGGATAATTCAGAAGATGTCATTTGTGATAGCTGCGATTCCTGCGCCGCTGTGACAGATGGCAAAAGCCTAGATGTGATAGAAATAGACGCTGCTTCTAATAACGGCGTTGAAGATGTGCGCGCTTTGCGTGAGCGAATTCAGTTTCCACCCCAAGAGCTCAAAAAGAAGGTCTACATTATTGATGAAGTACACATGCTCTCGACAGGCGCTTTTAACGCACTTTTAAAAACACTAGAAGAGCCACCGGCACACGCCATGTTTATTTTAGCTACAACAGAGCCTCATAAAGTGCCAATTACTATTCAATCGCGCTGTCAAAGAGTAGATTTTCATCGAGCTACAAATAAGCAAATTATTCAAAATCTTAAGAATATTACCCAAAGTGAAAAGATTAAAATTAAAAATGATGCTTTAGAACTGTTAGCCGAGCTTTCAGAAGGCAGCTTCCGTGATTCTATCACCCTGTTAGAGCGAGTGATGCAAGAGAAAGACGAAGTAGATATTGAGCGCGTTAATGAGCTTTTAGGATTAGGAGACGAAAAAACAATCCAAGATATATTAGAGGCGGTTTTAGATTTTGATCAAACAAAATCTTTTAAAAAATTAGATATCGCCATTGAAAAAGGGGTTAATGCGACTTACTTGGCTTACAGTATGATTCATTTAATTCGGCGACTGTTATACATTCGCGTTGGTGTCATAAAAAGTAGTCGAGATTTTGATAAACAAAATTCTATTAAGGCCAGCGTTGAACAGTTTAGGCAGCTTTTAAAACTCTGGCAAGAAGCGGCCATAGATTCGCGCCATTCTCCAATTACACAACTGCCCTTAGAACTAGCGTTGGCTGAATGGTTAGGGAAAGCAGAGCCAAAAACTGATCTCGAATTGAAGCCAGAAATGATTACAGAAAATCTGCCACAACAATCAACTGAACAAGATTCTATCAGTCAGCAAACCACAAAGATAGTTCAAAATTCTAAAACCTATGTTTTAGACAACAAACAGTGGGATGAAGTTCTAGCCAAATTGATTAAGTACAACCATTCATTAACTAAATTATTGCAACAGGCTAGCCTTGGTCGGGTACAAAATAATAAACTGCCAATTTATGTACAATATAAATTTCATGCTGAAACGCTAGCTCAAAAAATCAATTTCGATGCTCTAGCTAAAGCTTTACTAGAAGTAACAAAAACTACTTTGGTGCCCGTATTCGAAATTGGCCAGCCGAAAGAAGTAGTCAACCAGAGCAATCCTCAAGAAATACCAAGCTCTACCAACTTCGAAAATTCTACCGACTCTGACGATTTGCTTAACAAAGTGAACGAGGTTTTCACATAATCTGGTAAATTAAGATTAACTAAATTAATTTTATGCGTGTAAAAATAGATAAAGATGCCTGCCAAACCGCCGCTACCTGTTTGCAATTTCAGCTCAGTGACGAAAAAACGCTTTATGAGTTAGACGATGATTCAATTGCTGTTTTGAAAACGAAGGATGGCCAAGCTGTAGGTGACGAATGGGTAGATATTAAAGAATTAGCTGGCTATGACGAAACGAAGGATGTCAAGATGCGCGAAATTTTGCTTGATTCAGCCAAAGCTTGCTCCTTCAACGCCATTGTCATTGAAGATGATAATGGCAAGGTAATCTGGCCCGAAGAGATTTAATATGACCAAACCACGAATTGGAGCGCATGTCTCAGCAGCGGGAGGGGCCAAAAAACTTCTGGCTCGAGTCGAAGATTTAGGTGTTGAGGTGGCGCAGATTCATCCTTCGGCGCCGCAGACCTATCGACAATCATCTATTTTGGCACCCGACCGTCAACTAATCAAAGAAACTCTTGAGAAAAAGAAAATCCTGCTTTATTTTCATTCAATTTATTTAATCAATTTGGCCAATGAAGATAATCAAAAATGGCACGCCTCTATTTCAGCGGTGAAACATTATTTAGAAATTGCGCCTGAGTTTGGCGCTATTGGCACGGTCACTCATGTTGGCTCGCATAAAGGTAAAGGATTGGCTGCGGTTGAGGCGCGGCTGCAAAAGGCAGCTCAAAAACTGGCTAAAGAAACGACGCAGCCGCGCGGTAAATTTATTATTGAAAATACGGCTGGTGGTGGCGGAACTTTAGGACGGAATCTAGATGAGCTAGAATTTTTATACAAAATCTTTTCTGAGTATTTAGACACAGGAATCTGTCTGGATACCTGCCATCTGTTTGCGGCTGGCGTTCCTATTAATGATCAGAAAAAATTTTCTGTTTGGCTCGACCAATTCGATCATACTATCGGATTAGAAAAGGTGCTAGCAATCCATCTAAATGATTCAAAAACTAAATTTAATTCTAATCGTGATCGGCATGCAAATATTGGGGAGGGGGAGATTGGGGAAGATATTTTGCGCCGAATTGTGAAGGAGCCACGACTGGCTCACTGCGATTTTGTATTAGAAGTTCCTGGTGCAGGCGAAGGGCCAGATAAGCCAAATATTGAAAAGGCAAAGTCGTTTCGCAGTTAAAAAAAGGAGCAAAAAACAGGCAACAAAAACAGGCAATAAAAAGAAGGGGCGGCGGAGCCGCCCCTTTTTGAGTGCGCCAAGATGAGACTTGGCGGGGGTATCCAACGATTCGTAACATCGACTGTTACCAGTTGATGGTGTACTCTTCGAACCGTTGGGAGTGGTTGTTGTTGGTGCTAGGCCCGCGAGGGAAGCCGTGGTGGTAAAGGGGGCCGCTGTAACGAGACAGCATGCCACCGTAAACCGCCCAAGCGTTGTTGACGCCGAGTTCACAGATTCGACCATGTTGGAAGATCTGTTCCTCGCCGTAACGAGCGCTACAGCCCGACCTCACCCTTGTGACCTTGGCAGTCAGCGGATAGCCCATGGGTCCAGAGGGGCCACCAGTGCGTTCGTATTCACGGAAGAATCCTCCTGTGATTACATGCTCCGTTTGACTCCACTCCGCGATGCAACCACCTTGGAAGGGCTGGTACATGCCATACCCACCATTGGTGTTTACATACTGCGGAGCGCCAGATTTGGGCGATCGGCGATGGTCGGCGGGAAAGCTGAGTTCGCCAGACCATTTGCCCTTGTGTTCCCAGACGCGGGCGAAATCGCCAATCACATGGGTAACGAGACCCTTGCATTTGACGATGTAGCCACTTTCGAATTGCTGTGCCTCGCCGATTTCACCATCGACGCCGGATCGCAATCCTCGCATCTGGTCGCCAATGGGACAGCCTAGTTCGCCGTTGCCGCCACCTTTTGTCTCATGGTATCTGGAGAACTCTCCCTCGACCGGGTAGACATTCGTGCCGAGGTTGTACAGTACTCCATTCTCACCTCGTTGTCTGGTGTAGCCACGGTTAGATACGCCGGAGACATACCGACCGTCTCTTCCATCCATCTGGGAAGGTTCAACTGATCGTCCCACATTACTGCGAGCGGCTGCCGCCTCCCACTTTTCACGGAAGAAGGCGTTATGTCCCCAGACGATGCCGACTACTTGCTGTGCTACCTGTTGCGGCGCCGACGCTGTGGAAGAAGAAGTAGCGCCGTTACTGCTAGTTTGGCTTGCCGGTATGGAGGCGTAGGTAGTTACGGATGAGCTACCAGACTCGCTGCCGGTGTCGATTACTTCTGCCAACTCGTTATAGACACGCTCCATGGCTGAAGGGTGACTATGCAAAGCAGAATGTCCGAGTGGCAGAACAGCCGATTCCCAGCGAGCTTCATTGGCCAGACCCGACCAGTTGCAGCTGTTAACACTAACAACCCAGTCTTTGCTTCCTGCCAGAGTGAAGTAATCTGTATCAGCGTGGGTCGGCTGATTCAGATCGTTGAGAAATATACTATTGTGCATCATATTACCGATGGATGGAATAGTATAATTGGCAATAAAATACGCTATTAATGATGTTTCGATTAATGCTGGATTCAGTGTAACTCCAGCAGCAAAGATAAGGTTATCCGTTGTTAATCCAGCGAAAGAAACACCATCATTAGGTGTACCAAGCATTACTAATTTCTTAACGTCATGATCCATCCCTCTTTTCTCAATAAGATGTCGAGCGACAAGACCACCTTGGCTGTGGCCGACTACAACCAACTTCTTGTAACCGCAGGTATTATGTAATTCATGTAATGCATCGTATATTTGTTGGGAGCTTGTAGTGATTGATTGAAGATCATAATAATCGATATAAAGAAGATTTGAAACCAATCTTGTTTTTGATTCTTGACCAGGAATGAATCCATTAATAGAATTTGCAACATCCTTCATGGAGGTATGATTGGTGAAAGTACCATGAAGAACTATTCCTATGGGTAATTCAGATGTCGCACGACCCGAAGTGTTTGTACCCATATAATTGATTTGTGGAGGAGTTGCTTGTGGCAAAGTGATTTTGAACAAACTGATGCTTTTTGGAGCAACATCCTCTTGAAGCGGGGTACTAGAAAATTTTGTAACAACAGTGTTCCCGTCAAGTTCACCAACAACTGGTTGCCAAGAGCCATTCTCGTATGTCAATGTCAGCAAGAAAGCCTCATTGTCTCTCAGAGAATCATTGTAGTTGAGGGTCACATCTTTGTTTAGGCTTCTTTTCGCTTCGATTTGTTGCTCATGAACTTTCACCGATGTGAAATCAGTACTTTCCGAAGTGAACGAAGGCTCATCTAGTTGATTAAGTGATGGGCTGGAATCATTGTTTGAACCGCAACCGTATAGAAGCGCCAACGCAATTGACAGCAGCAGCCTCTTCATCCGTCTCTCCTCGTTGTTCAGGTTCTAGATCGCCCTATTGCGACCCTGCATTCATTAAAACGAAGTCTTCATTACAGGATATTTATTACGAATGAAGATGAGATAATGATTTTGTAATGTAAGTTGGTTTAACCTATTGTTATGCATGATCTCTACTTATTGTTTGTAGCAGTAATATCTATGATTCTTTCCTGGTTTTTTGTAAGGACATTAGTTTTTGTTGGTTTAGAGAGGAAAAAAATTAGTAATGAACAAAAAACATTATTACAAGAAGAAATTAAAAGAGTAGCTTTTGGGCCGCTTATATATTATGGAATTAGTAAGAAATATGATATTGTTTGTAATATTGTTCCAAGATACTGGATAGATTTTTCTGTAATTATTGGCTATTTCTTTCTTTTTATATGTTTTAGATTATTATCATTAGTAATTTATTTATGAATACAAAAAACACAAATAGAAATCAATTAATAACTGGCTTATTCTATATTTTGTCAGCAATCATTTTTGTGTGGTTGCCTTTGCCATTTCTTTATCCTGCAATGAATGATTTGAGTCTTATCATTCTCTTAATGTATCCAATATTCATTACTCCATTATTTGCTATTTTTCTAGTGTTATTAAAAGTAATAGGAAAAAAAATCCCGCTAAATATAATAGTATTATCTACAGTGTTTGCATTAATATTTAGTGTGGTGGCATTAAGATTGGAATCACAATACAGTATCCTTTCTAATCTTATGGAGGGGAATATACATTTCGAAAAAAAATCAACTGAATTGATAATAATAGATCAAAATGACGATTCTAATACTATTGGAGAAGAAACAATAACCTCAGATTAGTTACTTGATGTAAAATTTATCACGAATGAAGATGAGATAATTAAAATGTAATGTAATTTAGAATAGGATTAATGCATGCAAATAAATTTCTTGAAACACGGTCAGTCGTCGAAGCTGATGACTTTTTCTTCCTCTTTGTTTTCTCTGATAATTATTTTTTTTCTTACTTCCAAAAATGTTTTAGCATTTCTGCCATATTTAATTTTTGTGCCGTTAGCTTTAACATTTATTGCCTATATTATTTCCAATTCTCTATATAAAAAGAAAAAAATAGATCAAAAAGAATACTCCTTTATACCAAAGTATGTGTTTATATTGAATTTGTTTCTATACTCGCTTGAGTTAGGATTTCATATTTTTTACAATGCCAGATCTCAAATAAATTTTTTCACATCTGGAATGTTAGGGGCAAAGATCGTATATATAATCAGCACTTATTCTTTGCAAATATTCATAATATTGTTTTTGGCTGCAATTATATTATGGTTTTATCAAATATTACAAGGTGTGCCTAAAAGTGAGAAATAGTATTTAATCTATCAATGAAAAATATTACACAATTACTATATCTATGATGAGCAAGAGCTTTATCATTTCATCTTTGAGTATTACTATAGTTGGAATATTTATTTTAATGAATGCTTCTGCCCTTGGAATGGAAGGATTAGCAATTGCAATGTATTACATACCCATGTCGCTACTGATTGCTTTCTTTATAGTTGTACCAATAGCAAATAAATTAAGGGATAAGAAAATCTTAGATCATAATCAGTACATATTTTTTACCATTTTATTGTTATTTACCAACATATTGTTTCTACTGATTAAACTTAATCACGGCTTTTCGTAGAATCCTAACCTAACCCCACCACAATTTTTTGCTGTACAATAGTAGTATGGCAAATGGCTCTTGGAGTAATAATCTGGCTCAATCTGGAGCACCAGAAGTGGCATCAGACTTTAAAGGAGTAAAAATCCCTCCCCAAAATACTGACGCAGAAGTTTCTGTTTTGGGCTCTCTTTTAATAGATCAAAACGCCATCGTCAAAGTAGCTGACATTTTAACGGCGGAAGATTTTTACGATCGCCGCCACCAAATTATTTATGAAGCCCTACTGGTTTTATTTGGCAAACGCCAACCCCTCGACATCCTTACCCTAAAATCACGCTTGGAAGACACAGCCAAACTGGAGGATTCAGGCGGCGCTAGCTACATTGCAACTTTGGTCAATTCGGTGGCCACTGCTACGCACATTGTCGATCACGCCAACATTGTGCGCGAAAAATCGGTGTTGCGACGGCTAATTTCGGCGGCTAATGAAATCCATCAGTTAGGATTCAAAGAAGGAGATGATGTTGATGTAATACTTGACCAGGCTGAACAAAAACTTTTTGCTGTTTCGCAACAATTTTTGAAGCAGAATTTCGTCGGCGTGCGTTCCGTTTTGACGCAAACTTTTGAACGCATTAACGAACTGACAGAACACAAGGGTACTCTGCGGGGTATTCCAACCGGTTTTAGAGGGCTGAATAATCTGCTTGCCGGATGGCAAAGATCCGACTTAATAATCTTGGCGGCCAGACCGAGCATCGGAAAAACTTCGCTAGCGCTTAACTTTGTGCAAAGCGCCGCCATAGAATCTAAAAAATCCGTCGGGGTGTTCTCTTTGGAGATGAGCGCCGACCAACTAACTGATAGATTGTTATGTGCTTTGGGCGGCATAGATTCATGGCGCTTGCGAACCGGGAACTTGCGTGACAACGATTTTAATAATCTACATGAAGCTATGGGCAAACTAGCTGAAGCCAACATCTATATCGACGATTCACCGTTTATCAATGTTATGGAGATGAGAGCCCGAGCCAGAAGACTACAAATGGAGCACGAATTAGATTTATTAGTGATAGATTATTTGCAGCTAATGGGCGGCTCAGATAAATTTCAAGGGTCTGACAACCGAGTACAAGAGGTCAGCTATATTTCAAGATCACTAAAAGCCCTAGCTCGCGAATTAAATATTCCAATAATTGCGTTATCACAGTTATCTCGCGCAGTAGAAAGTCGTTCACCCAAAATCCCAATCCTAGCCGATTTGCGTGAATCAGGTTCTATTGAGCAGGATGCAGATGTGGTGATGTTTATTTACAGGGAAGATGTTTATGATAAAGATACAGACCGAAAGAATATTGCCGAAATTCATATCGCCAAGCATAGAAACGGTCCAACAGGTAGAATTGATCTGTTCTTCAAAAATGATCAAACTAGGTTCCTAGATATAGACACCACGAGGCTCGAGGGAAGTGAGCAGGAAGCTCCACCATCTGAAACATCACAATAAAGCATACAACAGCATACGAAGTATGACGAGTGCATAAATTAAATAAAATGGCTTCGTGCTTTGGTAGCCAATTGTCAAATAGGGCACAAGCTTTGCATCTTGACTATTAAGACCCCTCGAGGTACAATCGGCTTAACTTGAAAAAGTTGGTAACGCCAGTACAAATAGAGTCAACACGAGGTCCCTAGCGAAAGCTAATTACTAAATGTTGTCTCTATCTGCGCTCGACATTCGGATGAATCCTATCAATAGATTTATCGGAAGAAAGAGCAAGAATGTGCGTTTATGCTAGTCTCTTGAGCCAATAGGTTTAAGGGGTTAGATAAGTAAGCGTCCGTTACCTAGAGGCAATCGACTACGCGGGGTTTGTTTAAATCTAGACCCTACAGCGTTATAAAGTCGGCGGCCTCTTTTTTAATTGACGCAATTTAGCTAAAGTGATACCCTCAAACTGCTGATGTGCGTTACTCACTGCTGGCTGAAAAGACGAAGGAGACGAGGATGCCAGATTGTGTAATCGTGGAATTCGATAAGGTATTTCTTGGCTTTAAAGCAGAGCCGTGGGATATTGCTGAAGGATTAGCTAAGGTTTGGCACAGTCTTCCTAAGAATGTAGTTTTCACTACCACCACCAGAGGAGGAATGGTTTTTGACCTCATTGCCTACGAAGCCGATGGCTTGTGGATGTACCACGCAGTACGGACCGGTTCAAGAGGTGGATTAAGAGAGGGAGTAATTGTGATAGATCCTGAACAGGAGATTTTGGCTGACCAAGTGTTGATGGCTGGTTTAGCTTTAGCTCCTGGAATCTTTGGTGATATTCAAGCTTTAAGAAGAGAACATAGGGGCTGCAGAACCAATCATGAAAGATTACAACTGATTTGCCAGTATTTGTATGATATTCACCGAAGGTTTATGCGTGAGTCTAATAAGCGCATTCGGAGTGTGGTTTTGACCAATGTTGGTTCAATATCGCAATCTATCATTGTGACTAGGTTGCCAGGAAGTTATGGCACCGGAAAGCCCTAGTCACCAATCCTAAATACTAGGGGGTCGCAAGGCGGCCTCTTTTTTATTTTTCTTGACAAAATGTAAAGCAGGCTTTACATTGAGTGATGAAAAAGCTAATATAGATTTGTAAAAAGTAACTGCTAGATTATGTTTCGACCATTAGGTGATCGGGTTTTAATTCGCCCCTTAAATAGCGAAAAAACAACTAACTCAGGCATCGTGTTACCAGACAGTGCTAAAAAAGAATCCCAAGAAGGTGAGGTTATTTCTGTTGGCGATGGAAATATTGAAGATGGCAAAAAAGTAGATTTTGAATCAATCGGGTTACGAGCAGGAGTTAAAATAATGTATGACAAATTTGGCCCAGAAGATGTAGAAATTGACGGCGAAGAATTAAAGGTTGCAAAGTTAAATCAAATTTTAGGTATTATTGAGCCTAACTAAAGAGGGAGATAGAAGTAAAAATAATTATGGCTAAGGATATTAAATTCGGTGAAGAATCGCGCACAGAAATTTTAAAAGGTATAAATATAATTGCTCGGGCAGTTAAAGTAACGCTTGGTCCTAAAGGGCGAAATGTGGTTTTAGATAAAGGGTTTGGCGCGCCTACCATTACCAATGATGGCGTTACTATTGCTCGAGAAATTGAACTTAAAGATAAGACCCAGAACGCGGGCGCGCAGCTAGTCAAAGAGGTAGCTTCAAAAACTAACGATGTGGCCGGCGACGGTACTACCACCGCTACACTTTTAGCTCAAATTATTGCCAAAGAAGGATTAAAAAATGTAACTGCTGGCGCTAATCCAATGGCCATTAAACGGGGAATTAGCAAAGCCGTAGATTTAGTAGTTGAAGCTATGAAAGAGAATGCCCAAGAAGTGAAAAATGATTTCGAAAGGATTGCTCAAGTAGCTACTATTTCAGCTGGTGACGCTAAAATAGGCAGCTTAATTGCTGAAACCTTTAAACAGGTTGGCGAAAACGGTGTAGTAACAGTCGAAGAAGGTCAAAAGTTAGGATTAGAAAACGAAGTCGTCGATGGCATGCAATTCGATTCAGGCTATGTCAGCCCTTACATGATTACGGACACCCAGAATATGCGAGCCGAGTTTGAAGAGCCAGCTATCTTAATTACAGATAAAAAAATTAGTGCGCTCGACGAAATCCTTCCTTTGCTAGAAAGTATGGCGCAAAGTGGTAAGAAGAACTTAGTTATTATTGCGGAAGATTTTGAAGGCGAGGCGCTAGCAACTTTGGTTTTGAATAAGTTGCGTGGATCCTTCAATGCACTAGCAGTCAAAGCGCCTGGTTTTGGTGATCGTCGAAAAGCCATGCTGCAAGATATCGCCACGCTAACTGGCGGAACTGTAATTACAGAAGATTTAGGATTAGAGCTAAAGAGCGTCGCCGAAGAGCAACTAGGAAAAGCTCGTCGAGTTGTAGCCACCAAAGACAATACTACTATTATAGATGGCGCCGGAGCAGCGGACGAAATCGACGCCCGGGTCGCCCAAATCAAAAACGAAATTACCCAAACTGATAGCGATTATGATAAAGAAGAATTAAACAAGCGATTAGCCAAAATGTCCGGCGGAGTAGGTGTTATTAAAGTCGGCGCCGCTACGGAAGTTGAAATGAAAGAGAGAAAGCACCGTATTGAAGACGCGCTTGAAGCTACCCGTGCCGCTATGGAAGAGGGAATTGTAGCCGGCGGTGGAGTTGCGTTTTTAGACGCCATTCCAAAATTGAATGAAATTAAACTTGATATGGGTGTGGTTGACGATGGTATTTATGTATCAACAGAAGAATATGTTGGTGTGCAAATAATTAAGCGGGCTTTACTCGAGCCAACCCGTCAAATTGCCAAAAATGCTGGTAAATCTGGCTCAGTTATTATTGAAAAAATTAGAAACGAAGAGCCGGGCATCGGCTATGATGCGGCCAAAGACCAGTATGTCAACATGATTGAAGCGGGCATCATTGACCCATATAAAGTAGCTAGAAGTGCGCTGCAAAACGCAGCCTCAATTGCCTCAATGGTGTTAACCACAGAAGCTGTTATTACCGATTTGCCAGAACCCCAAAATGACCAAGCTGATGCGGCCGCTATGAGCGGAATGGGTGGTATGAACGGATTAATGTAGAGCTATTCTCGAAGTTTTATAGATTCAACAATTTTATCTAAAATGGCAGCGTTTTCTTCGTTAATTTCGTCAGCGAAAACTACGAAAGAGTAGGAATTTTCAGTTCCTGTGTCTTTGGTGGTGAATGCTAGGTATAGGTGACTATCTATAGATTTGTCAATTGACGGACCGTAGGTGCGAGTAAAGACTTGGTTATCTTTATTTACTAATTCAGTTCTATTATCTGGACTCCAAGATTCAAAACCAGCTGATAGTAATGGCTGGTAAATTATACCTGAAATTCCGTCTGGTCCTGTTACTATAACCTGAGATTGTTCGTACGATGATTTATCAACAATTTTGTCAAATTTTGCTTCCCATTCATCAGAATTAGGATACTCAAAAGTATAAGAAATCGTATCTTTTTCTTCGAAAGTTACATAATCACTATCTGCTTCTTCACTTTCTTCTGCTGGAGCTGGCTCAGTCTGTTCCTCTGCAACTTCTTCGAGCTCAGCTGGTTCGGGCACATTTGATTCATTATTAGCCAGCATTCTCCAAGCTAAAACTGTAATTATTAAAGCCACTACTAAAAACAAAGCTCCCCACATTACCCAAGCCCAACTATCACGAGCCGGTTTATCGACAGGCACAGTGTTGGTATTAGAAAGTGGGGTAGAATTATCTACTGGAGGTTCAACTGTTTTTGGCTCAGCTGGACTAGATGCAGGCATCGCTTCAGGCGCCGTTGGTTGAGGAATTTTTTCTGGGCTTGGTGGTTCGTTTTCCATAGGGTCAATTATTTAGTAACTTAATTATTTAATTACTTGACTGGCATCTTGTAAAGATTTCAATGCTCCATTTGACAGATCTCCTAAAATTGGAATATAGCCTAAGTAGTGAAACAGCAATAAAACTAGGGCTACACCGAAGGTGGAGCCTAGAGCTATAAATAATCCGTTCATAAAACTAAAAATAAAAAATTTCAACGGATGGGCATAAATAGACCACCGTTGTTTAATTTCAATGCGCTCAACTGTACGAGCTAATTTATTTGTTTCGGAGCTTAACTTACGCAAAGCTGCTCGCAAATCTTGCCCCTCTTTTGCATTAAACATTCTATAATTATTATATACCAGATAAAGAGTTCTCAATTTACTGGGTTGGTTGCAGCACCGATATCCGCTTGCCACTTAAATTTCGGATTAATAACATCTTCAATGAAAATTACTTCTGTATCGGTAATCTGTTTGATTTGATTTTTTGCGAGTAATCTTTCCCCACTTTCTGTCTCAACTACTACTTGCCAAATATCTCCAATAGGCCAGACAATATTTAAATCGGTCACGGTACCAAAAGGCTGTCCGCTTTCAACAACTGCTGGCAAACCAATTATGTGAGCATCAGCTTTTAAGGCTCTATCTGCTAAAGAGTTAACCGGAATTTCAGTCAAGCTAGAAATATTGTCTATAAGTACTGCCTGTTTAGAAATTTCTACAATGTGATCTATTTTTACTAAATGAAAATGATTTGGCAAATTATATTTTTCCACAATCACAGCCATTAGTGTCCCTTTGGATTTATCAAAGACAACCAAATACACTAATCCGGCGTTCTTTTGCCCTACCAAACAATTTAATGTTTGAATTTCCTTAATCGATAAAGTCACACTATTTTGTTACTCGCTCTACATAACTTCCGTCAGTTGTATTCACTTTTATAATATCATTCTCTTTTATGAACATAGGTACTGTAACAGAGGTGCCCGTTTCAATTTGCACCATCTTATTGCCACCCGAAACGGTATTCCCTTTAACATTAGGTGGCGCGTCAACTACTTTGTAATCAACTTTAATTGGTAGTTCAATGGCTACTGCTTCTTCGCCAATTAACAACACATTAACAATTAATCCTTCTTTGAGAAATTTCTGTTGAGTTGATAGTGACTCGCTGTCGATTTCAAACTGTTCAAAAGATTCAGAATCCATAAATAAAGATTTGTTCTGATTTTGGTCAGAATACAAGAAGGATGCGCGGGTGCGATTTAAATCGGCCCAGTCGAGATTGTCTGATGGTTTAATGGTGCGATCAATTACCGCCTTAGTTTTTAAATTCTTTAATTTAGCTTTCAGTAAAGCTCCGCCTCGTCCAATTTTTTGGTGCTGGGCTTTTATTACTAAAAAAGTTTGATTATCAAGCTCAATGGCTGAGCCGTCTTTAATTTTTGCTAAATCCATAATTATCTAGTGAATGGCAGTAAGGCCAAATGTCGAGATTTTTTAATGGCTTGTGCCAAGCGGCGTTGCTGGGCGGCGGTTAAACCAGTGTAGCGGCGAGATTTTATGCGACCAGCGGAAGTCAAAAAACGCTTTAACAAAGCTACATCTTTATGATCTATTTCGATGTTTTGGTGTGTGCCCAATGGGTTATTCTTTCTTTTCATAATATTAATTAAAACGGAATGTCTTCTATATCTATTTCGTCGTCATTACTGTCTGCGGCTGGAGTAGCTGGTTCAGCTGAAGTGGCAGGAGTTGAATCAGCTGGAGCAGAGGCGGCAGAAGGAGCAGGAGTTGGGGAGTCAACAGGAGTAGGATTAGTTGGTACAGTCGGAGCAGAAGCTACAGCTGGGCCGGAATTTGCTTCAAAAGAAGCGCGCATTACTTGGTCAGGACCCAAAATTGTATCAGCTACAATCTCTGTCTTGTTGCGTCGGTTGCCATCTTTTCCTTCCCAAGTTTGTGTTTGGGTGCGACCAGCAACATAAACTCGCTCTCCTTTTTTCAGTGTTTTATTAACTGCTTCTGCTAGCTTGGCCCAAACTACAATTTCATGAAATTCCGGATCAGCTTCAACCCAATTTCCCGTCTGATCTTGCCAGCGGCGGTTGGTGGCAACGGCGAAAGAGGCGACTGCTTGGCCGTTTGGCGTATATCTAAGCTCAGGGTCGCGAGTTAGATTGCCGATAACTTCAATTCTATTTAAGTTAAGTGCCATAATTATATGCTACTTTTTTTCTTATTATCCTTTAATTTACTTTCATCTTCATTATCAGTAAGGATTCCTTCCAAAGCAGCATCAACCTGAGATTTTCGCTCAGATTCATCTTCAACTGCTTTTTTAGGTTTAACAGATTTCTTCTGGCTAGTTTTAGTAGCTTCTCTTTTGGAGCTGCCGCGACGCAGCGACTCTTCAGCTGAGCGCGAACCGTCATCTTTCTTCTTCTCAACCTCTACCAAAGCGACAGAGTTTTCGTATCCGCGCGTCAACAGAAAACGAAGCACACCTTTATTTAGGCGTAGTGCTTTTTCAATGCTGGCATTGGTTGAACCGTCAGATTCAAATTCCAAAGTGGTGTAAAAACCAAACTTTTCTTTATTAATAGGATAGGCCAACATGCGCTTACCCCATTTATTCTCACTCAAAAGTTTATCTGAGTGTTTTTCGACCAAATCAATAATCTGATCGTTCGTATTGGTGACATCCTTCTCGCTCATGCTTCCAGGAGCGACAAAGGTTAATTCAAATTTACTCATACCTTTTTATGGACTCTTGTCTTAAATCTATCATAAAAGATTTAAGAAAAAAGGTTAATTTGTTACTTCTATATTGTAATAGTCACTCTACCAGATAGGGCGAGGTTTTGCAAGCATTGACCGCGAAGTTATTAGCTGCTATAATCGTTTAATTTAATGAAACAGGAAAATATCGACAATCAAGCACCAATCTCTATTTCTCATCTTCAGCGTGAAGCTAAAAAGAGAGCCGACTATATTCAACGAATCAAGGCCTATCTGACTAGTGATGGACGCGGAGTGAAAGCACCAAAAAGATTAGAACCAAATATCGCTTAAATGATTCATTTAGATATAATTACAATTTATTCACCAGAGGAGGGAATTCGATGTGAAGGAGGATTACGCATTTTTGAAACTCGTCAGGTTGGCAAAAGATATATGCGCATTAAAGATGATCGTTCACCTGGTGAAGAGATGCTGATTCCACTTGAGAGTTTAGATGAAGTTTGGAATGAGATGGATAATGAAGCAGAAATTCCACAATTGGGTGGTCAAAAATTATTAAATCCTTTTTAAATGAACGAAAATATTGAGCCAAAACCAGAATATCTTTTAGCTTCTAATGAGCCGCTGCCAGATGTTGGTCGAGATGTAATCAATGTGCGAACAGAATTAGAGGTTCAAGAGCAGCTCGATAGATTAGCTGACAGAAAGCCAGAAGAGGGAGGGGCACGAATTATTATCAAAAAAGAATATCCTATTGGAAGTCCCGAATGGCAAGCTGAAATTGATCGAGTGCGTGCTATTATTGAGCTAGAAGACTAATTTAAAATTGATTCTAAATTTAGTCTTGAATAAGTAAAATTTTGTTATGAGTCCTAATGAAACTTTAGGTGGGGCCGAAGGAGCCCCTGAAATGGAGCTTGATGAGCGATTAAAGCGGGAGTTACAAAGACGAATAGAAATGTTAGAGCATACTCGAGGTCCAAAGTTAGAAGGAGTGGCAGATATTCTGGTACCGATATCAGTACCACGAGATATACAGTTTGAAGTTCATCTTTCTGCTGAGCTTATCAAAGATTTAAAAACAGCAATGTCGAATGTGCAAAACAATGATCAGTTGGCAGTTATAGAGAGCGCCATTGAGGTGGCTGAAAGTATTGAATTAAGTGCTGAAGCAGCAGATATTGCTAGAGCAGAAATAGAGAGCGAAGGTGGTAATTCAGCACCAGCATTATTAATGACCGGAGCTGTTAAGCGAGCTACTAGTGAGATTCGTAAAGTAAAAGTGAATCAGATATTGACTGAAGCCGGACTTTTGGGCTAATTCTTTTTGCGGTGGAATTTTTGATGGACTTCCCGTAGTTTTTTGTTTGTAACATGAGTGTAGCGTTGGGTGGTGGTAATCGAAGAATGACCGAGCATATCTTGAACTGAACGAATGTCCGCGCCATTCATTAAAAGGTCAGTGGCGAATGAATGGCGCAGGGTGTGCGGAGTAACAGTCTTAGTAATACCTGCTTCTAATGCTCTTTTAGCTACTACTCGTTGAATTGTTCTTGGGGTTAAGCGGCGAGATTTAGCCATAACTTCATCTTCGCCGGGTAGTTTTCGATGACGAATAAATACTGCTTCGTCTTCATCGTCGCGGGCATCAAAATAGGTTTTTAGCCAAACTACGGCGTTCTCGTCTAAAAATACAATCCTTTCTTTTTTGCCTTTGCCAATTATGGTAATTTCGGCACGATCTAAATTTAATTTTTCACGACTTAATTTGACTAGCTCGCTGACTCGTAATCCGGTGGAGTAGAGACACTCTAAAATGGCACGATCGCGTTTGCCAGAAAGCGGTTCAGTATTAATAGAATTAAATAAGTCAATAACTTCGTCGGGCTCTAAAAAGCTGACTTCTGGCAAGCTGGTTTTTGGCAGTTCTACTTTTTCGGCGCTCACTGTTTTAACATCGCGCTTGGCGCAGAAGCGCAGAAATGAGCGCAGAGCAATTATATGATAAGCCTGAGTTTGGGGTGAAATTGTTTGGCCAAAGTTGTCTTCTAGGCGGGCTAGCCAGACGCGGTATTTTTGAATAATTTCAGAGTTGAGTTTAGCGGCATTTGTAATGCCATATTTTTTGCACCAAGTACTAAAGCGACCTAAATAGCGAGCGTAGTTTTCAATAGTATGAGGAGATCGTTGTCGTTCAACTTCGAGGTGCTCTAAAAAGTCAGTTACTAACTTAGAAATAGTTTTACTCATTGCCTTTATCATACAAAATTGGTAGATTATAGCTAGCGCACGACTAGCGCTGATGTTCGGCACTAGGAGGTGTCTCGTGTCCAAGCGACTTCGCGTTTCGGCGGCCTCTCGCGGACAGCCTGAGAGCTCGACTTTCAGCACCACGGCGATGCCGATTGCGAACGGGACTTACCACGCCCTCGACCACCTGACGGACGACGGCGCGGACCATCGATGCCATCTGTCTCTGCTGGACGATTAGCACACCCTCGCGGTGTGTTCCGGTAGTTGACAGGTAAGTCTTACCACAGGGGCGGTCTACGGACTGCCTCTTTTTTGTTCAAAAAATTTAGACAAAAACTGATAAGCTAGAGATATGAATGAATTTATAGCAAACTTTGATGAAGTTTGGTTTCGTCGTATAAACGAGCTAGTGCAAGATCCGCTTTGGGCTAAGATTTTTTTTATTTTAGCGCTTTACGGAATTGCTGTTTATATCTTAATTCTGTTTTATTACTGGTATAATCCGAGAAATAAAAAGAATCAGCTTTATCATAAACGAGCTATGGTAATGGCCTCACTGGCCGTTTTGTTGACCATAATTTTTGAAAATGTTTTTGACCTAGTAGTAGCCCGTCCGCGCCCTTATCTTGTATTTGACAATGTCATAAGTTTTGATGTGCTTGTTGACACGGCTAGTTTTCCATCATTACATGTAGCTGTGGCTTTTGCGTTTGCAGTAATGCTACTACTTTTGAAATACAAAAAAGCAGGTATTTGTGCGCTACTTTTAGCTTTAGCTATCGGGTTATCTAGAATTGCTTCGGGCGTTCATTATCCGACAGACATAATTGGGGGAATTGTACTCGGGTCATTATCGGCGTATTTAGTTTTTTCAGAGGCAGATTGGTTACGACAGTATCTCCCCAAGAAGGATTTAAAAAAATAGTTTCTATTTATGGATACTTGGCAGGCAGTAATTTTAGGATTTGTCCAAGGAGTGACAGAATTTTTACCAGTGTCTTCTTCTGGTCATTTAATTTTAGTAGCCTATTGGTTGCAGGCCGCATCCGCTGGTTTAGGGTTTGAAATCGCGCTGCATTTAGGAACACTGCTGGCTGTCTTGCTTTATTTTTGGCGTGACTTTTTAGATATTTTGACAGGTCGTCGCAAAGGTTTACTTATATCTTTAGCGGTGGCGACTTTAGTAACTGGAATTATTGGTTATTTTGTGGCGCCAATGAGAGAGAGCTTGGATTCATCCTCGGTGGTGGTTTGGAACCTAGTAATATTTGGTGCAATTTTATGGTTAGTAGACATGTGGGCGGCTAATTTGCCTGCTAAGACTTTAGGTACGGGGCAAAACGCCAAAGCACCATCTATTTGGGCCAGCATTTATTTAGGAATTGCTCAAGCTATTGCGCTAGTACCAGGAGTATCCCGTTCAGGAATTGTCATTACCGCCGCTCGCAGCCTTAATATGAATAAAGTGGAAGCTGCTCGCTTCGCTTTTTTGTTATCCGCGCCAATAATTGCGCTAACGCCGATGACTTTTTTGCTCAACCGCACAGAAGCGACTTTAGTAATTGACTCAACTTTCTGGATTGGCCTAATAGTTTCGGCGGTAGTGGGAATGGCGGCTATTGCAATCCTTCTGTCATTAATTAAAAGAATTTCTTACGGCTGGTTCGCGCTTTATCGGGCGGTTTTAGCTATCATTATTTTGTTAGTTTAGATAAAATCAAGCTAATGGGTTTAGTAGACGATTTAATTGAAGCCAAAATTTTGCAAACAGACGAGGTCATTGCCGCTTTTAAAATTGTCGATCGGGCCAATTTTTTGCCGGCCGAACTGAAAGATAGTTCTGAAGAGAATGTGCCAATTCCAATTGGGGAGGGGCAGACGAATTCGCAGCCAATGACGGTAGCGCAGATGTTTGAATTGGCAGCAGTGCGACCGGGCGAAGAGGTGTTAGATATAGGATTCGGTAGTGGTTGGACGACAGCTTTGTTAGCAAAACTGGTAGGCGATTCTGGTCGAGTAGTAGCGGTTGAGATTGTACCAAAGCTGTTTGAGCAGGGCAAAGCCAATGTGGTGAAAATGAATTTAGCTTCTAATGTAGAGTTTTTAGAAGGATCATGGGAAGATCACATCAAAGAGAGCAAGATTTTTGATTGCATTATTGTCTCAGCGGCCGCAGCGGCTGTACCGGCTAGCCTAAAGACTGCGTTAAAAGATGGTGGCCGATTAATTATTCCAGTTGAAGAGGGGGTTAGTGGAGATCATGTGTTAGTTAAAATTACTAGAACTGGCGATGAGTTTCATCAAGAAGAGTTTCCCGGATTTCAATTCGTATCTCTGGTCTAAGCAACAATTTGAAAAGATTATAAATTGGCGTGACAGAGGCCAATTTTTTTGTTATCTTGCAAATTAGCCCAGTGGGGCGAGGGAGGTAGCTATGAATGGACCTGTGACATACGATATGGTTTGCGATGAGGGCGGAATCCATCTTGAGTTAACAATTCGAAGAGAAGCTCAAAGATTCCCAATTGACCCGCATGAAGTCAGTGAGTTGGCCAAGGAAATATACTATGCGGTAGCTATTAGTAGCGTAGATAAAAGATTATGGTTCGTTGAGCATAACGATCTTCCGCTATCTTGGTTACTGGCTTTAGCAGATAAGCTAAGAGATACATTTGATAAGTTGGTTGTGTTGGTAAGATCAACAAAGTGGAGTTCGTGGGAAGTTGTATATAACAACACAAAAGCAGATGGCTTCGCTCATTTTCAGGTTGGTACTGTGTTTGTTGGCTATCCTATCTTATCTGAAGTCAAGGCAGCTTCTGCAAGGCTTCCTGAAGGAGAAGACAGGTGAAGATGAATCGTCAAAAGGCTAGAGGGCAGAAAATAATCGAATATGTTTTGCTAGTAGTATTATTATCAATTGTAGCTATCGCCATTCTGACTGTTCTGGGTCGCAAGACCAGAGATGTTCTTGTTACAGTCGAAGAGTCGATGGTGACTGCCAACACCGAAGTGGCGGGTGCACCTCCTACACCACCTCAACAAGGAGGATGGTGGGAAGAGGTAATGCAAGGGGCGTACGATAGAAGTGTAGCGGCTGGTTTGTCTAAAGACCAAGCTAAAGCCACGGCCATTCAAGCTTTTCGCAATCATCCGAAGTATGGTGATTTGACTGATGAAGAGAAGCAAGCAGCAACAGAATACTTCAAGAACTTGTAGGTGCAAGTCTCAAACCAAACTGCGAGTCATCGGGCTCGCGGTTTTTTTTGTTTGTGCACAACTAGTTTTGTCAATAACTTGAAAAACCTGAGATAAT
>CAYQWZ010000004.1:0-103740 GCA_964421635.1 uncultured Candidatus Saccharibacteria bacterium
CAAAACTCGTGAAGTCATCAGGCATACCTGCTACTCCACCACCGACTATGAACTTATCGTCCGTCTTGAGAGTATTATCAGCCGAACGGTAAAGGTTGGTGTCTGTGCCTAACAAGATGCCTCCAGCGGCTGTACCTGCAGTACTAGATAATTGTAAACCAGAAGTAGAACCAGCAGCTAAAGTTAAACCGTAAGTAGCGCCAAACGTCATATTGGCAGAGTCTTGGAGGATTCCAGCTGCACCAGCATAGGTAACTCTACCCGAAGTTAAAGCAGAGTTGGTTATGCTACCACCAGATAAAGTAGTGTACGTAGCGGCTCCTAAAACTGGTGTGACAAGAGTTGGCGTTCCATCATAAACTAACTTGCCTGTACCAGTAGCCCCAGTAGAAGTAACTCCTTCAAAGGTAGTGTGTCCGGTGACTATTAGAGCATCATCTGTTTTTAGGGTATTGGCGGCGGAACGGTAGAGGTTGGTGTCGGGAGATGAATAAGCCGAAGAGCCCCATTGCAATAAAGCCGCGCTGGTTAAGGTGGTGGTAGAACCAATTTGTAAGTTGCCAGCCGGAGCAATAGTTAAGATTGAAGAATCGGTAGTAGCCAAAGTCAGATCGGTTGCGTTAGATGAAAGAGAGAGATAATTTGTAGTATCGTTATTAGCCTGAAAAACAAGAGCACTATTCGTGTCTAAAATTGCCGAATCACTCAATGTTAAAGTGGCACCAATGTTAACTGTAGAATAGAAATATCCATCTTGCCATTTTAAGGCACTCGAACCAATATCTTGTGCGTTGTTAGCGCCTGGTAATAAGTCACCTGAAGCGCTTAGTATTAATTTATTTGAGCCGTTATTTTGGACAATAAATAATGAAGCGGTAGAGATAGCTGCCGAAGTGTTGAATAAAAATTGAGTACCACCAGCGCTATCTGGTTTTTTGGAAAGAAAGTCTACTGCTGCGGCTGCTTTGGCCGAAGATAATACGAACTCAGCTCCAGCCTGATAAGAATAATCAAAGCCAGTGATATTAACACCGATTGATTTACCCACACCCGCATTAGTAACGCCCGTAATGTCTAAAGCGGCATAGTCGCTAGCGTTAGATATTGTGCCAGTAAAATCTACATCAATAACGGCCGCTGTTCCTGTTATTGCCCCCGACTGATTAATATCTAGCGCGGCGGTAGTAGTACCCGAATCGTTAATAACAACTGGTCCCGCGTCTAGGGTGATAGTCCGGCCGCTGTTATAGGCATCGTCAAGGGAACCAACTCCCGCTCCTCCTGTATTATCTGTGTCCCAGTACAATGTGCCTGACCCGTCCGTTTTTAGAACCGTAGCTGCCCCACCATCCGCATCGGGTAAGGTCCACAGCCGTGTACTAGACACTGTAGCCGGTGCCTGGAAACCGACATAATCGGAACTATCGGCATCGTAAAATCTCAAATCGGCTTGGGTTAAGAGGTTTAATGTAGTCCCGGCAACCACTAGTGAATCATCTGTTTTTAAGGTGTTAGCAGTCGAGCGGTAAAGGTTGGTATCTTGCGGATTGGTTCCATCGCCCCATAGCATTGTTCCGGCAGCATTCATTGAGTAACGAACATCGGCATCTCCAGTAACAGTTGAAGCGTAGCTGTTACTTGTAGCTAAAGCTCTTTCTGTATATAGCTGACCGTATGACAATAAATTATCATCTGTAGTTAAAGTATTAGCCGCGGAGCGGTAGAGGTTAGTGTCTGTTCCCCATAAAATACCACCTACAGCCGTACCAGCGGTGGAGGAGAGTTGAAGTCCAGAAGTAGAACCAGCAGCTAGAGTTAACCCGTAAGTAGCCCCAAACGTCATGTTGGCAGAGTCTTGGAGGATTCCTGAAGTACCGGCGTAGGTAACCCTGCCAGAAGTTAAGCTAGCTGAGGTAAGTGTTGATGCTGTGGCTACGGCACCAGTAGTTCCATTAACAGTGAAGTTGGAGGTGTCAACAGTAATACCCCCATTAAGAGCTACGGATGTTGTGGTGGTAGCTCCTCTGCCAGTAGTGGTGGCTAGAGTAGATGAGTTAGCAATAGTGACAGTATCCGTAGCTCCACCGGTAGTAGTGATATCTGTACCGGCAGCGATAGTTAGGGTATTACCTTGGGAGATGGTTTGGTTAGAACCTGAAGTTCCAGCCATAGTGAAGAGAGTACCAGCTGGAGCCAAATAGTCTACGCCAGCCGTTGCCGCCGAAACCACTCCTGCTGTTGTCTTAGTAATTCCCGTTAATGAAGTGGCTAAAGTAGTAATACCAGCAATATATAAATTACCACCTATCATAAGTGAATTGGTCGCATCGGTATACTTAAAGTTTGCATTATCCTGTGAAATTGACCCCATGCTGCCAGCAAAAAGGACTGACCCTTCTGTCAAACCGGCTAATATTACACTGTTTTGAGCATAAATATTTTTAAAAGGTAAGGTGGCTGAACCTAAATCATAAGTATTGGCTACATTAGGCACTATTGAAGAGCCTAACCTGCCGTTGAAACTAATCAGGTCTCCGGAATCATTACCTAGTGTCACATTATTTAAAAAAGCAGCACTACCAATAAATTGACTCGAGGAATTTGCTGAAAAAATGCCATGAATATCTAGAGTATTTTGAAAGGTATAAGCTCCCGTGATAGTTTCGTTTTCTGTTCTATCGGCAAATTGTGATTCAGACTTGCCTCCTAAAGTTTGAGAATTCTTAGCTACTGGTACAGCTGAAAGAGGCAACCTTGAATTGAAGCTCTGATCGTATGATCCGTCACCATTGGAATCGAATTCAATGTTTAGATATAAATCTGAATTAGCAAAATTTACTGAACCCAAAGATGTATTTGCTCCTAGATTAACAGTAAATAAACCATTCCTTACTTGTACTGAATTTTGGTTCTCGCTCCACACTTCAGACCCTCCTGACGCCGATTCATAAATTTTAAATCTAAAGTTGTAGGACGTAGTAGGAGCAGAGGTTCTATCTTTACTTAATATTCTTGCCTGAAATGCCATCACATCTTGAGAAGCTGCAAAAGCTAAATTATTAATACCAGAGTACGTAAAACAGGCCACCATTAATAATACGGCGGCAATCCTTCCCCATTTCATTTTTTGAGAATAATATTGCCCCTTCAAATCCTCTTTATTTTAGCAAAATTAGGGAATAAAATATACCACACTGTGTGGATATATATTTAGCTTTGTTATTGACTTTAATAAGATGGCTCAACCTGTGGCTGGTTTGTTATATTTTGCTTTAGCTTTACATCTATGCCCAATGAGCTTACTCTATTGTTAATATTTACATCTGATAGCGTAGTTGTTTCGTAACCCACTTTAGAGAATCTCATTGTGTAGACACCCGGTCTTAATAGTGTTTTAAACCTACCCTGATCGTCAGATACTAAGGTTGAAATCAGCCTGTTATTGTTAAATACTCTTACAACCACCATTGATAATGGCTCGTTTGATACAAAGCTTGTTATTAATCCATAAGGTCTTGGCTGACGCTGCACAAATAGTTCAAGCGCCCAAGCCATTGCATAATAAGCTCCCAGCGCAATAGCAATAGTAGTTTGATTAATAAAGAATATTAAGGCCCACGATAATGATCCGATGACTAAAAGAGGTATTCTGGCTTTGTTAATTCTATTAAATATTCTAATGGTACGACTCTTCTTCAGCAACTCTAATTCGTCATACTCAAGTTCTTGGCCAAGCAATATCTTAATGTTTACCCTTCCACGCAACACTTTTTCAAATGAATCATATCCGTCCTTTCTTATCTGTAAAATATATGACGCTCTAGGATTAGATAAGAAATAATACCTACCTTTTTCATCTGTCACCTGTGTATCAATTACCCTTCTTGTATCGGGCTTAAATAAGGTAACCTTGGCTCCCTCAATGGGTTTTTTCCTTTTGCCTCCTAATACTCTTCCAAAGATTTTTTTCTTACCCATAAAAGCAAAGAACTGCGAGAAGGATAAAATTGAGCCCAACAATCTTTGTAAAATATTAGCTATAAGCTGCACTACAATACTAGAGATCGCTCCAATTTGCGAAGCTATAGCCACTGCTGTAATTGGAATAAGGACGGTAGCAATTGCAGTAAGCGAATCTTGCACCTGTTTATCTTTTAATAATTCTTTAGGATTAATAGTATTGATTATTGACTGAATAGCCGACGGCTTTTTAGTATCTGGTAAAACATCATCATCACCTACCCCTTCTTCATTAGGATCAACTCCACCAGCTAATACTTTTGGTGTAATACTATTAGATAATTCACTGAAATTTGATAATGAAAAATCTTCTTGTTTAACCCTAACCTGCGCTTGATAATATAGGTTCTGATCTAGGTTTTTAATAATAACTTTTCCGCCAGATGACCATTCAGAAAATCTTGCCCAGCTAGTGCTCGAGGTTGTTTCACCCAAAGGTGAATAGTATGTTTGAGTGCCCGTTTCTGTATCAATTAATCTTACCTGCAAAACAACACTTTCATCGTTATCTCCCAAGCGAACTTGAATATTTATCTCTGAGCTACTGTCCAAATTATTTGATAACACCGGCACATCTGGCGTCGGTAAAATTATTCTGTCAGCATCTCCTTGAGCAAAATAATATCCTTCTGTCTCTACCCCATTTTGAAAATAATTTATTGTGCCGGCAGACGAAAAATCGTTACTATCTGACTCAAACATAGGAGCAATAACCGGATTTTCTAAAACGAAGTCTTGACTCTCCATTGCCAAAGCTTTACTCGCCCAAACACCAAAAACTAGCACCAACACAAATAAATATATTGCCTTGTACTTCATTGAGATTATTATCTCACAAATCAAACTCGATCAAATATGTTTCGTGACTATCTTTTCTAAATCTTTTCTAAATCTAGCTGCGGAGAACTTCTCTGCCTGTTTATGCAAATCTGCTAATTGATAATTCTTCCTTTCAAACTGTTCTACCGCCTTAATCAAGCTTTCCTTAGTCTGTTTGTCAAAAAAAACTCCGGTGTTATTATTCAATGTCTCACATGCACCACCCTGACTATAAGCAACCACCGGACAACCAGCGGCCATTGCTTCAACCGGCGCGATGCCAAAATCTTCGTTGGCTGCAAATATAAATCCTTTTGCCTCACTCAATAGTTTAATTATTTTTTCTTCCTGTAAAAAGCCCCTGAATATAATATTCGAAGCCGCACCTTTTTGGATAGTATTTTTCATTGGCCCTTCGCCTACTACAATTAACTTCTTACCCGTCTGGCTGAAAGCGACTACTATTAGATCAATTTTCTTGTAAGGCACTAATCGACTGACTGTAATGTAGTAATCTTTCTTATTTTTAATTGCTCGGTGAAATAATTTTGTTCTTACAGGAGGATAAAGAACACTGCTTTTCGTTTTATAAATTTTTCTAATTCGCTCTGCCACATTCTCTGAATTTCCATAGAAATAGTCTACTCTTTTGGCCGACCATAAATCATACCAACGAAAGTATGGTGATAATAATTTACTAATTATGCCCCGCTTGTCTCCTCCCAACCCCCAAGCGAAGCGTATTGGGGTGTTACAGATACAAATATGAGGAGTGCTACCTGTTTTAACTCCCTTGGAAAAGCCTGAAGTTATAGATATCACCACATCATATTGACTGAGATTCAATCTGCTAAAGTATAGGGGTAAAAAAGGAATTAGTAATTCGAAGTTTCTTCCCACCTGAAAAAAATTAGGTAGACTAAGAGAATTAATTTTATATTCTTTTAGTTGCGGTAGCCGCTTTGAATCATAAACAGAAGTATATACATCTGCGTTAGGATAAACCTTTAATGCCTGAATAAGCTGCTCTTCTGAGCCACCGTAGCTTGTTAGCCAATCTTTGACGATAGCTACTTTAATAGGCGCCACGCTTGAATATTAATGCTATAACCGTTTTAATAATTATTACCAAGTCTAGCCAGATGCTCCAGTTTTCAATATAAACCATATCAAGTCTTACTCTCTCTTCGTAGGTCGTCTCATTTCTGCCACTAACCTGCCAAAGCCCCGTCATACCAGGATTAATTAAAGCCAACCGGTGTTGCATCTTGCCGTATTTATCTAATTCATTTTTGACAATTGGTCGAGGTCCAACCAAGCTAATATCTCCTCTTAATACATTAAACAGCTGTAAAAGTTCATCGATACTAGACTTCCTTAAAAAAGAACCCAATTTTGTAACTCTTGGGTCATTCTTTAACTTTTGGAATTTTTCCCATTCTTCTTTTAGTTTTTTATCTGAATCTAACATAACCTTAAATTTATTTCTGGCTCTTTGTTGATTAAAGCCACATCCGTCACAGTAATCACATTTCATAGTACGAAATTTATATAACCAAAATGGCTTTAAATCTTTTCCTAATCTTCTATGTCTAAATATCACTGGCCCTGGGTTATCAATATAAATCATTAATGCAAGGATTAATAAAATGGGACTAAGAACAATTAAGCCAACTAGCGAACCTAAAAAATCTATTGCTCTTTTTAAGATCCTTCCCCATCCTTCTAGAGGAGTGGCTGGAACTTCTATTAGGGTATAGCCTCGCATATCTCTAACAACAACTTTCGATGTCAAAACCTCAAGAGCACTTGGAATAAACAAAAAACCAATATTTTTTTCAATGCAGGCTTCACGGATATTTATCAAGTCTTCTTCAGCTATGCTGGGAGCAGCTACAATCAGTTCGTCAAACCTTCTTTTTTTAATAGCATTAATTACCATCTCAAGATTATCTTTGTCATAGACTCTACTGACTCGATATCCATCTCGCTTGTAGTTCTGTAGAAATTTTTCCGCTCTTTGCGCGTTTTGACCTTTCCCTAAAATAGCAATCCTAACAATTCCATAACCGTATTTTTGTAATATTGCTTTTATGAAGCCAACTATTGTACGAGTAGACACTAATGCAAAGACAGATATGACCATGGTGTAGACAATCATTAAGCGAGGCAGAATGGTATCTCCTCTAAAGAAAATAACCAATAGAATTATTAAGAAAGAATAAGCAACAGCCCGTAAGATTTTTTTGGAACTCTCGGCGGTGGTTGAGAATCTTGATACTTTATATAATCCGCTGAGAATAAGCACTAATAACATTATCAATGATAAGCTCAGTATTGATGCTGCATAAGATTCTAGAGTACGAATTTGCACAGGTGCCACATTTAGAACAAGGGCTAAGTCTTGTGAAACGAACTGCTGAATTATTTCAGGCCGAACAGACCGAATATAATAGGCCATAATAAAGCTGGCCACTAAAGCTAAATAGTCTAGTGGTAGCAACAACAGATTAAAAAATAAATCACTTCTCTTCACTACTGAAGAATGTAGCAAACAATGACCCTTAAGACAAGAAAAAAAGACCTCCGGTGAGGTCTTTCTCTCTTTCAATTAAACTTAATTGTTACTTACCAGCCTTCTTATCTGTTTTCTTCTGATCAATCTCTGCCTGTTCTGCGGCTGATCTAACACGTCGTACCAACGGAAGACCAGTTCTTTCGTTCTCGATTACTTCTCGATCTTCAGGTAATTCGTCAAGTGCGAATTCCTTATCTACTTCCTTCTTAAAGTAGTAGATTCTCATATTTAGGTTCCCTTTTAAGGTAACCTCCTTCGAATGAAGGTAGTATTTTTGCCCCTTTGAGTTTGTGTGCTCGTAAGCCATAATATTATGCTACTTAACTTCTAATCTGTTCTCATTCTGGCAGATATAATCTATTTGTCAATACTTGGATTCAATTGGGTTAACAGGTTTGCTGCCCATAAGCACCATTAAAACATTTCTCGCTGCCATCTGTGCCATCTGATTTCTGGCAAATAATGTAGCCGATGCTATATGAGGAGTTAGTACCACATTAGGTAAACTTATTAACCCAGGTTCTAGCTTTGGTTCATGTTCAAACACATCTATACCAGCCGCGAATATCCGTTTTTCTTTCAATGCTCCAACTAGATATTTTTCTTTGATAACTTTTCCTCGCGAAGTATTAATTAAAATTGCTCCTTTTTTCATTGTCCAAAGCTCCTCCTTTCCAATTAAATGTTTGGTACTGGGAAGAAGCGGAACATGCAATGAAACAACATCTGCGTTTTTTAATATATAATTTATTGATTTTTTAGCCGCCCCAATCTCTCTTTCTAGCTGATAATTTGGCTGGACATCATAGTACAGCACTTTCATTCGAAAACCATTGTGACACATTCGAGCAAAAGCAGCGCCAATTCTTCCAGCCCCAATAATACCCACCGTTCTTCCAATAATTGGCTCTCCATAAAATATTAGTGGTTCCCATCTTTTATATTTTCCTTCTCTCATAAATTTATCTGCCTCAATAATTCTTCTGGAAGCTGTTAGAAGTAAAGCCATTGCGTGCTCAGCCACCGATTCTGTTAACTGCCCCGGTGTATTAGTAGCAATTACACCCGCCTTTTTACAGGCAGCCAAATTAATATTGTCATAGCCAACAGCATAATTGGCTACTATTTGTAACTGTTCTCCCGCCGCATGCAAAACTTCTTCATCAATTCTATCCGTCAGTAAAGATATTATGGCCGACGCCCCGCGAACTCTCCTATACAATTTCTCTCTTGTCAAAACTTCACCAGATTTATTAATGTCCACCCTAAACTTTGAAGAAAGTATCTCTTCTGCAATTTTGGGAATCTCTCGTAAAATTACTACTTTCTTCTTCATATTCGGCTAACCTTAATCTTAATTCTCTTTTGCAATATAGCTAATTCATTCTTTTTTAATAATCCTTTGTGCGCACCCGTATGCTGAATAACTTTTCCCGAATTAATAGTAGCTGCCTTTAGGGCTGTAGTAATATCTTTACCAGTCATTCGCATATATGAATATGTTGAAGCAAAAGCATCTCCAGCTCCAGTCGATTCAATCCTTGCCGCTTGATGCCAAATTGAGCTTTTTAAAAACTCTTTTCCATCTGATGCATAGGCTCCGTTCTTCCCCTCTGTAATCACCACTTCAGAAACTCCAAAATCTAACAGTTCGTGTAGTAGCTCTTTAATGTCATTTTGTTTTGACCCAAGAAACTTTTTAGCTTCTTCTTTATTAAGGATTAAAATTTTACTCTTGGCTAAAATATTTTTACTGTATTTGGCTCCCCTACTAATTTGTCTTGTTCCCGGTTGGTAAATAATCTTGCCTTGTAAAAACTTTTCGTAAACCTTCAGCCATCCTTTACCCATAGATGTTAGGTAGGTTACATCTGCGTCAGCTTTTGGCAACTGATACTCACGATTTTCATGAAAACTAAAAACTGTCTTCTCTCCCTTGTAGTTGATAATCAATGAATTATTTGACTGTTCATTTTCTGACTGAACAATATTTTTTGTTTTAATATCGGCTTTCTTTAACTCTTCCAATAAATACTTTGAATCGACATCTATTCCAATTTGACTGACCAATATAGGATCTTCCCCAAGCCTTTTGAGCGCAATTGAAGCATTAGCCGCATTTCCTCCAATAGAATGGCTTAGCTGATCTACCTGAATTTTATTAGCATAATTAAAGCAGATCTCACATTGAGTTGAGTTCAGTTTGCAGCTTAAGTGAGCTTCCTTGTTATCGAGTTTGATAATGCTATCTTTTGTAATATCACCAACTAATGCAATTTTCATATTATGCTTTATTGTCTGATCCGAATAATCTAATTTTGGTCATCACTACTTTTTTCGCCCCATCTTTCCCAGCTCCCAAATATTTCCTTAAATCAATCTCTTGTTTTTTATTATTAAGATATTCTCTTACATTTTTGGTGAATATCTGTCTGATTTCCGTGTCTATATTAATTTTAGTAATTCCATTTCGAATAGCCGCTCGAATCATTTTGGGTGGTAAATTTGAAGCTCCATGCAAAACGATTGGTGTTTTTATTATCTCGGCTACTTCTTTTAGCAACTCAAGCTCAACATGTTCATTAGGAACAGGCACACCGTGAGAGGTCCCCAACCCAAGGGCAATGGCATCAACTCTAGTTTTTATAACAAACTTTTCTACCTCAATAGGTTTAGGATAAATAATCTTCATTGCCTTCTCAGAGTTTTTAGTTCCGCCAATTGTCCCTAATTCCGCTTCAATAGAGACCCTTCCTTTTTTAGCAATTGCTCTAGCTTGCTTGGTCAACTTGAGATTTTTTTCAAAACTATAAGCTGAGCCATCGATCATAATTGAACTGAATCCTAAACGAATTGCTCTTTTCACTACCTCAAGACTTTTACCATGATCAAGATGAATCACAACTGGAATTTTGGTATTTTGAGCTATAAATTTTACCTGCTCAACAAGTGCGTCTCCTCCGTAATCTAGTGCCCCTTCAGATATCGCTACAATAACTGGTGAGTTGAGCTGCTGGGCAGCTTCAATAATAGCAGCTGTGGTCTCCATATTGTTAGTATTAAAAGCGCCAACGGCATAGCCTTCCTTCTTGGCTTTCATTAATACTGGTTTTAGCTTAGCTATCATTTCTTTATAAGAGCTTGCAAAATAGCCGCTTCAATATCTTTCTGCGCAATATGATATTTTTCTCTCAACTCATCTGGCTTTCCTGATTGCCCAAATGAATCTTTGACACCAACTCTTTGTACTCTGGCCATTGACTTGTCACTGATGACTTCCAAAACTGCACTGCCGAATCCTCCATTCAATTGGGCTTCTTCAACCGTCACCAAGGATTTTGTTTTTCTAGCCGCTTCAATTATAGATTTAGTATCAATAGGCTTAATAGAAGGATGATGGATTAAAGCAATAGAAGCCTTCTTGGACATCTTCTCAACTGCTTTTTTGGCTAACCCCAGCATTGACCCTGTTGTTAATACCGCTACATCTCGACCGTCTTGAATTTCCTTCGCTTTACCAATAGTAAATTTTTCCGTTGGTTTTGTAACTACCAACTCTTCAGAACGATTAAAACGAATATAAACCGGACCTGTTATTTTAGCCGCCGCCAGTGTAGCTTGGTGTACTTCGTTGGCATCTGCTGGCGCCAAAACAGTAAGATTTGGCAACACTCGTGTAATGGCAATATCTTCAAGCGCCTGATGCGTAGCGCCGTCTGGTCCCGCCGACAAGCCAGCATGCGAACCGATAATTTTTACATTTGTATTGCCATAACAGACACTGACTCGCAGTTGATCCCAGTTACGACCGGGGCTAAAAACAGCAAATGAGGTAACAAATGGAATGAATCCTTCATCGGCTAGACCGCTAGCAATGCCCATCATGTTCTGTTCTGCTACTCCAACTTCAATAAATCTTTCGGGATACGCTTCAGCAAAAGCTAAACATCTGGTACTTTCTTTTAAATCTCCACTGAGTACCACTACATCTTTATTTAAAGCTCCCAACCTTAATAGAGCGTGGCCAAAACCATCTCTAGGTTGAATTGTTTCGTTAGTCATTTTGTATTCTCCCCTCTAAGTCTCTTAGCTGTTTTAATGCCCTTTTTGCTTCCTCTGCATTCGGTGATTTACCGTGCCATTCAGGTTCAAATTCCATAAAATCAACTCCCTTGCCAGGAATTGTGTGAGCTATAATCATCACCGGTTTTTCATATATAGCTCGAGCTTCTTCACAGGCATCAATAATGCCTTTTATATTATGGCCGTCTGTTTCTAACACATGCAAGCCAAACGCTTCATACTTAGCCCTGAGAGGCTCCAGCGGCATCACCTCTTCTGTTAGGCCATCTATCTGAATATTGTTTCGATCTAAAATAAATGTAATGTTGGCCAACTGATTCTTAGCAGCAAACATATAAGCCTCCCAAGTTTGGCCTTCCTGCTGCTCTCCATCACTAGTGATGCAGTAAATTTGCTGATCTTCCTTTTTCATTTTGGCCGCCAAACCACGCCCAACAGCCTGAGATAATCCTTGCCCCAACGGCCCAGCAGTGTTTTCAATTCCCGGCACAGAGTTTTTTAAACAATGTCCTTCAAGCCCTGAATCGAGACTGCGCAGCTTCGACAACCTTGTTTTGGGAAAATACCCAGCCTCAGCCAGCGTAGCGTACCAAACAGGAACAATATGGCCACAAGATAAAATTAGCCTATCTCTTTTTTCCCAATCTGGGTCTTTCGGTTTATGTTTAAGGATTCGGAAGTACAGAGTAGCAAAAATATCTGCCATACCAAGTGAGCCAGCTGGATGCCCAGATTTTGCCTCTAAAAGCATTTTAATAATTGACTCTCTAATATTTTGCGCTTTTCTCTGAATTGCGTATACAGTCATGCTATTTGCCTCGCTATATTAATTACCTGTTCAACTAATCTTGTTGAATAGCCACTCTCGTTGTCATACCAGGCGACCACCTTTACTAGGTCGCCGTCTACAACACGGGTAAAATCTGGGTCGAATATGGCTGAATATGAAGAGCCTACAACATCTGATGATACCAAAGGATCACGAGCATAAGCCAAAACTCCCCTAAATAATCCTTTATCAGCTTGCTCTTTAAATACAGAATTTATTTCTTCGGCGGTAGTTTTTTTGTTAAGTACTGCTGTGATATCTGTTAGGGATCCCGTTATCACTGGCACTCTAATAGCTATGCCATCAAATTTACCTTTTAAATTTGGTAAAACCTCTGTCGTGGCTGTAGCTGCACCGGTAGAAGTGGGAACGACATTAAAAGCACCTGCTCTCCCACGACGAAAATCTTTATGCGGACCATCTTGAATATTCTGTGTAGAAGTGTAGGCGTGAATGGTAGTCATCATCGCTTTCTGTATTCCAAAAGCTGTTTCCAAAACTGCCATTACAGGAGATACGCAGTTCGTTGTACAAGAAGCATTAGAAAATATTCTGTCATTTTTAGCTGATAGTTCATTGGCTCCAATAACGCCAATTGGCGCCGGATTGTCCCCTTTTGGCGGAGCAGATATCACTACTGCTTTTGCACCGGCATCAATATGAAGTTGAGCCCTAACCGATTCTACAAAAAAACCGGTGGATTCAATTACCACATCTACATTCATTTCTTTCCACGGCAGCTTGGCTGGGTCGGGCTCAGCCAACATCTTTATCTCTAATCCTCCAACAACTAGATTATCTCCGTCAACATCAACATCTTCACTGTACTTTCCGTAAGCTGAATCGTTGCGAAGCAAATAGGCTAGGTTCTCGTTGTCTGCAAGATCATTAATGGCCACAACTTCAACTTCAGGGTGATATTGAGCCACCTTAAAAGCAGTTCGTCCAATTCTACCAAAACCGTTTATGGCAACTCTATATGCCATGGCCCTCCTTTTTTTGTTTTTAACCTTTATTTAATCTATTCAACATCTCTTGCGCATCAGGACTTTTCCAAAGTGCAGAATTTATTATTAGCTTAGTCGCGCCAGCCTCAATTAATTGCTTAGAATTAACCTGATTGACACCTCCGTCAACAGATATTATCATACCATTTTTCGACAGATTTTGCTTCAGTTTTACCACTCTTAGCTTCGTGTTCTCTAGCATCATTTGCCCAGATTTCCCAGGAAACACTCCCATAATTTGATATTCGCCAACTTTGTCAGTTAATTGCAGATTGCTATTCGGATTGATAGTAGCAGCGATGCTTACACCAGCTGATTTAAACTCACTAACCGCCTGAGAGAATTCTGCCATATTTGAATAAGTGTCTTGATGTAAAATGCAAAGCTCAACATTCTTTGTTAATTGAGAAATATACACCTGTGCCCGATTAACCATCAAGTGAATTTGTACCCGAAATTTTTTTAGCACCTCTAGCGCCTCAGCTAGTTCAACTGTTTTTAAGCTCGGGGTATAGGTTGAATCCATAATATCAAGATGAATTACCTGTCCGGTCAGTAATTTATTCACCTTCTTTTCTAAAACATTAATATCTTGCTCTAATAGGGCTGGTATATATTGAGCTTTCATCTGTTTTCTAGTATAACAAAAGCGCTTACGATTCTATTCTTTTTGGCAAGATTATAATAAATTCTGCGCCTTCATTCTTTTTTGATTTAACCAAAATTTTACCTTTCATTTTCAAAACCAGCTCGTGAACAATAGCTAATCCTAGACCAGCACCGGGTTTTGCTTCATTAGCCTTATAAAATCTCTTAAAAATTTCTTTCTGCTGGTTTTTACTCATTCCTAATCCGTTATCTTTAAAACTAATTTTTACTCTCTCTCCTTTGTCTTTTATATCAATTATTATTTTAGGATTATCAGAAGCGACATTCTTCAGGCTATTTGAAAGAAGGTTAGAGAATATTTGTACAAGTCTATCGCGATCATTAAAAATTTTTATTGTTAATCCTTCAATACTCAATTGAACTCCCTTTTTCATCAGATTTTGTTTCTCCTCATCTGCAAAATCCTTAAGACATTTTTTCACATCAAAGCCAGCTACATTGAAATCAACTTCCCCATACTGAATGCGTGTAACCTCTAAAATATCATCCACTAGCCTGTTTAGTCTATTAAGGCTTCTGTCGACAATATTTATTGTATCGTTAAGCTCCTGCTCTGACTTTATTTTTTTTATTAAAGACACATTCCCTTTGACCACCGTAATTGGTGAGCGAAGTTCGTGTGAAACAAGTGATAGAAACTGATCTTTCATCTTTTCAATTTTTTTCTGCTCCCAGTAGACCATATCAATTGACAATAAATTAGATAAAGCCAGCGCCGATTTATTAATCAATCTAATTTTTTTCCAATCAAAATTATACTTGTTCACACTGCCCACAATTAGATATCCCATTTTTCCTGAATGTAACTTTATTGGACTAGCAACGACTGAATTTATGTCTGTTTTTCTTTTGCCAATAGCCTGTTTCAAAATCTTGCCAAAAAATAATTCTGTTCTCTCTTTTGAAAAAGGATTTTTCTGATCTAAATTGAATACTCGCTTATCTACACTCTCAAAAATTGAAGCGATGAGCTGGTATTCTTTAGCTTTCTGATCTTGTGCATAAATACAAGCATATTCAGCCTCAACGGCAAGCATGATTGTTCGCAATAGCTGTTGATAGTACTGTTCATTCACCACCTGCTGCCTTTTTTTAAAGAAAGAGTTCATCAGCAAATCAATCTCTTTCTCTTTTAAATCAAGCATCAGCTCTTTTTTAATGTATTCTGTTTGATCTTCAAGCTGCAAGCTAATTTGTTTATTTTTTATTGGCCAGGCTGTGGCTTTAAAATAAGCTTTCTCATCTAATTCGGTGTTTATTATCTGCAAATCAAAAATTCTTCTTTGGCTACCGTCATTAACCGCCTTTAATTCCAAAGCTAATATTATTTTATTATCATCATCGAGCAGCTGGTCAAATAAATCTAATCCTTCTTGCTCCAGACTCTTCTTACTAAAAGTAAAAAGTCCCTTATTGGCGTAGCCAAAAGACCCATCTTCGTTAATCACGAAATACCAGTTACTGCTGCCCTGTAAGATAGTTCTTATATTAATAGTCACAACTTAAGCCTTACCAGATAAAAAGCTATAGCACAAGACTATGGCCTGATGGTTTTTACCATATCTGACAGTAACGAAACCTGTGAATCATTTGAAGCTGCAGTCCACAGTATTGCTCCGTACTTTTTTGAGTCTAATTCAAATGTATAGAGAATTTGCACCACTTCTCCTGCCCCTTCCACATTAGTCATAAAAACCTTTCTCTTTAAAAGAAGACCATCATTTGTTTTTTCATCTGAAGATTCTACTAATCCTCCTATAGATTCAGCGGGAATTTTTTCAATAGGACTAATGTATCCACTAGCATCTGCCGTCATAGTAAAGTTATAGGCGTTATCTGGCCCAAACTTCTGAGTACCAAAGTTCAACAGCTGTGCTCCGTCCTCATTACTAAATGAAAAGAACCATTTTTTTGGTACCTTTATTTTAAACCCAGCTGCCTGAACTTCGGTACCTTCAAAATCAACTTTCTCTTCACTTGGCTGTTCTTCATCTGTCGGCTCTTCCTTCGGCTCTTCCTTTTTTTCAGCCTCTTTTACATCTCCCTCCTCGGCTCTTTCATCTTTATTTTCTTGAGCTGGCGTTATCTCAGCAACTTTCTCTTCTTTCGGCATTACTTCACCCTCTTCATCTGTCGCCCTACCGAGCGCTATTATGACCATAGCTGACACCACCACAATGAGTACTAAGTACCAAATGATTTTGAGCTGTTTTTTTCGTCGCCTAGGCATTAAAGTTAGCATCTAAGCGCATTATAGAACAATTTTAGGACTATAACCAACTATTTGCTAAATTTAGATTATGATCACTTTTGTTGAAAGCAAACCAGCGCGAGAAAATCACCTGCAATTACTTAATCAATCTCACTCAAATTGGACTTTGGAGCGAAAAGAAGCCGCTCTGTTGGCATTTTTGAACAGTCAGTATGCAGCCTGCGCCTATGATGAAGACAGGTTAATTGGTACTGTGCGAGTTTTGTCTGACAGGGTAGGATTCGGACTGATTGCCGATTTGTTGGTTCACCCAGATTACCGTCGACAGGGCATTGCCAGCACATTATTAGATATGTGTGAAAAAAGGTTCTCCGGTTTTCATCTTTATGCAGAAGCCGGAAGCAAGGAAGCACAAAAGCTCTATAATAAGAGAAGCTACAAATCAATTGAAATATTTAAAAAAGAATAGCCAAGCTATTAATCATTGAATTATCAGGTCTATTCTGGTAAAGTAGCCAAGTAATCGGGGATCGTCTAATGGTAGGACACCAGGTTTTGGTCCTGGGAATCGGGGTTCGAGCCCCTGTCCCCGAACCAAAGAAAAAAGCGAATACTTAATGTAGTCGCTTTTTTCTTTTGTCTTATAGGTAGTATTTCATTATATAAAAAAGCCTAGCATGCTAATTGATAAGCCGAGTTCTGTTTATGATGCCATCTATCTAGGCGTCAGGATCCAGCTAAACCGAAAGTCACCGTTATTTAGCCGTCCCAACCTGACTTGCTTCGCGTTAGGTTTACCACTTTTGTACGTCACCGTACAGAAGGATTTGTTTTTACCAAATCTTTTCACCCTTACCTTGGAGATCATTGCAGCCTCTCGGCTGTTTTGAACATAAGGCGGTTTATTTTCTGCGGCACTTGCTCGCACCTTGCGATGGGTTGCATTTCGCAACAACGCTGACTTGGAAGCTCGGACTTTCCTCTGCAAAATAAATAAGCAGTAGCATCTTCAATTAGCCTGCTAGGCTGTGCTGAATATACCCTATTTTAGGGGTTTTGTCAACCAAAAAGTGCAACTTTACAATACTCTTTTCAGATAGTTTCCAGTATAGCTTTTGGCAACCGATGCCACCTGTTCAGGTGTGCCTTCAGCTACTACTTTTCCACCTTTGTCGCCCCCTTCAGGGCCTAAATCAATTACCCAGTCGGCGCTCTTAATAACATCAATATTATGCTCAATAATTAAAATAGTATTTCCTTTATCTACCAAGCGCTGCAGTACTCCCAGTAATTTGTTAATATCTTCAAAATGTAATCCGGTGGTGGGTTCGTCCAAAATGTAAATAGTACGGCCGGTTGAACGGCGTGAAAGTTCTGTAGCTAATTTAATTCTTTGCGCTTCTCCACCAGATAAGGTAGTGGCAGGTTGGCCTAAATGCATATATCCTAAACCAACATCTGACAACACCTTTAGTTTGCGCTTTATTGCCGGCACATTACCAAAGAAGATTAAAGCCTCGTCAACAGTCATATTTAATACTTCTGAAATATTCTTGCCTTTATACAAAATTTGCAGAGCTTCGTCGTTGTAGCGTTTACCCTTACAGACTTCACACTTAATATAAATATCGGGCAAGAAATTCATCTCAATTTTCTTAACGCCATCTCCGGCGCAAGATTCACAACGACCACCTTTAACATTAAATGAGAAACGACCAGACGAGTAGCCGCGCGACTTAGCCTCTTTTGTTTTAGCAAACAGTTCGCGAACATAAGTAAAGACACCCGTATATGTAGCCGGATTAGAACGAGGAGTTCGTCCAATTGGCGACTGATCAATATTAATAACCTTGTCTAGCTGGTCTAAACCGCAAATTTCTTTATGTTTACCAGCTATTGCCCGCGCCCGATGATAGTGAGCGCTCAATGCTTTGGCCAAAATATCATAAACTAATGTAGATTTACCTGAGCCCGAGACTCCCGAAACACAGACAAATAACCCAAGCGGAATTTTAACATCAATCTTTTTTAAATTATTCTCTTCAGCTTTTATAATTTTCAACATCCTTCTTGAAGGATTACGCCGTACGGAAGGAACTTTAATTTCTTTTTCGTTTCTTAAGTATTTAGCAGTTAATCCATCTCCTTTCATAACTTCGGCGGGAGTTCCTTGAGCTACAATTTCTCCACCAAGCTTGCCAGCCCCAGGGCCAATGTCAATTAAGTGGTCAGCAGCTTTCATAGTGTCTTCATCGTGTTCAACCACAATTACTGTGTTTCCCAAATCTCTTAAATCTTTCAGGGTCTCAAGTAGTTTGTCGTTATCGCGTTGGTGCAAACCAATAGAAGGCTCATCTAATATATAAAGTACACCAGTCAAACCTGACCCAATTTGAGTTGCTAGACGGATTCGTTGCGCTTCCCCACCAGCTAATGTATTAGCACTTCTATCGAGCGTTAAATAATCTAGCCCAACATTACGAAGAAACTCTAATCTTGTTTGAATCTCTTTCAATATTTGAGTAGCAATTTGTAACTGCACTTCGCTGATATTTTTTGGCAACTCCTTAAAAAATTTGGCTGCCTGTTCAATATTTAAATTGTTGATATCTACAATACTTTTTTCAGCAATCTTAACACATAAAATTTCATCTTTAAGTCTTCCACCCTCACAGACTGGGCAGATTTGAGATACCATGTACTTTTCAATTTCTGTTCGAATATATTCTGAGTCTGTCTCCTTATAACGACGGTGTAAATTAGGTATGACACCTTCATAAGTTGTAGTATATCCATCTATATCTATCTCATCATCTCCCATACCATAAAGAACAACCTCTTTTTGCTTCTTTGTTAAATCTTTAAATGGAATATCTAAACTGAATCCTTTTTTAGCACTAACTGCATTTAAAATTCTCATCATCCAAGTCTCTGAATTGGTTGAACGACTCCAAGGTCTAATGGCTCCTTCGGCGATAGTCAATTTTTCGTTAGGTACAATGCGGTCTGGCTCTAACTGTTGCAAGGTTCCCAATCCCTGACATTTGTGACAGGCCCCATGCGGACTATTGAATGAAAACATTCTTGGCTCCAACTCAGCTAAAGCAAAGTCACAATCGGGACAAGCGAAATGCTCCGAATATAAAACTGTCTTCTCTTTCTCCATATCCATTACCTCAACATAACCCTCAGACATTTTGAGAGCTTTTTCTACAGAATCTAAAATTCTTACCCTTTCATCTTCTGATACATCGGACTCGTCACCTTCGGTGCCGTCAACTATTAGTCGATCTATTACCGTTTCAATAGTGTGTTTTTTCTGTTTGTCCAGTTCTTGCTGCATAGCTTCCTCAATATCCATCAATTGTCCGTCAACTTTTACTCGGGCAAATCCTGATTTCAAAATTCTATTTAAAACAGCTTTGTGCTCCCCTTTTCGGTCTCTTATCATTGGCGAGAGAATCATAATACGGTTAACTTTGCCTTTCGCCTTGTGGATAATTTTATCCACAATTTGAGTCGCAGACTGTTTCTCAACCTTGCCATGACCGTTTGGACAAATAATTTCTCCGACGCGCGCCCAAAGTAATCTCATATAGTCATACACTTCGGTCACTGTACCCACTGTAGATCGTGGGTTTCTTGAGGAATTTTTCTGATCAATTGAGATAGCCGGTGACAATCCTTCTATATGATCAAGATCAGGTTTTTCCATTATTCCTAAAAATTGCCTAGCATAAGCAGAAAGACTTTCTACATAGCGTCTTTGACCTTCAGCATACAAAGTATCAAAGGCCAATGACGACTTACCCGAACCTGATAGACCAGTAATTACTACCAGCTGGTTTCGGGGTATTTCGATATCAATGTTTTTGAGATTGTGCTCACGAGCACCAGTAACTTTTATATATGATTGTTGTGTATCCATAAACAAGTGCAACTCTATCACAAATCAATAATCTGTGCAACAAGTCAAAGCTAAATAGTATGTGCTAAACTAGTTATTAGAGTATCTATAATTAGTAATTTTTGATCTTATGGAGAACACTGAAGAATTTGACACAGTGGTCGGAGGAGATGTTGTTCTAGCTGGCAGCATTAAAAACTCCGGTTCAATATTAATTAATGGAACTGTTGAAGGAGATGTAATCTCTCAACAATCTGTTGTCATTGGGGCAGATGCAAAAGTAGTCGGGCCAGTCGAAGCCCAAACAGTACAAGTGTCAGGTACCGTCGAAGGCTCAATAAAGGCTTCTGACACATTAGAGATGATGCCTGATAGCAAAGTTAAAGGAGATATTCAAGCTGGTACTTTGCATATTCAACCAGGCGCTTCATTCATTGGCACATCATCTATGCCCGATGAAGTAGGTTCGACAAAATTGGAGAAAGTAGATGAGAGTGATAAAGAAAATGAAGCGGAAAAGGATGAAGATAAGGGAGAAGAAAAGAAAACCAAAACTAAACCTAAGCTTGAATTAGAGAGTGAATAGCATTTGTGTATTATTTTATTTTCGATTACCCCACAACCAAACGGTTGGCAGATTTAGCAAAAAATATTGAAGATGCTGTAGTAGATAGCGGAATCGCCGGAGAAATAATTGAGCTTAATCCTACCAAGAATTTAGATAATTTGTTAGCCGATGCTAGTCAGAAAGGATACCAAACTCTAGTCATAGTTGGAGGGGCAAAACTTGTAAACAAAACAGCCGCCAAGCTTTTGAGGTACGATATGGTGCTTGGCGTAATTCCGCTTGGTGAAATTCCAACCCTCTTTGAAAAAATCAAATGTGAAAATTGGCAGGAGGCAGTAGCCGCTCTCAAGCGTCGGCGCTGGGAGCACACGCCGCTTGGCCATATTAATAACACCAACATCTTTTTAACTAGAGCAAAACTTGATCTTGAATCAATTACTAAAATAAAAATTGCAGTGAAAGGATTCGAACTAGAAACAGAGGTAGAGAGCGCTATAGTAACTACTACTGCCAACAAAAGAGGTGAGAATTTAGTAACAGTAACAAGTTTCGGCCCTAAAGAGAAGAAAGGGTTTTTAAAAAATATCTTTGGCTCTAAGACAGCTGAAGATAATAAGTACTCCAAGTTTAGCTATCCTTCTATAACAATAGACTCAGAAGAACCAATCTCTATAGATGTTGACCACCTAACTATTGGTCGCACCCCAGCCACTTTTAGTGTCATTCCTAAGGCTCTAAGATTAATTGTGGGCAAAAAGGGCTAAGGTGTTGTCAATAATAAATATATCTGGTAGAGTATTTGAAGTAGTTGAGTAAAAAAAGATTTAACAACAATTCGAAAAATAATTGGCTTCCAGTTAACGAGCATATTTATGCTAATGAGCTAATGGTTATTGACGAAAGTTCGGGAAAAACTGAACTAATGTCAAAATCAAAAGCCCTAGCAGTTGCAGCCGAGCAGGAGTTAGATTTAGTGCTTGTCTCACCAAAAGCAAGACCTCCGGTTGCTAAAATTTTAGACTACGGTAAATACAAATATGAACAGAGCCGTAAAGATAAGCAACAGAAGAAACAGTCAAAAGCCGGGGAGACAAAAGAGATTCGTCTGAGTGTCAGAATGGGAGAACATGATCGTGAACAGCGAATTAAAAAAGCTTCAAAATTTCTTAAACAAGGCTACGGTATATCTTTATCACTGCGCTTCCAAGGAAGAGAAAATATTTTTCGGGAAAAAGGTTTAGAGGTATTAGAAGATTTTGCCAAGCGGCTTAATATGAATTTTACTGCTAGACCAAGATTCGCGGGTAACATAGTAAACGTTCAACTGAAAAAAAATGAAAGCGAAAACACACAAGAGCAAAGCTAAACGAATTGCTAGAACAAAATCTGGTCTCGTTTCGCGTGCTAGAGTTAATCATCAGCATATTCGTTCAAGAAAAAGTAAGCGACAACTTAGAGCTGCTAAAACTCGTACAACCTCAATTCATAAAACCGACAAGAAATTAATGCTCAGCTAACACTATGTCTAAAGTAAAAAACAGCACAACTAAAAGAAAAAAACATCGCGCTCTTTTGGCTCAAACAAAAGGCTTCAGACTAAAGCGCAAGAGTGTTTTTAAAAGAGCCAAAGAGGCCATCTTGAAAGCTGGTCCTTACGCTTACAAACATCGAAAGATGAAGAAGCGCATTAACCGCCGACTTTGGAATATTAAAATCAACGCCGCTGCCAGACTAAACGGCACCACTTATAGTAAGTTAATTAAAAATTTAAAAGACCACAAGATTGAATTAAATCGCAAAGTACTTGCAGAAATTGCCGAGAAAGATGACAAGGCGTTCAGCGCTATTGTGAAGGCTGCCGCCAAATAGAAACATAGGTTTGAACTAGCCACAATAGACCGACCCAAATGAAGACATCCGCCAAATTGGTGGATATTTTAATTTGCCCCAAAGTTATATTTATATAATCTACTGCCCCACCGTAAATAAGTTTGTCTAAACAGTTCGAGAATAATCCTATAAAAGTTAATAATATAGGATTCAAAAAAAACTTTTTTTGCCTCAACAGAAATATTGCGGCAATTATGAAGATAACGCCAAACTGCCAACTAAATATAAAATGGCTATTCATATTTGATGAAAGAATAAATTTAAATAGCCTATCTGCAAAAAAACCTACTAATAAAAAATAGATTATAAACTTAGTCTGTTTCGGCTGCACTTTGAGCTTCTGGCATTATTTCTAATCGACCTTGTTCAATCGGCTCTTTTGTTTTAATATCAAGACCGTAAGTACCTTTCTCAATTCGCTTTAATGCTAACTTCACATTCCTAAGCAAATCGTCAACATTATGTTTGATGTGCAAATTACCTTCAAACTCTGAAGCCTCTTGAGCAGTATCATCTGGAGAATTACCAATATCGGGAAACTCGGCCAGCTCTTCTTGCTTAAGTGTTAGCTCTTTTAATTTATCTTCTAAACGCTTTTTCTGTTTAGCGATAAATTTATCTGTAAGATGTATGTTTCTTCTTTCTTTTTCCATAACTAATAACAATAATACCACATATAGCAAATGATAAAGCAACCAGCTGACTTATATTCAGGGAAAGAAACATATCTGGTAGGCTGCGGTAAAAATCAATAACGAATCTAGCTAATCCATAAAAAATTAATATAACCCATAGGAGCTGGCCTTGATAAGCTTTTCGTTGGTACATTTTCAACACAATAAAAAATATTACTAACAAAGCTAGGCTCTCCATTAACTGTATTGGTACCCTATTGTAGAAGGATAAAAACTGGTCATTGCCCACCCCATAAGCGTCACGGTTTAAATAGTTACCTACCCGCCCAATTGACCAAGCCAATACCGCCGTCAAAGAAAAAGTATCTAAAAGAGTTGGTAAATTCTCAGCTCGCCGGCGCCGCCAATAAAATATTAATAGCCCAAATATTATTCCTCCAAAAGAAATTAATCCGGATTGCCAAAAAGAGATATAGTCTAAAATATTTTCCGCTCCATTAAATAAAACATAGGCGATTCGAGCGCCTATTAAGCCAACCAAAAAAGACCAGAAATAGTCAGCCACCAAAATAACCTTCGATTCTTTCCTGTTTAGAGACACATAAAGTATCAGCCCAACAATTGCCCCCAGCGTAAAGAAAAGACTATGGTAATTAACATACATTGACGCTATATTAGCACAGTACTGCCCGCCGCTATCATTTTTGTTAATGTAAAACCATGGATCAAATAGAGTCGGAAAATATTTCTTTCAAAACATTTATTTGGGAGACTGCTAAAACAGTTTTTTATGTTGCTGTTCTGGCTGTCATTATTCGTACTTTTCTTATTCAACCCTTCATAGTAGAAGGCCGCAGCATGGAACCAAACTTCTCTAATAACGACTATTTGCTAATTGACAAGCTCACCTATCGAGTAAGAGGGCCAAAGCGTGGTGAAATAATTGTTTTTAAATATCCAAAAAACCCTAGAGAAAATTACATTAAAAGAATTATAGGATTACCTAACGAAACAGTAGTCATTGAAGATAATTCGGTAACCGTTATAAATCAAGCTAATCCTGAAGGATTCAAGCTGAACGAAGATTATCTATCTGCTGACGAAATTACTGAGGCCTTAGGTCAACAGAATAAACTGAGTCTTTCCCTACAAGATGGCGAGTACTTTGTTTTAGGTGATAACCGTAACGCCTCTCAAGATTCCAGAGTGTTTGGCAAAGTCGATAAAAGTTACTTTATTGGGCGCAGCTTAATTAGGCTGTTACCACTGTCACAGATTCGGGTTTACGCTGCTCCAGCCTCTCTTTCACAATAAGCTGAATTGGTGTGAGCTCAATTTTTTCTTTCGTTCTTATCGTATTAATAATGTGTTTAAGGTGATGTCTAGCAATTCTTTTGTTAGTTTCTAAAACAAATTGCGGAGGATTAATATTGTCTTGAATGAGTGATTTAATGCCAATAAAAGATTGGTGCTCTCTTTGCAATTCAAATAAAAGATTTTTAGCAGTTTGGTCATCAATTCTCTTAGCTCGATTCTTTTTAACTTCTTTAATTTGTTGAATTAAGGGAGCAATATTCTTTTTCTCTTTAGCGGAAATAAAAACGACTGGAATGTAGGGTGCAAATGAGAACTTCTTTATTAACTTGTCTAACTGTTTATCTATGAAGCTGTCTTGATCTTCTTCAATTCGATCTAATTTATTCAAGACCAAGATTACTGATGCTCCATTAGTAATAGCTGCGTTAGCTATTTTCAGATCTTGAACTGCTATGCCATCTACCAAATCGATAACCAACATAACGCAATCAACTTCGCCTAAGGTTTTCTCAATCCTTAAGGTTGAATATCTATTAACGCCTTTCATTGACTTGGCTCTGCGACCTAATCCGGCTGTATCAATTAGCTGTAGCTTGTTCTTTACACCAACATCAATTTTAACTAAATCTCTGGTGGTACCGGCAATGTCAGAAACAATTGAGATATCTGAATTGGAGATTGCATTAACCAAGGTTGATTTACCCGCATTTGGTCGTCCCAAAACTGCTACCGCGAATCTCTTTTCTTCAGCAAAAGGCTTGGCATAACCTTTCAGATATTCAATTAGATTAAATACTCCAATATTATGGATAGCCGAAACAAAGAACAGTTTATCTTTTTCAAATTTTATCTGTCGCAAAAGGTTCTCTTCAATAGCTGCATTATCTGCTTTATTGGCAACTATTAAAAAGGGTTTATTGAGTTTTCTGACTTCTCTTAAAATCCTTTCGTCTTCAGCTGTAATTCCTTCTATTGCATCAATAATAAATAATATAAGAGTTATTCCTTGCATCACCTTCTTTTTTTGCAGTTGAGATAATTTTATAATTTCGTCTGTAGTCTTATTAACATCGCCAGCACTATCTACCAGCTCGACTGATTTTTTTCCAAAATGAAGTAATGATCTAACAAGATCTCTAGTGGTGTGAGCCTCGCCGTGTTCAATCGCTTCCCTTCTTCCGATAAGTCGGTTGAAAAGTGTTGATTTTCCCACATTTGGTCTGCCAACGAGTATTATAGAAGCAGGATGTTGGTTCATGTCGTAGTTAAATCACAGGTTAATAATATTGATGGGGTTTTGACTTATCACTCTCCTTCTAGTTTATCAGTTGGGCAATTAGTAACAGTCCCCCTACGCGGGCGTATACTACCGGGTTTTGTGGCAAAGATCAACACAGGGGCCAACTTTCGCGCCCAAATTAAGCCAATCAAAAATAATTCTAATTTTGTTCTGCCCGAAAATTTCGTCAATTACTTTATGGCCGTAGCGCAATACTATTTAATTTCTCCCTCTACTTTACTCAAAATGACTTGGCCTTTCTTCAATCAAAAATATGTGAAGTATGAACAAAAAAATAATTTAGATAAGGATTCAAAAAGAGGGTCAACTCTATATTTCACTCCTAGTATTGAACAAGCTAACCGGCAAGTTTCTAAATTTATCACTATTGGTGCAGACGCTGCCAGCCGTCAACAAATTTTCTGGCAAAGCTTTTTTAATTCTGTAAATATTGCGGGCAGCCAAAATATTGCCTGGCTGCCTTACAAAAAAATAAATAGAATAATTTTTGACTCTCCTCTTTTAAGCCCTTTTGAATCTGCTCGCTCACCAGGAATCCATTCATTATATTTAGCCTCAAAGCTGGCTTTTCACTACGGCTGCCCACTCATTGTGAGAACTGTAATTCCCAAAGAACTACTTTGCAAGCGTTACCATATAAAAAATATTACTGTAAGACAACCCCCACTAAATAAAGTTGAAACCGTTCTGACGGCTGAGGGCTGGTTGAATAAAGAGATGCAAAACATTATTTCGAATCTGTTGTCAAAGAATAAAAAAGTTGGCATCTATTACAATTCATTATCGAAAATTGACCAGTCGGGCAAAATTCAAGGATTAGCAAACCTAGCCAATCAGCTATCAAAAATGTTTTCAATTCCTATTGGGGTAGTTAGCGATAAAGAGAACAGAAACCCGAATGCTCAACTGACCGTCTTTACTAACAAAATCCTCTATCAACAAATCAGTTTTGACCAAGTTATTGTGCTTGACCCTAAACTGCTTTTATCGCCCAATAGGCCACACAGCCACATTGAAGCGTTAGAGATTTTAGGATTACTAGCTTCCAGATATAATCTAACAGTTCAATCAAATGACTCAAAAAATGTCTTATTCAAAGCCTGTCAAGCCAATTTTAATCCGCAAATTATAAATGCTCTCAACTGGCCCCACTTTAACAAAAGGATAATTCGACTAGTCGCTAAAAAACCAAATATCGAAAATGAGTTAGCTGAACTGAAAAAAATTAATCCTTCTTTACACCAAAACCTTGAAGGAGAAAGTACAGTTATTACCTTAATGACCAAACAAAAAGTTGATTCTGCCCTAGAGCAGTTCATTTTGAAAAATCGAGCAAATTTTAGGATTTTTTCAGATGTATCAAGCCTACAACTTGAATAAAGATGCTATTTAGACTAATATTCAATCGTGTTAAAAATAATCACCGAACCCAATAAAGTTTTGCACCAAAAATGTGAGCCTATCACTGAGTTTTCTGATGACCTAAAAAAGTTAGCCTCAGATATGCGCGCTACTATGCACAGTAACAAGGGTATGGGTTTGGCCGCACCACAAATAAATAAATCTATTAGATTAACTGTTATTGAATATCTACCCAAAGATAAAGACGGCAATTTAATCAAAAGTGAGGTTATTCCCTTTATAGCGCTTGTTAATCCTGAAATTACTTGGACTAGTTCAAAAACAGTACAAATAGCAGAAGGATGTCTCTCTATTCCCGGATTTGAAGGAGAGGTAATTCGGCCAAAAAGGGTCAAAGTTAAAGCTCAAAATTTAAATGGAGAAAAAATTGTACTTAAGGCTTCGGGTCTTTTGGCTCGCATCGTTCAACACGAAATAGATCACTTAAACGGCATTTTGTACTCTGAGAAATTAGCGCCAAACAGCTCTTTGCAACCTGTAAAACCAGCTATCTAAATTATGCGCATAAATATTTGGCTTTTGCACTTGACAAATGGTCTTTTTTTTGATAATGTATTTGCACGCTCGCATGTAGGGCCGCCCCATGATGGGCAGGCCAACACCCGAGCGCATTAACAACACGGTCCTGACATGTCACCTTGTAGCTCATCTTGGGCTACGGTGGGTGAATGCCCGGATCTCTCAGCTACGAGGGAACTCGTAGACGCTACCCTAGATTGGAGTACCGTGTGACGAAGCCCGCGTGCTTCGTAGCGAGGAGCCACACCGTGCGGGACGGTGGTTAGGCTTTCCGGCACCAAGCGTTGGTGACCAGGGCTCACAGGGTGGGTGCACTTGCCAGAGAGAGCCAGACAGGACTCTAAGAAGTTAGTCCCTGGCTTAACTTGGTAGGGCGTCCGCCTTGGCACAAGTACATCGACAGCGCAGTCGGGCTCGGGTGGGTGGCTCGAACGCCACTTCCCTGAGCCCGCCATCATCACTCTGAACCGCTCCGCTACAAAAGCGGCGGCGACCCATCGCGAAGAAGACGAAGGAGAGACAGATCATGATGCTCCGCGGACCGACGATGGCGCTGCACCGCAGCGACCATAAGACCACCTGATCGACGCGCGCCACGGCCGCCTACTCGGCCGGCCGGCAGTAGGCTCTAACGCCTCTAGCCGGCCGGCCCCACCAACACCCTAGTACAAGAAAGGGTATAGTCGTGAATCAGCTGAACATCTAGGGGGTGTCTGCAACGCCTCCCTAAGACCACCTAAATTCCCAGAGAGAGACTGAATTCACTACCAGTCACCTCTCAGGTCAAGCTCGAGAGAGTATGCAGCCGGCAGCCGGATAGCTGACAGTCTCGCAAAGCCTGCGAGCCGAGTGAACAAGGCAAAACAAAAGAAAGGAGTACCGCATGCAGCGGTACCCGACCGGATTTCGTTAACTCGTGGGCTTCGGCCCACGGACAACCAAAGACCCGCGCCATGATCCCTTCGGGGTGAGCGCGGGTCTTCGCTTTGTCTAAAAATTTAAATCCTGCTACCCTTAATGGCAATGAAACAAAAAATAATCTTTTTCGGCACTCCGGTAATAGCCGCCCACACCCTACAAAAATTGAACTCTAAATTTGATATTGTTTTAATAATTACGGAACCCGACAAACCTTCAGGTCGTGGCTTAAAAACAGAACCTACACCTGTAAAAAAGCTCGCCAAAAAACTGAACCTGAAAATTGCTCAACCCAAAAATAAGCAAGAAATTACCAACATTTTAAAGAAGAAAAATGCAAACTTGGGAGTTATCATCGCTTACGGTCAAATATTGCCTCAAGAAGCCATTAAAAGCGTTTCTGGGGGCATTTTGAACATTCATGGCTCAATATTGCCTAAGTACAGAGGTTCGTCACCTATTCAGCAGGCAATTTTAAACGGAGATAAAACCACTGGCGTTACTATAATGAAAATTAATGAAGGAGTAGACACAGGCGATATTTTAGCTACTAAAAAGGTCAAAATTGCATTTAACGACACTACTGCCACACTGGCTCAAAAACTAGTTGAGGTCGGCACAAAACTACTAATAGAAGTAATTCCAAAATATCTCGACGGCCAAATAAAGCTTAAAGCTCAACCAAAAAAAGGCAGTTTGGCGCCAAAAATTACGAAAGATATGGGTCAAATCAATTGGTCAGATTCAGCCGAAAAAATTGACAGACAGATTCGAGCCTTTCAGCCTTGGCCAAAATCCTTTACTACATACAATAATAAAAGATTAATCATTCACCAAGCAAAAATTGTAAATAAACAGTTAATTCCGCAAATTGTGCAAATTGCCAACAAAAAAAGTACCAGCTGGCAAGATTTTCTGAATGGTCAGCACCTAACGCAAGATCAAGCCTTGAGCGAAATATTGCGCCAAAACACTTGACCAGATTGACTACTCCTGTTATTCTCTACTATGTACACAAAATAAAATATGGTAATTATAAGATTGCGTCGGGGCGGAAGACGTCACGAACCACATTACAGAATTGTAGCTCAAGAGAAGCGTTCAAAATTGAACGGTGCTTTTATTGAGAGTATCGGTCATTATCATCCGGCTACAAAAGATAAGGAGCTGGTGATAGACGCTGACCGAGCTAAATATTGGCTTGCACAAGGTGCACAGCTTTCTGTAACCGTAAATAATCTTTTTGTAAAAGAAGAAATATTACCTAAAAAAAATAAGATTAGCCGAGTGTATAATAAGAAAAAGAAGAAAGATGAAGAAGGTGAAGAAAAGAAGGAAGAGGTCAAAACAGAAGAGAAAGCAGAAGTGAAAGAAGAGAAAGAGAAGGAAGAGAAAACAGAAACCAAATAAATTTATAGAAAAATCGAAAAGTAAAGAATAGATATGACAGAAGAAAACAAGGATGTACAGTTCGTCGAAACTGTCACCAAAATGCTAGTAGAACAACCAGATATGGTTGAGGTTAACAGAACAGTTGATGACTTGGGTGTTTTAATCACACTTAAAGTCGCAGCCGCTGACATGGCTACAATAATTGGTCGTGAAGGAAGAGCTGCTAAAGCTGTTAGAACATTGTTAAGAATTATCGGCGCTAAGAAAAATGAGCGCGTTAATCTAAAGATTGTTGAGCCTGAAGGTAGTGAGCATGAATCTGCTCCAGCCAGACAAGTATCAGAGGCTCCAGCTGAGGAAATTCCGGCAGAAGAGGCGCCAGTTGAAGAAGCCCCAATCGAAGAAGCGCCAGCTGAGCAACCTGAAGATGACATTTTGGGAGATATTCCAGAACCATTAGCTTAAATTACAATGAACGAAGTAACCGCCTCTGCTTTGCATGCGGTTATTTTGTTTAAATGAAGATATGAAGTTTAATATAATCACCCTATTTCCGAAACAGACCAAGACAATGCTAGATTTTTCAATCCTTAAAAATGCCCAAGAGAAAGATCTTATCTCAATAGATTTTCATAATCTACGCGATTTCGGATTTGGTAAATTCAAACAAGTCGACGACACACCTTACGGCGGTGGCTCAGGCATGGTTTTAAAGCCAGATGTGGTTTTGCCCGCCATTGAAAGTGTCAAAAAAAGTAATCCTCGAGCAAAGGTTATCGCTCTAACACCCAAAGGCATTCGGTTCAATCAAGCCAAAGCCGAGGAGTTAGCCAAAGAGAAGAACTTAATTTTAGTAGCCGGTCATTACGAAGGATTCGACCAGCGCATTTTAGACGAAGTAGATGAACAAATCTCTATCGGCGATTTTGTGATAACGGGCGGAGAGTTAGCAGCGGCTGTCGTTGTCGATGCCGTAGCCAGACTACAAGCTGGCGTTTTGGCAGACAACTCAGCCCACGAAGAAAGTCATAGCCTAAAAAATGATAAGGGCGAGCGCTTGGTCGAGTATCCGCAGTACACTCGCCCCGAAGTTTACAAAGACAAAAAAGTGCCAGATGTCTTATTATCGGGCAATCACCAAAAGATCGCCGATTGGCGAGAACAGCAAAGCAAGAAAACTAAGTAGTTCTTTTTTTATTAACAATAGCGCGCTCGCTTTGTTTAATAATAGTAATACAGGTTCGCATTGCGAGATACCATATCCATAAGAAAAAGAGTACCGTTAATACAAAAACTTCTGTACTATCATCTCCGCTAATCGAATTTACAGCCACAGTCATAACCCAGTTTAAAAAAATCACAATTGATAACACTGGTATTAAAAAATAAGATAGATTCTTAGCCACTTTCCCATTACATCTACGCCATATTGACCGTCGATCTGTAAAAAAGAATACATAAAAAGAACGCAATACTACCCACGCTGGTAAAACTAAAATTACCAAAGATGCTATCACTCCAAATATTGCCATAATAATATTAAAAATTAGTAGCTGGCTTTCATCTGTCAAAAAACTCCAAGTCATTTCAAGTACTATTACTAAAATAAAGAGCACCGGCACTCCTATTAACCAAGCGCGTTCTATTTTTGACCACAGACTAATTTCTTTCATACTAATATCATATCTTTTTTTTGAACAAATCACACCACAACCCCATACCGAACATAGACCGAACTTGGTATAAATGTTAAAGTTATTAAGATGTTTATTTTGCAATCCGATTATTCGCCAACGGGTGACCAGCCGGCGGCGATAGAAAAATTATTAAAAGGATTAAAAAACAAAGCTGCTATGCAGACTCTTTTAGGCGTGACTGGCTCTGGCAAAACTTTTACTGTGGCTAACATTATTGCCAAAATCCAAAAACCAACTTTAATTATTGCTCACAACAAAACCTTAGCCGCCCAACTTTGGGCCGAAATGAAAGAGTACTTCCCCGACAACGAGGTGCACTACTTTGTCAGCTACTACGATTACTATCAGCCAGAAGCGTACATTCCCGCCACAGACACCTACATTGAAAAAGATTTAGCAATCAACGACGAAATAGACAAACTGCGCCACGCCGCCACTCACGCTCTACTGACCAAGGATGATGTAATAATAGTGGCCACCGTCAGCTGCATTTACGGCTTAGGCTCTCCCGAAATATATTCCAAACACAGCCTAAAAATTAAAAAAGGCCAAACCATCAGCCAAAGCCAACTGCTGCGCAAGCTGACTGATATGCATTACGAGCGCAATGATTTGGAATTAAAAAGAGGGCGGTTCAGAGTATCTGGCGAAAATATTGACATCTATCCTGTTTATGACGATGTCGTTTTGAGAATCAACCTCAACTTTGAATCAATCGACCAAATACGCCTGCTCCACCCTGTCACTTTCCAGCCTATCAGAGAGGTAGATGACGAAATCATTTTCCCGGCTAAACATTACTTAACCGAAGAGAAACATATCAAGGCTACACTGAAGCAAATCGAACAAGATATGAAGCGCGAAGTTAAAGCATTGGAAGACAACGACAAACTGCTTGAGGCCCGCAGGTTAGGGCAGCGCACCAAGTACGACCTTGAAATGATTAAAGAGACTGGCCATGTTAAAGGCATCGAAAACTACTCACGCTATTTTGACAATCGCCAAGCTGGTTCTCCCCCATCCGTCTTGCTAGATTATTTTCCAAAAAATTATTTGTTGTTTATAGATGAGTCACATATGACAATTCCGCAAATTGGCGGCATGTATTTTGGCGATCTTTCCCGTAAAAATAATTTGATAGAGCACGGATTCAGACTAAAAGCAGCCCGCGATAACCGACCGTTAAAATTTGATGAATTCAAAAAACGGATGGGCCAGACTATCGCCGTATCCGCTACACCAAACGACTACGAGCTTACAAACTCCGACCAAATTGTTGAACAGCTAATTCGACCAACGGGTCTTATTGACCCAGTGGTTGAGGTGCGACCGATAACCAACCAAGTGCCCGACCTTATAAAAGAAATCAAAAAGCGCATCAAAAACAAACAACGCACCCTAGTCACCACCTTAACAAAAAGGATGTCGGAAGATTTGGCAGAATATTTAGCTGAGAAAGATATTAAAGTGCAGTATTTACATTCCGAAATTATCACTCAAGAGCGATCTGAAATTTTGAAGCAGCTGCGCGAAGGAAAGTTCGATGTCTTAGTCGGCATCAATTTACTGCGCGAAGGGCTTGACCTGCCTGAAGTCAGTTTAGTAGCCATCTTGGACGCCGATAAAGAAGGATTTCTCCGTTCAGCGACATCCTTAATTCAAACTATTGGACGAGCCGCCAGACACCTAGATGGTAAAGTAATTTTGTACGCCGACCGCGAAACTAAAAGCATTAAACGGGCGCTGCGCGAAACTAACCGTCGCCGAAAAATTCAGCAAGCCTATAATAAAAAACACCATATTACTCCAGCCAGCATTCAAAAAGCCATCAAAGAAAGCGGGCTTTTAGGTGCTGATCGACTCAAGAATGTATCCAAAAAACATCTGACCCGTGAGCAGCGAGCCAACCTAATAGAAGATTTATTTGACGAAATGAAGGTTGCCGCCGAAAATCTCGATTTTGAAAGAGCTGGAATTATTCGCGATGAAATAAAGAAACTGAAAGCCAAGAGTTGACAAATAGCTAAAAATGTTTAGAATAACTAGTGTCCTATGAATGAACAAGACAACGAAATTCATCACATTCAATTTTTCGATAGCAATGGTGATTTGCCTACCAGCATAACTATATTGGTACGAAGAAAAAAAGGACGCGAGAAGAAAAATCGAAATCCTATCAGCTCAGATAATTTACTCGAAATTCACCAAGAGCTAAAAACAAAAAAATCAATTAAGCAAATATTAAGCCATGGTAAGCCAAGCAAGCGAAAAGGTTGAGCTGCAAGCAGTCAGCCGAGATGACAAGAAAGCCAAGCATATTAGAAAAGAAGGATTCGTTCCGGCAGTTTTGTATGGCAAGAAAACAGACAACAGAAATATTCAAATAAATACTTTAAAGTTGGCTGCCCTATTGCGAGAGCACGGCACCACCTCTTTGATTGATTTAAAGATAGATAAAGAGAAAGAGATAAAAGTGCTAATTCGCGAGCCTCAATTTAATCCGGTGACTTATGATCTTGTACATACAGATTTTTATAAAGTAGATCTTACCCAAAAAATTACTTCTGCTATTCCGGTAGTATTTAAAGGCCATAGCCCTGCGGTTGAAGATTTGGGTGGTTCATTAATTGAAACCAAATCAGAAGTTGAAGTTGAGTGTTTGCCACAAGACTTGCCATCTGAGCTTGTGGTTAAAATTAGTGCTTTGAAAACTTTTGAAGATGTTATGCATGTTAGCGACATTGAAGTGCCAGCTGGCGTTGAAATTTTAGATGAACCAAATGAAGTACTAGCATCTGTCGCTGAGCCTCGCTCAGAAGAAGAATTGGCTGCCCTAGACGAAGATATTGAAGAGAATGTTGAAGATGTTGAAGTTGAAGGTGCCGAAGAAGGTGAAGAAGGCGCCGAGGAAGAAGGTGAGGGTGCAGAAGGTGATGTTGATTCTGAAGACAGCGAAAAACCAGCTGAAGATAAATCCAATAGTGGTGAAGCCAAAGAGGCTTAAAAGCTATTCAATCTTCGCTATTGGTTGTCAACAGAATTGGTATGACGCTGAGAAAATTGCGCACACCCTAGATCTTTTGAAATTGTTCCCCGAAAATGTCGACACTGCCGACTTAGTTGTTGTTCTGGCTTGCGCCGTTAGACAAAAGTCTGTCGATAAACTTTACGGATTCATTAATAAGTGGCGCAAAAGCAAAATTTCCCGCCATATAGTTTTGACCGCCTGCGTACTGCCCGAAGACAAACTGACTTTCAAAAGTAAAGTTGACGCCATTGTCGAAGATCAAAAAATCCATCAGTATTTAATTAACCTCATCTCCCCGCAGATTTCCCCGCAGAAAAAGTTCTCACCTGCTAATTTGCCAGCCAGCCACCACCCAGAAGGATTAAACCTAAAATTAAACGAAGACCACGCTTTCGTCCCTATTACTTTTGGCTGTAATAATTTCTGTACTTTCTGCGCGGTGCCCCACACGCGCGGTCGCGAGACAAGTCGGCCCAAGACTATAATTTTGGCCGAAATAAATAAGCAGTTAAAGCTAGGAATTAAAAAGATTACGCTGCTTGGCCAGAATGTGAACTCGTACAGATTGTCGGACTTCAACCCCCGCGACCTGCGCAAGAATAAAGATCGCAGCGGTGCCAAGTGGTCTAAGAGTAATCCTTCGCCATTCGTCGAACTGTTACGCGATATTGAAAAATTTGAAGAGCTCGAGAGTTTGTCATTTTTAAGTCCGAATCCTCAAGATATTGCCAGCGACTTAATAGACTATATGGGCACCTCAAAAAAGTTTTCTCGCACGCTGAACCTGCCGTTGCAAAGTGGCAGCGATAAAGTTTTGAAGCAGATGAACCGCCGCTATACTACCAAAGAATATTTGGCATTGGTCAAAAAGATTCGCGCTGCCGTACCCGACATCGCTATTTCCACCGATATTATTGTCGGCTTTCCGAATGAAACGAAGAAAGATTTTCAGGCCACAGTAGATATCTGCCAGAAAATTAAATTTAATAAAATTTTTATTGGCATATTTTCTGCGCGTCGTGGTACCACCGCCGCCAAAATTTATAAAGACAATGTAGAGTTGAGAGAAAAGAAACGCCGCTTCAAAGTGCTGAATGAATTAGTGAATAATCAGAAGCTGATAGTCAACCCAGTTACAGGCGGACGGTTTGAATAAATAATAAATATATTACGACAAGATAATCTGTTTGTAATATACGATGATGTAGTTTTAAAGTACTATGAAACTAATGACAAAACGCAAATCGCAAAAGAATTCTGATAATAAAGATGTGAAGCTTCCTAAGGTAGTGGAGTCTTTAATTATCCACGAAAAGCCAAAAAATGCTAAGAGTGTAGAAAAGATTCTTAACGAAATGCGTTACGGTTCTTAATTTGCATGTCAAAATGCATTTTATTGGTAGACGCTAATGTTTTTTCTTCTTTGTTACACAAAGATGACGCTTTGCATAGAAATGCCAAAGAAATCTTTGAAATAATATCAAAAAATAATAAGGTAAAAATTATTGTTCCACCCATAATACTATACGAAATTTGTACAGTAGCACTTAAAAAAGGAATCGATAAAAAGATAATCAAAGAAAAAACTCAGAGAATTATTGACTGGAATAAGGTTTCTATTGTTTCTTTATCTGAACTTTCTATATATAAACACATTAATAGAACTGCTAGGAATCATGTAAGAGAACCAGCTATTAAAACAAATGACCTAATTATTCTCAACACTGCACTAGAACTAGATGCAGCTTTAGTGTCAACAGACAAAAAACTACTAAAAAGCGCTAAAAGACTAAAAGTGCCTTGTTGTAGAAATAGTGAAGATCTACTCGGTCTTCTTTGAAACCGCATCACAATGCAAACAGTAATCACATAATCTTTTCTTAATCTAACATCCGCCACAATCACTACGGCGCTGGCAACGGCCCGAACAACAACGGTACCAGTCATGGTGCCTACACCGGTCGCGGCTCCAAGTAGAGTACCCAGTCTGCTCTTCGCGAGAAGGGCAGACTATACTAGAATAAAAATAACATGACAAAAAAAAGAAAAGAAGGAAACGCTTATCTAATTCCACCCCGTGGCACTCGTAAAACAGTCGCTCGAATATTAGTACAGTTAACTGATGAAGCAGTAGATGATCAAAAGAAGTTGCAGCAACTATATGTACTGGCTGACAGATTACGCTATTTTCTAAATACTGACCAAGAAGATATTCATAATGGTTTAGGTACAGAAATTGCCTGCTGGATAGGCCTACTAATCACCACACACGAAATGGGTCTTGAATATCGAAAAAACCTTATTGAGATATTTCCTGAAGAGCTCGATATATTTGCAGACTCCAAGTGAACAAAGAAATTGAAGTAAAAATTGAATTAACCAAGAAAGAATTTAATTCTTTAGTTAAAAATTTTACTAACCCTGACTTAGAAAAAACCTACGGTTATTTTAAAGATGATTTTTCAAATATTAAAGAAGGCATTTTCCCACGCATAAAAACTATTACGGGTGAAAATAACAAAATATTATTTGCTGTTAAAAGAAAAGTAGAAGATAATGATAATTTTTTCGAAAGGGAAGAGTTAGAAGTGACAGTTCAAGAAGAGAAAGAAAGTGTCGAGATGTTACGATTAATGCTTAAATCTTTGGGTTTTACCAAAGAAATCATTTTTGAAAAGAAACGAAAAAATATAGTTAAAAAAGATATCGTCATCTCATACGATCATCTTCCCTTTGGTTATTTTGTTGAATTTGAAGGTGCACCTAAAATCATTGAACAATATTTAAAAGAATATAAGTTAACTAAAAAACCACGCATCACTAAAGCATATTTAGCTCTTTGGTACGACTACAAAGAAAAGAATAATATATCTAAAGATAACTGCGAATTTAACTAATATTATTCGGTTTTTGAAACCGCATCGCGATACAAACAGTAATCGCACTCTTCGTTAGCTTTAGGCAGCTTCTTCGACTTCAAACATTTATGGGCAGCTATAATAGATTGCTCAACCCAAGCATCGTCACCCTTATGAGCTATCAAAGTGACATCGAACTCTAATTTAGCGTCAAAGGCCTTCTTATCAGTATTACCGTTGCAGTAAACAAAGTAGCCGGTATCTGAGACCGGCAAACCTTTCTGTCGCAACAGCCACTGATAAATCTCCATCTGCCGTTTGTATCCGTCATGCCAATCTTGGTCAAGGATAGTAATCTCATCGTTCTTACTCGTCGCTTTATAATCTACGACTATGTACTCCCCCGCACTATTAATCCATAAATCATCAATGGCACCCGTAATGGTTAAGCCCGTCGGTTCGTGAACAATAGATACACCCTTGAAGTTCTCTCGCCATTCGTCTAGCTCTTCGTGGGCTACGGGCTTAGCGTCAATGCCATATTTTTCTTGTAGCGGATGCTGCTTGTCTTTCGCCCGATAAAGGTCAAACTCTTTTTTTAATAATGTGTCAACGGCTGTATTTAGGTTAAAAGGATATCCCTTTGGTCGCCCCAACCCCAAACGGTTGTCTAAATAAAAACAACGCGGGCATTGTAAAAAGAGGTCGAGTTTAGATCGGCTAAGTTTAAACTGGTTCTTGGTAGTAGGATTAAAGTTCCAGTTGCTATTGCGCGGGATTTTGTAGTATTTAGACATCACAAATTATTTTTTATCAATTCAGGTAATTTAACGCGTAACAGATTTAAAAAGTCATCTGCTAATTTTTTACAATTAATATGCCATCTGTCAGCTTCGTAAATGTAACTAATAGCCTTGCCTTCTGAATCAATACTTAAATCGTATGGTCCATCTGACTTTTTTCCAAAATTATGTACTAGATTGTGCCTAAATATTTTTACAATATCGTCTCTGATATTACCTTCGTCATCAACAATCTCATTGTAATTTTGATTTTTTTTGTTACGCTTACAATCTATTACATCTTTGTCATATAGTTCCTTTAATGTTCTCTTTACGTTAAGGTTTGTATTACCATCGATACCAAACTTATCATTAAAGATTGATCCCCAAACATCAAATAATGCTGCCAATAAAACAGCGTAAGAATTAGATGGTCCTTCGAAATTGCTCGTTGAATAATTGTACGAAAAAGTTTTGCTATAGATATTCTCGATATCTCTTATTGTCCATGTATACAGCCTAACTAGTAAATCAATTTTTATTGTTTTTATTCTTTCAGGTTTTGGTTCCATTATTGAATTATAAACATGAATAAAATTATCTTGAAGATCACTATTGTTTTCAAGCATTTTAACATAACCAGTGTTGTCATTGATCACTGAGTCTTCAATGTCTTGTGCCAGAGTAAAAATACTCACCCATAGCTTCTTAATGCCATCGAACTCCTCAATAATTAAATGTTTTGATCTATCATTGTGAATATATGCCCAAGTATATTTTTGATGTCCACAGTATACTGTTGGCTGCATCATAGCCTGATGTACTAAGGGATGACGGAATATATTCTGTACTAAAAAGGCTACATTTTCTTTTTTATAACTCATTCTGTCTTCCATATATTTTCTGGCATTATATGAAACACTGTATTTACTGGTAGAACCCTTATATAAAGCGCCCAATAAGTCTATTGTGGAGAAACAGTATAATAAACCAGGAAAAGGAGCTATGCCATCATCTTTTAAGACACAGTGCCTAACGTCCTCAATTAATGAATTTATTCTGTCGTTAAGAAATATTCGGGCTTCGTTTGAATTAAATTCCTTCATTTATTCAAGCCTACTCCTCGTTAGTTTTATCTAATTTTTCATACACCTCTTCAAACATTTTTTCTTTCACAAACTTACCAAATTCCGCATTTTCTACAATCTTTTTGTATATATCAAAATTAGACTCAACCATAGTGTGCAATTGATCCTGAAAGATATGGGCAAAAACAAGCTTGAGAGCGTCTTTGTTATTTGTTTTGGCGCTTTGACTCAAGGTTTCGTTTCCTGTCAATCTCGTTTGTAGTTCGGCAAAGAATACTTTGTCACCTTCGGTGAAGTCAGTACCAAATCGTTCGTTCACTTCGTCAATTATGCGCGACAAAAATTCTTTTTCTTCGCCCATACCTTTACCTGTTCCCAGTCCCTCAATCGGCTTCAATTCACCGGTCTTTTTCTCCAGTTCAATATTGCCGCTGGATATTTGCTGGATGCGGTAAGTGTCCATATTCACATTGTCGGTAATTTCCACCGGCAATCTTTCTTTTTCGGCAGGTAATTTACGCCCAAACATTCGCAAAAAGGCATAAAGTTTTTCTAAGTTCACATCCTTAAACGAGACAATCTGCGATAAGAAGGCATACATACGGACATAGTTTATTAATTGATCACGGAAATCAATTTTTTCTTTTTTTTCGCGCTTTAAATATTCTTCGACAATCGGGTCCAAAAGCGGATGTAGTTTTTCTTGCGTTGCTCCACGCTTGAAAAATACTTTGGCAAAGCTCTCCACATCATCTTTGGTAAAAATATCAAAATCAAGCAAGTTGCGCTCCAAATCATAAAGCTTGTTCGGGTCGGTTGCTTTGGTCAAAATCGCTTTGTCGTAATACGGCTGAAATGCTTTTTTTATTTCTTCTTCATAGTTGGCAAAATCCAAAACCAGCGTGTCCTCTTTACCTTTGGTAGTGCGATTGAGCCGGCTCAAGGTCTGCACGGCCATCACACCACCTAATTTTTTATCAACATACATCGTATGAAGCAAAGGCTGATCGAATCCGGTCTGGAATTTATTTGCTACTATCAAAATCTTAAATTCAGGTAATTTAAAGGTGTCGGCGGTGAGTTTATCGCTTCGCAAACCATTCATTCCGGCTTCGGTATATTCTTTTCCGCCGTCAGTTACCGTGCCGGAAAATGCCACCAAAGTTTTGATAGAATACTTGTGTTCTTTGATGAACTTGTCAAAAGCAAGTTTGTAGCGCACTGCGTGCAAACGCGAACGGGAGATAATCATCGCTTTGGCGTAGCCATCAATTTTGTGCGTAGTGTGCGACAGATAGTGTTCAATAATTAATTCTGTTTTTTTACCAATAGCATGGTCATGCAACTCCACATATCCTTTTAAGAGCGCGATGCCCTTTTTCTTTTCATACTGCGGATCTTCTTCGGTTTTTTTGATCAAATTAAAGTAGGTCTGGAAGGTGGTGTAATTTTTTAAGACATCCAAAATAAAACCTTCTTCGATAGCTTGTCGCATTGAATACAAGTGAAAAGGTTCAAAAGTGCCATCGGCTTTTTTGGTACCGAAAAGTTGCATAGTTTTATCTTTCGGCGTAGCAGTAAAAGCAAAGAAGCTGATATTTTTTTGTCTGCCTCGGCTTGATAATTCCGCCAAAATCGCGTCTTCGCTCGTTAACTCTTCTTCGTTCTCATTCTCTGTTTCCGCTTCTTCCAGTGACCCAAGTGCTTTTTTTAAACTCTTGGTGCTCTCCCCAGATTGCGAAGAATGCGCCTCGTCAATAATCACGGCGAATTTTTTGCCTTCTTGTTTGATAAGTTCCTCCACGATGTAAGGAAATTTTTGCAAAGTGGAAACAATAATTCTTTTGCCAGATTCCAGCGCTTCTTTAAGTTGTTTTGAATGTTCGTCAATCGCCGCCACTACACCCTCCACTTGCGCGAATTGCCTGACTTCATCGCGAAGCTGTTTATCAATCACGCGTCGATCGGAAATAACAATCGCGGTATCAAAAATTTTCTGATCATTAGCATCGTGTAAACTGGAAAGTTTGTGAGCAAGCCATGAAATTGTTTTTGTCTTTCCACTTCCGGCGCTGTGCTGAATGAGATATTGCTGTCCGGCTCCGTGCTCTCGCGCGTGAGCCACCATTTTTCGCAGTGCATCCAACTGATGATAGCGCGGAAAAATAAGCGTCTCTTTTTCTTTTTGATTACCTTCCTCGTCCGTTGTCTTTTCAATAGATACGAGCATAAATTCGGCAATAATCTGAAGCAGGCTGTTTTTTTGCAAAACTTCTTCCCATAAATACGCGCTCTTGAACCCGCTCGGATTCACCGGATTGCCAGCGCCGTTTTCAAAACCTTTGTTAAACGGCAAAAAGAATGTGGATTTGCCAGCCAAACGCGTGGTCATATACACGAGATCATTATCTATGGCGAAATGCACCAAACAGCGCTTAAAGGCAAAAAGATCTTCGCGCGGGTCGCGGTCATAGCGATATTGTTTGATGGCGTCCTGTACATTTTGTCCGGTCAAATAGTTTTTGAGCTCCAGCGTAGAAATCGGCAAACCATTCAAGAAAATGACAGTATCAAGCGACTTGCCGTCTTTTTGGCTAAACTTCACCTGTCGCATTATGGAAAAAATATTGTTCTGGTGGAGTTGGGCGTGTTCCGGATTCAAGGTGCTTTCGGGCGCAAAATACACCAATTGAAAACGCGAACCATAATCGGCAAAACCTTTGCGAAATACATCTAAAATCCCACGCGATTCAATTTCTGTTTTGAGACGATAAACAAATTTTGATTTTACTTCTTCGCCGTGCTGTTCTTTGAGTTTCTCCCATTCTTTTGGCTGGGTGGCGTAGATAAATTCAAAAAGCATTTCCTCGTCCATGCAGGATTCGGCATTGTAATTTTTTGGCTCACGTGCACGATAGCCGGAAGCGGTCAAAACCGTTTCAATGTGCGCTTCAAATGACTTTTCTGATGTATCAATCATATTATTTTTTCGTTAAATATAGACAAACAATATAAATTATTAAAGATGGTATCCCAACCGATAAAGCTAATGTCCAATTTTGTGTAGGGATAACTCCGACTGCAAAACCAAAACCCGCGGATGATATAAATTCAAAAAAAGTGATTAGCCAATAATTTTTTAGCTTTTCTTCCAAAATAACATTTCTTTTTTCAATTTCATATTTTTCCGTGCGTATCTTTTCTGCTTCATCCTGCGTCTTCTTCAAAGATGCTTCCAAATTATTTATTTTTTCGGACATCAATTTATATGCCGTCGTGGTTGACTGCTCTTTCTTTGTCAGCGTGTTTTGTGATTTATTCTTCGCCATATCAGTTAAAAAGTTCAGTTAATGATATTGGCGACCAACCAAATGATTTTATTGGTTTAATGTTCGGTATTTGTGGAATAGCTGGAATTGGCGGTATTTGTGGAATAGCTGGAATTGGCGGTATTTGTGGAATAGGAAAAATCGGTGAAGGAAAATCGTTTGAATGCTGTGAGAAACCCGCAGTATTGCCGTACAAATCCCTAATCACATATCCTTCAATCCAACCGCAATGCCTACCTCTATAATTGTAAATATATTGGTTGTCTTTTACATATCCAAGATTGTGTCCGTGGCGATTAAAAAATCTGCCTTGCCCATCAAGGATTATTTGCGCTGTTCCGTATCGATCAAAAAACCAAATGTTATTCATAATTTTTTATCATAATTTTACCCGTTACGGCGCTGGTAATAAGCGCCTGTCGGTATTCTCGCAGTTTTTCAATCTGCATTTCTACTTTTTTCATCATCCCATCAATCTTTGCACTTTCGTGGTCAATATAGTCAGCAATCTCTTTTTGCAGTGAATAAGGTGGCAATGTGATAATCAAATTTTCAATGACACCCATGCCAATATTTTGTTGCGTTCCATATGACCATGAAAACTCTACTTGATCATGAAATAATTTACTCAACAAAGAGTAAAATAAAAATATATATTGTGATTTCTTCTCATCCGCTCTAATCAGTGCCAAAGGTGACCAAATACTAAATTCAAAATCCACCTCAACTATTGCTATATTGCCGGTAGTAGCTCCGGATTTGATAAGAAAAATATCATTTTTTTGCGGTTTACATTTTTTTGAGTATAGTTTGTGAAGTTCCTCGGAAATAAAACCTCGTCTTAAATCAAAATTAATTTTTTCATTTTTTACAGCTTCGGCAGAAATAAAATTGACACCTTCGTCCAAAATTTCCGGGGTTTCGTGCGGGCCATCTGTGATTTTTATTCCTACAACTCGTTTAAGTGGTAAAGCCTGCCACCTTTCCGGAATATCACCCAGCCAGTCAATGCCGGAGGGTTTCATTTTTGCCTTCGGATCAAGGCCTTTGGTGACGGCGTGGGTGATGAGCGCTTGGCGTTTTTCTTTGAGAAGCGCCATCATCTTTTGCTTTTTCGCCACCATCTCATCAATTTTTGCCGTCTCACGGTCGAGAAAATCTGTGATCTGTTTCTGTTCATCCTTCGGAGGAGCAAATAAAAATGACTTACTTATAAATCCAGAATTCAATCCAGGTTGTGCCGAACCCCTCATTTCTAAAAATATTTGTTCTTGCCCAATCTTCGAGATTATAAAATAATATAAATATTTTGGAGTATTTTTATTGTTTGCTCTGATAATAAAAACATGTTCATTGACCGCAGCATCTTCCAAAAACGATTTACCAATCAAAGCTGTTTTCCCAATAGTTGCGCCATCTTTAACTAATAAAACATCATTTTCTTTTATTTTACCTTGATTCATTTGGAGATAGTATTCTCGAGAAATGTATCTTGGATTCTCCAATAGTATTTCTCCATTCCATCCAACATGCTCACCGCCAATACTTAACACGCCACCGTCAAGATTGATGGATTCTGATTCACGACCACCGCTTTGTAGTGGCTCTATAATATTTTTCAGCCGTTTCACTTCCCACCCAGTCGGAATATCGCCCAACCAGTCAATGCCGGAGGGTTTGTACTTGGAATATGTTTTGTATTTTGTCGCGGTTGTCATAATTAAATATCCATTAGCATTTTGGCGATTTCATCTTCCAGTTTTTTAATATCCCCGCCAATTTCATCAAGCGGTCGCAAGGGTTTGTATTCATAAAAATAGCGCGTAAAACTAATCTCGTAGCCTACCTTGCCGATCTTGCCGTCTTTGTGATCGCAGTATTTCTTATCTTCGCTAATCCATGCGTCCGGCACATGTGGCAGGACTTCTCGCTTGAAATATTCGGTAATATCTTCGCCAAGCGAGACATTTTCATAATCGCGTAAATCAACATCCGATTCAGGATTGCCTTTTTTGTCGGTAATGACATCGGCTGTTTCGTCGCGTTCGGAAAGACCTTTGAGAATGGCTTTTTTGACGGGAGCGTCTAGCTTAAGATTCGCTTTTTTGAAAGCTTGCTCTAATACTTCAATAAATTTTTCTTGATTTTTATAAAGTGTGTCGCCGATAGTGGCGAGTGTTTTCTGAATAGAAATTTGCAGAGCAAAACCGGCTTTTTCTTCTTCCAATTTTTTAAGCGGATCGCGCTTCTTGCTTTTAGCAAGATTTTAGAAAGTGGATTCGGCTTTCAGTCTTTCTAAACGCTCGGCGCTGGCTTGAAAATTAAGTTTGAGCGGGCGCTCAACGGTAATTTTGCGATAGCCAAAAAATTCATTCGGAAAGACTTTGACGATTTTACTTTTTTCGCCGTCCAAAGTAAGTTCGGTAATTTTTTGGATTTGTTCGTCAGAAATGACATTGCGTTTGTCGCCCAAGCTCTTGCGCATTTTTTCGTAGAGATCAACTGCATTGATGAGTTTTACTTTACCCTTGTGATGATCTTTTTTGCGATTGGTCAGGACCCAAATATAGGTATGAATACCGGTATTATAAAAAAGCTGGTTTGGTAGAGCAATGATTGTTTCCAGCCAGTCATTTTCAATAATCCAACGGCGAATTTCGCTTTCACCGCTTCCGGCATCTCCTGTAAAGAGTGGCGAACCATTCATAACAATCGCAATACGGCTTCCGCCGTTAGATGGTTTGATTTTAGTAAGCATTGTTTGCAGGAATAGCAATTGGCCGTCGCTAATTCGCGGAAGGCCGGCGCCGAATCGACCTTGAAAGCCGAACTCCGCTTCTTTTTCAATTTCTTTTTGATCTTTTTTCCATTCCTTGCCGTAAGGCGGATTGGAAAGCATATAATCAAAGGTTTCGCCAAAGAGATGATCGTGTGAAAGAGTGGAGCCAAATTTTATATTGTCAGCATTTTCGCCTTTGATCAGTAAGTCAGATTTAGCAACGGCGAAAGTTTCCGGATTTACTTCTTGACCAAACATTTCTACTTGAGCAGTATCATTTACGCTTTCCAAAATCCATTTTTTGGCTTCGGTAAGCATGCCACCGCTTCCGCAGGCCGGATCGTAAATTGTTTTAATAATGCGTTGTTTTTTCAAAATTTCCATGTCCGGCGAAAACAACAGATTGACCATCAGGCGGATAATTTCGCGCGGAGTAAAATGTTCTCCGGGATTTTCATTTGACGCTTCGTTAAACTTGCGAATCAATTCCTCAAAAACATAACCCATTGCCAGATTGCTCACGCAATCTGGGTGCATTTCAACTTCGCTGAATTTTTCTATGACTTGATAGGTAAGATTGGCTTCTTCGAGTTTTTTTATTTGACTTGAAAAATCAAATTTATCAAAAATTTCTCGCATTAGAGGGCTATATGCATTAAGGTACAAATTTAGATTTTTACCAATATTTTTTGGATCGTCTAAAAGTTTTTTGAAATCGTATTGTGAAGTATTATAAAAATTGTATCCGCTGGCTTTTTTTAAAATTCCGTCCATAGCTTCCAACCTACCTTTGTATTTTTCATACTTTACCAACACATCAGCTTTAGTGTCTTCAAGCGCGGCATCAAGACGGCGCAGGACAGTAAGTGGTAAAATAACATCCGGATATTTCGCACGCTTAAAGTCATCACGTAAAAGGTTGGCGATGCTCCAGATGAAATTGACGATTTGTTGGTGATTAATTTCATTCATACAACAAACTACTTAAGGTTTTAATAATTTCATAATTTCTCCATACTTGCATGTGTTAATGAATCTGCTCTACTATACCCGTTATTAACCTGTGAATCAACCTTTCTACCCAACAATCTCCAACAACTTCTCAACCTCAATAACATTCTCTGTCTGGTTTCTCTTAATCTCTTCGGCGAAGTCTTTGAGGTCTTCTCGAACATTTGGTGAAGCTATTAGTTTATTGCTGGCGGCTTCTTTGTCACCCACTACTAGCACTAGCGGAACTTTGGCTAGCTTGGCCGCGCGAATCTTCTTACCAATGGTTTCGCTACTGTCATCTATCTCGACATACAGGTTAGCTTCGTTTAATTTAGCAGCTACTTTCATAGCATAGTCTGCTACTTTATCTGAAACAGTAATAATTCTAATTTGCTCAGGCGATAGCCAGAACGGAAACTTGCCCCCATAATGCTCAATTAGAATACTCATAAACCGCTCCACTGAACCTAAAATAGCGCGATGAATCATTATTGGTCGTTTGGCTTCCCCATCTTTATCTATGTACTCTAGCTCAAACCGAGCTGGCATATTGGTATCGTACTGGATTGTCGCTAACTGCCACTTACGACCTAGTGCATCTGTACTGACAAAATCTATCTTTGGCCCGTAAAAGGCTGCTTCTCCTTCGTCTTTGACAAAACTGCCTTTGGCTCGCTCTTGCAGCACTTCTTCTAATACTGCTTCTGCTTCTGCCCATTCTTCTTTATTGCCTAAATATTTGTCAGGTTCATTAGGGTCAGATAAAGATAAATGAGGATCAATCTTAATATCGAACTGTTTATAGAAAGCTTCAATAATATCGTACAAAGACATTACCTCTGCTTTCACCTGATCAGCGGTACAAAAAACATGACCATCGTCTTGGGTGAGGGCTCGCACTCTAGATAATCCTTGCAGCTCGCCGGGTTGCTCGTCACGGTAAACCGTCGTTACTTCAGAATATCTAATTGGTAAATCTTTATAGCTGCGCGGCTGGGAAGCATAAATTTGGGTGTGGTGCGGACAGTTCATTGGCTTCATTACAAACTCTGCCTTAGATTTGCCTTTGACATGAAAAAGATCGTCTTTAAATTTATCCCAATGGCCCGAAACTTTGTACAAATCTGCTTTAGCAATGTGCGGAATAAAAACTTTATCGAACGGTCGTTTACATTTCTTGTTCTGTAATTCGTCAATAAAATTTACCAGCGCTTCACGAATGCGCGTGCCTTTAGGGGTGAACATAGGTAATCCTGACCCTACTAATTTCGAGAAAGTGAATAAGTCTAACTCTTTACCAAGCTTTCGATGATCTCGCTTTAACGCCTCTTCTTGGCGGTTTAAATAAACTTTCAACTCTTTTTTGGTACCGAAAGCTACCCCATAAATTCTCTGCAACATCTGATTATCTTCATCGCCCCGCCAGTAAGCACCCGAAATATCTGTTAGTTTAAACGCATCTACTGGAATCTCTGAAGTATTCTGCACATGACTGCCTTTGCATAAATCTGTAAATAATTCTTTATCACCCTGTTTCGTCACATAGAAGGATAACTCTTTTTCGCCAATATGGGCGAGCTCTTCAATTAATTCCTTTTTGAAAATCTTATCGCCGCTCTTCGCCCAATCTAGCGCCTCGTTAATAGGCACATTTTTCTTTATAAACTCTAGTTTCTGGCTCACTAACTGCCGCATCTTATTTTGTATATTCTCAAGGTCCTCCGGCACTAAGGTACGCGGCAAATCGAAATCATAGTAAAAGCCATCTTCAATAGTTGGGCCAATGGCTAATTTGGCTTCTGGAAACATATCTAAAACTGCCATGGCTAAAATATGCGCAAGTGAGTGTCGAATATTCTCTATTTGTTTCATGATATATCTTTACTTATAAAAAAATGCCCATTATTTGCAGGACCCTTTTGGGCGGTTCCACCTGCATTCCAATGTGGCACTCTCTCGTTATTTCAGGCAACGATTCCTGTGATGCTCAGAAGTTGGTGAGTCTTCTTCAGCGCATCTTAAATTGTAATCCTATAATAACCCAAGGACTAAACCTTATCAAGTCTTGCTCGTAATTTGGTTACTTGTTTGGCTGTTTCTTTGTCGGTCACTTCGTTGGCCAAAAACTGAATCATTAACTGCGCCAGCTCTCGAGTCCAGTGCTCGTCTGCTCCTAGTGTAGTGATAGCTGCTGTTCCCAATCTTATGCCAGAAGGATTCATAGGACTATTTGTATCGTACGGAATCAAATTGGCGTTAATAATAATGCCAACCCCTTCAAGCTTCTCTTGAACTTCTTTACCATTGAGTTTTTTATGACTGACATCGATTAAAACTAAATGCGTGTCTGTACCGCCAGAAATTACAATGTATCCAGCAGTGCTAAATTCAAAAGCCATTACTTCTGCATTCTTTTTGACCTGCTTAATATATTTTTTGAACGCTGGCTTAGCTGCTTCATAAAAAGCTACTGCTTTTGCAGCTATCTGATTACCGTGCGGCCCACCCTGAATACCGGGGAACACTGCCTTGTTAATAACTTGGGCGATATCTTTTTTAGCTAAAATTATTGCTCCGCGTGGACCCCGTAATGTTTTATGAGTTGTAGTCATTACTACATCGGCAAACGGAATGGCATTCTGATGCTCCCCTGCCACTATTAAACCTGCAATATGAGAAATATCGGCCAGCAATTTTGCGCCAACACTTTTGGCAATTTGGCCGAAGCGTTCAAAATCAATTTCACGCGGATAAGCAGAAGCGCCCGCAATAATTAGCTTTGGCTTCTCTTTTTTAGCAATCTCTTCAACTTCACGATAATTAATTTTATCGGAGTATTTGTTCACTTCGTAATAGCAGATATTGTACAGCTGCCCAGCTAATGACATTTTGTGCCCGTGCGACAAATGCCCGCCGGAATCTAGCTTCATAGCCAATATCTTGTCATTTGGTTTTAGTAGCGCCGAGTAGATTGCCAAGTTGGCTGGAGAGCCCGAAAGAGGTTGAACATTCACTTCCCAATTAGACTGATATTTTTTAGGAACAAATAAATTAAGAGCTCTGCTCTGCGCCAAAGCTTCAATTTCGTCAAAGTTCTTGTTTCCCGCATAGTAACGCTTGCCAACTGAGCCTTCTGCATATTTATTAATTAAGCTCGACGCCTGCGCCGAAATGACATCTTGCGAAACAATATTTTCGGATGCAATTAAAGGAATCTGCGCATTAATACGCGCGTCTTCATTTTTAATAATCTGTTCGACTTTTTTATCTTTCATTTTTTGACGGCCTCTACCACATTCCGCATCAGCAAACTGATTGTTAACGGCCCAACCCCACCTTTTTGGGGAGTCATTGCTTCAGCGTATCCTTCGAGTTTTTTATGATTTATCTCATTACCGGCTGCAATTATTGTCGCACCTTCTTGTACAAATTTGTCATCTAAAAAAGGATTGGCGCAATTTGTTCCACAGATAATCACCTGACTGTTGAAAATCTTTTTGTTTAAATTTTTGTCCTTGTCGTCTGTGACAGCAATTTTGATTTTTTCTTTTTGCGCTAATTTTTTTATTGGTTGGCCGACTAGTAGCCCTTTGCCGATTACGGTTGCCCCATTAATTTGTACTTTGTGCTCATGACAAAGCTGCATAATAGCATCGGCTGTGGTAGGTAGAAATCCTTTTTTGCCGTCGTATCCAAACCCATCAACATCCTTTTTGATATCTATTTTAGCAGCTAATTTCTTTACTTCTGCAAGGCTCCACTTTTTGGGCAACGGCAGCTGCATAATTATTCCGTGGATTTCGTCATCCTTATTTAAAAACTCAATTGCTGTCTCAATCTCTTTTTTGTCGGCAATGGCGGGAATGTTGTAGACGCTAAAAATTATGCCTAACTCCTTGGCTCTTTTTTTCTTCAGCTTTATGAATAGAGAATCAATTTTTGAGCCAACCACAATTACTGCCAAATGCGGATTAATCCCTTTCTTCAGCAATCCTAAAACAGTTTTCATTGTCTGGTCGTCAATCTGTCTAACCAAATTGTCAGATCTAATTTCAGTTGTTTTCACCTGTCTATATATATCATCTTTTTGTCCTTCTGTTAACCCCCTATTGCTAAAAACACCCCAGATTGGTACTGTTTAATTGATTGAAGGTAGGTTTTTGTTTATTTTGGGTCATAGAAACCTTATTGTTTAGAAGACAATCTATGATTGGCTTCCTGCCTGCCGGCAGGCAGGCGTAAGGAGGAGACTCACGAAGTGAGGCTCTGGGAATTTGTGCCCGACGCAAAATGAACAAAAATCTACTTTTAACAATGGGTGCGTAGCTCAGCTGGTTAGAGCGTCTGCTTGACATGCAGGAGGTCAGAGGTTCAAGTCCTCTCGTACCCACCAAAATCAAACTGTAATTTATCTCCTTTGTCTTTGGTTACACTAACCGTCATTTTCTGGTTTTCTTCCTCCTCCGTTTTTTGCTCTATTAATTTCGAGGCTAACTGATCTAAAATTTTCTCTTGAATAACGCGCTTTATTGGTCGTGCACCGAATAACGGGTCAAAGCCAATTTTTACAATCCAGTCGATAACTTTGTCGTCTACGCTTAATTTTATTTTCTTTGGCTTTAAGCGCTGCTGCACTTCTTTTATTTGCAACTTAGTAATCTCTTTTATTTCTGCTTTTGATAAAGGATTAAAAACAATTATGTGATCAACTCGATTAATAAACTCTGGCTTAAACTCTTTCTTTAATTGGTCTAATACTTTCTTTTTTGTGTCATTAAACTCTTTCTTCTCTTTACTATCGGCGCCGTCTGAAAATCCTATCGCTTGAGCGTTCAGCGCTTCTGTACCAATATTTGAAGTCATAATAATAATGGTATTTTTGAAGTTAACCACTCGCCCTTTTGCATCTGTTAGCCGGCCATCGTCAAGCACTTGTAGTAACACATTGAAAACATCTGGAGATGCTTTCTCAATCTCATCGAACAGAACTACACTGTATGGCTTTCGGCGAACCTTCTCTGTTAACTGCCCACCCTCTTCGTAACCAATGTAGCCCGGAGGAGCACCGACTAACTTGGCTGCTGAATGCCGCTCCATATATTCGCTCATATCTACTCGAATAATTGCTTCCTCGTCATCGAACAGCTGTCTGGCAATAGTCTTGGCTAATTCAGTTTTACCAACTCCCGTTGGTCCTAAAAAGATAAATGAACCAATTGGTCTTTGCTCTTCGTTTACACCTGCTCGCGACCGACGGATGGCGTTGGCTACCGCCGCTATAGCATCAGCCTGCCCAACAACATCTGCCGATAATTCGTCTTCAAGATTAATTAATTTCTCAGCTTCTGAGGCCAACATGCGTTTAACGGGCACTCCCGTCCATTTAGAAACAACGGATGCAATATCTTCTTCTGTAATTTCTTCTTTCAGCAGTTTTGAGTCTTGAGGAATTTTTCGCAAAAATTTGCTCTGCTCTTCGAGCTGATCTTTCAAACTTGGAATCTTCTGATATTTCAGCTGAGCCACTTTGGCTAAATCTCCTTCACGCTCTAATCGCTCAATGCTAGCCCGCGCTTGGTCAAGCTCAGATTTGAACTCCCGAATTTTACTGATCACTTCTCGCTCTGCTTTCCACTGCGTTTCAATTGGCTCAATCTCTTCTTTTAACACAGCCACTTCTTTTACTAATTCCGCTCGTCGTTCTCGGCTTTCCGCATCCTTCTCTTTAGATAGGGCCTCTTGCTCAATTTCTAACTGCAATAATTTTCTTTTTAAGTTATATAAATTTTCAGGCTCGCTCTCGATGTCAATTCTCAAACCAGATGTTGCCTCGTCAATTAAATCGACTGCTTTGTCAGGTAAAAATCGGTCTGAAATATATCTGTTGGAAAGTTCCGCGGCAGCTACAATGGCTGAATCTGAAATACGAACTCCTTGGTGAAGCTCATACTTTTCTTTTAATCCACGAAGGATGGCAATAGTGTCGTCAACCGTTGGCTCTAAAACCTTGACCGGCTGAAAGCGGCGCTCAAGGGCGGTATCTTTCTCAATGTGTTTCTGATATTCCTTAAGCGTGGTGGCGCCAATCATTCTTAACTGCCCTCTAGCCAAAAATGGCTTTAACATGTTAGCGGCATCTAAACTGCCTTCTTGAGCGCCCGCCCCAATTAAGGTGTGTAGTTCATCTAAAAACATTATGTAGCGCTCCGGCTCCGCCGTAATCTCTTTCAAAATAGCTTTAATGCGAGCTTCAAATTCGCCGCGAAAAGCACTGCCCGCCATAATTGAGCCCAAATCTAGGGCGACAATTGATTTATTCTTTAGCATATCTGGTACATCTCCAGCCACAATTCTCTGGGCCAATCCTTCTACTATGGCTGTTTTTCCAACCCCCGGCTCCCCTATTAGCACCGGATTATTTTTTGTACGACGCGAAATTACTTGCATTACTCGACGGATTTCTTCATCTCGCCCAATAACTGGGTCGAGCTCGCCATTCTTTGCTTTTTCAGTTAAATCAATGGTGAAAACATCTAGTGCGGTTTTTTGATCAACCTGAATTCCAGGTGGAAATACTCCTCCTGGTCCCATAGGTGCCCCTGGTATGTTCATAAAGTTTAGTTTACTTTTAGCTTCCTGACTTTGTGTTTTAAGATAGGCATTTTAACAGTCAATATACCGTTTTCAAAATTGGCAGTAGATCTACTAGGGATAACGGTTAGAGGCAGATTAACTACCCTGTCAAAACTAGCGGCGGTAATCTCTCTCAAGTAGTATGTCGGCAAATCTACATCTGGTTTAATTTTACCCTTTATTTGCACCTTATAGTTGCCAACCTCAACATCTATCTCTTTCTCATTATATCCAGCCAGATTAGCCTGCATAACTAAAACATTCTCAACCTTTTTCAAATTGACTCTAGGCCAAGATATACAATCACTTATCGCATGCTGGTCTTGCTCAATATTTTGGCTGGAATTTTCCGCAATTTGGCTAGAATCTTCCGCAATTAGTTCAGAAATTGTGAGCGAAAAAACCTCCGCCATCTGCATAGCTAGTGGTAAGGATGGCAGATATTTGCCACTTTCAAGTGCAATAATGGATTGTCGAGAAATACCCAAAGTATCTGCTAGTGCTTCTTGGGTCAATAGTTGGTCTTTTCGTAAATCCTTAATTCTTAAATGGATAGTTATCGGTTTTAAATTCATATCTGTAATGTAAAGTCTACTTTACATTTTGTCAAGTTTATGGTATGATATTTAAGGTGGATTGATCCACTAACTGAACAACATGGGGCCGAATAAATTAGACGTTAAATTACGTTTCGCAAATTGCATGTCGCAGCAATGAGTTTATCTGCGTTATTAAATGAACTTCCTTTAAAGACACGGAAATAGTCTTATTAGCAAGATCAAGCAGGCTTTTAGTCCGCTAGCTCTTGCGCCAGTAGTCGCCTAATTGACTACCGTTCCCTTACCAATATCACACTTGGTGAGACCAGAGCGTCATATTGTGTGATCATCAATTTGCTCGCACCGTCACTTTGATGATTTTTGGTGCAACAGTCTATAGTGTTTAGCTGTCCTTATACCTATAGACTTAAAAAAGGGCAGAGAGCATGGTCAGTTTAGGAATGTTATTTATCGGACGCGGGTGAGACCCCCGCCGGCTCCACCAAAAAAGAATGTAAAAAAAATAGAATCCCTGTGGGTTCTTTTTTTGTTGACTAATTCTTAATCATTATGTAATGTAATCGTATAGACGCGCTTACCCTCAAGGCCTTACTAGGTCGAGATACCACTCTGCTAACCTGTCCACAGGCTTGCAAAGCTCTCTGGACAACCAATCATCGGCACGATGAAACAAAAGCAAGAGACCGTCTCCAACCAGTAATCGTCGAGAGGCAACTAACCAGCTGCGTGAGGAATCACAGATCATGAGGAGCCTCCTTCAGCTCGGCCATCCGATGGGCTTGTAGCCACTACATGTGCCCTATGCCAAAAGTGCATCTGAGGTGGTAACAAGGCCGTTTCGCCAGTCCAAAGGCGCAATTCTGTTTGATCGACTCCGGTCGACAACAGGGAAGTTCGCTCGCAAGAGTATGCCACCCGCGCTGCGGGTCTGGACACGCGATTCCGCCGCACCATCAAAGGTGTAGGCTACAACTAGCGACAACTTGTTGGCCCCGCCGTCAGGCGGGGTCTTTTCTTTTACATACATTTATTGCACAAAATTCCAAACAAGCTTTTCAATGGCCCAAGAATATTCACACTTGCCCGACTTGATTTGCTCATCTAGAAAATTGCTCAACTGTAAATTCTCTAACAAAAAACTTTCCGAAAAATTATTTACATAAGGAGTCATCTTTCTCACTACATAAGGATTTACCCCGCTCGTTTGATTGTATTTTATTTGAATCAAAGTTCTAATTAGCCAATTCAGCGCTCCCATAAAGCTAGCCGCCTCTTCATAATTAACATTGCGAGCTAGAAGCATTGGCATTAGTCTTCTTAAAGCAGTTTTGGAATTTTTCGCTAACAGACTGTCAGTGACTGCAAAGTTATCCATCTCAAACCTTTTTGGAATATAGGTTAAAACATCTTCTGGTTGAACTTCGTTTTCACAAACGCAAGCCAAAATATTTAAATAATTAGCCACTGACCACATTGATAATCCGTTAACTCTTTCAAATATTAAATCGACTGTTGAATCGTCAATGTTAAGTTCTTCTTTTTGTAAGAAATTTTTAATCCAATCTTTTAATTCAAAATTCTGCACCGCACGAGACTCGTGATATTTGATTAACTTATCTTTATATTTATTGAGCAGCTTATATATTTTCATTCTTTTATCTGGTTTCTCCCGATTCCAAAATAGAATAAAGGTACCCTCGGCCGAAACATCTTCAATAGCAGTTTTTATAAGATCAATTACTGGCTCATCAACAATACTAAAAACATGCTTAATGATAATTAACTTCTCTTCTGAGAATAAATTGCGCACTGTAATTGCTTCTTCAAGCTCTTTTTTTATACTATCTTTTTGCTGTTCACAATCTATTACCACCACCGACGAGCTAGAATATTTTTTAATAAAACGCGCCTTCACGGCCTCAAGACTTTTTAAGGATGTATAATTGTCTTCACCAAAAAATAAATGATTTTTATACATGATTTTTCTTGTTATGAAAACAAAGCTCGTTAGATTTAATTTTAACTCTGCTGCCCGGAATAAAAGCGTTTGAGTCTGACATAATTTTTTTGGTCTGCCAGTTTTTTAAAATTGATTCTAGCTTGTCTCCTAAAAATCCGGCCATCATTAATTCGCCAAAACCTCTTAGTATGGTTGTTAATCCTTTAGTCGTTCGCTTATTTTGAAAGTGTTTTAATTTATATTTTGTTTTATTCATCCAGCGGTTTTGCTGCAGATATTTTTCATAAGTATTGTTTATTGACACTAGTGGCAACAAACACGAAAACACCCGAGCATGATAATTGTTGTTAGGAGTAATTTGTAAAGCATCAACGGTGGCGAATCTATTTAGACAAACTCTTCCCCGAATTTTTTGGCCATAGCGACGCCAACCACTCAGATGAACAATAATTGTGGCAATAGTGCGTGTAATGTACAGTCTGTTTGCATCCGTCACAATGTAAAAGTCTATATCTGAATTTTTGTTCATTCTGTTTGTCATCATTGATCCGTTCAAACCAACCATTCTAATAAACGGAGTAAATTTGAGCCAATGCGAAATTGTCACTGCCCTTTTAAATCTGGTCTGCCAAAGCTTATTTGATTGCCCCATTGCTATATTAGTATAGCTAAAATCTAGCTTCGGTTTTTGATAGCTCGCTCTGCCTGTCTTTTTCTATCCTTATCTTTTAGGCTTTGTCGTTTGTCTTTTTTATTCTTTCTCTGCCCCAGCCCCAGCACCAGTTTGACATAACCGCCCTTGAAAATTGTTTTTTTAGGAATTAAGGTAGCTTTCTTTTGTTCAAATTTACCAGCCAAATTTTTTAGCTGAGATTTTGTAACTAATAGTTTTATACTGCGTTGGTTTGATCCTTCAATGTGCATTCCCAACAACCAAAGCTCCAACTTCTTTGTTTTTCTATCAACCAATGGCTTAACATGTGAGCCTGTTAAATTCGCCTTGCCTATTCTTATCGCTTTTATTTCAGCCCCTTTTAAAACCAAACCGGCAATTATCTCATCAGAAAATTCATAATCCATAAAAGCAACTCGGTTTTTAAGTCCTGTATTCTTTTTCAAAATCTACGAGTTAAGAGTCTTTTCAATTTGTGGCCACTGCTTCACTAATACTGCCACAATGGCCGCTATTGGAATAGCCAGCAGCGCTCCAATAACACCAAGAAGTTTTCCACCAATTAATAAAGCTACAATTACGATGACAGGAGATAAGCCGACTGCTTTTTGCATCACTTTCGGCACCAAGAACTGCCCTTCTACTTGCTGAATAACAATCATTATCACCACTACTAGGGCTGCTTGCAACGGAGAGCCCGTCAGTAAAGCCACCAAGATTGCGGGCACGCCACCCAAAATTGGACCAATAAATGGCACCACTTCGGTTAACCCGCCCCAAACTGCTAGCGCCAAAGGAGACTCGACTTTCAAAATTACTAAACCAATATAATAAAGGATTCCGATAATAATCATTAAAAGAAGCTGTCCGCGAACCCAAGAACCCATCTTGCTTGATATCTGATTTAATACTCGCACCAGCTCGTCCTTATATTTTGGAGGAATAACATTATCTACAAAGTCCTTTAATGCTTTCTCTTCTAAAAGTAAATAAAAAGTTAGAACCATAATTGTGAAAGCTGTGAACAGTGAACCTAAAACTCCGAGCGTAGTAGTGACAACATTAGTAGAGAAGCTAGTAATGCTGCCTGAGAACTGTTGTAATCCTGTTGATATCGCTCCAAAGAAATCTGTTCCTTGTAAGAAGTTCTCAATTGCTGGCACCGCTTTACCAACATGGTCTGGAATGGCTTTAGCTAAATCATTGATCTGATTAACTAGCGGCTGAAACATTAAAGTTGAGGAAACTCCCAATATTAACATGATGGCAATAAATACCAGTGTTACAGCAGCAATTCTAGGTAATCCTTTCTTTTGCATTTTTGACACTATTGGGTTTAGTGCCGCCACGAAAATAAAGACCATAAACAGAATGGCGATGATGTCTCGAATTAAGAAAAGTAAATAAAAACCAAAAAGAATGGCCAATATTCGTACAATTGACCACCAAGTTATATCTATTCTGGTTTTTTGTGTTTCGCTCATCTATCTAAATATAGCCTTACTGTTGAATACTCTCAACTGTTTTTGCATATTTGAAGTTTTTCACTGGTCCGGCAGGAAGTAATAACTGCTCTTGTTCACTTAATTCAAAATCTAGCGCTCCTGACGATGCTTCGACTTGATCAATAACCCCTCCCCGTCTAGTTAAAGATGTCGATAAAGCAGCCGGACCACCAATAGCCTCAATAATATAAGGACCTTGTAATTCGGCTCCCCAAACAGAATACTGATTAGTAATTCTAATATTATTTAGCGAAATTGCTTCAGCTCCAATATTCTTTAGAGCGTTAAGCACATCTATTAATTGCGGAATGCTCATCTCATTATTAATTGTTAGCTTAATGCCCGGACCTTCAACCGCTTTATTACCAGCTAATATTTCAGCCTTCTCTTGCTTACTTTGAATAGACTCCTCCGCCTTCGATTTATTATTTAAAACTTGAGCCAAGTTGTATTCTTCATTAGATAAATCGGCCAACTCTTTTCGCAGCTCCGAATTAGCATTAGTCAATCTGGCAACTTCAACCGCAATTACCTCCTGTACTTCAGGATTTTGTGCTCGCTCTAAACTTGATTTTGTATTCATCTGCCAAACGGTCAAAATACCCAACACCAAAGTCAGTAAAAAGAACTCCCATTTAATTTCTTTGTTATTCATATGGCAACTCGAGCATTAATTCCTGGCAACCGACCAGAATATGCGTCGATAAACAATTCGTTTTCTTTATTGACTTCAAATATTATGCCGTCTCCGACTACGCGACGATGCAAATCTTGCAAGATAGCAGGGTCAGTTAAAACTCGATATAAATGATTTTTGTCACCAATAGCTTGTATTTCATAAGGATTCGAAACTCTAGTCTCATTAATTAAAATAGTGTTCACAATACAGTCTATAGCAGTCATAGAGACAACTCTCTCTCCATTTATAGAGATCGCTTCTGCCCCTGCTCTTTTGAGCAGGCTGACTATGTCTCGAATATCAGCCGCATGAGCAATTGATTGCTCCTTTAATAAGTATGATGAGCTATCATCTAAAGTCACAGCCACTCCCTCGCCCGAAACATCAGTTAGGCCAGCCAGCTCAACAACCTTGCTAGATTCACTGACAATAACTTGGTCAACTTGATTAGCAATGGCTAAATCTTTCGTTCTTAAATCTATGCTTTTTGTTATATTATTGATTTCTGATTTCAATCTAGTCTGCTCTTCGGTCAGAGCATCACGAGTTACTGTCAATGAAGTATAAGGCTGTATAGGATTAATTACTCGCACTATTCTTGTTCTCCATTGTGAAGAAAATAAAATTCCACCAGCCACACTGACTATTACAAGCAATATTTTGGCTGGTCTTATATGAACACTAGTCAGATCAACTTTAATTTTCTTCACCTACTATTAGGCTATCATTTTTCCTTAAACTTCACTATTATCATAAATGCATGCCCTCGTAGCTCAATTGGATAGAGCAGATCCGTCCTAAGGATAAGGTTGTAGGTTCAACTCCTGCCGGGGGCACCAAAAAAATTCATTTATGAAAAAAGCAGCAGTGATTGGTGGAGGTTCTGGAACATCGGTGGTTGTTAGTGGTCTTAAAAATTATCCTTATGAAATTTCATCAATTATTTCGGTAGCCGATTCGGGCGGCTCTACGGGCAGGCTACGAGATGAGTTCGGGTTTCAACCAGTTGGCGACTTGCGCCAATCTATGGCTTCTATGGCTAAAGAGAACGGCGAGCACTATATTCGCGACCTGTTATTGTACAGATTTGAAAACAACAACAGTGATCTTGTCGGCCATAATTTAGGTAATCTTATTCTGACTGCCTTGCAAGATTTATCTAGCAACACAGCCGAAGCTCTTGAAGTTGCCAAACATATTTTTCGCATTGAGGGCAATATTTATCCTGTTACTAATAAGAATGTCGAGCTAGTAGTCGAATATTCTGATGGCACAGTAAAAGTCGGCGAACACACCTTGGACCAAAAAGCTGATCAGTATAAAAAAATAAAGATTGTTCGCCTCTCTCCACGGGCTAAAATCTATTCCAAAGCAGCCGAAGCCATTAAAGATGCCGACTTAATTGTTATTGGACCAGGAGACTATTACGCCTCATTACATGCTGCTCTCTGCGTCGATGGGCTTAAAGGAGCCTTCAGAGAATCAAAAGCGAAAGTAGTCTATATTATGAACCTGATGACGCGCTTCAGTCAAACTCATCAAATGAAAGCTTCTGAACACCTTGCAGGGGTAGTAAAAAGGATTGGTAAAGACTGTGACTTAACAATTGTCAATAATGGGAAAATTCCTCAATCTATTTTAAAAGCTTACGCTAAAGATAAAGAATATCCTGTAGTAGATGATTTACCTCACAACAACACTATTATTAGAAGAAATATCATTAGCCAAGTACCTTATAAAAAATCTAAATCAGATAAGGCTAATAGATCTTTGCTCAGGCATGACCAAAAAAAATTGGCAAAACTGCTTGCGTCGCTAGTGTAAAACAAAAAAATAATAAGATAAAAAAAGACCCCCAGATGGAGGTCTATTTTTTTTCAAATTGTTATTTCACACGGGCTCGCAATGCCTTACCTGCGCGGAAGCGAGGTAGTTTCATTTGAGGGATCTGAATCTTAGCACCTGTTCGTGGGTTTACACCAGCACGAGCTTTGCGGTGTGAAAGCTCAAATGTTCCGAAGCCTGTTAGGGTAACTCTCTCACCCTTTACCAAAGCGTCTGAGATTACTTCTATTAACGAATTAGTAGCAGCAGCTACTTCATTTCTCGATAGACCGGTATTTTTAGATACGGCCTGAATTAGAACTTGTTTGTTCATTTCCTCTCCTTTTACTTATTTAGTATTACTACGGCTTAATATATCGCTCCTAGAGTAATTGGGTCAATGTATATCCTATTGGTCAGCTACTATTGTCTGTCCTATAGCAATTATACAATCTTAATTAAAAACTATATTACAGCAATCGTCTGTCTGACTGTGGAAAAGTTACTCCGCAATTGCCTGAGCCTTCGTTTCTCTTATTACATTTACCTGTACTTGCCCCGGATACTGCATCTCATCTTCAATTTTTCGAGCAATCCTCTTAGCCAATTTAGCTATACCCAAGTCATCTATTTCTTTAGGATTAACTAATATGCGCACTTCCCTACCAGCAGAAATTGCATAAGCTTTATCTACTCCATCAAAACCATTGCAGATATTTTCAATCTCTTGTAGACGCTCTACATACTCTTCGTACGAACCACGGCGAGCACCGGGTCTGGCACTAGAAATTGCATCTGCTGCTCTGACAATCCAAGCCTCAATGGTTTCTGGTTCAATATCATCATGGTGAGCTAAAATTGCATGTACCACTGCATCGCTCATGCCGTATTTCTTGGCAATATCACCCGATATATGATGATGGGGAGCTTGTACATCTTTATCAATAGCTTTTCCAATATCGTGTAATAGTCCGGCTTGGCGAGCTACATTAGAGTCTGCTTTTAGTTCATCTGCTAACATGCCTGAAATTTTTGCTACTTCAACTGAATGGGCTAAAACATTCTGCCCATAAGATGTACGAAACTTTAATTGTCCTAAAACCTTTAAGACTTCTTTTGGTAATGCTCTAACTCGCGCGTCCATGGAAGCTTGTTCCCCCGCTTTCTGTACTACCCGACTAACTTCGTCTTGCGCCTTTTTAATAGTCTCTTCAATTCTGCCCGGATTAATGCGGCCATCCTTAATTAAATTAATTAAAGCAACTCTAGCAACTTCGCGGCGCATAGGAGAGAATGAACTAATAATTACTGCTCCTGGAGTGTCATCAATTAATAGGTCTACTCCTGAGTTCTTTTCAAAGGCCTGAACATTTCTTCCTTCTTTACCAATTAATCTGCCTTTCATCTCTTCATTAGGAATCTCCACTGTATAGACGGTTGATTCCGCTATTACATCTGATGCTAGACGCCCAATAACGGTAGCTATATGCATTTTTGCTACCTGCTCTAACTCTTCTTCTGTTTGATTATCAACAGCCTTCATTTTTCTTAGAACTTCTTCCTTGGCGTCTTTTTCTACTGCTCCCAAAAGAACCTCTTTAGCTTCTTCCTTATTCATCTTCGAAATTTTCTGCAGCGCTTCTTCCTGCCTAACTCTCATATCTTTTAGGCTATCTTTAAGTCGTATGATTTCTTCATACTTCTTCTCAACTTCTTTTCTGGCGCCGTCTTGCTCGAGGCTGCGATCATCAAGGCTTTTTTCTCTATCTCTTAGCTTTTTCTCTAAATCTAAAACATAAGCCTGTTTTTCAGTGTATTCCTTTTTTGCTTCTTCTTTAGCCTCGGTAACTTCAGTTTCTGCAGATTTCAAAATGGCTCTTTGTCTATCTTCTGCCTGCAAAATTAGTTCTTTGGCTTTCTGTTCAGCTTTAGATTCAACATTTCTTTTGCTCTGTTTGCTTAATATAAACCCGACAACAGCACCTACAATAAGGGCTGCCAGTACATAAATATAAATCATAATAATTGTGTTTTTTCATAAGTATTATCTTAGTTATCATACGCTCACATTATTAGATAGTCAATTTTGTAAAGACTTGCACAAAGAGGCATTTTCGGGTAAAGTCTGATAGTATTTGATAGACGGGGAATGGCGCAGTTGGCTAGCGCGCCTGCTTTGGGAGCAGGAGGCCCCGGGTTCGAGTCCCGGTTCCCCGACCATAATAGAAGCAAATTATCCTGTTCGGGAAACGGTCGTCGTTTTACTCCAGCGCCTGCCTGCCGGTAGGCAGGGTAAAACGCGATCTGCTCTCTCACCTCATCAATTCTGAACTAACGTTCAGAAACCCCTGCCTGGCGGCAGGCAGGATGTTTGATGAGGTTCCGAGGGCTTCCCTCACAGAATAATTTACTCCTTTAAATAGTCAACGAAGAATTAACTTAAAACAAAAACCCCTATTTCAAAGGGGCTTTTGTTTTTTTTATCCTCTAATAGTCGAGTCTCTTCCACGCCGAGCCATCACAGCCGTAGAATTCATTGCTTGAGTCAATTACTATTGCACCTCTGACAGCGCAAGCATCTGTGGCTGAAATGTCTGAAACATCTTCAGGAACTTTAGTCGCAGTATCAGCCGTAAAAGCTAAGGCCGCTTTACCATCAATTGGTAAATATAACCCATTGTGATCACCCCAACCCCAAGCTGTATTCCAATTGCCAATATCAGCAGTTGTTACTCCAGCAACAGCAGAACCTAAGAATATTGGATCATCTTCTGAAGTTAAATACGTCTGTAAATCACTAACCTGACTCTCCGTTATTGAAATACCTGTACTTTTATTCCAACCGCTAAATATTGGATCAATTTCAGTGAATCCCGAGAAATACTTATTGGTTGCACCTTCACTAAGATTGTCTGTGTTTAAACCGGACAGATCAGTTAAATACGTCTGTAAATCACTAACCTGACTCTCCGTTATTGAAATACCTGTACTTTTATTCCAACCGCTAAATATTGGATCTGATTCACTCTGCAAGGCGGTGGCAATTAAGCCGTGATTATAAGTTGATTCATGAGCACCAACTAAACCTGAAGCTGTCCCCACTAAATCATACAACCCCGCGTGATCACCCCAACCCCAAGCTGTATTCCAATTGCCAATATCAGCAGTTGTTACTCCAGCAACAGCAGAACCTAAGAATATTGGATCTGATTCACTCTGTAAGGCAGTAGCAATTAAACTATGATCGTAAGTTGCCTCGTGTGTAATCATCAAACCAGAAGCCGTCCCTGCTACCTCAAAATACAACGAATCATGTCCATCTAATAAATCCGAATCGGTTGCTTTACCGTTAAAACTATTGGCCGTAATAATATTAACTCCGGTAATATCGTTGCCGCCCAAATCGATATTCCCTGTCATCGTACCACCTGCTAAAGCCAACTTACTATCTAAAGCCGCTTGCAATCCGGCTGTTTTAGCAATTGTCAAATCACCATCTGCAATGTTTAATTTACTGTAAACAATACCGGCAGCTGCATTGATATCACCATTCAGAATGCTACCATCTGCTATCTTCCCCGAAGTAACGGCATCTGGGGAAATAGTTATAACTCCTGTGGTCGCAATAGTAGTATCACCACTCATAGGTACATAAGTTGGCACACCAGAACCGTTGGCCACAATAATATAACCAGAGGTGGTGGAAGCTAGCTTTGATAAACCGATCCCTGCCAAACTACTAATATCTTCGTTTACTATGCTACCGTTAACAACTTTGATTGAATTAACTGAATCATCAGCTAACTTAGCTGTTGTTACCGCTCCGTCAGCTAATTTAGCGGTAGTTATACTCCCATCGGTAATTGAGTCACCGACAACACTTCCACTCGGTAGTTCGACAACACCGTTGACTTGTAACCCACCGTGAAATAAAGCGTCTGATTGAATCTCAACTTTTTTCTTACTATTTAGCTTGACTGTATCGTTAGAAAAGATTACCAAATCACCATTATCATAAATAGTACTGCCATTATCTTGATCGCCTTGGGTTAACTGTAATTGTCCCTTGACTCGCAAATCATTCTTAACATTTACCCGACTGCTCGCGTTTAGAAACAGGTAATTATCAGTAGCCAATGTCAAATCACCATTGTCTTCAATTTTGGAGCCACCTTGGCCAAAGTCAAGACTATTACCACTAAGATTGACCCTCCCAAAAATGTTAGTTTGTCCAAATAACGTACTGCCATTATTAACCAAAATACCGCTATTAAAAGCGGTTGGTGGTGCAACATTTCTTCTTATAATTGCTGCTTTTGTTTGTCCGCTACCAATCAGCAACATGATCAACGCTCCTGATATGATCCCTAAATATTTACAAAATTCTTTTTTCATAAGATCTTTTTCATAACTTTAGTATGAATGTCATACAATTTATGATTTTATTACTTAATAGATATATATATACTACCATACTGACTATTGGTACTGTGGATAACTAGAGTCCATTCTCATTATGCTAAAATACAAGCGTTTTGACTTTTCGTAGTACAACTTTCTTTCCAAACAACAGTAATTATGCTATAGTTTTTTTTGCATTGTTATATTTAGCGCCCGTAGCTCAGTTGGATAGAGCGTCTGGCTTCGGACCAGAAGGTCGGGAGTTCAAATCTCTCCGGGCGTACCAAAGATACCGCCATTAGCATTAAGAGATAGCAGTCGGCGGTTTTTTGTTATTCGCTTTAAATGTTTTATTTACAGCAATCGTTAAACCAATTAAACGACCAACTGCTACTCCAATAAGTAGAGAGAAAGAGAAAGCTAAAACATGAGCAACATTATGATGATATATTTCTTCTGCATAAAAGTATAAAGCTCGTCTTAATAAGATATATAAAATAAGGATTATGATTCCATTTCTATCATATCTTTTTGCCATCATGAATTCTTTTTCCGGATCCCAATCTAATTTATATATTTTAGATAATCCTATACCAATAAAAAGTCCAATGACTATTAGGGTAAAAACCAAACCCAGAGAGGTAGTGCCCATGAATACATCCCAGACGACCACGACCGTAGCAATTCCTAAAATAATCATTGTGAACCACAGCCTGATTACAATACGACGGTGTAATTTATCTTGAGTATGCAGCTCGTGCGTTTTTTTAATGCTATCTGTGATATTTTGAATGCTTCGTTTTAACATACTTTTTATAATACATCCATTCTGTACAATCAGATATACTTAATTTGTGAAACTGCATAAGTTTTTGTAGCCTTTACCCTTGAAAAACAGGTATATTAGTGATAGGTTTGTTAAGTGTAAATGCGGGTGTAGCACAATGGCTAGTGCACGAGCCTTCCAAGCTTGTGATGGCGGTTCGATTCCGCTCACCCGCTCCATGTGGTGGTTGTAGCTCAACTGGTTAGAGCGCCGGGTTGTGGTCCCGGAGGTTGTGGGTTCAAGTCCCATCATCCACCCCAGAAAATTTGCTCTCGTAGCTCAACAGGATAGAGCAACTCCCTTCTAAGGAGTAGGTTGCAAGTTCGAGTCTTGCCGAGAGTACCAATTAATAGTTTAGGATCGCTAGCTCAATTGGTAGAGCAGAGGCCTCTTAAGCCTAAGGTTCCGGGTTCAAGTCCCGGGCGGTCCACCAAAAGCCACCGTGGCCCTATCGTCTAATGGTTAGGACGCCAGATTTTCAATCTGGTAATCGGGGTTCAATTCCCCGTAGGGCTACCAAAAGAATAATTAGTTTGATCGGGCAATGTTTTGTTGAGTAAGAAAGGCTTCAAAATCATCAATCTGACTATTCATATCATCTAAAACTTGATTTGCTCGCTGGATGCTTGCTTCACTTCCATAACGAATATAGCTGAGAATATTTTCAAAATCACTATTAGTCCGACTATCTTCTGTTTCGCCGACCGCTTGTTCTAGCTGTGTGAATTGATCCTTCATACTTGAAAATTGTTCCCGAAATACTCCCGTTCTCTTTTCAACTGATTCCAACAATCTCTCAAATTGTTGTAGAAGTTTAGGGCTACTAATTATTAATAAGGATTTTCTGATTCCTTTTAATCTTTCAGATAGTGCTTCTGCTCTCTCTTGAATTGCTTCCCATTTATCTAATATTTTTCTAAATTCAACTTCAAAAACATGCCTTATTTTTTCTGGAGTTACATCTTCTTCTCCTAAATCTTCTTCCAATACAGCATTGACCTTTCCTATAACTAAAGGAGCAATTGTAGCTTGTGATCTATCTGGCTCTTGATCGATAAAATATTGGTAATACTTCAGCTCTTGGTTTAACCAAATTCGTAGATCATTATTAAGCACATTCTCTGAAGATGAATAAACTGTTTTTCCCTCTAATATATTAATCAAAGCTACAGCATCGGATCGCCAATCTCCGGTAACTTCAAACATCTCGAGTTGTTCTTTTATGTTTTCATATGAATCTTCCAGCGAGGACTCTTGCTCATTGAGTTTTTCTTGATCGGTCATAATAAAAATTATTTATCTAAAAACAGTATATCACCTGCAACAGTAGTTAATTGCTCACTTTTGGTTTAATATTAATTTAGTGGGGCGAAAAATTCACAAGATGATTAGAAAGAGTATCTACCAACTGTTTAGCGGCAGTCTGGCATTAATACTCTTTTTTTCTTTATCCTTCTTAATATTATGGATTGATGCCAGCTCTTCCGAATCTTTAATTGATACTTTTAGAAATAGACACATACCCCAAACAACTTTATACACAGACTCGCAAGGTAATATTTTATATGAAAGTTATTTAGAAGAACGGCGCACCATTGTGCCACTAACAAAAATTGACACAGATTTACAGCAAGCCATTATTGCCGCCGAAGATAAAAACTTTTATAAACATGTCGGGGTTGATCCTTCGGCAATTTTACGAGCAGCGCTTAGCAACACGCGCAATTGGCTAGACATAGATAGTAAGGATTCAATTCAAGGCGGCTCAACTATCACTCAACAATTAGTCAAAAACACTTTACTTGATTCACAAAAAACTATTCAGCGAAAAATTAAAGAAGCAATTTTGGCTTTTCAGCTAGAGCTGAACTACTCTAAAAAAATGATTTTAGAAAGTTACCTAAACCAAGTAGGATTCGGAAATCAAGCCTTCGGCGCTCAAGAAGCGGCTAAAACATATTTTAACAAAGATGCTAGCAATTTAACCCTCTCTGAAAGTGCTCTGTTAGCAGCCCTGCCTCAATTGCCTAGTTATTATTCTCCCTTCGGTAATCACCAAGAAAAGCTCTTCGCTCGCAAAGATTACATTTTAGATCAAATGGTAGAGCTGAAATATATTAGTGCCAAAGAAGCACAAATAGCAAAAGCCGAAGCGCCTACACATGAAAATCCTTCTTTTTATAACAGAAGCATAGATATTCGAGCACCGCATGTAGTGTGGTCAGCTAAAGACGAACTACTAAAAAGACTGGGCGGAGACATAGAAGCAGAAGAGAGTTTAGCGCAAAGTGGCTATGTTGTTAAAACCACCATAGATGCGGAAGCTCAGAAACTAGCCGAAACGATTTTGAAAGATCATCAGCGACGACTAGCTAGCTATGGCGCTACAAACGCTTCGCTCATTGCTATTGATGTAGCTACGGGAAATGTAATAGCACTGGTCGGTAGCATTGATTATTTTAATACTGCTTGGGGAAATGTAAATGTTGCAGCTAGACCCAGACAGCCGGGCTCCGCTTTTAAACCAATTATTTATACCACCGCTTTTATGAACGGATATAATCCTAACTCAATAATTTCTGACTCCCCCGTTCGCTACATCTTGTCTAAAAAAGATGTTTATGAACCTAAGAACTACGATGGCACTTTTCGCGGCAATGTCACTATTGCTCAAGCCCTTAATCAATCACTTAATATTCCGGCGGTGAAAATTTTAGCTGATATTGGCACAGACAGCGTAGCTGAAACTGCTAATTATTTAGGAATAACTTTGCCAGAAAATGATGAGTACGGATTAAGCATGGCTCTGGGCGCCTATGAAGTAAGACTCGACGAGCTGACCAATGCTTTCGCAATTTTAGGCAATGGTGGGTTATGGCACGAAATAAATTATGTTCAAGAAGTGATTAGTAAAGATAACCATGAAATTACTGACCTCATACAAAAAGATTTACCTGATGTTTTTTCGGTTGATCCGGAGATTGCATTTACCCTGTCGAAAACCTTGGCTAATACAAAACTTGAAACTGCTGTTTTTGGCACCAGCCTAATGGTCTCTAATCGCGAGGTAGCAGTAAAAACAGGAACATCGCAAGATTTTAAAGACGCTTGGACGGTCGGCTACTCCCCGCAAATTGCAGTCGGAGTTTGGGTCGGCAATAACAGCGGTCGACCAATGAGATACGGTTCTCCAGGTGCAACAGTGGCTGCTCCAATTTGGCGAGAGTTTATGCAAAAATATTTAGTCGATAAGCCTGTTTTAACCTTTCTACCACCAACTGCTGAAACTAAATTCTTAGCTCATAACTCAACCACCAAACAAAAGATTGAAGAAGAGAAATGTCAATACTCTATTAAAAATATTATTAACACTCTTTTAGATAATTCCGAAGAGTGTGAGAGTAAAACAAATGCTAACAAAGTAATTGCCGGAAACATTGAAGATAATGAATTAAATCAAACAGATGTTCCAGCAGAGCCAATCGACAATCAACAAGCGGTTATTAAACCATTTTTAATACAAGAGTTTGAACCTTTTTGGCAACCACCAAATAAAACCAATGAGACTGGTTTTCATCTGTTATAATAATTGAGATGGATAAAGGAGGAGATCTACCAAATAAGCAGGATTTTAATTTTGCCCACGATACTAACTGGCGGATTTTTCGTATTATGGCAGAATTCGTTGACGGATTTACTTTTCTTTCTCAATACAAACGCACAGTAACAGTTTTCGGTTCATCTCGCTTTGATGAAAATAATAATTACTACCAAAAAGCAACAACTCTATCAAATATGTTAGCCAAAGATGGTTACACTATTGTTACAGGTGGTGGGCCAGGAATTATGGAAGCAGCCAATAAAGGTGCCAAGGAAGGCAAAGGCCAGTCAGTAGGATTGAACATTCAATTACCTAATGAGCAAAGGACTAATGCCTATGTTACAAATTCAGAAGCTTTTAATTATTTTTACACCAGAAAGGTAATGCTCTCTTTTGCTGCCGAAGCTTATATATATTTTCCAGGAGGCTTCGGCACCTTAGACGAACTTTTTGAAATCCTTAATTTAGAGGCAACTGGAAAAATTGAGCAGCATATTCCTATTATTTTATTTGGCAAAGATTTTTGGCATCCATTAGTAGAATGGATAAAAAGATCTTTAGTTGAGCAACACGAAACAGTCAGTCAGAAAGATTTCGAAGCCATGCAAATTGTTGACACAATTGAAGACGCTTACCATATTATTAAAACCTGCAAACCTCGCAACATTCATCCGGCTGAGAGTGAATATAAATCATTAGACGAAAAAACTGGCGGAGAACAGTAATATGCAATCCTTCTGGCCTTCACGAGAAGAGTTCTTAAGCCGACCAAAAAGGGTCTCTCGTTTTTTTGTAATCCTTTTTATTTTTTCAGCCACGCTCAATGCGCTACTAGGATTCACTTATTTATATCGGGAGACAGCTTGGCAAACGCAAAAATCGAAGTATGAACAATTAGTACAGTCAAACTTAGATTTAGCTAATGAATACAAGGCCGAGAGAGATGATTTACAGGTTTCGGTAGCTGAAAAGAATGTTCAGTTAACAAAGCTTAACCAAGAGTTGAAAACAGCACGGAATGAATTGGCCAAAGCTGAACAGAGTCTAGCAACCCTGAACGATCGGATTAAGCTGCAAGAAGCTCAGCTAGCTTCAAACAGTGATGAGCTAGAATCTCTTCGCGGTCGCCCACCTTTATTTAAAGTTGAATCGCTAACCTCGCGTGATGTTACTGCCGATAAAGCTGAGGTTCGGTCAATAGTTGAAAGCGCCTACGATGTGATTGATTCTGTTTATGGAAATCCTTATTTACTAAACCAAATTACTATTAACTTCGTTGATAGTTTTAATATTGCTGGCGCAGTCGGTGAAATTAGTATCGCTAACTCCGAAGCTGGCATAGAAATTACTATCAAGCTTCGAAATTTTGATAAAGATTCTAGTAATGATGTGAACACAATTGTGCACGAGATAATTCACGGATTTCACGGTATCGCCGCTTTGAACGCGCCCGTACTTGAAGAAGGCATCACGGTTGCAGCCACCGATGTGGTCATGCGCAAGATGTATGAACAGGGAATAATAAACTTTAATGACCCCTATATTACCATTAGCGATGAAATAGCTAGTCAAATTAATTCGTCATATAGCACGCCTAGTGGCAACAGCAGTTTTTATTCTAGTTCCAATGTCGGTGTTTATTATCAATTAGCCGGATGGTCTTGGTATCAACTCTACGAAGAAGACGCTAACTTCTTTAAGAATTTCAACAACTCACTTTATAATCTTGTGCAAAATGGTACTAGAGTTTCTGCTAGCGGTGTACGCAACTTAATAAAAAACACTGTTAATTCAGCCAACTCTCAAAGCATCTCTGATTTCGTTAGCTCGCAAATTTCTTTTAATCCTTCTTAAGATCTTTTTTTAGTCTAGCTGTCCAAAAGCTCAGTCTTGGTACTGACTGCTTTTTTGGTTACTCTAAAGCCCATCTCTTTGCCTAGCATTAATCTGGTGTGTGCATCTAGCGACGGCACCGAAGCGGCCAAGATAACAGACAGTGGAATTTGAATTGGCACCAAAATATAATCCCAAAGCACATAGAGCTTTGACCATTTCTTATTCTCTTTCTTTGGTGGAATTATTATAATTGATAAAACTGCACTTAAAAATAATCCTATTAAGGCAAAACGCAACGCATAGCTATAATAGAGCTGAAAGTTTAGGCCAACCACAGTTTGTGTAACATTGGTCATTAAAATTGGTACCCAGCCAATAATACCAAGCAATATTGAGCTCGTTGCCAAAGAGAAATGGCCGTCAAGATGGCGTAAAATATCTACCAGTACTCGGAAATTTCTATTCTTTTTTTCGGTTAAGAAATGGGTCATAGCATAAGGAAAGTCGGAAACACCGTAGTGCCAGCGGCGGCGTTGCAGATACTGCTCTTTTAGCGTATCCCAGAAGCTATCAGTCAGCACTGCGTCTGAATAAACAGGCATTAAAACCATTTTTACTGTGTAGTCGGGCCCAAATTCGAATAAACTCCGCCAGTACTGCTGCCCATCTTCTACAATGCTGCTAGGAGAATAAAAGTCTGTTTTTACTAAAGCGCTTAAGGTTTGAGTTTGGGTCATCACATTATGCAGCCTTGATGTCCATACAGATGTGGTCATCATCCAAAATGAACTTGAAAAGTGAATGAACCTAACCGGTGAGGGAACATCCCAAATATTATTGAAGAACAAAGCCACCGAAACATAGCAAGATTTTTCAGCATCAGGGTCTTGCACAAATTTATATGTCAGAGCCGATAAGTATTCAGGATGCAGCCTATGGTCAGCATCAATTGATGTAACTAAAGTCTTTTTAAAATCGATCTTGTTTTTCTTTATATAGTCACGCACTATGCGACCAGCCCAAGAGATGTTTGTTCCCTTTCCTTTGACCTCCCCTTCTATTCCATCTGGATGTTCCGTAATAATGAAATCCTTAAAATGTGAACCGTATTTTTTCTTTAACTGATTGGCGATTTGATTGGCATTATCATGATCTCTACCCTCAGTGGCTAAAACAAAAATAATTTGTTCTTTAGGAAATGTGGTCTTCGATAACATGTCTAGGGCACGAGCCAGAGTTTCATACTCTTCTTTATAGGTAGCTGCCAAAATAACATGATAAACTTCTTTCGATTTTTCAAAGGCTTGTTTGTCCGCCTGTAATACTGCTTGCCATTTAGTGTTCATACTTCTCACGAAAGGAAGGTAAGCGCGCAATAAATAAAATGAGAAACGGATAGCCCTAAGTAGCCAAGAAGTAACATATATTAACATGAATATGGCTACCCACACTGGTTTTACAAAAGCCAATAAAATTAGACCAAGAATTGAACCCCAAACTAATAACCCTGGAATTATTTCAAGCACTCGATACAAAACAAAATACTGACGCTTAAATTGCTCATCGCGTTTAACAGATTGTTGGGCTTCTTTTAAATAAATACTAGACTGCATAGTTCACTTCCCCTAATCTACTCACAATCAAAGATAATACAAGAGATGAGTAAATTAATGAGAAATAAATAATAATAGATAATCTTGGTGAGGTTCTACCTACAGTATAAGCGATAATATGACCAAAAATTACTAAAACTAAGTATAGGTTAGAAGGATTAAAGCTTCGAGCAGTAATTGCTAAAATTTCAGCCGAAAGGTTTGATTCAAGGCTTTTTATATAAATATAAATGCCGAAATGTAGCAAGGCGCTAATTGGTAAAATATATAAATTTTTTTCTGTAAGCTTCATCTTGGCCATCATAGCAAAAATTTGCCTCTCGAAGAGGAATTTTGTCTTGACATAATTGTATTGATCTGCTATTCTTGGCACGCACTTGAACAACCTGCGGCCCAACTAGGGCAAGGAGAGTCGTCGTGATTGCATACATCAGTAGAGTCGAGGAACGCGACCCCGCAAAGTGGCTCATTGTTACTCATCATGCACCAGATTGGGACGCAATCGCTGCTGTCACCATGTTAAATTTCTTAGGTGATAGGCAGTGGCCAGGCATTTTTGATGCCGAAGTCACCTTTAATGGTGATGGCGGCCAGAACATGTCGGGAGTAACGGAAGAAGAGCTTCTAGCCGATAAGATTCTGCATGTTGATTTCGGTGGTGGCCGCTACGATCACCATGCACATGGCGGAAGCGAAGAGAAAGTCGGCCAGTGTGCGACCTCTTTAGTTGTCGGACACTTGAACAGCACGGTTCATGTGGCCTGTCCTCACCTGCACGATTTGGTTGAGTACACGCTAGCAGTCGACAGCAACGGCTGTAGCGAAGATGAGATGCCCTTTTTCATTGATCGTCTGTTCAGACAGGCTGGCAACAGCGAGCTCATTCAGGCAGCCTTTGATATCGCCCTCTGGGCAATCAGCTGCTTTGTTTGTTCGACCCCAATATCTGTTGAGTTCGAATGGCAGCCTTTCGTCGAAGAGTTCAGCGGTGACGACACCGACATGATTAACTTCCTTCAGCAAGTAACACCGGAAAATCCGGGAACGCATTCTTTGGTCATGTATTTGGCCAGAATGTGGAAAATGTCAAGAGAAGAAGGAAGTCGCGAAAGAGTATACGCTATCGCTCAAACCTTCATGACATCCTATAACCAAGAGCAGATAGAGCTGCTGGAAACCGCCAAAGCGGATTTCGCTCGAGCGAAGATCTGGACACATGGCTCAGGGAAGAAGCAGATCACCGTCGCCTTCGTGCGAAGCGATTGTCCGATGCTTGGCAGACACGCCAAGAGTCGGCAAGGTGGTGACTGTACCGTCTTTGTCCAAGAGTTCACAACCGGTAGAGTCATTGTTTTCATTAACAGGCGACATCAGAATCGAATCAATGTTGCTGATGTGGTCAAGGCAGTCCGTTGGAATGAACTAGTGGCTAAAGCTGAGCAACTTGGTGAGCCAATGCCCGAGCTCATACCAGCGAAAAAGCTGGGTGGCCCCGGACGACTTGAAGGCGAAGTGTGTTGGTGGTTCGACCAGAACACCCTCACTCTTCTCAATGGTGGCATCAAACACCCCGAAACCCCTCTGACTCGCTTAGGAGGTGAAAGAGTGTTTGAGATTGTAGTTCAGGCACTTGACCATGACTACTTTCCACCCGACTTCGCTACTTCCTGTCGTAAGGGTGAATGCCGTCATAGCAGAAGGGAAAATTGTCCCCTCTTCAACTGGCAGCTTAACCACTGCATTTCTGTCCGCCATAACGACCCCAATTGGAATAAGTCAGCTCAAACTCCAACGCCTCCACCGCAAGATCAAGCGACACAACAGTCAACCCCAACGCAAATTCCTACTACCGTCATCAGAAAAGGTAGATGGTAAACCATCGAAGCCCCGGCCTCCGGCCGGGGCTTCCTCATATATATTTGATATTGTATAAAAGATGCCACCGTAGCTCAGTTGATAGAGCAACACATTCGTAACGTGTAGGTCGGCGGTTTGAATCCGCCCGGTGGCTCCAAAAAAACAAAAAAACCGCCCTTTCGAGCGGATTTTTTGTACTCTTACGAGTGAAAACTTACCAACGCTTATCTTTGTCGTCGTCTTTATCAGACTTAACAGTGGTAGTTACTTCTTCAGGTCCTGAGAACCAGTAGAAATACCCGCCAGTGGCAATACCTGCCAAGATAATTAGAATTGCTAGGATTACCCAAGGAGTTGCACTTGCTTCTTCTTCGGTAGCTGCTTGATCAGCTTCATCTACTACTACTTCAGCGGTAGTATCTTCGTCACCGATAACAGTTGAGCTAGAAGGAGTATCAACAATTGCATTATCTGTTGTACCAGCTTCTGCATCAACGCTTTCTGTAGTTTCACCATTTACAACTGCTTCACCGTTTGTAACTGTTTCACCAGCAACGGCTGTTTCACCGTCTACTTTGCCTGTTACAGGATTAATAACATCTCCTCCGACATTTGCAGGAATCGGAACAGCAACTTTGGTCTCTGGACCTGGGCCAACTTTAGTTCCAAGTGTTCGAATAGTTGTTCCCACCCATACTCCGACATTTCCATATTCATCTACAGGAGCCACTCTAATGTCGTACGCCCTACCAGCTTCAAGATTAAACAGCTCTGGTGTAGTTGAAGATGTAACAATCTTGGCACTCCAGATTGAACCGTTAGCATGCTTGTACTCTACGCGGTACCAACGGGCAGACGCTGGGCCAGCATAATCTAAGCTAATTCTGTCTGAAGCATAAGCAGTAGCGTGAAAAGCGGTAACTGCATTAGCTAAATCAATGCTATTTTCAACCCGCGCTGCAATACTTCTATTGCCGTGAGCATCGATAGCTACTACCCAAATGGCAGCGTTCTCATTATCACCAACTTGAATTGGTCCCCATTCTCCAGTATCTGTAGCATTAGTGGAAGCCACTAATGTTTTAAGCGCAGCATCTGAGAAGACTTCTACTCTAGCATAGGCTTCTACTGAATCTATTAAACCTTGCACTTCATCAAAATCTGGTGTTTGGGCCTCGTTAACATAAATCTTGTCTGTTTTAGGAGCAGCAGGGGCATTACCGTCATATTCTACGGCAGCTTCTGTAATATTGGTACTTGGCTCAACTTGGCCATCACGAGTAGTAGCTACTGCGTAGAATGAATATCGACCGTCACCGAAAGGTTCTAGGTCAATGGTCAATTCTGCATTAAGATTGTAGGTCCGCTTCTGTTTGACAAAAGGACCGTCATCTTTCCTCATATATAGGTCGATATAATCTACCTCTGACCCGTTCACACTACTTCCTAAATAATCAAATGTAATTACTACATTTGGATCAGTTGTCATTGCTGGCAACTTGTTTACGTTCGAATAAGGGGCAGCACTAGCAGTTGAACCAACCATTAAGATGGCAGCCGCTAAAACAGCACCTTGAAACATTTTTTTGAATAGTTTCATAATTTATTTCCTCCGTTATTAATTGTTAAGTTACTATTGCGGGATTCTATCAACTAGCTAAACCCATAGCTGGTTTTAGTAACCATAGGCTAGTAATTCAAGTCTGTAAGCTGTGTTGCATATCTTCCCTGTCCTCAACGATACCTTGAGAGCGGATATTGTCAAATGTGGAAAATTATTGTAAAAAGTATGAAAGTTTATGAACTTATTGAATTGAAGGCGGAACTATTGATAATGGTATACTAAATTCATGAGCAAAGTGGTATTAACTAATCCTCAATATATAGATTCTAAAGAGAAAATTGAGGATAAATCGTTGCGTCCAGATAAACTCCAATCTTATATTGGTCAAGAAATTATAAAAGAGAATGTTCAAATTTTAATTGAAGCTGCCAAAGTCCGCCAGCAAAGCATGGATCACATCCTATTCTACGGCCCTCCAGGACTTGGCAAAACCACCTTAGCCTACATTATTGCTAACGAGTTAGGGGTACCTTTAAAAATCACTTCCGGCCCTGCCTTAGAGCGCACCGGAGATCTAGTAGCCCTACTAACAAATCTCAAACCAAAAAGCATTCTTTTTATTGACGAGACTCATCGCATCAAGAGACCCCTAGAGGAAATTTTATACCCAGCTATGGAAGATGGCAAAGTTGATGTCGTTTTAGGTAAGGGGCCAGGCGCAAAATCTGTGCAACTCAAATTACCACCTTTTACTTTAATAGGAGCCACCACCCGCTTGGGTTCTATCTCTAGCCCCCTGCGCGACAGATTCGGCTCTCATCTTCATTTAGAGTTTTACAATCAAGAAGAAATTATTCAGGTATTAGCCAACTCTGCAGCCAGAATGAAGTTATCTATTGGGCCTAGTGAGCTTGAATATATCGCTAAAAGAAGCCGTCAAACTCCCCGCATAGCCAATCGCCTACTGCGCCGAGTCAGCGATTACTGCTTAGCCAAAAATCGATCTTTAAATATAAAAGTGGAAGATGTCAAAAAAACCCTGAGGTTGCTTAAAATAAATGAAGAAGGATTAAACAGCTTAGACTCAAAATACCTAGCTGCTTTGGCTCTTTACAGCGAAACTCATCCGGCTGGCTTAACAACACTAGCGGCCACCCTAAACGAAGAGAAAGAGACCTTGCAAGATGTAGTTGAGCCTTATCTGTTACAAAAAGGATTAATTCAAAAAACCCCTCGCGGTCGCTTAATCACCCCAAGAGGTCTAATTATCAATCAACAAGCAAATTGACTTATTATCTGGTAAGCTGAATGAAATATGATCTGGCCAATAGTTGTTTTTACTGTTATGTTTTTGGTGCTTTCCGCTTTTTTGGTAGCCGTTTCTTTTCATGTCTTTCGTTATCGCTATAACAACGATGCTTCTGTGTTTATCTTTGTCACTCTAACCATTATCTATTTATTAACCGCCATTTTAATTTTCGTGGTCTTTAAATACAGCAATCCTACAGTTTCTAACCAAAGCACCTTCTCTAATTTCAAAACTATAAATAAAAACCTATGAACGAAATAAGATCTGCTTTCCAAGGCCAAGACGAAGATGAGCCAGTTTTTATCTTCTTACGCAGATTCTATTTAGCCTTTCTGCCGTTCTTTTTAATTATTTTAGTAATGATTGTTATAGGATTAGTAATGATTTATTTGACTTTATTTAATCTCAGACATAATCCTTCTATATCTGCGACTGTCTATAACTGGGCTGTGGCAGCGTCGGGAACTTTTGTCTTATTCTCACTTATATTCGCTATTGTCGCTTGGTTCGATTTTTACTTTGACATTCATGTCGTCACAGACAGACGAGTGGTAGATATTAACCAAAACAGATTATTCTATCGAGATATTAGTGAATTGAACCTTGAAGATATTGAGGATGTCTCTGTTAGTTACGCCGGTATTTTAAAAACGCTGTTTAATTACGGGGATATTGAGATACAAACGGCTGGTGCGAGAAATAACTTTCACTTTCCAGATATTGCTAATCCGCGAGAAGTAGCCGGTGTTATTTCAGATTTAGCGGAGCAAGCTAAAAGAGGTGTCACTGAAAATTACCGTTTTCCACAATCTGATATTAAAGGAGTTATTAACAACAAGGTTATTCGTTCCCGTAAAGGATTAGTAAGCATCGGCGCTTTGCGACCAGATGAAAAAGTGGACGCCGAAGAGCAAGTAAAAGACAGGTCTCATGTCTAATATTTATACAGAGAAAGCATTGTCGGGTTTAGCTTCAGACATTGCCGCCAAACTAAAGGGACACGAGAATATTTATTTATCAGGAGAATTAGGAGCTGGAAAAACTACTTTCACTAAAAAGCTGTTAGCTCATTTAGGAGTCAAGAGTAGTGTTAAATCTCCTAGTTATCAGATAATTGATATCCATAATATTGATGACACAAAAAAAGTTGCTCACATAGATTTATATCGTCTAGACGACATCAACGATATTGCCATCTTAGGCTTAGAAGATATTTTAGATGACCAAAATACCATTGCAGTCATTGAATGGCCAGAAAGAGCAGAGCATTTATTACCAGAACCAAATCATCATTTACATTTTACTCACCGCAGTCCCGACACCAGAACTATTGAGATTAATAATATAGATGATGAGTAAACCAATAAAAATAATTTCGAATGAATCCATCTCTTTAGATGAATGGCGGGACAAATTATTAGGGACTATTGAGCCTAACTCTAAAATTGAACTTCAAATGCCTAAAGCCAGTTTTACCTTTACAAGAGCATTTTTAACTATTTTTAATATCATTGCTTCTGAAAGAAACTGCCAAATAAAGTTTTTCAACGAAAAAGAATTTAAGCCAGACTTCTTACTTCCCCACTACTCCCAAGATCCGAGTATCACTAAACCTAAAGGGTTTGCTGTAAATAAAACAAAATGATAACTTAGCTTTATTGGACAAAATTAAAACCACCAAAATTCACCATTACGAAAAAGAGAAGGAGACTGGAGATAAGACAGTTGATGCCAAGATGAAATTTAAGAACATTTTAAAAATTAATAAATGGAGTTTAACAACCAAAATTATTGCGGTTGTTATTTTAGTCTTTGGCCTATCTTCAATTACCTATTTCTTTGACTTAAAAAACAGTATTATTATTGCTCACGAAGGAGAATCTGCACTCGCCTTATTAGCAGAAAGTTCCGACCAAATTGCTCAAAGCGGATTAGCCAGAGATGGTGATGCTCGAGTAAACATTTTAATTCTCGGTAAGGGCGGTGACTCTCACGCCGGCGGTAATCTAACTGATACAATTCAGGTTTTATCGTTAGATATTTTTAATAACACCGCATCAATGCTTAGTATTCCTCGAGATTTTTATGTTGACAATGTTTATGGTACTAGCAAAATTAATGCTGTTTATGCCAATGCTAATGGTCAAAAGAAGGATTCCGGAGGCGCCGCCATGAAAACACTAGTATCTGACATAACAGACCTAACCATTCATTATTTTCTAGTAATTGATTTCGACGGATTTTCAACTTTAATTGATTCTCTCGGCGGAGTAAATTTATATGTTGAAAATACTATTCACGATGAGCAATACCCAGTTGGCGATGAGGCAGGCAGTACCGAAACTTTTCATCTTAACGCTGGCTGGCAAACATTAAGTGGTGACACTGCTTTGAAATTCGTTCGTTCAAGACATACACCCGGAGCTGAAGGAAGTGACTTTGCCCGTTCTGCTCGTCAACAACAGGTTTTAGCCGCCATTAAAAATAAAGCTCTATCTATTGGGGTGTTGGCTAATCCTGTGAAATTCCTCAACATGCTAGATATTTTAGGCCGCCATTTGAAAACAGATATTTCCCCTAATGATTTGAAGTTAGTCCTTTCAAAATCCCAAGATATAGACACAGAAAATTTACAGACAGCTGTTTTGAGTAATGGTACAGAAGGATTACTAACAGACACTCACGAATATGGCACCTATGCGCTAATTCCTAACGAAGGATTTTTCAATTACAGTGCTATTCAAAAACTAATGCATTCAATTGCTACTGACCCTTTAATATTAAAAGAGAATGCCGCTGTTAGAATCCTTTATAATGACGCTTACGATAAAGATTATGCAAATGAAGTTTCAGACTTATTAACTAATTATGGTTATAATGTAATTGGTACTGAATCAACCGACCAAAAGGCCAGCCAAACAACAATTCTGAGTTATAAAAAAGACGAACACTTATTCACTCTCAATTATTTAGAACAAAGGTTTCAGGTAGCGCACCAATCCAAGCGGGGAAATAATGATCAAGTCGACATCGACATCATCGTCAAAAAATAATATTATTGATCAACTTATCGCAGTTGTTACTTTTCTATTAATCCTAATATCACTCGCCCTCTTTCTCGCTAATCAAACAAACTTCTACATTCAAGCATTTTTTGTCATATTTTTTATTATCACTTTAGGACTAAGCGCGCAAAATAAAGATAAATTATTAATGACACTACTTTCAATAATCTTAGTTGTGCACACAATTTTCTATGTTTACTTCATAACACCAATCGCTCTTTGGGTTACTTTAATATTGCTGTTTAGCTCAATTAATTTAGTCTTATACACATTTTTGAAAAACCAACTTCAAGTTAACGATTTAATTGTCATAAATTTTTTGGCTATTTCTAGCTTTACTATTGCTCTAATTATGCCAACAAATTTGTTCAATCTAACAACCATTACATCCCTACCTCTTTTAATCTCATTACCAGTTATAATAAAGAAAACCACTCCCATAAAACCCTACCTACTTCACGCTTTAATCACCGGTTTAGTCGGAGCCGGATTAGTAACATCATCAGCAGTAATGTTTAGCTAATGAAAAAAATTAAGCTTAATTTCAAAAAACTTCGGTTCGATTTTAAAAAAATCAAAATTGATTTACCCAAAAGTAAGAAAGAGCTCTACTTAGCTATCGCCCTTGGCATTACGGTTGCTTATTTATTAATAGGATTAATCTTCAGCTGGTCTATTTATATTAATGGCAACATTAGCCCAAAAACTACAACTATCTTAAAAGTTTATCCTTTTCCGGCGGCTCGCGTCGGCACCACATTTATACCAATGTCTCGCTATATTCGGGACTTAGAGGCGTTTAAAAAATACGGTGAGGTTTCGGGCACGCAAGATAAATATGCCGGGTTCAATTTTGAAACAGAGACAATTGAGCGCTTAATAGATATTGCAATTTATGAGCGGGTGGCTCGCCGTTATAATGTTAGCGTTAGTAAAGAAGAAGTTGAGACTGCTTACAATGAATCAGTAGCTGGGGAGACAGAACCGGTTGAACATATTTTAGAGAAATATTACGGCTTCACACCAGCAGATTATTTAGTGTGGGTTGAAGAGACAATCCTAAAAGAGAAAGTTATTTCACAGGTGCCTAAAAAAAGAGATATCCAACATATTCTAATATCAGTGGACGATGTTAATAACGAAGAAGAGATGAAGCAGGCAGAAGAGAAGGCCAAACAGCTGTTTGAGGAATTGAAAAATGGTGGCAACTTCGGCGAGATAGCGAAGCGAGATAGTAACGATTTATCAACCAGAGATAACGAGGGTAAGTTAGGATTACTAGAGAAAGGCACTGCTAAATCACCTATTATTGATGTGGCTTTTCAAGATGCTGCCTTCAGTGCTACTTTAAATGAAATTACAGAGCCCGTGAAAACCAGTCGCGGTTGGCATATAATATTGGTGACAGCCGAGGAAGGAGTCGCGGAAGGGAATATATATGACATTATCAATGAAGAGAAGCAAAAAACTACTATTAGCAATTATGTACCATAATGAGTAAGAAACAATCCTTAATAATTTTTATCGCTGTTGTAATTTTGCTTGTGATTATTTTATTTCCCCTCGATTCTTCAAAAAATCAAACTATTATTCGTCAAGATCAAGAAATTAGATCGCAAGACAATGTTGACGAAGATCAGGCCGTCAAAGCTATTGAGGAAAATTTGGGGGAGTGACCCTTCACAAGAGCTTTAATTAGTGTTAGTGTAATTCGGTAATTGGGGGCGTAGCTCAGTTGGTTAGAGCGTCTGCCTGTCACGCAGAAGGTCGCCGGTTCGAGTCCGGTCGTCCCCGCCAAAACGTCAGTTTGTCATTTATGGTGAACTGACGTTTTGTTGTGATAGACGGACGAGAACCGGAGGTTCGATTGGCGTGAGATAATATATTTCATCTCACGCCACTATATGAGTTGTCATACCCCGAACGAAGTGAGCGGGTTGACAACGAATAGTCCGGTCGTCCCCGCCAAGCTAATTAAACAGCTTTAGCGGCTGTTTTTTTGTTGACTTATAACCAAATTACGAGTATATTTTCCCTAAGCCAATAGGCTCAGAAAGGGGAAAAGCGATGACAACGGTAATTCTGCTGTTGGTTGGGTTACTGGGGTTGGCAGCGATCTGGCTGTTGTGGGTGGATCTGGACCTGATGTGGTACGTCAATCGAACCCCATACCGAGTAGGCGAATGGACGGACGACGACTATCCGAATATTAGCTACAAGCTTTTCTGCAGTGATAGGGAAGGCTACACCAGACTAAGCTGGGAATTCGATGATCTACTGCGTCGTGGTGAACCAGTCTACCAGCGTATCTCTCGTCGAAAAACGACACGGGTGTACCAGATAGGCGGGGTAATCCTCCGGGTCGTCTCTCGAAAGAACAATGGATAAAAGAACCGTCCCTGTCTAGCCCTGCCAATATCTCGCAATGCGGGTGAGGCAGTTTTTTTATTTAGTCAAGATTATTGCTACTATAGCTTTAATCGAGGAAAGGAGCCTTCCATGAGCGACTACGACAATCCTCGAGCAATTATTTTTCTGGTACCGACAGAGCCCATCGATTTCTTTCCTGATGCCACCTTCCCTTCAGAGCACGGTGTGGAACGCTCTGAAGAATTAGCTCTTGAATTAACTGAACGCGACCTTAGGCCAGCAATTGGTTTCGCTCTTGGCGACCAGATGAGCTACTGGACAGCTAAACTTATTTTACAAGGTGTTGGATGCGAAACGGATCCTCTATCTTGCCCTGAGTTTCAGCGTTTTGCATCTGGAACAATGAATCTTCACGCAACCCTGCACATCTTCAAAGGTAGGCCTACAGGAGAAACGCTGTCCGATTTGCTTCCCCAAGAAACCAATATTTGTTATTGGCTAATCGACAACCTCACTTGTCTACTGTCAGCCAACTCCAGAAAAATAGCCGATAGAGTCGTGCTAGTTGTCGGCCCTCCCCATCTTGTCAGCTCTGTTAGAAAATCGGCCGCTCCTGCTTGGGCTACTCCTCAACAAAGAGCCCGGCAACCAAACCATTTCGGCTGCGGTGAAGGAGTCGTCGTTGAATACGGCACCTCTGGTAATCCTAATGTTAGCGATACCATCCGTCGCCCACCCCCCCCACCCTAGCCTCGGCTCGTCCGAGGTTTTTTCTTTTCATTTGTAATTTTGCTGCTAGACTAATCATATGAAATTATTTGTAACTGGTGGCGCCGGATTTATTGGTTCAAACTTTATTCTGTATTGGCTTAAAAAATATCCGGAACATCAAATTGTAAACTTCGACAAACTCACCTACGCCGGCAATTTAGCAAATTTACGCGAAGTCGAAGACAATCCTAACTACTTCTTTATACAAGGAGACATTTGCAGTAAGGATATCGTTTCTCGCGCCATGGCCGGCTCAGATATTGTAGTTCACTTCGCCGCTGAGTCTCATGTCGACCGCTCAATTTTAGATTCCTCAGAATTTATTACCACCAATGTTTTGGGCACCGAAACGCTTTTGAAAGCTAGCCTAGAGAATAATATAAAACATTTTCATCATGTTTCCACAGATGAGGTGTTTGGATCTCTTGAGCTCGACTCTGTTAAACGGTTTTCTGAATTGTCTACCTACCAACCGAATAGTCCTTACGCTGCGTCTAAAGCTGCCTCAGACCTGCTAGTACGCGCTTACCAAAAGACTTACGGTATGAAAACTACAATTTCTAATACTTCAAACAATTACGGGCCTTATCAGTTTCCTGAAAAATTAATTCCTCTAATGTCTGTCAGCGCTCTGTTTGAAAGACCTCTGCCTGTTTATGGTGATGGTAAAAACATCCGCGACTGGATTCATGTAGAAGACCATTGCCACGCTATCGACTTAATCATTCAGAAAGGCCGCTCGGGCGAAACCTACTGCGTTGGTGGTGACTGCGAGATTTCAAATTTAGATGTCGTAAAAAGTATTATTAAGCACACAAATAAAACTGAAGAGCTAATTAAATTTGTGCCCGACCGCAAAGGGCATGATCGTCGCTACGCCATAGATTCCAGCAAAATTAAAACAGAGCTTGGCTTTACACACAAACATACCTTCGAAGAAGAATTACCACAAACAATTAAATGGTACGCTGAACATAGATCATGGTGGCAGCCACTACTACAAAAAGAAAGTAATTATTTTCAAAAACAGTATGGACAAAAATAAAGTATCTAAAGAATTTAAAGATCTCGTTTACACTCAAGATTACTCCCCTGCCAACAAAATTGATGGCGTTGAATTTATAGATTTAAAAGAGTTCTCAGATTGCGGCGGTTCATTCGAAGAGCTAGTGAGAATTACTAAAGGTAAAGTAGAAGGATTAAAACAGTTCGACTTACGACAGGTAAATTATTCTGTGGTTGAGCCAAGCGCAATCAAGGCTTTTCATTTACACTACAAACAAAAAGAGCTTTGGTTTGTACCCCCAAAAGAGAAAATGCTAATGGGCCTAATTGACGCTCGCAAGGGTTCAAAAACAGAGGGCAGTGTGATGCGTTTTATTATGGGAGCTCACAAACCGCGTCTGCTCTTTATTCCTGAAGGTGTGGCACACGGAGTTGGTAATCTTTACCCTACTCGCTCAACAGTCATTTACTTTTCAAACCAGCAATTCAATCTTAAAAAGCCAGACGAGCAAAGATTGCCTTGGGATACTTTGGGTAAAGACTTCTGGCAAATTAAATTCGAGTAATGCATATCTTAGGCACCGGACTCGACGGATTAGTAGGCTCGCGAGTTGTAGAACTCAACCCGCAATACAATTGGCAAAATTTCAGTTTAGCTACTGGTTTTGATTTAACCAACGCCAAACAGGTTGACGAACAAATTTCTGAGGCGGCGGCCAAAATTGCAGGTAGCAAAGCAGATAGCAAATTTTTGGTTCACCTAGCTGCCTTCACCAATGTAGCCGCCGCCTTCGAGCAACGCGGAGACAAATCTGGGTTAGCCTACAAAGTAAATGTTGAAGGTACAAAAAATATTGCTCGGGTTTGTCAAAAAAATAAAATCCATTTAATTCATATCTCAACCGATTATATTTTTGACGGCAAAAAAGAAGCACCCTACGCCGAAGAAGATAATCCAGAACCAATAGAGTGGTACGGTCAAACCAAGTTAGAAGCAGAGCAAGCCGTGCAAAATAATTGCGGCCAACACACAATCTTGCGAATCGCCTTCCCTTACCGTGCTCAGTTTGCAGCTAAGCAAGATATTTTAGCTAAAACTAAACAAGCTATAACAGATGGCACAATTTATCCTCAATTTAGCGATACCAAAATTACGCCTACTTTTATTGACGATATCGCGCAAATAATCAACCAAATTATTAAAACAAAAACCACCGGCCTTTTTCACACCACCGGCTCAGCTCATGTTTCTAACTACGAATTTGCTATTACTGTTGCCAAATTGTTCAATTTACAGCAAGATGTAATCAAGCCAGGCTCACTAGTAGAATTTCTCAAAACGAACAGTGGTCGCCTCTATCACCAGTATCTGCATCTATCAAATAATAAATTAACCAAAACTTTTGGCTACCATATGAGCACGCTTGAAGAAGGATTAGCCAAAATAGTAAATAAATAAAATATATGAAGGGAGTAATACTAGCCGGAGGAACGGGCAGCCGTTTGATGCCACTAACTAAAGTAACTAATAAACATCTATTGCCCGTTTTTGATAAGCCAATGATTTATTATCCGTTGCAGACACTAATTAAGGCTGGCATTAAAGATATTATGATTGTTTCGGGTGCCGGACACGCCGGCCACTTCTTAGAGCTTTTGGGCTCTGGTCGTCAGTTTGGCGTAAATATCTCTTACGCCGTACAAGAAGAAGCAGGCGGAATTGCTCAAGCACTCGGCCTAGCCCGCGATTTCGTCGACGAGCAAAAAATGGTAGTTATTCTTGGAGACAATATCTTTGAAGATCAATCAGCTGTAAATCAAGCAACTCTGCAATTCGCCGAACAAGCTTGTGGCGCTAAAATTTTCTTAAAACAAGTAGATGATGCCGAACGTTTTGGGGTAGCTGAAATTAGCGGTGACAAAATTGTGTCAATTGAAGAAAAACCAGAAAATCCTAAAACCAATTTAGCCGTCACCGGTTTATATATGTACGACCAAAATGTTTTTTCAATTATAGATAACTTAAAACCTTCTGGTCGTGGCGAATTAGAAATTACAGATGTCAACAACGCTTATATTCAAAAAGGAATAATGACCTATCAAGAATTGAGTGGCATTTGGACAGACGCTGGAACTTTCGAATCGCTGCTACGGGCAAATAACTTAGCAGCTGAAAAGTTAAGCGACCACTCATCCTCTTCTGTAGACGCTAGATAATAGCTAGTATAAAGATGTGATATTATCTTTGGCAACTTTTGTCATTAGTCTAGCTTTGGTAGTTTTTGGTGCTCAGTGGTTGGTAACCGGCTCAACCGATTTAGCTAAACGACTTAAAGTTCCAAATATTTTTATTGGCTTTACGGTTGTTGCTTTTGGCACTTCCTTACCCGAATTGTCTGTAATTTTGTTCGCCGCCACAAAGGGCGAAGTAGATTTAGCCTTGGGCAATATTATTGGTTCAAACATTACTAATATTGGTCTAGTTATTGGTATTTCTGCATTAATTGCCCCTCTACTAGTTAAATCATCTACTATTAGGCGTGAAATGCCTCTGATGTTTATCGCCCTTTTTGTAGCCACTGTTTTAGCTGCCGACAAACTGTTCAACGGAGCAGTTGAGAATGTCTTGCAAAGAAGCGACGGCATAATTTTGCTTACTCTGTTCACTATTTTTGTCCTTACTATGATTTTTGTTATGCTGTCAGTTCGAAAAAGCAATGTGGCCACCCCCAAATACGGCCTCTTTATTCAACTAATGTATATTATTGGAGGATTCATAGGTCTAATTTACGGCGGTCAGTATGTCGTCTCTTCAGCCTTAGAGCTAGCCGATTTCTGGGATTTATCAAAAACTTTTACCGGAATTGTAATTCTCGGTATAGGTACTTCTTTACCCGAGCTGGCTACTTCAATAATTGCCGTCTTGAAAAAGCAAGCTGACATTGCCGTCGGCAATATTGTTGGTTCAAATCTTTTTAATACAGCCTTCATTTTAGGCCTAGCATCAACTATTAATCCTACTACCGTTACAGATGAGATTTTGCTAGATATGGTACTGATGACTCTATTTGGAATAATGTTATTTGTTATGGTTCTTGGTAAGGACAAAAAAATTGTTAGAGCAGAAGGAGCTTTTCTATTATTGGCTTTTATTAGCTATATAGCCTTGCTATTTATTAGAGGATAGGTTAAAAAGTCTATGTGAGTTATCTTGAGTCACAATTGTTATTAATCGATAAACCGCTTGGTGCGAGCTCTTTTGATATTGTGGCAATTATCAGAAATAGCCTGACAAAAGAATTAGGTGAGAAAGTTAAAGTCTCTCATACTGGCACACTTGATCCGCTGGCAACTGGAGTGTTGCTAATTCTGATAGGAAAAGCTACTAAAGCTCAAGATATATTCTTAAAACAAGATAAACGATATCGGTTTATTGTTAAGCTAGGTGAAAAAACTAGTACCGCCGATTTAGAAGGTGAAATTACAGAGAAGAAAAAAGTTCCGAAATTGACAGAGGTCAAAATCAAAAAAACGCTTAAAAAGTTCGTCCGTCTACAAAAACAAACTGTTCCCCTTTTCTCGGCGGTTAAGGTCGAAGGAAAAAGATTGTATAAATATGCTCGTCAAAACAAAACTCCAAACCGGCTACCGTCCAAAGATATTGAAATATTCAGCCTCAAATTACTATCTTATAATTCAGATAAGCTAGAACTTCAGCTGGCAGTTCATTGTAGCTCTGGCACTTATGTACGCTCTTTAGCAGAAGATATTGCCAAAGCTCTAAATACAGTTGGCCATGTAGTTAATTTGCAGCGCACAAAAAGCGGTGAATTTGAATTAGACGACTGCAGCTCAATAGACTTGCATTATACCAACTAGTTTGGTAGGATATTTGCAGAATGAAGATTACTACCAAAACAGATTACGCAGTAATTTTGTTAACTGAATTGGCCGCTAAAAAAAGTGGTCCTCTTTCGTTACAAACCGTGGCTGATAAAACAGGCATTTCAGAAGCTTACTTACAAAGAATCGCTGCCAAATTAAAAAAGGGCAATCTTATTAAACCTAAACATGGTGCATTCGGCGGCTATACTTTATCTAAACAGCCTAATAAAATTTCTTTACTCGATATAATCCGAACAGTAGGCGACGATTTAAACTGTGTAAAATGTCTTAAACAAGGGAAACCGTGCCCGCATAAAGGCTCTTGCCCTAACAATAAAGGATGGCATGCTTTTCAAAAAAAATTAAACGCCCTTTACGAAGATACAAAAATTTCCAATTTAAAACCTTAATGATGAATGATTTAGAAAAAAGAATTGAATTAGAAAAAAAAGTTGAGAATGTTTTGGCTGAATTAAGACCGGCTTTAGAATCTCATGGTGGAGATGTCAAGCTGGTTGATATCACCAAAGACAATGTGGCACAGGTTGAATTCTCTGGCAGTTGCAAAGGTTGCCCAATAGCTAATGTAACTTTAGACGAAGGATTAAAAGAAGCGATCTTAATGCAAGTTGAAGAGATCTCCGATGTAGTAGATGTAACTAAACACTGAATGCTAAAAATTTCTAATTTACATGTTGCCGCTAATAAAACTCCTATTTTAAAAGGAGTTAATTTAATTGTTCATCAAGGCGAAGTACACGCTCTTATGGGACAGAACGGTTCAGGAAAAAGTTCTCTGGCCTACAGCATCGTTGGCCATCCTTTTTATAAAATTACCAAAGGATCAATTAACTATCAAAACGAAAACATTATTAAACTTGCCCCAAACGAGAGAGCGGCAAAAGGTTTATTTATGACTTTTCAGAATCCTCCGACACTTCCCGGAGTAAAAATTACTTCATATTTAAGAACGGCCAAGAACGCTTTGCAAAAAGCTCGGGGCGAAAAAGTTGAAACATATAGTGAATTTTTGCGCGAATTAAGATCTACTATGAAATTTTTAGAGTTGCCTTTGAAATTCGCAAATAGATCGCTCAACGACGGATTTTCTGGGGGTGAAAAGAAGAAATTAGAAATCTTGCAGGCAATAATATTAAAACCAAAATTAATTATTTTAGACGAAATTGATTCTGGTTTAGATATTTATGCTATCAAAGTTGTCGCCAAAGGAATTTTAAAACTTCAACAAAAAGGAGTAACAATAATTATCATTACTCATTATCAACGAATTTTAAATTTTATTAGTCCTAACTTCGTGCACATAATGAAAGATGGTAAAATTGCTGTCAGCGGAGAAAAAGATTTAGTTTCAAAGCTCGAGCTTAGTAGCTTCAAAGATATAATTAAAACTCATGGCTAAAACTGCTCGAAGAACTTTTTTGAAAGATTATCAGTTTGGTTTTGCCAATGAAGAGAAATATTTTTATAGAGAAGAAACTGGCTTGAATACTGGCGTTGTAAAATCTATATCAGCTCACAAGAAAGAGAATAACTACATGAAAAAGATTCGGCTGGCTGCCCTTGAGAGCTACCAAAATATGCCAATGCCAAAATGGGGTGGCGATTTGTCAAAGATAGATTTTGATAAACTGACTTATTACATTAAACCGCAAAAAGAGAAAGGTCGCACTTGGAATGAAGTACCAAAAGATATAAAAGATACTTTTGATAAACTTGGCGTTCCACAGTCAGAAAAAAGATTTTTAGCTGGCGTTGGAGCGCAGTACGAATCAGAATCTGTTTACCACAATCTTAAAAAAGAGTGGAGCGATAAAGGAATAATTTTTGAAGACACTGATACTGCTTTTAAAAAATATCCTGACATTTTTAAAAAATATTTTGGCACTGTGGTGTCAGCGACTGATAATAAGTTCGCCGCCCTGAACACTGCTGTTTGGAGCGGAGGTACTTTTATTTATGTTCCCAAGAGTGTCAAGATGACAATTCCGCTGCAAAACTATTTTCGCATTAACGCTAAAAGTATGGGACAGTTTGAACGCACGCTAATTATCGCGGAGGAAGGCAGTTCTGTGCATTACATTGAAGGATGCACCGCGCCTACCAACTCTCTCGACTCATTGCACGCCGCGGTAGTAGAGATTATCGCTCACAAAAATTCTCACATCCGTTACACCACAATTCAAAACTGGAGTAACAATGTTTATAACTTGGTTACTAAACGCGCCATTGCCCATGAAGGAGCGACAGTTGAATGGATCGACGGAAACTTAGGCTCAAAGCTGACTATGAAATATCCGGCGGTGTATATGGTGGGCAAGAACGCACACGCGGACATTCTATCGCTCGCCGTCGCATCAGCGGGTCAAGATCAAGACGCGGGTGCCAAGGTGGTTCATTTAGCCCCTCATACTACTTCCGTAATCACAGCCAAATCAATCTCCGCCAACGGCGGAAAAAGCAGCTACCGCGGATTATTGCAAATAGCCAAAAGAGCTAAGCAGTCAAAATCGAAAGTCGTTTGCGATGCTCTAATCTTAGATGATCAGTCTTCGTCTGACACATACCCAACTATGAAAATTCAGAATAATCAGAGTCAGGTTGAACATGAAGCGACGGTTAGTAAAATTGGCGAAGAGCAACTTTTTTATTTGCAGTCGCGGGGTTTAAACGAAAATGATTCAAACAGCCTAATAGTAAACGGTTTCTTGAGCCCAATTATAAAACAGCTACCAATGGAATACGCAATTGAGCTAAACCGACTAATTGAATTACAAATGGAAGGGAGTGTAGGCTAATGAAAACAATCCTTATTTCAAAATCAGGGTCTCACAAGGTTGATATCAATAAAGACGAATCAGCTAGAGTTTTAATATTACAAATAAAAAATTTAATAAAACCACTAGTCGTTGATATCAATTTAAACGGCACTAACTCAAACGCAGATATTTTTAACTGTTTCGTGGGACACCAAGATATTGCCCAGAATCTTGATATCAAAATTAATCATAATGCTCATTACACAAGAGCCAACTTTTGCGCCAAAGGAATTATGAAAGATCATTCAAAAGCTAATTTTACTGGCTTAATAAAAGTTAAACGAGGATCTCAAAACACCGATTCATTTTTAGAACATAGAACTTTAATGCTGTCTGATAACGCTGAGATCTCACCTATTCCCTCTTTACAAATTGATGCCAACGAAGTTCGAGCCTCACACGCGGCCACTATTTCTAACATTAATGAGGAAGACTTATTTACCTTAATGTCCCGTGGCCTAAATAAATTAGAAGCAAAAAATATTCTTATTAAATCTTTTTTGAATGATGTTATAATCAAGCTTCCCAGCAACTGGCAGATGAAAGTACTAAAATTAATTTCATGAAAAAACAATTTCCCTTCTTTCAGAATAATCCGCAAACAGTTTATTTAGATAACGCTGCTTCAACACAGTTACCGCAAACTGTAATTAAGGCGATTAATAAATATATAAGTTCAAGCCATTCCAATATTCATCGTGGTTTATACAAACAAAGCGAGCAAAACACAAACGAGTATGAAGCTATTCGCCAAATTGTTATGCAGTATTTGAATGCTTCCAATCATCAACTCATCTACACTGCAGGCGCCACAGAAGCAGCTAATTTAGTTGCTTATAATTTAGGATTATCTCTAAAGAAAGGGGATCAGATAATTTTAGCCGCAGATAATCATCATTCAAGCATTTTGCCATTTACGCGATTAAGAAAAGAGGGAATTGTAATCAAATTTTTAGCCATTAATAAAGAGGGAAGAATTGATTTGAAAAATTTGGAAAAATTAATTAATAAAAAAACTAAGGCCGTTGTTGTTTCGCATGTCTCAAATGTAACTGGCGTAATCCATAATATTAAACAGATCTGCGACCTTGCTTCTAAGAAGAATATCTTATCAATTGTTGATGGTGCTCAAGCAGTCGGTCATTTGAAAGTAAACATAGACAAAATCAACTGCGATTTCTATTATTTCTCTTCGCACAAAATGTATGGGCCAACAGGCATTGGAGCGCTAATAGCGAAAGTTGGATTATTAGATAGCTTTTTACCCCAAATTACTGGTGGGGGAACAATTACTAAAGTAACCAAAAGGGAAGTTATTTACGCAGATGTCCCAACTAAATTGGAAGCAGGTACGCCAAACCTTAGCGCCATCATTGGCTTAAAAGGAACCATAATTTGGCTCAATAAAAATATTTCAAAAATTGAAAAGAAAGAGAGAGATTTAACTAAACATTTATTAGAAAGCCTGAATAAGCTTGGCTTTGTTTCAATTTTGGGCCCAAGCAATAATCAATCACGCTCAGGCGTTGTTTCTCTCTCTATTAAAAATATTCATTGTCATGATGCAGCTCAAATCTTAGCCGACAATAATATCTGCGTTAGAGCCGGTCATCACTGCGCTCAAATTACCCACAAATATTTAGGCCAAACTGCAAGCTTACGAATTAGCATTGCTGCTTATAACACCCGCGAGGATATCAATAAAACCATTCGGGCGCTAAAACAAGTCAAGAAAACATTTCATGGTTGATTCAGAAATTTATCAACAAAATATTATTGAGCACTATAATAATCCTCAAAACTATGGGTCAATGAATAATGCTCAGATAAAAGTTGAGGGTGCCAACCTGTCTTGCGGAGACGAAATTACTTTCTATATAAATAAAAAAGGGGATACAATTTCAGATATAAAATTTACAGCTAAAAGCTGTGCTATCTGTACCGCCAGTGCATCTATGTTGAGCGAGAAAGTAAAAGGTAAGTCAACCAAAACTTTAGCTAAACTAAATGCAAAAGACATTCAAGAGCTTATTGGCATTAAACTATCTCCAATAAGACTCAAGTGCGCCTTACTGCCTTTGCAAACGCTTAAAGACCCAAAGATAGTGGGCGAGCGTCGTTAACTTTTGTTTCCCTTTTAAAGTTTATTGGAATTTTTTTTGGGCCAGAAAAACTGGTAACTAGAATATATCTATTTTCTAAACCGAACTTGTAAATATCACGAGTGATAGCAACATCAGTATTGCAGTAATCTTTTAATTCCTGAATGCGGCCTTCACGAAACATATTAATCGCTTCTAATCCATCGGCAGTTTTATTTGAACCTAATGTTGCTTCAGCCACAGAATCTAGTTTGACACGATGACCAGCACTGTTCTTTATTTCAGCTAACATATCTAGACTTTGAATATCCTTCAGTGGCGGGTAAAGCTTAGCCAAAATTGGAATATCAAAATGGTCTGAGTTAAACCCGACAATTAAACCGGCATTATCAAAGTACGGCCACATCTGACCAAACTCTGATTCTTCAAAACAACGAAGCTCATCTTTATCAAAAGAGTAAAGCCCAACCACCGATGGTGTTAGCTTCTGCGGATGATATCCTCCTACCTCATCAAAAGTTTCTTTAGTTTCAATATCAAAGACAATAATATCTGACATAAACTGATTTTTAGTAACGCTTAATCAGTTTAACTTTTTTTCTCACCCTTGAGCAAGATTCCCATAATAACGGCCACTACTAGGGCTGCTATTAATGGACCGACCCAGTAAACCCAGTGGGTAGCAAATGCTCCTTTAGCCAAGATTGCCGGGCCTAAAATTCTAATAGGATTAAGTGCCGCACCAGTAACAAAGACAGCCACTAAGCTTCCTGGAATTACAGATAAGCCGGCTAAGATAGGGAATAGCAGATTATCTTTTTTAGTTGCTCCCCAGACATAAACCATTAGCAAAAGGAAAATTCCGAATCCTTCTAAGGTGGTGATAGTAGCCATTGAAACTCCAGCGCTATCTAAAGCGGGGACTTGTGCTTCAACTCCTGGTACTAAAGTGGTAATTACAGCCACTGTTTGTGAAGCCAAAACTGCACCAATTAATTGAGCCAATATTGCGCCTACAGTGTGAGCAAGATTTTGACCTCGCATTAAAAAGGCCATCAAGCTGACAATAGGATTAAACTGATAAGACCACTGTCTGAAAACTGTAATTAATATAGTTAGAGTTGCACCATATGTTATACCATAGACCAAAGAGTTACCCCCAGATAATAGGGTAAAAAAATAGGCGACTATTGTAAACGCTACTAAAATATATGTGCCAACTAGTTCTGAGAGAAACCTCTTACCTAGAGTTGGGGGAGTGATCTTTTCCATAAATATAGGTTAATTACTTTACTTTCTGCTCCCATAATAACAAATATTGACTTATATGAGGAGTGCATAAAAATTAGCACTAATATGACAAAAAATTTAATTTTAACAGGGGACAGATAATTACAGCTGGCAATTCGTGTGAATTATCCACAATTAAGACCTAATTACAGACATTAATTACGCATAAATTAACAAAATTTTGTACTGGGGTAGAGGAGGACGATTGGAGCTCTTCCCCACTACATGACATTTGGCTTACTAAGTTATCCACAGCTAGAGCCATTTTTACCCTCTCTAACCTGATAATAGCTCTGATTCTAATTTTGGCTAAATATTAAAATATTCGCCTCGACTAAGTCGGCGACGGATGAGATTCTGCCTACTGAACTTCTCCAAGCAGGTCGAAGTAGTCCACCCCACTCTCCACAGCAACACAGTCCGACATGATCTCCCCCATCGTGTCTTCATCGAGCTCAAGCCAACGATCGGAAATCAGCTTGAGCCGTCATAGAATTCTCCTTTCTATTATATTTTTGACATAAAAGTATTATTTTTGCCTTATGGCTCTACTAGCCACTATCCCCAATCTTCCCTCTTTGACTCATTGACAAACACCTAATTTCCAGATATAATGGCTTAATTTATGAAAAAGAGAAAGCAAACAATTCGTTTCGACAAGCTAATTTCTAAGTTCGAAAAATCAGGATTTTCAGTCTACCAAAAGACAGAGAAACAGCTGTTGGCAAAGTCGGCAAAACCTTCAAGCAAGAAGCGTCAGACTAAAGCCGCAATTTTCGGACTAATTGTTGAGGATGAATACGAAATCCATATTAATAAAAACCTAACTGAAAAGGAAAAACAGCTTTCTCTGCTTCACGAACTGGTCCACTTATATGATCCTACCCTATCTGAAACGGATACTGAGTCTCAGGCTAAAGTTATTTTTAGAAGCCTTTCAGAAGCAGAGATGGGCTATTTAGATTATTTAATGGCCTAATTTGACATGTTCGGTACAATAAATAAGCACAAGTAAATTTTTTTATGGCCAACTATGTTAAATTGACAGACGATAGCTTTGCTAAAGAAGTTGAGCAAGCCAAAGAGGTAGTACTGGTAGATTTCTGGGCACCGTGGTGTGGCCCCTGTCAAATGTTGGGCCCTATTATTGAAGAGATCGCGGATGAACTAAAAGCTGACAAAGAGGTAAAAATCACTAAAATTGTGGTCGATGAGGCTCCAGAGTCTGCAATGAAATACAATGTTTCGGCTATACCAGCCCTATTAATATTTAAAAATGGCGAGGTTGTTGAACAAGCCAACGGAGTAATGCCAAAAGCAGATATTATTGCTCTAATTAAAAAAGCTAAAGTTGCCAAAAAAAACTAATTTCCAGTTTTATTTCTCGATTCCCATTTATTTCTGACAGTTAGGACAGTAGTGGGTCCCCCTTCCGACTAGTTTTATTTTTTTAATTTTACCTACTTTACAGGTTAAACACGGCTCCCCAGCCCGCCCGTAAACACGCAAATATTTAATATAATTTCCTTTGTTACCATCCGCGTCTAAATAATCAGAAAAAGTCGTTCCGCGCTCTTTAACGGCTCGTTTCAATATCGCCGTAATTTTTTGATACAATGTTTTTTTCTCGACCAAGTTTAGACGGCCAACCCTACGGGTTGGCCGCACTCTGGCTGCATGTAAAATTTCGTCAACATAGATATTTCCCAATCCGGCAATTTTTGTCTGATCTAAAAGGATTTGTTTTATTTTAGATTTCTTTTTCGTCTGCAAAACCTGAAAAAAATTATTTATTGTAAAGCCTTTTGTCAAAGGCTCTATACCAAACTTCTGCACTACTTTAGCTAGCTGCTTCTGATTCACAAGCTTAAAATAACCAAACTGTCGCATGTCGTTATAATAAATTATCCCGCCATTTTTCAGATAAATTTCAATATGTGTGTATTTATTCGGTACCACTAAAGCATCGTCAGAGTTTTTTTCAGAATGCCCACCAGCAATAATTTTATTCTTATCCTTATAAATAAACTGTCCCGTCATTTTCAAATGAGTCAATAAATATTGCGAACTGTTAGCAATTGGCCAAATTAGCAATTTTCCTCGTCGCTCAATAATGCCAAACTTCTTTCCTTTTAAAAAAAATTGCATAGCCCGAGCTTTACCCCCATGAATAAGTTTCGGTTTGTGAATTAAAACCTTCGTCACCGCAATTTGCGGAACATAACGATTTAAACTTCTTCTGATAGTTTCTACTTCAGGTAATTCAGGCATTTCTAAATTTAATAATACTAAACAGTCTATACTAATCTAGTATATTCTTAATTTTTTACCAACCAATATAGTCTGTTTATTTCATATTAATCTATTCTATGCTATAAAACAGTTGAAAGAAGGATGTTTTTTTGTTTAAAATAGTCTTGTTGGCACGAAAGGAGTTGCGCATGCCACGAGAAACGGGTGGAGCACCCAGCAGAACCGAGGAGATCGACTTGAGTCAGGCTACCTGGCCAGAGGCAATTGAGGCAGATCGTGGTCTACGACTGCCGCCTGGGTGCGATCTGACAGTGCACACGCCGCATGATGTCGCCGCCGCGCTGTGGAACAAGGAAGTCGTTCGTCGACCTCCTCAACACCGCGACGACGAGTGCAGCTTCAACCTCACACTGCGTGAGAACAGACAGACTGGTGATCGTACCGTATTGATGCATGCCAGCGGGTACCCCTCTTTGGAGGCTGCCCTACGCTGCCTGCTGGTCTTCGCCAGTCCGCACATCGTTCTCAACGGCACACCAGTGGTTCCTACCACACAGAAGGAGCGTGCCGCCTGCATGCACGCCACCGGCGCGCGAAACGCGCGCCTACAACCTGCTTAAGCCCTTATAGCTAGGGTAGAACTCGAGGCCGGGCTCACACGCCCGGCTCTTTTAATATAAAAAAGTACAAAACAAAAAACACGCTCCAAGAAAGTAAACTACTCAAAGCGTGTGATTGGTTTAGACCGGCTTAATTAGCCTGTCTTCGAGTACTATACGGATTGTCTCGTGACGATAACGATCTGAGTCTGGGTCATACCGGCAAACATCAGCGTTATCGTCATTAATGCGAATGACTTTAGCTTCTATCCAGCCTTTATAGTGCACTACCGTACCGTACCAAAAATACTCAGATCGCACTTCATCGTAGATTTGGCACTTATCTCCGACCTTCAGATTTTTAAGAAATTCACATCCTGATACATCTTTTTCTACCTTGGACATTATGTCCTCCTATAAACACACCACTTTCCCAATCGATTTTGACTTTTTTACATACTTTTCGACATGCTTTCGGTGGCAACTACAATTGCAGTCTGGTCAAAATCAATTAAATAGTAGCCATTCCTTGACGACTTGTCAATAATTGGCTAGCATAGTCATACGGTAACAGTCTCGATATTGAACTGGGTTTCGCTAAAGGCAACGCCATGGCAAACCTGTCTTTAGTGGGGTTCGACCCCCCGAAGAGAGACTGGCTCAAATCGCAAGTGAGGGTGTAGAGCGTAAGCGGGAGACTATGAAGCCTCGTCTTCGGGCGAGAAGTGCACGTGCACTATGCTGAGTCGCCAATGGAACACCGCCCATTCCTTGCAGCTAGGAGTCCTACGAGCGAAAGAGCACCGACCTCAGAGAGGCTGGCCCTAGGCAGCCTTTCGTTTTTTTAACAGCAAGCGTTAATTCAGAACCAAAATAGAATAGTTCAAATATGTCGCAAAGCCAACCCATAATATATACGGCACTAGTAGCCAAGCAGCAGCTTTGCTAATTTGTTTATAGTAATAAATATTCATAGCTATTAAAACAATTAAAGCTATAATTATTGCCAAAGCCCAACCAACTTCATGTAACCCGAAAAATACTACAGACCACGCAAGATTTAGAATTAGCTGAATAAAAAATATCTGATTAGCAATCTTTTTGACTTTGTTACTTTTTGCTCGCCACACCAAGAACAAAGCAACACCCATGAGTGTATAGAGAGTAAGCCAGACTGGTCCGAAAATCCAGTTAGGAGGATTCAGCGTAGGTTTTTCTAAAATTGCATACCAAGTGTCAATATTGGGTATTGTATATAATGCTCCTAAATTACCAATCGCGTTAGGAAGCAAAATTACTGGTAACAACCACCACCAACTAAGTGTATTTTCTTTATTCATAAAACTATTTACTTTTTTTATTATACCCAAAGACCAACTATTTTACTTGGTTTTTTGTATCTCACTATCAATTTGTTGCTGCAGAGGAGTAACATTTTGCAGCTGATTTTGTTTCTGCTTCAAATCATTCTCCTTATAATTGCCCGCCAAAAAATATATTCCAGCCAAGAATACTAATCCTAAAATAATAAACATCAATTGTGTATTCATGCCTTTATTAAACTTTTCCAGTTCTCTTTATAATATTCAAACTTCTCGTTAAAAGATTTTTTAGAAGAGATCTCAATATTTAAGGATTTCAATTTTTTCATCAACATTTGATGCTCTTTCTCTTTATCTTCTTCTTGGCAGATTTTTTCTAGTTCAATAATATGGCCGTATCCTTTGGTGTAATCTATACACACTTTAATATCGTCCCATTTGAATTGAGATCTGTTTCTAAACCATTTAATTTCTACTTCATAACCTAGAGTTTGAAATAGCTGTTCCAAATTTTCGAAATCTTCTTTGGCCACTTTTATCTCAATCTCTTCTCGAGCATCATCATGAATCTCACCTTTCTTCAACCAAATTTTTGCTCCGTCATTATTCCTTTGAATCCGTAAATCTTCTGGACAATCGAAATAATAGCTCTCCTGATAATCCTCCTTTATTAAATTCGCCTCTTTGCTAAAAAATTCTAATAGCTGCTGGTACTGATTCTCGTTAATAAAACTTCTGACTTCAACCTCAATATTCATTTGCTCTTATTATTGCATATAATATTGACAAACCTGTTCATTATAAGGTATGAAGAAGAAGGCATAAAACTCCCGAAAGGAGCGCGCACATGAGCAATTCGGAAACACCTGGCGTCCAAACAGGTGAAAAGACTAACCTGTACCCCTACTCTATCGGTGCTTTACTTTCTATTCTTCTGTTGCTTGTCATAGCCATAGGTGCTGGCTGGATACCCACGAAAAACAACGATTCGAGTCAGACTTCAGCAGCCACCACTCCAGCCGTACCGCAGGTCACTTCAGCCGCAGTTTTCACCGACCTGATTAACACCATTGAAGACTTCCACGGCCAGCTTCGCACTTTGACTCCTTCAGCCACTGGCAAAGCCAATCTGCAGGAAGAGATGCGCAAGCTGAAAGAGATGGCTCAAACCTGCCAAAAGAAGATTGACCGATTGGCCCAATCCTCCTATACCCTCACCGATGAGAACGGCCAACAGTTGATTGAAGTCATCAAGAAGGTCGACAAGTACATCGAAGGATTCTCCAGTATCGCTAATCTGAGCATCACAGTAGAAGCTCTACGAGCCAAGGCTGACGAGATGCTCAAGCGAACTGACGAATTCCGTGTGGCCAGCGGTCTTTCAGGCTCACCAGACAGTGGTGACACCACCGAGATCATTGACCGCATTGATAAGCTGGTCGAGAACTTCGAATCTGCTCGCCAGGCCCCAACTACATCAATGATTGCCTCAAGTGGCAGTCACGGTAGCGGGTCAAGCAGCAGCAATTCAAGCGGTGGAGGCGGTAGATACTGGAGCGATCCAGCTTATCACCCATACCGCAACGCCATCAGAAGCGCAGTAGGCCGTTATTCAGATGACCGCAGTACGCTCGCTGAAGTGCTGAGAAGATACGACAACGGCAATTTCAACAGCAACGATCTCAACCGCTGGAATCAGCAGCTGAATCTTCGCTACGGCTTAATCAGTGAACTGCAAGGCATGGCTCTGCCGCCCGGCAGTATCTACCAACAGCATCACAACGAGCTGATCAATATGCTGTCCAGCGCCTGCGCTTCCATGGAAGCCTTCAGTAATAACCCGAATTCCAGTACTCGCGCCAATATCAGCAACATCAGTACTGAGAATACTCGGGTAATGAACCGGCTGAAAAGCTTCTACGGCATTGATTAGAAAGGATCATGTCATGGGTAGTCTCAAATTTTGGTCAGTAGTAGCTATTATTGCATTGATTGTAAGCTGTTGTGGTTATAAGGTCGGTACTTTTTTCCCGCTTGAAGAACCGGTCAAACCATTGGTAACTTCTGCCGAAGTGCCACCCTTAACCAAGCCAATTAAACCAGTTGAGGTAGAGGATACGGCACCGCCGCTGAAACCTATATCGGCTATGGAAAATCTCGGTTCTACCAAACCTCGACCGAAACCTCAACTCGGTCCACCGTTTCCCGACAGGCTGACCCAAGAACAAACACAACGCACCCTAGCAGAAATAGCCCGCGCCAACAATCAGCGGCGTCAAGAATCAGCAGGGCACAAGCGGGTCATCATCGTCTCTATTGACGAACAGCAGCTGTATGCTGTTCAGGACGGTGATGCTGTGATGGAGTTTAAATGCTCCACCAGTTCAACCGGAATCTCGGTTTACCCGGGAGACCCTAACCCAAGCGAACCACACGACCACATCGGCATCTTCAAAATCCTTGATAAGAATAAAGACGCCTACTCCAACACTTATCAAACGCCGATGCCATTCGCCCTTCATTACTTCGGTGGCCATTACATTCACGCCACCCAAGAGATCGACCGGTTAGGCACACCTGCCTCACACGGCTGTATCCGTCTACACCCAAGAGATGCCGAAGAGCTTTTCTACTGGGCTCGAGTCGGCGACAAGCTAATCATTCAAAAAGAACAGGTTGATATACCTTAACTCACCCCACGCTCCGCTCACCTCGAGTGGAGTTTTTTTTAAAGCAATAAACAATATTGGTAATTATTACCTACCTCTTTCGTTCTCATTTCCGGTACTAGTATGAAGTCCTTGCTCACTAGATAGCGAATAACCATAAATACTAGGATCAGAAGAGATATTTTCTATTACCAGAGTTAAATACATCTGCTCTGGTACTTTTTGAAATTTTATTGGGTACTCCACATAAAAACGGCCACTTTTACGAATAACTCCACTCGGTTCGTCAAGGTGAGTATAGGGACCTGAAAGTTCTCTTTTGTCCTTTATGGATATAGGATCCTGACTCATCAAATTTGATATATTAGATCCGCAGTATTTACAGAAATTATTATAGTCCTTATCGTTGTAATAGCCATACATCTCCTTGACTATAGGATCAATGTACGCGATTACTTCATTTTTTTCTTCATCTTCGAGAGTGTAGGCTTTCTCTGAAAACATGGATGCGCTTAAAAACAGTATCCCGATTGCTAGCAATATGTTTAAAGTTCCCATTAGCTTTTTCTTTTGAATAATCAAAAAGATACCGAACAATAAAAGTATCAGTATATTAATTCGCGTATAAACAAAGTTCTGATAAAATATGGGTGAGTTTGCCCCATAGGTAGCTATCATTAAGACAAACAAGGAGATAAGAACTCGGGCTGTTATTTTTTTAAATCCTTGTTTTGTACTAGCCCAAAAAATAGAATTAACAAGAAGAAATAATGTAAGCAACGGCTGGGTTAACATAAAAGCTTTTTCATCAAAAAGGCTGGAAAAAATATTATCCGTTTTATGCCCCGCCAGACTAATCATTAGTAAAGATACGAAAAGCATGGTAAAAAACGATATCGAACTCAAAAATTTTAGATCTTTGATAATGAGCAGCGTGTAAATCGACATTACAACCAAAGTGCTAATAAGAGCCCAAAGCAAATTATTTTCCGAAAAGTAATACAGGGAAAGACCAGCTGGAACAAACGATACCAGGTACAATAAGACCCAAGATATTTTTTTAGCCATTGTTATCTTTTATATATATTTCTATCGTATCAACAATGAAAAAGTTATGTTTGGCAGATAGACAAAATTGGATTTGTTTGCCCTAAAGCTTGAAGAAATGACTAATATATGCTAGTTTTGCACTAGATCGTACCTGAACAACAGAAACGAAAGGAGGAGCGGCATGAGACTAGCAACACGAATGGGGTTCAGCGCGTACAGAGTGAAAAAGTACCAAAGTAAGATAGCTGAAAATTTTGATATCATTTTTGTGTTTATTCCTTTTGGTTTTAGTATCGTGACTTGCTTGATTGGTCTTTATTGTGGGTTCCAATTTATTACGGAAACTCCAGCAACTCCAGTAACTCCAGATTTTCTTCCGCCCCCTATCTTGATATCAATATTGTTATTTATAGTTGGTTTGATAGCTTGCATAATGATATTTTATTTAATAGGATTTGTTGTAATCGTATTATTGGGTATAGAGCTTGAGTTCTTGAAATTATTTAGTAAAACAATACAATCGTTAATGCAAAAAATGGCACAGATCATCTATGCCAGATATCATCCTCATGCACGACTCTGCAAAAAGGTAAACGGACAGATTCGACTACTTAAGCGAGAGAGAAGAAGAGCCTTACCAGACATGAGGGAACAGGTAGACTTAAGGATAACATCTGCCACTCAATTCTTAGACACCCTTAATGAGGATGCTGATAGCTACTACGAAGAGCTTGAGGCCCTTCTTCTTGAAAAGAAAAGAATTACGAGAGACGCAAAAAGACAAAAACAGCTTCAAGCACAAGAAAGAAAAGACCAAGAAACAGCACGAAGGATAGAACACAGCAGGCTACAGACCGAAGCTGCACTTGAGTCTGTCGATCTTCGACTCGCTGACTTGGCAGCTCATCTGCAAGATCAACAGGAGGCTAGAGATAGCTTTACACTATGAGTATGAACTTTACGGGTACCCAATCTGGGTACCTTTTTTTTGGCGGTGTTTTTTGATTGATGTTCGAACTTTTTTTGAGCAAAACCCCCAATA
>CAYQWZ010000005.1:0-89355 GCA_964421635.1 uncultured Candidatus Saccharibacteria bacterium
CTCAAGTTCATACGATGCGGTCAACAGCTTGTAAACAAGCCACTGAGTGCCTGCCGGCAGGTAGGCTGAATGTTTAATAATCTTTTGGTGGACCTGAGGAGACTCGAACTCCTGACCCTCTGCTTGCAAAGCAGATGCTCTAGCCAACTGAGCTACAGGCCCATCACCGAACAAATTTAGCATAACAGATATTGTAAATCAAGCTGTAACCTGATAGAGTGTCCGCAGGAGGAGAGCGATCATGAGTGAACCTACGAGCGAACATGCATACACAACTCGTGCTTTGCGAGCAGATGAAGCAGAGAATAATTGCGTAAGTGTAAGTGTCGCCGCGATACACCGCAACAGCTGCAACGGTCGGGCAACCAGAGCCGTGGTCCTGACCAAAAGAGGAACTAGACTGGTTGCTTATTGCTGCGATTCTCCTGACTGTCTGGCTACAGCTACGACTTACTTGAACTGCCCCAGCAATGGCGAGAAAGCCGTTCCTGAAACAGCAATCATCGAAGCCTAAACGAAAAACGCCCTTTTCATTTAACCCCGCCCAGCAGATATCTGTCTGGGTTTTTTTAATCCTTCTATATTCCTAGAGCGGCTTGACCAGGCAGAGAGCCAGTTAAAATTAGAGCCGAAACTACCATAATTAAAATGCCAAAAATAACCCAAGCATTGTATGTGCCGCCGGATCCTAAATATTTTTCAGCCCAATCCATTTGACCAAAATTCTGCACAATGCGATCTTTGTAGCGCAGCATATAAAAACCAATGGGCATACCGATTACGAAAATTAAAATACGATAAAACCAAATCATTACCAAAGAGGCACAAAAAGCCTGATTACAAATAAAGCAAAAACAATAAAGACTAGTTGGGTGACAATTCCGAACCAAGCAAATTTGGGCGGAACAGTAGCATGAAAAGTATTATGAAAACGGTACCAATTAGATGAAATTGGCCAAGAGCGCGTGTACTTTTTCCAAAGTGGCGTGTGATGCCAAACATCGGGGAATACTCCGCCTAATCCTCCGAACAGCACTAAATTTGATAAATTGCCAAAACCAACTGATCGAGACCACAAAAACCACAAAACAATAATAGCCAAAATTAAGTCAACACCAGCAATTGAAAGATCTCGCGGCGTCCACAATTCTTTCTTGTTTTTTTTGAAATAAATTGTACCAAGATCAAAGTGCGGTACCATATCCATTAGATGATGAGAAACAATGCCTGCTACAAAAGCGCTAAAAGGATTACTCATTGCTAACCCAGTCGCCGCCCCAATAACAATATGCGGTAAAGATAACATTAGATTAATTCTAACATCTATTCGTAACGAAGAGCTTCAATTGGGTCAAGCTTGGAAGCGCGAACAGCTGGAAATACACCAAAAGCTACTCCTACCAAGGCCGAGAAGCCTGCCGCCATTAATATTGTAGTAATAGAGATTGATGGTTTAAGCGAAGGAAGAGCCAAGCCAATGCCATAGCCTGCAAAGTATCCTAAACCTACACCAATAAGTCCGCCGACTACTGTTAGCACAATTGCTTCAACTAAGAACTGCTGTAAAATATCTTTCGGTTTGGCGCCAAGCGCTTTTCTTAATCCTATTTCAGAAGTTCGTTCTGTAATGGAAACAAGCATAATATTAGAAATTCCAATTCCGCCCACTAGTAATGAAATTGCGGCAATGCCGACTAGCGCTGAAGATACCGCACCTAAAATTGTACTTACCAATTCTTGTGTCTCTTCTTGTGTCAGAACAGAGAATTCATCGGAGTCATACTTTTGTCGCATAACGCGTTTGACAGAATCAGCGATACGCGGAATGTCATCGTTATTTTCAGCTTTAACAATAATGGTTGTAGGATGTTTCGCTTGATCTGAAGTAAGAGAGCCTACAGGTACATACGCACGAGTATCTTGATCGACGCCCATTGTAGCTCCTTTCTTCTCTAGTTCACCAATAATAGTAAACTTTTTGCCATCAACTGTAACTTGTTTACCAAGAGGATCTTTACCATTGAATAATTTCTCTCGGAAAGTCTGACCGACTACGATAACATTTGATTTTGAGTTTTGGTGAGATTGGCTAAAGAATGTCCCATTAATTACATCGTCTTGAGCAATCATACTGTAATTCGAGGTTGTAGAGATTATATCAACTGCCTTCAATTCTTCTCCACCTAATTCAGCTGTAGAAAAAGATTCGTTGATTGCTACCACACCCTTCACGCCAGATAATTGTGACTCAAGCATGTCAGCATCTGAAAAATCAAAAGAGACTGCACCAAAGGCCGAAGAGGCCATGCCAGCACCTGACATAATATCACCTGGCATTACATAGATTTGATCTGTGCCAAATGAATTCATTTGGTCAACCACCGTCTTTTTTAATCCTTCGCCAATTGAAACCAAAGTAATAACTGAGGAAACACCGATAATAATTCCCAACATAGTCAAGAACGACCGCATCTTGTTTGCGCTTAAAGCTTTGAAGGCAACTTTAAAACTTGCTAGTATTGGTATCATTTGGATTTTAAAATTTCTTTGGCTGATTTTGCTCGTTTATTTCCAGGAGTTTGTTCATCGGCGACCACCAATCCATCTCGCAACATTAATACGCGGTTAGCGTGGGCAGCTACATCTTGTTCATGAGTAACCATAATTACTGTCTTTCCTTCAGCCGCTAATTCGTCTAGAATTTTCATAATTTCTATACCTGAAGTAGTGTCTAGGTTTCCCGTCGGCTCATCAGCAAAGATAATCTGCGGGTCATTAATAAGGGCGCGAGCAATGGCCACTCTTTGTTGTTGACCGCCTGATAATTGATTGGAAAAATGATGTAGGCGGTCACCAAGCCCGACTCGTTCTAACGCTTTGCGAGCGCGACCGTCAGCATCAGCTTTATTAATATGATACTGAATTGGTAATTTAACATTATCGAGGGCAGTAGTGCGAGATAGTAGGTTAAACTGCTGAAAGACAAATCCTACCCAATCGGAACGAAGTTCTGCTCGATCTTCATCTTTTAAATGAGCCACACTTTTACCATCAATCTTAACTGTGCCGCTATTCGGCGTATCTAGTAATCCTAATATATGCATGAGAGTAGATTTGCCTGAGCCAGAAGGTCCAATAATTGCAATAAATTCTCCGCGCTCAATATTTAAATTTACTTCACGCAAAGCCCAAATAGAAACACCATCGAGATCGTAATGCTTCGTTATATTATCGACTTCAATAAAGGCCATTTTACTCCTCTATTTCTACCTCAGCCGAATCCTCTAAATCTCTCACATTATTGCTGACCACAACTTGATCTCCCAGACTTACTCCAGACAACACCTGCGCATCTGTGGCAGATTCAATGCCCAGCTCTACAACTGTTTTTTCAGCCCTACCGTCACGGTAAACATATACTATGTCATCGTCATCTTCAACAATAATGGCGCGAGATGGAATTGATAGAACATCGGAAACAGTTTCAATTTTAAAACTTGCTTGTCCTGAAAATCCGGCTCTAAAAGTCTTTAACGGCTTATCAATTGTGATAACAACAATATAAATTTCACTACCAGTTGAGTTTAGAGTTGAAGTGCCTGACACATATTGAATTTTGCCAGAAAATGTTTCACCTGGATAAGAGTCAATTTCTAAGTCAACTTCTTGACCAGCAACCAAATTAGCCACATCTGTTTCATCAACTTCAGCTTCAAATCTTAATGCGCTAGGATTAAATACGGTGACTACATGCTGCCCTTGAGTTGTCACTTTTTGTGAAACCGCCACTAACTGACCAGAGGCGTCACGAGCTAAACTGACAACTCCTGAAATTGGAGTCAACACAGTTTTGTTATCATAGTTTTTTTGAGCAGCAGTAAGTACCGCTTCGGCAGAAGTGACAGCCTGTTCAGCCGATTTTAAATCAAGGGCATCTGGGTTTGCCTCTAAAGCTGCGTGATAAGTTTTTAAAGCTAATTCATGAGCAGTAATAGCTGCATTCCAAGCCGCTTTATTAGTCTCATTATTTGTTTGGTCATAAGCAAAATGGGCAGCATCTCGAGCAGCTCTTGCTTGATCAACAGCCGCTTGATAGTAAGTTATATCAATATCATTTAAAACAGATTCTTTAGCTGTTTCGCGCGCCTGTTTTGTCTGTAATAAAGCTAGCTCGGCTGCTTGTACAGCAGAATTAAGAGCTTCTTCTTTGTATGAATAAAGCGCTTGACCGGCAGCCACCGCTTGGCCTTCTTGTACAAAAACTTGATCAATTTGCGCCGTTAGGGGAGCATAAACATTATTACTATCTGGGGCTTTCAGTTCACCTGAAGTAGAAATAGTTTTGGTGATTGTTTTTGTTGCCACTTTGTCTAATTCAACAATTGGCTTCTTGCCATTGCCGCCAAACACCACAAAAAGAATAATTATTACTACTAGCCAGAGCCACCAACGCGTCTTCAAAGACTTTATTAAAGATTTAAATATTTTTTTCATTAAACTTATTATACCCTTTTTAATTTACCCGAATATGCTAACAGAAAAATAATATTTTGTCACGAAAATTTCACAATTGAGCGCTATTATGAGTCTAATATAAGTAACTACCTATATATGGACACCAAAGCATGGGGGGCAGTTCTTCTTTTAGTAGGAGGATTAGTTCACTTGTGGCCTGGCCTTGACGAATGGCTGACCACAATTGCTGGTGGAAATCAGCCTTGGCTGCAAATGGTAGTAGGATTAGCCTCAATTATTGTGGCTATCGCCCTATTATCAAAGACCAGCTCAGATACTGCTTAATTTTTAATTAACAGCTCTGACAAAGGCTTAATTTGGCTGTAATTTTGGATTTAATAAGATAATTGCATGAATACGAAAACAAAAATCTTATTAATTACAGCTGTTTTTTTAATACTAGTTTTAGCCAAACAGGCACAGGCGATATTTATTGTTGAAAAAAGTGTCAAGAATAACATTATTCGTACGGGTGAAATTAATTTTGTGCTCAGTCCAGAAGAAGCCTGGTTAACCTCTGAAAATTTAGTGCCAGGCCAAACTATCTCTAATGAATTCACTCTCAAGAATACGGGTAGTGCCCCATTAGTAGCTACAATATCTGCAAAAAAATCTGCTGGTTATAAAAACTTATTTGATACTTTAATTATTTCTATTAAAGATAACGAACAGCTTATATATGAAGGGCCAGCGTCTGAGATGCTTGAGGCTCAACTATTTTCAGATCCGCTAGCAGTCGATGTTGAAAAGAAATTCAGTATTCAGGCTCATTTGCCGACAGATGTTAATTCAACGGTCGATAACACCTATTCTAATTTAACTTTTGTGGTAGAGTCCAAACAAGCTGCGTAATTGTATATAATAAAAATGTGAAGAGAATAATTATTGTTTTATTATTGACTGTTTTTAGCAGCTCATTAGCTTCGGCTGTTGAGCAAACTAGTAGTGATAATTACATTATTGAACAACCATCTTTTTCTGGCGGTTCAAATACTAGCGATTCAGATAATTTCTCAACTCGCGGTACTGTTGGTGACACCTCAGATCTAGGACTAGAGAGTGACAATTATTCTCTTGACGCCACCGAAGCTGCTTCTCGCCAAGCTGATGTTCTGCCCAAACCAACCTTAGAGAATGATAATGATTACTTCGATAGGTTAAGAATTACTATTGATGAACAAGATAATCCTTCTGACACAAAATATGCCATTGCCATTTCTAAAGATAACTTTTCGACTTTCAGCTATGTACAGCAAGACTTAACTATAGGTTCAAGCTTGAGTAGTGAAGATTGGCTAATTTTCGCTGAACTTGGGGAAGCTGATGGAGAATTAATTATAGGCTTAGATGAGAACACTAGTTACAAAGTAAGGGTGGCTGCTTTTCATGGTGATTTCTCAACTACTCGCTACTCCGCAACTTCAGATGAAGCTACTACTAGTTCAAGCTATTTGAGATTATCCTCAGATAAAGAAAGCTGCAGTTTGGGAACTTTAACCGAACTTGCCACCGCCACCTGCAACTACAATTTAAGTTTTTCTTCGAACTATTATGGTGGTTTAAAAATTACGACTAGTGGTTCTACACTAACTTCGGGCGGAAATAAAATTGAAGCTATTGGCTCAACCGCTGTTGCATCACAAACCGGAATAGAACAGTTCGGTTTTAACGCTAAAGCTAATTCTAATCCGGCGGTTGGTCAAGAGCCAGTCGGCAGCAACATTACTATCAATAATCCTTTCACCACCAAAGACTTATTCGCCTTTAGTGAAAATATCGAACAAGACACATTAACCACAGATTCAATAACGGCTACTTCAACCAGCACTATTTCAATTATTGTCAACGCCGCCTCAGACACAGAGCCGGGCAGCTACCAGACAACAATAACCCACACTATTTATGCCAACTAAATTGGTTGTCTTTTTTTTATTAATCCTTCTTTTTCCATCTTTAGCTTGGGGGGCAGATTTGTCTGTGTCGCCAGCAAAACAGCATTTAACAATTAGTTCAACCCAAAACGAGCCAGTTAAATTAATTGTCAGAAATCACAGCACCAAAAACACCACCATAAATATTGAGACTCGAAATTTAGATAGTAGTTCTACTAGCAGAGTAGAAGAGTGGGTGACCTATAGCAATAACAATTTTAATTTAAATGCCAATAGCAGTCAGGAAGTTATGGCTGAAATTAATCCTTCCAATAGTGTGCCAAGCGGCGCATACAGTATAGGATTAGTAGTTTCGGCCTCTGACCCATCGGTAGAAAGTCAGAACGCAACCGTCGATACTCAAATTACGAGCACAATCTTAATCAATTATTTTTCGAATAGTGACACCTCCGCCGGAATTGAGGGGATTGACTTAAATACTGAAGCACTAGAAATATCTAGCTATAAAATAAATAATAATTATTTTTGGCCGCAAGCCTTGCGAGTCGAATTTAATTTAAAAAATAATTCTAAATTCTTTGGAGTGCCACACGGCTTGGTTCGTCTTACTAATTCCAAAGGTGAAGTCGTCAAACAGGCAAAAATTAATATTTCAGCAAAAGAATTAATGCCCGAACAAACTGCCGAATATTATGTCGACATTAGTAAACCATTTTTCACTACAGGTAATTTCAACATCGAAATTATCGCTAGCTTGCAAGAAGAGAAGCCAGCAGTGATGCAAAAAAATGTTTTTCTTTTTCCGTGGGTGGGAGTTTTGATACTCTTGCTTATTTACGGAGGATTCAAACTAAAAGCAAAACACTAAATGTCAGCTAAAATAATAGTAGTGAAAAAAATATTTTATGGTGCAATCTGTTCACTGCTAGTTCTCGGTTTTGCTTTATCAGCTCAAGCCGACAACATCCAGATAACTACCTTAGTGGACACTTCCGGCTCCACCTATAATGCCAGTTTAATTATTGAACCTGAGGCAGTACTAGCAGATGGTCAAAGCCAGGCAGTCGTCTTAATATTCATGCGTAACGCTCAGAACGAACCGGTGGCGAATAAAACAATATCCTTAACTACTTCTAGACCCGATAAGGATGACATTGAAGAAACTCACCCGACAACCGGAGTCGACGGAGTAGCTTATTTTAAATTAAAATCTCAGTTTGAAGGCGACACTATTGTTACGGCTAGTTTAGGTGAAACCAAAGTCGGAGAAGGGCAGCTAAACTTTTTTAAAAAAAGCCGAGTCTTCTTTTTAACTAATAGTCCTTTAATGGCGGCGGCCGGATTTTTTGTCATTTTTGAGCTGCTCCGCTTCATATGGTTGTTATTCTTTAAAAAACGCCAACACCAAAAGCAAAAAGAGTGGGTACAGAAATATTAATAGTTTCCCACAACCTCGACCCTAGTAACGGCCTTGTTTCTACCTTGTTCTAATCTGTAATTCGTGAGAAAATATATATCAGATGAAAGGAGGGCAAATAACCAGAGAGTTTAAGTTGTGGAGGCCCTTATCCCGAGTTTTTGTTTGGGCGGTTTTAGCGTTGGTAGTTTTTGTACCTTTGCAGGCCGAGTCTGCCATTAATAAACAGCTACAATTTTCAGGCAAACTTACCAAGTCAGACAAAACTAATGTTACTAATGGAGCGTACGGTTTTAAATTTGAAATTTTTAGCGTTGCTTCTGGCGGCTCAGCTTTATGGACAGAAACTTGGAATGGCTCAAGTTCAAAAATAACAGTCACCGACGGATTATTCTCAATTGCTTTGGGCACTTACACAGATTTAAGTGTCGTAGATTTTAATAGCTCAAGCTTATATTTAGCAATTTCGTTTGACCCTGGAAACGACGGTACATACGAAGAACTATTTACTACCCGCATCCGTCTGACCTCAAGCCCTTACTCCCTAAACTCTGACAAACTTGATGGAAAGGATGAAAGTGAATTCGCCGATTTATCCGAAGCCGAAACCATTTCTAATGACTGGTTATTTGGCGAGGATATCCGTTTTGGTGATGCTGACAATAGTAATTACATCGGTTTTCAGGCTCCAGCCAATATTTCTACGAATGTCATTTGGACTTTGCCAAGTGTTGACGGCACAGTTAATCAAGTATTAAAGACTGACGGTAATGGCACTCTTAGCTGGGCCGATAGCAGTAGTGGCACTATTGATTTAACTTCCGAAGTTACGGGCACATTGCCTATTACTAACGGCGGTACCGGCCAAATTACAGCTGCCAATGCTATTAATGCACTCTTGCCAACCCAAACTGGAAATAGTGGCAAGTATTTAACCACTAACGGTTCAGTCTCCAGCTGGGCCGCAGTTGCTGGAGGAGGCGCTAGTAATATAGCCGACCTAGACGATGTCACTATATCTTCCGTGGCAGACAATGAAATTTTTCAGTATGATAATGGAACATCAAAATGGATTAATCAAACTTTTGCTGAAGCTGGTATCGCCGTCACGGGTGATCTGCACGATGCGGTGACAGTAGTAGACAGCGACACTATTGACTTCACTCTCTCCACGCAACAGATTACCGCAATCGTCATCGCCGACTCCATCGACGATACTCACATTGATTGGGGCTCGGGTGCCAACCAAGTTGATTTGGACGACATTCCCGATGGCACTTCATACGAACGAGTGGCGGCCGCGCAGTTAAGTTCTGGAATCTATATTGATGCTTCAACTGCCACTAAAGGTATCGCCTCTTTCACTGCCGCCGACTTTGATGCTGCCTCGGGTGTAATCTCTATTGACTACGCTAACGGGACCGCAGCTTCAGGTGCAGCTAAAGGTTTCTTAACCGCTGCCGACTGGACTACCTTTAATAGTAAACAAGCAGCTGGTAGCTACATCACTTCGTTTACCCTAGCCGGTACCTCGGGCTCCAACCAGACCATCTCTCAAGGAGACACTTTAACCATTGCTGCCGGTACAGATATCACCACTACAGGCGGAGCAACAGATATAATAACTGTCGCTAACTCTTCTACTTTGGCTACTGTTACTGGTAGAGGAGCTACGACAACCACCTTGGTTAACTTAGATGGTGGTATTGCCGTTGACACCTCGAACTTCACGGTTTCTGGAACAACTGGAGCGACTGCTATCACGGCTGTTAACGCCGCTTCTGGCTCCCTAAACGCTCTTGGTCTGTCTGGAACACTGGGCATTTTTAACGGCACCGACACCTTCCGTGGCATCTATCTTAACTACACCAACGCCAACCACACTGGTTCATCCAATTATGTTTACGGCTTAGATATTGCGGCTATTACTGCTGATGCGGAAGCTACAGAGCGGGCTATTAATGTTGGAGTTGGCTGGGATGTTGGATTATACATTGCTGATGCTGCTACCTATTCCCTGCAGTTAGCTTCCACAGATGGTGATGCCGCTTCGGGTATTACATTTGGAACAGATACCAACCTCTACCGCTCCGCTGCTAATACTCTAAAAACAGATGACGCGCTAATTGTTACCGGACACACTACCTTTGAAGGAGTCACCTCTACAGGTGCTACGGGTACTGGCAAACTAGTTTACGGCACTTCACCTACTTTAGCTACTCCTATCTTAGGAGCAGCTACCTACACTACCTTATCTGGTGGTAATATAACTAATTCAGCTTTAACTTCGGGTAGACTTACTTACGCCGGTACTTCAGGAATCCTTCAAGACTCTGCCAATATGACATTTGGCGCTACCTATGGATTAACTCTAGCTGCTGGTTCTACTTCTGGTTTACAGCTATCTTCAACGGCTGGTACGGCGGCGGGTGGAATCCTTCTTGGTACGGACACTAACATTTATCGCTCCGCTGCTAATATTTTAAAGACAGATGATTCCTTTACTGTTGGTACTAATCTTGTAGTAACAGGGTCCACAACTTTAGATACATCTTTGACTGGAATGGTTAAAGCTTCTTCGGGGGTTATCTCAGCCGCGTCAGCTGGAACAGATTATCTTGTTCCCGGCGGTACATTGTTTACCCTAGCCGGTACCTCAGGCTCTAACCAGACTATCTCGCAAGGGAACACTCTAACCATCGCTGCCGGAACAGATATTACTACTACTGGTGGGGCTACGGATACTGTAACTGTTGCTAACTCATCTACTCTAGCTACGGTTACAGGTAGAGGAGCTACTACTACCACTTTAACTAATCTTGATGGCGGTATTGCTATAGATACGGACAACTTTACCGTTTCGGGGACTTCCGGTGCCCTAGCCATTGCTGGCGCCATGACTACCGGAACTGCTGCTAACATCTCTTTTGATAGTGCCGGACAGACTGGCGCTTTAACTGGCCTAAATGTAGATTTTTCCAATATCACAGCTGACGGCACCAATACTGTTTATGGCATTCATGTTCAAGATCCAGTTTCTAATACAGCTAGTACCGAATACGGAATCTACCAAGCTGGCACTAACTGGGATTATGGTGGCTATTTTGAAGACGATCTTCGTACAACCGGCATGGACATTCAACAAGCTAGTGCTGATCCGCAAATTCACTTTGATTTCTACTCCTCCGGAGCAAGCGATAACACTGGTGAAACAGTCGCCGGCACTGGCGCTGATGATGCTTCTATGGGAACAATTGCTTGGTCTAACCCCAGCAGAGTTACGGCTGATGATGGGTCACGAGCACAGTGTATCTTTTCTGGAGTCAGCACCTGTCACTATCTCAAAGCAACAAACTTTGGTTTTAGCATTCCCGAAGGCTCATCTATCATCGGCATAGTGGCAACAGTAGAAGGATTGTGTCCGGTATGGTCAGGTGCGGCTACATGGGAATCTGTACGACTAGTTGATGGAGACGGGACTATTGTGGGAGATGATAAATCCCCGGATACTGCTTTTCCTTCTGGCGAAGATACAAAAACTGATTTTGGTGCATCCGATAACACCTGGAGCGCCTCTCTAGATAGAAATGACATCAATGATTCAGATTTTGGTTTTGTTTTTACAGGTTCAAGATCAGGAGGACTTAACTCCCAACTGTTAATTGATGCTATGTACGTCACGGTCTATTATTCCAGCGCCGAACAAGACTACGACTGGACCATGGGTATTGATGAAGATGCCGGTGGAATATTTGCTATCTCCAGAAGCGCCGGTACGCTGGGTAGTAATAACGCTCTCACAATCGATTCAAACAGCGACGTCACCATCTCTTCCGACTTATCTGTCACGGACACCTTGACCGTAAACGGAGTCAACGCCGCTGGTGGTTCTGCTGATGCCACCACACTAACGGGCACTCTGGGTGCTATGGATGGTTCTGATACTTACCGCGGCTTGTATCTCAATTACACCAACGCTGACCACACCGGTGCCAGTAATGTTTTTTATGGATTAGATATTGCCGGTATTACTGCCGACGCCGACGCCACCGAATATGCAATGAATATTGGAGCCGGCTGGGATGCTGGTCTTTATATCGCTGATGGTGCCACTTATTCCTTACAGTTAGCCTCCACTGATGGCGATGCGGCTTCAGGAATAACTTTTGGTACAGACACTAACCTCTACCGCAGTGCTGCTGACACCCTGAAAACAGATGATGCCTTAATTGTTACTGGCCATACCACCTTTGAGGGAGTTACTTCTACAGGTGCTACTGGTACCGGAAAGTTAGTCTACGACAACACACCCACTTTAATTACCCCTGCCCTGGGAGCAGCCACCTACACTACCTTATCTGGTGGTAATATAACCAATTCAGCTTTAACTTCGGGTAGAGTTACTTATGCTGGCACAGCCGGAATCCTGCAAGACTCTGCCAACATGACATTTGATACCACAAACGGTCTAAAGCTGGCCGCCGGAAGCGCATCCGCTCTTCAACTCACCTCAACCGCTGGAACCTCAGTGGGTGGAGTTATGTTTGGTGCAGATACTAATTTATATCGTGTCTATGATACGGAAGCCCGATTACAAACAGATAATCCTCTAAATGTTGGTGGAACAATACAAATAAATCCATTTATCAGTGGTGGTGGTTATGTTTCTACCTACTCCTATCGTGATGATACAGGTGGTGGTGGACTTTCAACAAATGCCGCTAGAGGCACAAGGGCCACCCCAACTGTAATTCACGATGACGACTATTTAGGTAACTTTAACTTTAATGGTTACGATGGAAATTCTTATGAAATAGGTGGTCAGTTTAGATTTATGGTTGATGGAACAGTTAGCGATGGGGTTGTACCGGGAAGGTTTGAAGTAAATACAACTACTTCTGGAGGAGTATCAACTTTAGGACTAACTTTAGATAGTGCCCAAAAGCTCTGGCTTGGTAGCACCTTAGACACCAACCTTTATCGCGGTGCCGCTAATGAATTAACAACCGATGATCTCCTCTCCTTCAGCTCGACTAAAGCTGCCAACGCCGTCGACTTCAAATCCTACAAACCAGATAGCGCTGGCGGAGCTCAGTTCTTATTTAACACTTCAGCCGCAATTTCATCCGCCACCATCTTTGCTGTACAAGAGAATGGTACAAACGCATTTCTAATTGATAAAGATAATCAAGTCTTAATGCCCGCTGTTTATAACGACACTGTTGGTGGCACTAATCGCGACTTATTTATAGATAACACTGGTAAACTGGGATATGTCGTCTCTTCAGAAAGATATAAAGAGAACATAGTAGCATTGCAGAACAATAACACTGACTGGCTTTATGACCTACGACCAGTATCCTTTGATTATAAAGATAAAAATCTCGGCGTAGATCAAATTGGTTTAATAGCCGAAGAGGTAGCCGAAATATTCCCTAATATTGTTAGCTACAGCCGTGAAAATCCAAATCTGGCTGAGACAGTTAGTTACAGTAAATTAGTTGTGCCGTTGCTTAACGAAGTACAAAATCTTAACCAAGACTTGTCTACTGTAGATATTGCAGTAGCACAAATTCAGTCGGACATTATTGAAAGACTGACCACTCAGACTGCTATCCTTAATACCATTGAAAGCTCTGCCGGTAAAGATTTGGTACTCAAATCAAGTTCAGGCAAAGTTATTGTTGATTCTTCTATTGAGGTAAACGGCAAAGTGATCTTTCATAATGATCTGACTGTCCACGGAGAAATCGCTGGTGTTAGTATTGACCTTGAAGAAAATAAATCGACTGGTCGAGGTACAATAGTCAATAACGAAGATAAGGTATATATCAAAACAGATATTATTGAGCCAGACGACAAGGTACTGCTAACACCTATTATCACAAATAAAAACGAAACTGACTTACAGGGTAACAGCGTTCAGCTTTACAGAGGTATTATAGATGAGGGCATCGGATTTTGGGTACACGTCATTAGCAGTCGCGATTTAGAGAAAGAATTGCCGTTCGATTGGCTAATAGTCAAATAGTTCTAGTATTATAGTATTGTAATGCTTTTTTGGTACACTTTTTTTTCGTTGATTGTCTTCTCCCCCATCCTTTATGTTTATGGATTCGGAGGATTTGAAGCAGCTAAAATTACTTTCTTTTTAATTACAGGCTCATTAATGCTCATCGCTTTCGTCAAAAACAAAAAGAATAATAATGACTCTATAATTATTAATCGACCGCTTACCACTTACTCCTTAATAGCTTTGGCAAGCTATATTACTGTTAGGTCTTTCTTTTGTGAAGGATTAAACTTGGCTTGGCTTGGCTCTTATCTAACTCATCTTGGATCCTTCGTTTGGCTGGTTTTTGTTTTGCTGATAATTGCTTTAATAAATTTGAGAGGAAATGAAAAGATTAAAAAAACTATTATTCTATCGGCTTTTATATCTTTAGTAGCGGTTTTAATATCTGTTGCTCTGCAACACTTCGGCTTGATGGGAGGGGAGTGGCACATCTTTGACGATCCAACACGGGGAAGAACTCTTTTCGGTTCAATTGGCAGCTCTACTTATTTAGGCATAGTAATTACCATGTTGACATTTATAAGCCTACCTCTGATTCGTGCTTCTAATAATATTTTCCGATACTTAGCTATCACTGTTTTAGCCATTGCAACCATTACAGTCTTTCTAACAAAATCTATTACTGGTATAGCTATTTTAGTGCTAGGCCTCGCCCTTCATTTACTTAAGGCTCCACAGTATATAAATAAATTTATTTTTATTTCACTGTTCATTATAATTTCTATATCGCCCTTTGTTTTATTATCACCTAAAATGCAATCTTCATTATCTTCGGTTGCTCCCTCTTTAGTAGATAGAGCCTATATTTGGCAAAGCTCTATTGACTCGCTTGATAATTCAAAAACAATTTTGTTTGGAGCCGGCTCAGAACATTTTCAATTTCTATATGATCAGCATTTTCCTCAAGAAAGAATCGACCTGCCTTCTGTTACTGAAGAGGAACCGCATAATATAATTTTAGAAATTCTAACTGAATGGGGTTTAGTAGGATTATTACTATTTCTTACTTTCTCATACTATTTATTACAAGAAAGTAAGCTTAACAAAACCGCCACTTTGAACTTGTTACTACTATGGTTGCTACTACAATTTAATTTTTTGTCTGCCAATCTGCTTGTAATATCTTTAATACTAATTAAATTAGCCTTTGAGATAAAATCTCAAAAGAGTATCATCCTTAGAACAAAGTTGCTTCTTCCCCTTAGCGCTCTAATATTTGTTTTATCTTCAGTAATTGGGTTGGGTACTATTGCTTCATCTGTTGCTAATCATTTTGGAGGAGTGAGTTCAGCTAAATTAGATTTCAATAAATCTGTCAGTATTTTCGAACAAGCTACAAAATATTCTATATTTGATAAATCCTTTACTTTACTTCAGTTGGCCGAAGCCAGAGCCAACCGAGCCATATTAAATAATGACTATAGTGATTATGCCCAGACCGAAGAAATTTTACTACAAGCTCTCAAAGGAAATCCTAGTGCGCGGCAATATGCCATCGCTATTCGTATCATTGAGGCATACGCCGCGCACGACAACAACGCTTCACGAGAGCTATCTCGCACCGTAAATTTATTCGCAAAAAAATGGGGTAGCCATCCTAAACACCAAGATATAATTAAGAGCTTTAAAAAGGTTGGTTGGTTATAATACCCCAAATAGCAGCCAAAATTATACCTAGTATTACGACGATCATTGAGAGAATCTGCATTAGAGGAGTAATTGGTATTTTAGACATTTGCTGTTTGCACTAACATATTTATATAAAAACCTACATAGTAAGTGACAAGAGCGGCTACTCCACCAACCGAGGTAGAAATTAAACCATCTTTTAAAATGTTTTCTTTAAGCGCCCAACCCTTAACTACACCAACCAAAAAGAGAGCCACAAGAGTCGAAATAATTGAAAGCTGAAATATAACTCCGCTAGCTATCGGATTAAAATAATTCCAAACATAACCCATAAGAGGAATAAAACCCACTATATTAAAAGCTAGAAAAGTAACTACGGCACCCGGTAGCGGATTAAGCTCCTCATCAATATTTTGTACTTTTAAACGCTTTGATTCCGTTTTATTGAGTTGTTTAGCACTTCCCCCGCTCATAAAACGACCAACAGACATAGAAAATCCATCTGCAAAAAGATTAGCAAACCCCAAAACAATAACTGCAAAAGAGGGGAGTCCAGCCCCAACAATCCCCGCCACTACCGCAAAAGTAGTTACTGCCCCATCCATTCCCCCATAAACAAAATCAATTATCCAATATGGGGCTTTCTCGTTTTTATCCATATATCTATTTTACTAAAAATGCCCCCATTCACCTATGCGCTATCTACATACAATTCAGCTAAAGCCCCCGCTACATCTCTGTGCTCACCAATAAGAGGAAAATGATGCATTTCAAAGTATGGTTTAGGATTAGCCTCAACTATATATAGTTTTTGCTTTTTATAGGAAACTCCTAAATCTTGAGCGATAATATCGAGCCCCACTATTGGCACCTTCAGCAGCGTCGCCACTCGCTCAAACAACGCTCTGTTGTGCGGATGAGTAGTTGAGGTAACATCGTAAATATCGGCGGCTGAAGCCAAATTAATTTTGTTAGACAAATTTTTTCTCTCCCCTTTTTTGAGTACCGTAGCTAAGTTACAGTTACTCTCAGCCAGTTTTTTCAATAACGAATTATTTATCTCCACTATATGCATAGGATGATTTCGAGAATTAACCGGACCACGATATTTTTCGTTATTCTTTTTTTCAATTAAAGCAGCAATGGTACTTCTGCCGTCTCCCTCAATTGAGGATGGCATTCTTTTAGCTACCGCTATTTGACTAAAACCAACCATAGTAGCGCGATAGTCGAATCCTTCTACAAACTCTTCTACTAAAACTTCAAGCGAAATTAGAAAAACAGATTTTATGGCCGCTTTTACCTGTTTGGCTGACTTAATATTGACAAAAGTGTGCCGCGACAAAGAACCGTCCGCGGGCTTAATAACAATAGATTTATTCTGACCTAGAAGCTGGTTAGCGTATCTTAGCGCCGGACTAAAAAAGATAAACTTAGCGCCGGGCACAAACGGCAGCTGATGCTCATACAGTAATTTTTTAAACTCCATTTTATCGTCATAAATGAAGGAACCGACCGCCAAAGCGCTGTTCGACGGTATTGTTTCAAACAACATTCTTCTGCTATCACTTTGCAACTCGCATATTTGCATTGGGAAAACCCCGAAAAGATAAAATGTAGAGACCATCATTCCGCGCTTGGCGCAGGCTAGAGCAAAAAGTTTGGTACGCAAATGAACCCGACTATTTCCTATTGGCATTTTGAGCACTAATATTCGGCTGAGATAGCCAAATGTTACAAAAAATAAAGTAATATAAGAGCTCAAAAACAGATAGAATCTTCTAAATCTTTTCGCTAGCGGAATAATTGGCCAAAAGAAAAAATAGAACATCCTTGAAAAAGAAAGGATGATTCTTTCAGTTGAATGCAAATAATTAGCCTTTATTGGCTCACAGTGCAAACATTGTTTCATATATTAATACTAGCAGCTTTCAAAAAAGCAAAGGCACTTTTTAGCTTGTAGACCGTAGCTTAGAAATCAAAATACTCAAAAGCAAAATTAATCCGGCTAAGACAGCAATAGTTGGACCAGTTGGCAGGTTGTAATTGGCAGAAATCAGTAATCCGGCAATTACACTAAATAAAGATACAATTGGCGTAATAATGTACATATTGCGCAAAGAGCGAGCGTACACGCGAGCGATGGTAGCGGGCATTACAATTAGTGCATTTACTAAGATAATTCCGACGAGCTGAAGAGCAGCTACTACTGTCATGGCTAATAGAATATGAAAAATAGTATCAATGCGATCTACTTTGACTCCAGTAGTTTTGGCCAAATCTTTATCTATTGAAATTAGCAAAATTTGTTTTCTATAAAGAAATAGAAAGCAAAGCACCACTATCACCAAGCCAACCAACCAGTAAAGCTCAACTGTGCCAATAGTCAAAATACTACCAAATAGAAAACTAATCAGTTCTGGCTGGTAACCGGGCATAAAAGCCAGTAATAAAACTCCGAGCGCCAACGCCGAGGGCAATAGTGAGCCTAAAATATTATCTAGGGGCAGATGCGATGATTTTTGTAAAATTGGCAAAAAGTAAGCTACAACAACTGCGAATATTACAGTAGTCACTAAAGGATTAACAGAAAACAATAAACCCAAAGCCACACCGGCTAAAGAGGCGTGAGCGATAGCATCCCCAAAAAATGAGGCGCGCCGCAAAACCACTTGAATGCCCATAAATGAAGTAAGTACGGCTACTAATAGTCCTCCTATTGCGGCGCGCTGAAAAAAAGGCAGGTTAATTATTTCAAGCAGTTCATTCATTACCGTAGAGCTTACTAATAGTAGTTTTTCTCAAAACCTTATCAACCGGCCCAAAAGCCAGAACTTTTTTATTAATCACTAGCACTAAATCGGCATACTTCTTAACATAATCTAGCTCATGCGAAACTAAAATTGCAGTCATATCTTTTTCTTTGACCATTTTGGAAATTAAATTAAAGAAGGATATTTCTCCAGAAGTATCGATACCCGCCTCAGGCTCATCTAATATTAATAATTTGGGCGAGTGAATAATAGATTTTGCCAATAACACTCGTTGTAATTGTCCACCAGAGATTTCAGACAACATTGAATTTAAAATATTTTTGGCACCAACCTGAGAAAGAGCTTTAACAATACTTTTTTTTGGATTCGACAAACACTCCTCGCAGCTACATTCGGCTAGACTGATCTTTAAAAACTCTTCTACTGTAATAGGAAAACTTCTGTCAAAATTAAAATTCTGAGGTAGATAGCCAATTTGGTGATATTCTTTTTCAACCCGATTACCAAAAACTTGAACACTGCCCTCACTTTCAATTAAGCCCAAAATTGCTTTTATTAGTGTAGATTTTCCCGAACCGTTGGGCCCAATTACCATTAAAATCTTTCCCTTTGGCAGCTCAAAATTGATGTCTTTTATGGCATCATAATTTATTTTAGGATACTTAACAGTCAGATTTTTTACAGAAACTACAGTTTTCATTAGTTCTCTTCGCTATTTTCGACTACTGAATTAGCCAGAATTTTATCTAAATTATACTTAATCATAGTGATATAACTATAAGCTTCGTTGCTACCGCCAAGAGGGTCGAGAGTATCAATTTTTACCCCCAAGTCTGTCGCTAAAGATTCAATAGCCGAAGTTGAAAATTGTGGCTCAGCGTAAAGAACCGTAATACTGTTCTTCTGAATTTGATCACTAAACTCTTTTAGCCAAGCGGCAGAGGGCTCTTCGCCAGGAAACTCCTCAAAAGTAGCTACTACTTCAAATCCTACTGAATCTGCTAAATAAGCAAAGGCGTTGTGAAAAGTAGCAATTTTAATGTCCTGTTCGGCAAATTTGTTTTGATAAAATTTTTGTAGCTGCTCGGTATTTTTTATAAATATTGCTAAGTTGCTCTCGATTTCTACCTGATATTGAGGATAAAGCGCAATCAAATTATCACTAACTGCCCGAGCAATAGCAGCCGAGTTGTTTAAACTTAACCAATAATGAGGATCTTCCCCTTCTTCACCGTCTGAAATTAAAGTCGAGCCACTATCGACAACGACTGAATGCAGCCCAAGCGCTTGAACAATTTCGTCAATAATATAGTTGTCTACTCCATGGCCAAAAGAAAAAACCGCGTCAGCCTGACTCAGCTCTTTCAACTTTTTGCTTGATATTGAAAAAGTATGTGGACTAGAGCCCGTATCGACAATTAATCCTACATCAATTAAATCCCCAGCAAGCGTCCTTGTAATATCATACAAAGGATAAATTGTGGTCGCTACTTTTGGTTTATCAGACGACTTAAAAATGCTGTTGCTACTGAAAAGTTTAGCGACCCAAAAAGCTCCGGCTACAGCAATAACAATTGAAACTATCCAGACAGTATATTTTTTGTACATCAATTTAATTATAGGTTATTAGACTGTCTCCTGTCATTTCTGGAGGACGAGATAACCCCATAATATCTAAAATTGTTGGAGCTACATCTTGCTGGCCACCATTTTTGAGCTTAATTTTATTTTTAGCCAGCAGTTCGTCGTTAGAGATAATGTAAAATCCTACCGGATTAGTAGAGTGAGAAGGCTTCGGCGTTCCATCATCGTAAAGCTTATCTTCGGCATTGCCATGGTCAGATGTATAAACAACCACATAGTCGTTCGCTAAAGCGGTTTTTGTCACTTCGGCTACTGTTTTATCAACCGTCTCAACAGCTTTAATAATGGCTTCCTTCTGTGCCGTGTGCCCCACTAAATCACAGTTGGCAAAATTTATTAAAATAAAATCGTACTTCTGCTCCTCAATTTTGGTTATAGCTTCAACTACAATTTTTGCAGCTGACATTTTGGGCGCTTCATCATAAGAAGGAACTTTGAGCGACGGCACCATTATTCTATCTTCACCTTCATTTGGCTCTTCTCGCTGAGAATTAAAAAAGTAGGTTACATGAGCGTATTTCTCCGTTTCTGCAATCCTTAACTGTTTCAAATTTAGAGTTGCTAACACCTGCCCTAAATTATTATTTATTACCTCTTCTTGAAAAGCAGCCATTGATTCCATTCCGTTGTCGTATGCAGTCATAGTAACAATATTTACATCTGGCCAAACTGGTCGTTCAAATTTATCAAAATCTTCATCTAATAGAGCATGAGTCAGCTGGCGTGGCCGGTCAGTTCTAAAATTAAAGAAAATCATAGCATCATTATCTGCTAACTGCCCCTTGGGCGAGCCGTTTTGATTATAAATAACAGTCGGCGGCAGATAATAATCTGTTTTAGCACCATTCTTGTAACCAATTTCGACTGCCTGTTTGGCGCTTGAAGCCTTGGCCCCAATTGAACCTGTAAGCATATTGAAGGCTTTTTTTGTTCGCTCCCAGTTTTTATCTCTATCCATAGCGTAGTATCGCCCGACCACAGTGGCTATTTCTCCTCCTGCATCCTCAATTTCTTTAATATATTTTTGGGCCGAGCGCTCAGCCACATCTCGACCATCAGCAATAAAATGGATGCGGACTTTCTCTACCCCTTCATCTTTAGCCATCAGCATAAGGGCTTTGAGATGATCTATGTGAGCATGCACGCCCTCGTCTGAACAAAGACCCATTAAATGCAGAGTACTTTTGGAGTCTTTAGCATGACGCATAGCCGCCAATAATTTATCATTTTTAAAAAAACTTTTATCTTCTATGGCTTTATTAATTCGCTCATAAAGCTGCCAGACAATCCTTCCTGCTCCCATATGTAAATGTCCAACTTCAGAATTTCCCTGCGCCCCCTTTGGCAAACCAACTGCTGACCCCGAAGCCTTGTTGGAACAATGGGCATAAGTTCGTTTAATCTTATTCAAAAATGGAGTCTTAGCTTGCGACGCAAAATTGCCCGGCCCTTTGGGAGCTTCACCTAGCCCATCGGCAACAATTAAAACTACTTTTCTTTGTGGTTCCACTTTCTATAGGATAATTACTTAAACAATACCTCTTTTATACTATCAAGATTAATCCAAACTACCCCAATTAGCACTAAGTTTATTAGAGGGAAAATTACTAAATTCTCAAACCACTTGCCAGATTGAATACGGATTCCCTCAAAGGGTTTAGGTGGAAAACCAAAATTTTTATCTATTGGCCACAGAAGAGGAATGCCCAAAACAGTAATAGTATCGGCTAGAAGATGCGAGATGTAGCCAATCATAAAAGCCAGCCATGTCCAAAAGAGATTTATACCCCAATAAAGAGGCGTCCAAAAAATTAGTTGGTGAGATAGATAGCCAAACAAAATCACTCCTAATATTGAATGAGTAAGATTCCGATGACCAAAAGTAAATTTTGATGTGACTTTGCCAACCTGTTTTCCCATCGGAACAGAATCGTAAATATCGGCTGCCGCACTATCTAAATCTGGCAGTAAAGCGCCAAAGTGAGAAGCAACAATGACACCCACGAGTGTAGCCGGCGCATAGCTTGGCTCTTGCCAAACAAAAAAGCTGCCTAAAGCAGCGGCTACACCAATTACTTGATGAGTTTTTCCAGTCAAGACTACTTTTTATCACGGGCTAATAGCAAGTTTGTAATCAAGCTAATTAACCACAAAATTACAGCTGCCCAAAAAGCTGGCCAGAAACCTGAAACATAAAGCAAGTCGTCGCGCACCACAGCGGCTACCAACCAAATCATTAAAGCGTTAACAACAAAAGTGAATAAGCCGAGGGTCAAAATATTGATTGGCAATGTAAGTAGTAACACAATTGGTCGAATAACTGCGTTTACTAATCCTAAAATTAAAGAGATCAGTAAGGCGGTAGTAAATGACAGCACCGTAAAACCAGCCACATAGTTAGAAACTACTAGCAAACCAAGCGCATTAATAACCCACCGAAGTATCAACATATTAAGAACAGTATAACAAAAAGTTTGAACCGTAATTAATCCTTCTTTTTCTCTCCCTCAATAATTGGCTTTCTGTCTTTCTCTGGTACTAATAACCATAATAAAATATATGCCCAAAGTGATGCTCCCCAAAACCAATAAATACAACCAACAATTACAAAAGCTACTCTTACTACTACTGGGTCAATGCCCAAGTACTCACCTAACCCTCCGGCAACACCGGCCACAACTCTATTTTTGGTCGATCGATACAATTTTTTAGCCATACAAACATTTACTGTTATCAGGTTAACTTTAGCACAATTTTAACAAAAAAACCGGCCCGTCAATGAGGGTCGGCTGAAGTTAGGTGACTTTTTAAACAACGATCGACATATTCGGCTGCCGTTTCGTTAGACACCCGCTCAACAACCAAAGATACAGTACTGGCTCCTGCCACCGACATGGCGTGCAACAGATTTTGCTCATCATCAGTGGCTACTACTACTTTGAATCCTTGGATATCACATTCGATAAGCAAGATGCTACAACCAGCTTCAACACTCTCTACAAGATGTCTGCGATAAGCAATGGCGCTACAACACATTCTTTGAATAACTGGCAATTGACGCCACCAGTTCGCATCAACTTCTTCGAGCTGTCTGCTTGCTCTTAGTCGTCGTCTTCTTTCTTCATCACTTTCTACCTCACAACGACGAAGTAGCTGTTGTATCCAACTCATGGGTATCCTCCCGTAATGAGGAGAATAGCATAAGAATAAAGGAAAGTCCAGAGTATATTGTTTATAATCTTGGAACTAAAAAAGCCCGTCGCCCTGCAAGTTAGCAGGATAAAACGAGCTTTCTCTTCGAAAAGTAGAATTAGTTTCTCTCTTCTCTTTCGCGAGCAACATTTACGTTAAGCTTGCGATCATCTAACTCTGTCTCGTGCATTGCTTCGACAGCCTTATCAGCATCTTCATCGTTAGCGAATTCTACGAATCCAAAACCACGAGGACGGCCTGTTTCACGATCAGTGATGATGTTTACATCTGAAACTTCACCATGAGCCTCAAAAGCTGCTCTTAGAGAGTCTTCTGTGGTGTCATAGCTTAGGTTTCCTACATATAATCTTTTTGCCATTTTGACATACTATTATTTATCCTTTAGAAAGCTCTTTCTCTAAACACATACTCGACCGGGCATAGCGTTATCAAAAGGCACTGAACGAAAAACGTAACAGTAAATTCTAAATCACAAAAATCGTACCATTATTTAGCAAAAAAGTCAATAACTTTTGTGGTATTATGTATGCGTGTCAAATATAAATAATAGTCAAGATAAAATTGTTGATTTCTTGTTCGAAGTTGGAATTCTTTCAAAGACTCCTCGAAGTGGGTTTCATTTTTTAGGTAGCGGGCAGCAATCGGTGGCTGAGCACAATAATCGAGTGGTTTTTATTGGCTACACTTTGGCTACCTTAACTGAAGGAGTTGATGTAAGCCGAGTAATGAAAATGTGTCTCTTTCACGATTTACCAGAAGGACGCACTTCAGATTTAAATTATGTTCACCAGAAATACGCCGAAGTCAGAGATGACGAAGCTTTGCGTGACCTTACCAAAGATCTTCCTTTTGGCGATGAGATGTATGAGCTTTACGAAGAGTATGAAAAACGCGAAAGCTTGGAATCGAAATTAGCCAAAGACGCCGACCAATTAGAATGGATTTTATCTTTAAAAGAGCAAGCTGACACGGGTAATGCTCGAGCAAATACTTGGCTGCCACCAGGAGTAAAAAGACTATTAACCCCTATTGCCCAACAGCTAGCTACTAAAATTTTACTAACCAATTCAGACGATTGGTGGTTCTCTAACAAGCAAGATAGCTGGTGGGTAAATCGAAACAAAAATCAGCCTGCAGAAAATTTAACCCCCGCCCCTGTCGCGACTAAAAATGAAAACGAAATTGTGTTGCAAGTTGGCACTAAAATTGCCATTCAAAATGAATTAGGCCAAATATTGTTGGTTAAGCGTAATCCTCAAACATACCCTGAAGTGGTTAACCCTTGGGATATTATTGGCGGCCGCATTGACACAGGCTCTGAATTAGAAAAAAATCTAGCGCGAGAAGTTAAAGAAGAAACTAATTTAAATTTAGTCGGCACGCCTAAATTACTAGCTGCTCAAGACATTTTGCGTGTTCCGGGTCGTCATGTTGTTCGACTTACTTATCTCGGGCAAGCTACGGGTGAAATTAAACTTGATTCTAAAGAACATAGTGAATTCCGCTGGGTCAACCCCAATGAACTACATAATATAGAAGGATTAGACGAATACTTCAGCCAAGTAGTACAAGATAATTTTGAATTAAAAAGATCTACCGACTAAAAATTGGAATTTGTTGATGCATCAAGCGCTCAATTTGGCTGACAAGTCGGCGTTGATCATGCGTAGCTAGCGAAATGGCCTGCCCTGCCCTTCCAGCCCGACCTGTGCGACCAACTCGATGAATATAATCTTCTGGGGCATCAGGCAAGTCATAGTTAATTACTAATCCTATATTTTCAACATCAATACCGCGTGAAGCAACATCTGTCGCTACGAGTACACGAAAAGCTCCAGATCGAAATCCGTCTAGCGCTCGGCGTCGTTGACTTAATGATTTATTAGAATGGATTTCAGCCGCTCGGTGTCCCATTTGTTGAACCTTACTGCGTAATTTATTCGCACCGTGTTTAGTTCGAGAGAAAACGAGCACGCTCTTGTAATCATCATTTAAGATATGGCGTAGAGAATTTAGCTTCTCGTCTTTTCGCATATAACGCATTTGGTGCTTAATATTAGCAGCACCCGTATTAGCGGGGGAAACTTCAACTCTTACCGGATTTTTCTGATATCTTGAAGCTAAAGCCACAACCGGAGCGGCCATAGTAGCTGAGAAAAGTAGAGTTTGGTGCAGACTGGTAATGGTTGAAATGATGCGCTGAATTTGTGGAGCAAAACCCATGTCAAACATTCGATCGGCTTCGTCGAGTATAAGAAAATCTATATTTTTCACTGAAATGATGCGTTTCTCTATTAAATCGGTCAAACGGCCGGGAGTAGCAACAATTATGCGAGGATTTTGTTTTAGCTCTTTTACTTGTCGATACTGTGGCACACCACCAATGATGCAAGTTACTTTGAAACTAACGGGTAGGGCGTGAGCAATAGATTTGATGTGTTGTTCAATCTGCAAAGCTAATTCTCGAGTTGGCGCAAGAATAAGAGCTCTCTTCTGATTGCCAGTTAATTTTTGAATCAAAGGTAAACCGAAGGCCAAAGTCTTGCCTGTCCCTGTTTGGGCAATACCAATAACATCCCTTCCGTTTAGAATTTGAGGGATCGCCTGGGCCTGAATTGGGGTCGGCTTCGTAATGCCCTTTTTTGCAAGAACTGTGATGATCTTGTGATCGAGGTCAAAAGAAGAAAAACCGGTATTATCTGTATTCATGGACAAGCTTAATCATACCTAAATAATCTGGTTCTGTCAATAAAGCTGCTCTACTCCCTTAAAACACAGTGGCTACACCTTTGCTATAATGATTTCAGATAAAGGGGTAGATCTAAATTTTTATGGATACAAAAAAGTCCGACACCAAAGCTGAAGCTACAAATAATTCCGCAAATTCCGTCAATTCTGCCGCGCCGACTGACAACGAAGAACTCAAAAAAAGGCGAAAAACGGTTACTTGGATTGTAATTATTGTTATCCTTCTAGCTGGCTATAGTTGGGTATCTCGCACTATCAAAATTGCCAAAATTACCCGCAGTACAGACGCTGCAATCACAGAAATTAATAAATTAGCCGATGAAGTCGAAGCAGCCCGAAATAAAATTCCTGACGACGATTCATGGGACAACGAATATTCTGAATTTGAAGATGAAGACGAGTTTTCCGAAGAAGAAGGCTTAAGCGACCTTGCAAGCTTATACGGTTGCGACTCCGATATGTACAAAACAGATGAAGAAGCAGCTGATGATTGGGACGCCGAAGACATTTGTATAGGTGAAATTGAAGAGCCAGTTTGCGGTTATATGCGCTTGGTTTTTGATAACGATAAAGAAAGAGAAAGTGCAGACACCTACGAAAACGCTTGCACCTATTGCAAAATGTTTGATAGTGACGGAAAAACGGGGCTTCGTGGCACCACAATGTATGAGTTAGGATACACGGACGGCGAATGTTCAGACTCTGTTTTGAATTCAGAATTGAATTATAGTTCTCAGTAGGTTTCTTGACAAACAAACCTGATATTGCTACTAATTAAGTGTTCGAGAAAGGAGCACAGCTGTGACTATGGCAATAACTGCCCCTACGAGAACCCGTTGCGATATACTCAGCACAATCAAAATTCGAGTAGACACCAAACAATCTATCGATTTAATGATTGAGTTGGGACAGTATCAGTGGATTAGTGAAATACTGCTTCGAAGAAAGCTTCACTACCCCCATGTACCAACACAAACTAGCCCCATATTAGAGGCTAGAATTGCTCTGGTTCAGGTTCAAGGAGATCCTGAGATCAGCTCCGTAGAAGCTAATGCCCTTATTCAAAGCAGTTTAGGATTAGTACCAATAGAGCTACTTGCATTGCTGGCTATTGGAATACAGTATCCTCATTTACAAACAGAATTTCCCATAGTAGCGCTCGGGGCTAGAACAGCTATAAATAACTGTGACTATGTCTTCAAGTTGGGTACTCATCGCTTTTCTACCACAAACACCAAAGCTAAAGCCCTTCTTCATCACCGCTGTGATTTGCCATTCTTTTGCGCCAACTGCCTCTTCCCAGCCTTCATACCCCTTGACCGCGATTAGTCTCGCGGTTTTTTAATCCATATCCATCAACAATCTATAGTAAATTTTCACTGTCAACAAAAAACTGCCATTGATAAAATTTAAACTTCTCTGCTAGCAGTAAGAGATGAATTATTCGTGTCTTAAAGCATCTATTGGACTTAAAGCAGCCGCTTTCTTGGCCGGGTACCAACCAAAAACCAACCCCACTGCCATTGCTACTGATAAAGCCAAAATTATTGAGTTCATATTCATAGCCACACTTAAATCAAATAAGGAGCTGGCTAGATAAGCAAAAATATAACCCAATATAACCCCGACAATGCCACCAAGAGTAGTTAACACAATAGCCTCAATCATGAACTGAGATAGAATATCGCTTCGCTTAGCACCAATAGCTTTTAGTAATCCTATTTCTTTAGTCCGCTCGGCAATAGTAACCAACATAATATTCATTATGCCAATTCCACCAACCACTAAAGAGATAGCCGCAATTCCTGCTAATAAAGAGACCATAGTACTAGTAACACTACTAATCGAATCAATCATTGACTGGGCACTTCTTAATCTAAAGTCAGCGTCGTCAGCGTTAGAAATACCATGATTGTCTAAAAGTACTTGCTCAACTGTCTCTGTATAGTCAGTCACTATTTCTGGATCAGAAATAGCCACACTAATAGAAGTTGGATTATCTGAACCAACTAAAATTTTTTGAGCTGTACCAATAGGCGTTAAAACATCTGAACTATCGTTAATAACCCCAATAACTCTGAAACTACTTTGGTCAACTCTAATTTTTTTACCAACTACAGATTGATTTTCACCAAAAAGCTCGGTCATCCGCATGACCCAAATATATCAGTGGTACCGAAAGAGTTTTCTGACTACAAGACCAATTCAATACTCACTCCTACTGATAGACGTGTGCTCGAACAGAGTTATTTCAAAGGTGGTACTCCATCTAACATAACCATTGACCACTTGCAAAACATACACGAGTACTTCAAGAGTAAGGGGTATTCCGCAATACAAACACCACGACCTTCAGACGTAAGTGGTGCCGCCACAGAGATGGTTATTATTGACCCCTCTAAGATTAAAACCAAATCCCAACTAACCGACCTCTACAACCAAGCACACGCTAAACCTAGTGAGTTACCCCAGAACCCTCTACTAGCAGAAGCCCGTAAGTATAAGAGTGCGGAGGAGTTTGTGAATAAAATACAAGGTAGTAAGACTCAATACACAGATTACACCCCAGGATTAAGGACTGGTGGCACTTCTTCTGAGTCTATGAGGATAAGCAAACTGGGTGTTAATCCAAATCAGGAAGTAACAATTTATAGAGGAGTCCCAAAAGGTATAAAAGGTAGTATAAATTCTGGTGATTTTGTAACTACTGATTTACAGTCGGCAAAAGACTATGCAGGTAATGGTGCCGTGTTATCAACTAAAACAAAAGCCAAGAACCTTATCACGGAGTACTCTAGTGAGTTTGATAAAAACAACCCATTTAGTCCTGGCAGTGAATTTATCTACTCGACAGAAAGTGCGTCAAAACCATTGACCAAATCCCAACTAACCGACATCTACAACCAAGCCACTAAGGCAGCATCTCTAAAAACTGCGGGACAAACTGGACTAGAACCATTGCAGTCCAGTAAAGCGTTAGGGGTAGAACAACAAAATATACAAAAGGTTCAGATTGGGGGAGGTTTGAAAGCTCTTCAACCAGAAGAGTCTGTTTTTCTCGGTAAAAAGCTGAAAGTATCGGAGACACCAGAACAAATAACGATAAAAAGAGAAGGAACAAAACAATTATCAGAATGGGAGTCCAAAGAAGGTATATCAAAGCGTTCATCTAGTTTAGATAGTATAGAGACTCCAAGAGTTGTCAAGCCCGAAGACATTAAAACAGGTGAATACTTAGACCCCGAAGATGCTATACAAGCGACAGAGTTTGCGAGAGAGTTTGGTGATGAAAAAACATTTAAGCCTATATTTGATAGATTTATAGGTAAAAGAGAAGCAGCCAAAACTAAGGGCGCTTTAGTTGGTAACAAATATGTCAATATATCCGTTAAAGATGGCTTTGATGTAATAGATGGACTAGAAGGGATTGGTACTAATAAAGCGGTTGGAAAAGATGTAGCGTTACTTAGAAACGAGTACGACACCTTACGACAGCTGGCTAATAAAGAAGGTCTAAACATAAACTTCAAAGAGGATTATATAACTCATATTTGGAAAGAATCTCCAGCAGATGTACAAAAAGTTCTTTCCGCTAAGGGTGGTTTTAAGTACGCTAAACAAAGAACTATACCAACATATAGAGAAGGTTTGAAACTTGGACTTACACCTAAATATACCCATCCTGCACCTATAATTGCAGAATATGTTACAAAGTTAGAACAAACAAAAGCAGCTCTGGATATGTTCAAAACTCTGAAGAAACAGGGGATAATAGTGCCTGCTAAAGTTGGCGCTAGTAATATAGATTTTGAGCCAATCGTTGCGGGTGGATTTCCTAAGTCAACTACTAACATTGGTGATGGAAGAACTTATATCGGCAACTGGTATGCTCCTAAACAAGTTGCAGATTTGATAAATAGTGTTTTCTCTCCTAGAGCAGAAAATAAGTTATTAGGATTCACAGCCAACATTTCAAGGGGAGTACAAGATGTATCTATGGGTGGTGGTATCGCATATACTCCTATTAACTTCTTTACTATTGCTAACTCAATAAAGGAATTGACTGCATTTCGTGGTAGAGCCCCCTTTAAGGCTTTAGCACACTCAATAACTGATGGTTCTTCTAAAAGATATTTTGCTCAACACGCAAGCACTATTATAAAGATGCAAGAGAATAACATTCCAATATCAACTAGTTTTTCTACTGAAACTCTTGTACCAAGAGCATTATCTAAAAGCATTGGTCAAAAAGCTGCATCTGCTTCTTGAATAACTGTAAATAGAGTTTGCCCTTCATAAACATAATCTCCATTACTAACAGATAATCCTCTCACCACACCACTGACAGAAGCCGTTATATCTACTGATCCTACCACCTCTATCTCACCAACTTCTGAAATAGAATTTATTACATTACCTTTTTCTACTTGGCCGTAGGTATATTCAGTACTAGCCGAATCTTGATCTTTTTTAGTACCAAAAAAATAAAACAGACCTCCTGTGACTAAAACAGCAAGAATAATATATTTTAGAAAATTTTTTTTAAGCATAATTTTATTAGCTTCCCTTTGGCATGTTGCCATTCATCTTACGCATAGTGCGCATAGTATCTCTCATTTCCACCCTTTCTTCTTCAGACATATTTTCCATTCCCTCTGGCATCTCTGGTTTCACTTCTTCCATTTTCTGAGCAATCTCTTCTTCAGACAATCCTTGTTCTCGCCAATACTCTTGCATTACCTCATTTTGACGTTCCATGTTTTTGGGGTTCATGTTAAAACGACCCCGATTATTTTGTTTCTTTAAAAAAAACCAACTGCCGAGTAAAACTATAACTAGCAGTAACAAAAAAATGATGATCTTCTTTTTCTTCATACACTTAATAAACTTACCCCCTCTTGTTAGTACTACGCATAACTGAGAAAATATATCTCAATTTACAATATTAACTTTTTTAACAACCAATGATAACCAACATGAATGTTGTTTAAATTAGATTGGCTCTTGTCCAATTTAGCGGAGCTGACCGAGAAATAACATTAATTCATTAATAGTCTAGTGCGCCTTCTATGCCAGCTGCTGTTGCGTCCCAAACTCCAATAACTCTATCTAAAGCAGCCGTACTTTTGTCATACCAAGCCCAGTTAACTTTAGCGACAAAAGATGCATCACCAGTTTTTTGTGCCCGACTATCAGCCTCTTTAAACTCATTATCGTTCCATCCGGTAAAACCATTATGGTCATCTATAACATGGGTCATGTATTTGAAAAATTCGTTATAGTAACCGGCTAGCTCAATTTTTGACTGTAGATTCTCTTTCTCGCCTTCAAGAATTTCAATTTGACTTTGTAATCCGGCAATTTGATCTGCAGTAGTTGCGCTACTATCAACCGCCACTGCCTCTGCTTCATCTGCCGTCTCATCTTCTTCTGCTTCCTCACTTTCCGGCTCTTCAACTTTTTCAGTCACATCGGCACCACTTAGCTGATCTATTAATTCTTTGTTCTTCTGCAACTGCCCATTATACATAGCGCCCAGAGACACCGAAGCTGCCAACAGCACTACCGCCACCGCAATGGCTATCGTTTTATTACTAATTTTTGACTTGAAAGCTGGCTTTGGTTTTGTTTCCATTTTATTCAATTAGTTTTTACATTTAAAAGCGCAATAGACATTACGAAAGGTTGATTTAATTATAACAAGATTTGCTTATTGACCAGTAATATTTTTTAAGATCGCCTCAGATTCATTTTCAGTAGCTAGTCTTGGTTGGCTATTGTGCTCAATAATCACGGAAATAAATTGATAATCTAGCAGCTCTTCGCCCTTCATCTGGTATAATCCTATTACTCCCTCACTTGTTTTGCGCGACCAATTCTGATCAAAAACGAAATTTCCGTGCGAATACATTATTAGCCTGTCTTTGTATTGCTCCATAATTTGCACCCAATGCGCATGATTCCCCAAAACTAAGTCGGCACCCGCATCTATAGCCGCATGCGCAATTTCAATTTGCCGCGCAGTTGGCTTATGAGTATACTCGTTGCCCCAATGAAACATAATAATTACGGCATCTGCTAGCTTGTCGGCAGCAGCAATTTCGGCCCGCACAATATTTAAATCAACATTTTTGACCTTTTTCTGATTAGCCGTCTCAACATCGTTATAGGCCAAAAAAGCGTACTTGGCACCATTGATTTCTCGAACTAAATTTTCTTCATCCTTAACCCCAATAGCTGCAATATTATTTTCTTGAAGGATTTCAATGGTTTCGCTCAATCCGGCCGTGCCTTTATTTTCAGCATGATTATTGGCAACAGATGCTATATCTACTCCCGTTTTTGCCAAGGCCGGCGCGTGCTGAAGATTGCCACAAAAGATCATTCCTTCACTTGTAAGTGGGCAGTTAGCAATTAAAGGTGATTCTAAATTGATAAAAGTCAGGTCAGCCGAATTAAGCAGTTCGGCCGTTTTTTGATAGGGCCAGCTAAAATTATTTTTATTTGAAGTTAACACATTAACATATCTACCAAGCATAATATCGCCAGTTACTAGAAGCTTGATTGGTTTTATTTCAGCTTTTTTGGTAGCAATAGATAAATTTTTTATCGCTGGTCTGGTCGACTCTGGTGAACCAATCTCTTGAAATAAAGATGCAAAAGAGAAAAGTTGGTCATATCTATCTATTTTTTGAGTGTATAAATAGATACTAAAAGAGTAAATTATTAATACGGCAGCTGTTATGGTTAAATATGGTTTCATATATTAATTTAGAAGACCTAACTCCTTGAAGTTAGGTCAAAAGGTCTGCTCGATTTACAGCTCGTACATTATGCTCAATCATCTGCTGAGCTTCGTTGAACACGAATCTTCCCCTTAGAATTTCACCGTCAAGCGCCCTTGGCAGCCACAAAACATCATCTGGCCACATGAGATCAAATGGTAATCCGTCAAAAGAAAACCATTGCGGATTCATCTCTTCTGTCTCAACCGGTTCCCCTTGCCAGCTGGTACAGAAATAAGTAAGAACTCTTTGGCTCCAAGCTATATTATGTGGGAAGAAGAAATCACTCACTACTCGTAGCTCCAAGCCGCCAACTACTACCCCTATTTCTTCTAGGGTTTCGCGGCGAGCTGAAGCTTCAACGGTTTCACCTTCTTCCGGTTTGCCGCCGGTTCCATTCCATTTTCCCTGACCGAACCCTCGTTTCTTCATAGCCAGAAGAACAGACCGCTCTTGTGTGTCGACCAAAAACACCAACGAGACCTGACGCAACTCTGTTGTTTCATTCATGGCTTCACTCCTTCACTCTCATAATAGCAAATTGAATAAAAAAAAATGCCTGCCCTAACTATTGTCAGGCAGGCGGAGTTTGACCACGCGCGTCTTCGGCTCTTCTTTCTATTAAGTCTTGTAGCACTTCGGGTGGATAATGCCACTCTGGCCGATTGTTCCCAGCGACTCTTTTCTGTCGTCGCTTACCTCTGATTCTATTTAGCACCCAGGTAAGACTTTTACCAACCCTTCTACTTAATTCACATGTTGTGAGCCAATCTCCTGCTTCAACAAGTCTATTTACCTCAGGCCTTAATTCGTCAACTATTTCAGGAGGATAATGGATAAATATCTTACCCGACCCAGGAATTCGTCTTAACTCTCCATCGGTACGACCTTTAAGACGAGCTCGAACCCATAAATAATCTTTTCCAAGTATGACAGCAATACTATGAGCACTTAACCAGTCACCCCTTTCTAGATATTTATTAGACAGACCTTTGAGAATAGGTAATACCCACGGAGGCCAATGTCTAGTAACTCGGTTAGCTTTATTTGCCCGTTCTTCTCCGGGCTGATTCATCTGATCTAAACGGCTACCAATCCAGAGACGAGAACGACCTAGCTCTTGTGTCATATATCCCATGGTAATCCAGCCATTTGCCCCTTTACTCTCAGCTGACATCCTTACAAGTTCCGGAATAACCGCCAGAGGATAACAACGAAACACTCCGCCTCTGCAAATTCGTTTCTCATTAGGAAAGGGCAAACTTTCTATTCGTGCCTTGACCCACTTATAGCTCCTACCAACTCTGGAATATATTTGACCAACTGATAGCCAGTCTCGAGCAGGCTGGTACAGCCCAGAATCGTTCTCTTGTCGGCGTAGCTTTCTAAGTAAATTCGACAATAGTAGTAGCCTGTCATATATCCAGACTCGAGCCTCACCGTAATGCTCAAATGTCATTTTACTTTCCCAAGCCCGCTTATAAACAAGCTCTACAATATTTCGTGCATCATGAGTGTCAAAAACCAGACTGATAGCACCACTTAGCAGGATTTCTTCTGTTGCTGTTTTGAATCGAGCGAACCTTTGAGCTCGTTGTTCATCTACCAACCTCATCTTTCAACCTCCTTCCCGCTGAAGTTACTCTGTACAAGAGCACTCTTATCAAAACAAGAAAAGTTATTTAAACCAATAAAAAAATGCCTGCCGACTATTGTCAGGCAGGCGGTTGGTAGGTCTTGTCTTACTCTTCGTCGAAGATGCGAAATGCTCGTTGCAGGTATGCAGTGACTTTTGTCATATCAAGTTGGTTTTGAGGATTACGCAACTGCCCTTCAGCATCAATGCTGAGAGTTGGCCACAGCTGGGCCATCCTTTCAATTGGCTCCAATGTGTCTGGCCCCAAGCCACCAGCCACAACAAGCTGAAAGTATTGGCCGTGCGAGATATTGATAGCACCAAGTCTTTCAACTGTAGCATCGGAATCGAATGGCAAGCCACGACCTCGGCTGAAATCTACTAAAACATAGTCAAACAGCTTGTGATATTTAGTCAGTTTGTATAACAGCTTATTCATGCTTCCAGTTTCTGTAATAGCAGCTCGACTGATTTGCATCACCAGCAGATCTTCAGGATACACCGTACGATACACTTTCAACATCTCAACCTCTGGCCATGGATGGTTGATTTGAGTTCCGTGACAGTGTTGTCCGCCCATTTCTCTGGCTTCCATAACACCATTTAGAGGGGTTTGTTCATCTTCGCCAATGCAGTAATGAATAAGGTTGAGTGCTCGTTTGTCTGGTGAGAAAATTTGGGACAATTGATTCGGCGGTGGTAAACGAGTGTAGCCAACTAACACCCCTACCATCAAGCGATGAGTCGAATGGTTTGGCACCGCAGCCAAAGCTTGCGCCACCTCCGAGCCGGTAGTGAAGCCGGTAGCACCAATGTACGGTGGCGCTTCTCTTGACATGTCAGTTCTCCTCCCATTTACTCGTATCACATCGCTGAGATTCTCTCAGCTCAGTCAAAATGCGATCAACATGCTCGAGTGTCATGTAGCCTTCCGGCAACTGCACACCATCATCCGACAATACCTCTCTGAACAATGCATTGAGCTGGACGCCTGTAGGATTATTGCCAAGAGCCTGCATAATGCGTTCCATAAGATCTTCCTCAAAAGCAGGCATCTCAATTTGAACAGCTTTCAGCATACACCCAAGCAACACAGTTTCCATAGAAACCAAAACGGCTTCGGCAACTGGAAACTGAGCTTTTGACAGGGAACCTGCAGTTATCGGCAAGTACTCTTTGCCCGCACCTCGTGAGAAGCGAACTGACCAGCTAGGATCGTTCTCAGAACCTTCAGTAAACATGATGAATAGGTCAAAAGGATTTGTCACAATCCCAAGAGCAGCTTCGAGTTCCATTTCCACACTCTCTTTCTACGCTTTCGCGCTCTCACAAACTACCAGTAATCAGCTATAGAAGTCAATAAAAAAACTGCCTTCCCCCGAGGAAAAGCAGCTAGATCTACTATGAAGGTATACGAAACCAAATGATCAAAAATAATGGGTTGAAAAGAAGCGTGCCACCAAGACAGACCATTAGAGTAGTAGTGCCGTAACTGTCAAACTCCTGAGGGTTACGAAAAGCCCACCATAGCTGTACAGTACATACAAGCAGAATTGCCAATCCCATTAGTCGATAGTTAATCATATTGTGATCCCAGAATTCAATGATCGCACCTATCGCGTTTTTCATACCGTCCTTCCTCTCTGCGCTTTCGCGCTCTCACAAACTACCAGAAAAGAACAGTAGTAGTCAACAAAAAAAGCCCCGGATAAATCCGAGACTGGAGGTAGCTACTTGCGTCTCATGCGAGCTGAAGGATGGTTAAAGTCCAAGAGTATAGTTCCGTTTTCTCCACATATGACTCGCCCGTCACGAAGAGCAAGGTTTATTCTGGGTCTAGTTGTGCTAAACAATGTAACGGTCAACCCTCGTGGACCCTCCACACAAGGAAATGATTTACTTACGATATTCCACTTCCTGCAGAATCTATCAACAAAGATATGGCCTCCTATTGTTGCTTTTTCAAAATCCTCTTCGGTTATTGGCAAACTACTGATCTGTCCCCAAACCCAGCACTTCGCGATAGATTCGAATGAATTCAGCACTGGCTCTATTGACACCAAACTCGTCAAGCACCTGACCTCGAACGGTCGGATGATGGAACTGCAATTGCTCATCATAAAGCTTCTCGAGCAAACCAATCACTTCTTCAAACTTCTCGGCACCTTGTTCAGATGCATACAACAAAAGGCTAATGATTTTACCTGAACAGTTTTCGCAGTTGTTTAAGAGTGTTTCAATGCGTTGCCATTGTTCAAATGTAAGCACCTCTGCAAGCTTCTCTTGAAACTTTTGCTTCAGTGCTTCTCTCATTGTGTCGTCTGCTGACATGTGGCTCTCCTTCCTAATTAGACTCTAGCCAAATATATTACTTTAATCAATGCAAAAGTGATTATCGCTGAATATTTAAGGATTAAAAAACTGCCTGCCGGTCGGCAGGCAAGCCTTACCCTATACGGGCTCGGCAAGGGTTAGTAGACCAGCGTCTACAAGAGTATCTTGTACTAGATTCAGCAGCTGTCCAGGTGGTCCGAAGACAATCAGCTTAAGTAGATCGCCTCGTTGCCCACCATCTTGGCAGACAACTACTACTGTTTCGCCATCACAAAGAATAATGTTGCTGCCAGGCGTAACACATTCGGTGCCCTGTGCTCGACTACCCCAGCCGCGAGCAACAAAACCGCGCTCTACACAATGTCGCCACACGCCCTCTAATCTTTCGCGCGCTCGCTCCAGCAGACCCTTCTCTGACTCTGACATCCTTTTCTCCCTAAAATATAGGATATCAAAAAAATCAGCCCTTATTGCTGCTATTCAATTTCTGCATACTGAAAAATTTCTATTTCACCAACAGCTCTAAAGCAAAGTAAACTAGATAAGCTGGCCAGACGATGGCTTTCAATAAACCAACGACGCCTGCGCCAAAAGTAGCTGCTTGACCTATAAAGTATACCGCCGCTCCAATTAAGCCAAGGCCGTAAACTCCACCGCCACCATGATGATAGCGTCGCCTGTCTTTACGACACTCTTTTCTCCATTCTCTCCACTCTTTCCAATCCTTTTTATCTTTTGTATTCATGTTTTAATTATATCTCAAATCTAGAAGCGCAAGCTAATAATTTTTTTTGGCTACTATACTTGGTATAATGACGGCAGGAGGATACGACCCCATGATACTCTTCGCTGTCGGTAAGCAGACAAATGGTTGGGGAGGATATCAGTGGCAATCCTATTTCGTAGTAGCCCAAAACGAAGCTGAAGCAATTGAGCTAGTTGATCGCTACTCCGGCGAAGGTTACTGGAGCAATCATCCCGACCCACCCACAGTAGTTGTAGTGGCAAGTTCAATCGATATCGTCCCTGGTATGCCTAAAATCTTCCCTATAGATTCACTTTGTGCACCCCGATTCTTCCCATCCGATGTGCCCACTCTAGCACCTCTAGTCATTTAACACCTGTAGCCCCAGCATCACCGCTGGGGTTTTTTTATTTATTATTAATTCCCTGCAAAAAAACTTAAGGGGCAATATTGTTACCTGCCTTATTTGAATTTGAATTGCTATTCTGTTGGCCTCCACCACTTTGTTGAGCACCTTCACCAGCTGTTCCGTTTACCTCAACACTCCCCTCGGCATTACCCCCAACACCACCATCAACAGTATTTTGATTAACAGTGTTGGCTGAATTTGTCGTGCCACCATCAGTTGTGTTTACAATAACCACATTGCTAGTCGTTGTTTTGGAATCACCAACCACCACCATACCACCCGCTTTATAACTATCAATCACCGAACCATCACTCATCTGAATTTTCCAGACTCGCTTACCCCCTGTTGTAACTGAATTTGGACCAGTTCCCGGCGCATATTCAATCTTTAAATTACCTTGTTTATTTTGAGATATTTTACCCTCTCCTTGGTCAATAATTACTCCATCATTATCTGTAATTTTGTCACCTGGTGCATAAACACGCGATTCTTTATCTACATCTATTTTTACTGTCATTCCTTTAGGATCACGCCAAACCGTTACTACTCGATCTACAAAATTATCAACTGTCTCCTCATCTTGAGAAGTGGCAAGAGCTTCTCTCATTCTATTAACAGCTCTCTCTTGAACCTGAGCAATGGTTTCTTTTGTGGCACTACTTTGAGTCTCTTGACGCACCTGAGATAAAACCGCCTGTCGCTCAATAACATTCTGCTCTGATGTATCTATTAAATCATCTTCTGTATTATCACTTTCTAGCCGAGAGCTCATACTTCCTTCTAAATATTCATACCGCTGCGCCAGTTTTTCTACTCTATCTTGCTGACCCGACGCATCTGCTACCTTAATTTCTTCGGTACGCTTAGTCGCCAATTCGTTCATTAAGGATACTTTATTTTCATGACGCCAAGTTAGAAGATGCAAACTTATCCATTCTTTTGAGTACGTCCATCTAGATGGTAATTGATTTTCATCGGCAGCCCGAACTACTCCGGTGCCTGCAAACAGACCGAGACATATAATAAAACCGCCTAGGGCTAGTTTTGTTTTTGTGGTAGACATAGAGCTAATATTAAGTAAATAGCTGGTATAACAAACAACACCCAGAGTAGAAGGTAAACACCATCTCGTGGATCGAACCAATCGAACCAGGTGATACCGACAATGATGCCGAGTGATATCAGCGACAACTTAAATAGCCCCATCTGCCACCAACGCAAAGTATAATCTTTAAAAAATCTCATCTTGTCTAAATTATACACCTCTTTCTTCAGTTTGCTATAATATTGATGTAATGCTAATAAAAAATCCTGTGCTGTCGTTGAAAGTCGGTTGGTTAGTTGTAACTATTTTAGTTTTTCTAGACGCTTTTTTAGATTCTAAGCGAGGGGTAGAAGGTAATCCCCTATGGCAACCAATTGTGGAAAAGATTGGCATTCAGAATATTTATATTCTGGTTCCTTTTGTCTTATTATTATTTTGGCTGGTAGTTAAATTTGGTGGCTGGTTAACCGCTCGTATTGACAAGACCCCTCAAGCCGAAGAGCTGGTGTTAACTGCTTTGGTCCTAGTCTACGGTCTCTTTGATCTTTGGGTTATCGCCGTCGACTTTTTGAATTTCCACTTAATTACTAATTACCGGTTGTTGGTTATCCCCCTGACTATCATTGCTGTCTTTTATGCTGTTTGGGCAGAGAAAAAACTTAAGCAATAATTGCCTCTAATAGATTACTTTTCAATACTAATAGCATGTCCATCTACAATTGCCTCAGCTAATTTTTGATGAGCCGAAGAAAGGATCCTCTGAAAAGTGCTTTGTGATGTTTCCATTATCTTAGCAGAAGCCGTCTGGTTAAGTTTCTTTTTATATTTAAGACGCAGAACTTCACCTTCTTCTCTGGTCAAATTAATTACTTCAATCTCGCGCAATCTAATTCCAGATGGCTTAAAGAATGTTGCTTTGGGTCGGAATTTAATCCTTTTTTTTAATCTCGGTCGGGCCATATTAGCAAAATTCTCCCTGCATCAAACTCTCGCACTTAGGACATTTTATTTCAACGCAAGGCACACCCCGCTTATTATGTGTCTTTTTATATCCACACTTTGGACAGATACATTTGCTTGAGCCAATTGGACCTTCTCCACGACGATTCGCACCACGAACAAAATCATTGCCACTATTTCCTGTTTTGTCTTTATTAGGCATAGTCTAATATTTATTACTTATATCTTTATGAGTATATACCCATAACGATATTAAGTCAAAAACCTAAAAAGCCTAATTTGAATAAGGTCTAATTGGCTCCCTGCCTGCCGGCAGGCAGGCTCACCTTAGACGCTATTGGAACTTTTTCTCAACCCTAGGCTCCAATCGCTTTACGCAATTGAGAGCCGAGGTGTTGAGATCATGCCTCACCCCCTAAAGGCTTGATTAGCTATCTTACTGCCCAGATATGTTACTGCGTAGGCCTCGCCTGATTCTTCCGTATCACGTCGTTCTATCAAACCTTGGTTGAGTAGGAACCTTAACAAGGCAACGATCCGATCTGCATCCATTTGTGATAGGTGCTGATCGATCAGGTTGGTTAACGGAACCACCCTCTCACTCAGTGACACAAGGATCTCAAACCAGTCTGAGCAATGAATCATTCTGCCTAGCACATTAGAGGTGCCCCCTTTGAAATAGACAGAGATCAGTTCGCAGGTGGACTGAACACATCCAAGAAGTTGGATATATGACTCTGCCACAGACAGCTCAGCTGCTACAACCGTTAAGGAAATGGGAAGGAGCTCACGCTCTCTCAGCACACCAACGAACAAGTGAAGGAGCCTATCCAGTTCTTCGCGACGACCAAGCGCCATCCATTCTATCACGCGAAGAAAGAGCGTTTCTCTGATTGCGCGCACGGCACATACAGCAGCTTGATACGGTTCTCCACCCTTGATCTCTCCGCTCCGTAGGAAGTCGATACTCTCTCCCACAAGAGTGGCTATATCCTCTGGCTGTGGCAACAATATCACATTGGCACCTAACTCTCTCGCCCTGTTAACGAGCCTACGTTCCTCTTCAGTCATTTCGATTAGCTTCGTCATGTCGCGCCTCCTAACAAGGAGTCTAGCAAAACGTTTACTTTTGTCAACTATTCTTTACGATTATATTGACTTTACAGGTTAATTATGTTACAATATTTATGTGAAAAAGGAGGATATTCTTCAAAAACTTAATGCCTTGCACTTCAGTGATAGCGAGGCAAAAACATATATTGCCCTGCTTCAAATTGGACAAACTCCAGCAGGAAAAATCATTAAACGCACTAGTCTACACCGAGCTGTAGTATATGCGTCCTTAGACAAGCTCATCGATCGCCATCTGGTTATGAAGGTTGAGCGCGATCACATCGCTCATTTTCAGGCACTCTCATTGGAACGACTCACTGACTACACTACCAACCTACAACAGCAAGCGAAAAGTCTCGTTAAAGAACTAAAGTACATCAGTAATGACGAACGACCTGAAATTGTCGTTTATGAAGGACTGCGTGCTTACCAACAGTTTTGGCTTGAATCACTAGACCGTATGCCTGTTGGCAGCATTAATTATGTTGCCGGGTCGATTGGTGATACCTGGAATGAACTGCTTGGCAGCAAATCAAAAGAGTACGTCAAACGACACTTGCAGCGTAAGATCATGTGGCAAATGATTGTGTACGATCGTAACCAAATCGACGAACAGTTACGCGAGAAGTATCCAAAATATCATAACTATCGCTTAATTAAGCGACCTATGTCCCGTTTAGGAAATTTTAACTTAATGGGAGAGGAGACTGTAGTACTCCACTCCACTCAGGGGCCATTGGTTATCGAGGTTCGCAGCAAAGCCCTCTATGACGTCTTCAAAGATATCTTTGATCTAATGTGGGATTTTGGTAAGGAAATAAGATAGCCTTTCGAAAGAACGACTAAACCCCACCCACTTCATACTTTGTTCTAATTTTGGCTCCTGGGGTCGGATTCGAACCGACAACCTAGTGATTAACAGTCACTTGCTCTACCATTGAGCTACCCAGGATTAAATTGTTTGATCCATTCTCTTCCTTCACCACATGTCACTTGCTCCCTGCCTGCCGGCAGGCAGGTACCATTGAGCTACCCAGGATCAAATTTTGTGTAGCCAAAAAATTTTGACTACTTCTGAAATTTACCAGAACTAGCCAAATATTTCAACCTTTTAAGCGCGAACTGCTAACCCGTAGGCCAACAGATATTTCTTTAAAGATTCAGGATTTGTCTTTGGCTGGGGACTATCTTCGTCAGCAAAATCAGATATTAAATTTTGCAGAGTGCGTAGTTCAGCCATATATTGTATGTTTTTTGAGTCGTCTCTTGTCTTGGCAACTAATTCAAGCGCTCTTTCAGCTGCATTTTGCGCCAATTCAGCCTTCTTTTTCTTCTGCCAAGAGAACATTCGACTTACCTCACTGCCAATGTTAGCCATCTGCTCATAAATTGTTAGCTCTTCCCACTTTTTCATTTCAAATTTATTCTTCGTCAATTATTAATTCATTAACAATATCTGTAATATCTTGTCGTATTTTTTTATCCTTTATATTCATGCTAAGGTTTTCGCCTGATCGAATATTAATAAGTGAATCGAACTCTAACCGTTCTGTTTTGGGCAAATCAGGATAAATATTAAAACCCCACAAATCCTTCGATTTAGAACCTTTTTGAAGAAGGATTGCCTCAGAATCTGAATGCATACCACCGCTTTGACCATATCACCAAAAGTCTCTTCGGCAGCCTTTTTTATCACCGATAATTTAATCGGATTTTCAATCATTTTCATACTACTAAATTACCACAGGAATAGCGCTCACTTAAAAAATAAAATATTAATACAAATGGTAAACTAGTAATAAGTTCTAATGTTTATTATATGAAAAAATTCAAATGGTTATGGTGGTTGTTGCTACTGTTAGTATTATTTCTAGGATGGATATCATATTTAGCTAATCAAAAAAATATCAATTTCTTTTCCGAGTTTGAACAAACCGTCAAAACTAATATAAATGAATCAGTCGAAGTGATTGTATTCGACTCCGAGACTAAAGAGCCAAGATCTGGAATCCGGGTGTCGAACAGCGCTCCTAGCCCATCATGTAAAGCTCTCCAAGGTCTTAACCCTTGTGGAGAGGGAGACCCCAATCAATACGATGAAGATAGAACTGATGAAAACGGTAGAGCCAAGGTGACTTTGTACATAACAGACAAAAACCGAGAACAAGGCTATACAACCATTTCAGTAGGAGGAAGCTCTTATCATGAAGATCAAGCAGTTAAAATTTATCTAGATAATATCCAATCACCAATCAAGGTGATCTTACAACGAAAATAAATATTATATTTTTATGCCACCAAGAACTCTAAATATCCTAACTCAGCAGTAGATAAATTGGCGAATATTGCCTGAGCAGTAGCCTCTGTTTCATCTTCGTCTAACTTGGCATCATAAAGATGAATCATCTCATGAAGGATTGTTATAACTCTTTCGTTTATTGGTAATAGTTGATTAATAAAGATCTCGTTCTGATCTGGAATAATAAGACCACGAACTTTGCAGCTAGCGCGCTTAAGATTAATCTCATAGCCAGATTGCACCAAAGCTTTGGTTAACTGATTGAGTTGAATTGTTCGAGCCCCTGCCTTTTTCATAAATTGAATGATTATACCCAAATAAAAGGGGTTTTGCAACGCAATTAAAAAAGAGCATATAGATATTACGCTCTCTTACTTTTTATTACAATTATTATATAAATTCATCCAATTCGGCGCGAGCTTCGGCTAGGTGTCGCCCCTCTTCATCCATAGCGTGTTCAACTAATAGGCGTTTTTCAATAGAGGCAATTAGTTTACGGGTAGCTACTACACGGTCGGGCGAGACGGATACTGAAGTAGCACCGGCGCGAACCAATGTTTCCACCACTTCAGCGTAATCTGAAGCAGCTTGGCCACAGATCGAGCAGGTAACATTGTGTTCGCGGCAGGTTCTAGCTATATGCTCTATTGAAGCTAGCACCGCCGGATCACGCTCGTCAAAATCAGCAGCTAAAGTTGAATTGTCTCGGTCGACTCCTAAAGTTAGCTGGGTTAAATCGTTTGAGCCAATAGAAACGCCGTCAATTCCCATTTTGCAAAACTCGTCCATCAAAATTGCCACCGCTGGAACTTCGGCCATAATCCATAATTTGAAGTCATCCCCTCGCTTGAGCTCTGACTTTTCTATTAATACTTTAATGGCATTTAGCTCATCAATTGTGCGCACAAATGGAATCATCAACCAAACATTGTTTAAACCTTTTTTATCGCGCACATATTTGATAGCCTCTAGCTCTAACGCGAATTCTTCAGGCTGTCTAATGTAGCGCGAAGCACCGCGAAAACCAATCATTGGGTTAGCCTCTTCTTTTTCAAAGTTTTCGCCACCTTTCAAATGTGCGTATTCGTTTGTTTTAAAATCAGTAGCTCGGTAAATTACGGGTCGCGGCGCGAAAGCGTTAGCCATTTTATAAATTCCATCAGCCAGTTTTTCAACATACTCTTTAGATCGGCCTTCTTTAATCATGGCCATAGGATGCTCGCCGATTCCAGTAATAATGAATTCGGCTCGCATTAATCCTACTCCATCTGCTGGTAGTAAGGCTGTTTCTTCCGCGATATCTGGTTCACCTAAATTGACATAGACTTTTGTACCTGTCGCGGGCACCACTGTATGATAAGCCGCACTTCCCGTAAGCTCATTTGGCGCCTGACCATTTTTCATAGCCATCGCTTTTTTCTGCCCACCGTGTGATCCTTCTATTTTGCCTTTGAACACGGTGCCGTCATGGCCGTCGACTGAAATCATCATGCCGTCTTTCAAAACAGATGTGGCTGTGCCCGAGCCAACTACACAAGGAATTCCCAGTTCACGCGACACAATTGCCGCGTGTGAAGTTTTGCCACCTGTATCAGTAACAATAGCTACTGCCTTTTTCATCGCCGGCACAAAATCTGGCGTGGTCATTTCAGTTACCAAAACTTCTCCAGCGTTAATTTTATCTATTTCATCTGGCGAATGGATTATCTTAACCGGACCAGCCGCCATACCAATAGAAGCGCCAATTCCATTTAATAAAATCTCAGCTTTACCCTCAGCAACTTCTTTGGCATTAGTTGTTGCTTGCTCCGCCCCTGTTTGCTCATTACTTAAGGTGGTGCCATCTTCAACTTTGGCGCCACCCGCAATAGCTGCAGTAGTTTTTCCTAAAGTAGTAATTGGACGGGTTTGAACAATAAATACGCGCCCATTCTCAACAGCAAACTCACAATCTTGCGGAAAATTATAATGTTTATCAAGCACAATACCAATTTTTGCCGTTTCAATAATTAAATCATCTGATAGTTTCTGAGTTGATCCTTCTTCTTTAGAAAGCTTTATATGCTTGTTTTCGCCCTGAACTTTAGCAATTTTCCACAGCTGCTCATGAATCTCTTTTTTAACAATCTTTAGCGATTTTTTATCTACATGATACTCATCTGGCGTCACAGAGCCTGAAACAATTGCTTCTCCTAATCCTAACCCAGCTTCAATAACAACTACCGTCTCATCATTAGCCATTGGGTCAGCCGTGAACATTATGCCCGACACATCTGACTGCACCATCATTTGCACCGGAACCGCCAGCGCCACCTTAGAATGATCAAATCCGTTCACTTGCCGATAATAAATTGAGCGAGCTTCAAATAAGGATGCGAAACAGCGCTTGGTAGCGTCAACCACCTCAGCGTCACCTTGAATATTTAAATAAGTCGCTTGCTGCCCTGCGAAAGAGGCTTCGGGTAAATCTTCCGCCGTAGCTGATGAGCGCACCGCCACCAAAGCGCCATCTGGTCGCATAGCTTCTTCAGAAAGTTCATGATAAGCATCAATGATATTTTTTTCTAAATCTGGTGGAATTGGCGCCTTCAGTACTTTTTCCTTAATAATCTTAGATAAACTTTTTAATCGTTTGGTATCTTCTTGGTCTAAATCTTTAAGCTCCTTAGCGATTAGCTTGTCGAGCTTATTCTTTTTCATAAAATAAAAATAGGCGCTGGCTGAGACTATAAAACCAGGTGGAACAGGAAGTTTACTCTTAGTCATCTCACCCAAATTTGCACCCTTGCCGCCAACTTGCGGAATTGAGTCGTGGTCTACCTCAGTAAACCGATAAATATACTTTTCTTGCGCCACTTTCAACCTCCTTTAATATTGTGTATTCATTGTAACAAATTTTTTATCCTTCATACCTTATATTTGGCACAATCTTCTTGACACTATCTAATTATTTTGCTAGAAATGTATAGTCACGATATGCTAGTAACTGAGAAAGGAGGACACCTTGAGTCTGCCGCCGGCCAATATTCTCGTCATCGTCGTCTCGGCTTCATACCTTCTTTGGTACGCTCTGTGCGTACATCGAAGGATATCCGTATCGGCCAGCTTCAATAGGCCAGTGATTGACCCAAGCTCGGATCAAATGGTCTATCCTGGCACTATTGGGGAAATGCCATCTGGTTCTAGCCAACCGCTACCACCAAACACACGAGTTTGTAGAGGTCCCGACCCCTTCGCCTAAGTTCGCCACGAGACAGTGACGAACGAGCCTTAGTTGATCTGCGCCCACCAATCGCAGACATCAAGGTTCACACGAGCGCCGGTTTTCGAGCCGGCGCTTTTTTATTTCAGGCGAATAGATAAAACTAAATCGTAGACAATATTTGGAGAAAACCCTCGGCGAGCAAGTTTGCTGGCCAATCTGTTTTTATCTTTATCTGTTTTTATTTCATACTTTTCTGAAAATTTTTTTACAATAGTTTGAGCCAATCTTTTATCTACAGAATCTTTGCTATTATATTGAAGACCAATCTCTTCTGACCACTTTTTTGTCTGCCGATACTCTAAAATATTTTCTATAGTATTTTTGGTAATTCCTTTCTCTTGCAGCTCTTGATGCAACAGATATTCACCCCGCGGAGATAAGCGGTCGCGAAAGCGTACCCAATCTTTGACAAAACGAGTATCATCTAAAATTTTAACTTTCGTTAGTTGCTCAACGACTGAATTAATTTCATTTGCATTATACTTCAATTGCTGTAACTTTTTAACCACTTCCATAGCCGAGCGCGGCCGATATTTAATAAAATTAAGCGCCCTTGTCAATGCCTTATCTTCAGCAGATTTAGCAACTCTTTTTGGTTTAGTCTCGCTCTTTTTTGCTTGTAGCAAATTGGAGTACCTGTTTTTGAATTTCACCAGCTATTTTGCTGTTATCTTTTAGAAATTTGCGTGCCTGTTCTTTACCTTGCCCTAACTGCTTCTCACCATAGGTAAACCAAGAACCAGATTTATTGACCACCCCCGCTAATACTCCCATATCAATTAAGTCACCTTCACGAGAAATTCCTTCACTAAATATTAGATCAAACTCAGCTTTTCTAAACGGCGGCGCAATTTTATTCTTCACTACCTTAATTCGAATACGATTTCCTACCACTTCATCACCTTCTTTTAATTGCTCAATGCGACGAATATCTAGTCGCAAACTAGCGTAAAACTTCAGCGCGTTACCCCCCGAAGTAGTCTCAGGATTACCAAACATCACTCCAATTTTCATACGAATCTGGTTAATAAAGATAACTGTTGTTTTAGACTTTGAAACCGCAGCTGTAAGTTTTCGCAAAGCTTGGCTCATCAAACGAGCCTGTACTCCAACCATAGCCGCCCCCATCTCTCCTTCTATTTCTGCCCGTGGCACTAAAGCGGCGACTGAATCGATTACCACAATGTCTACTGCGTTAGAGCGCACCAGTGTCTCTGTAATTTCTAAGGCCTGCTCGCCTGAGTCGGGTTGACTAACTAGCATAGAGTCTAAATCTACCCCGAGCATTTTGGCGTATTCAGGATCAAGTGCGTGCTCAGCATCAACGAAAGCTGCCACTCCACCTTTCTTTTGTACTTGAGCAATCATATGAATAGCAATGGTTGTTTTACCCGATGACTCTGGCCCATAAATTTCCATCACCCGACCACGCGGAATTCCACCACCCAAAGCTAAATCTAGGGACACTATATTAGTAGGAATAAGTTCAATATTAGAGTTATGCCCGTTACTCATAGTCATAATAGAGCCCGAACCGAACTGCTTTTCAATGCTCGAAAGAGCCATCTCAAGTGCCTGTTTCTTACCCGACGCTTCTTTAGAAACGGTGGCAGTTTTTGTCTTTAAGGATTTCTTACTTGGAGCCATAAAAATTTAGTTAGTTAATTTGCTTGACTAACTCATTATAGCAAGACCGAACATTAACCAAACATTAATCTTGTGGACAATTAAATAATCCTAATGTCATAATTAGGATTAAACTACTAAACTCGTTTTTTAATATTCCGCTACTACTCGCATCACTTCAATTTTCTCCGCGCCGCTTTTATTGATAGCTTTTAATTGAATAATATTTTCCCCGCGAGTAAGCTCTACCACATGATTAAAATCTCCTTCAGAATCTACTAACACCACTTCGCCGTTAACTGTTAGCTCTGCACCAATGCTAGTTTTGCCCGTAATTGCCACCTGTTTGTCTGCCACCAAAACGGCCGAAACGGGCGAGGAGTCGGCACTTAGGGGCTCCGCGATTTCTAGCAAGGGAACAGCTGCGAATTTATTGACCTGAACTGTTAAATATCCGCCGACAACGAGCACCAAAAAAGCAGCGAATGTATAAGATAAAACACGCGGCGTAATAAACCATTTAGGCAAAATAAAAGATTTGTGAGGATTCAACCCGCTTTGAGCTTTCTGACACTTATGAGCTAACAGATTTTTCTCTTTGTTGTAATCGGCTAAAATGTGCTTTTGAGATAATCCTAAAAAACCAGAATACTTCAGTAGATAACCGCGACCGTAAACTTCAGACGGTAGCTGCTCCCAAGCATCAGATTCTAAAGCTAATAAAAACCGAGCTCGAATATGGGTGGCTTCTTCAACTTCTTCAACACTACACTTCTTGCGCACCCGAGCTCGCTTTAATTTATCGCCAATTGTTTGATTGGCGCTACGAAGGCGTTTTGTTTTAAATCCTGCAGCTGCCATTTAATTATACGGTTGTATATTATTACTACTATCGTTTGTCTTTTTTTCTGCTCCACTATAAACTTCCCGCGGTCTAGCCCCATCTGCTGGCCCTATCTCCCCCTGATCTTCTAGTATATCAAGAAGGCGGGCGGCACGAGCGTAGCCTATTCGTAGTCGACGCTGTAATAGTGAAGCCGATGCCTTACCAGCTTCTCTAACAATAGCTATGGCATCGTTGTATAGTTCATCTTCGCCAACGCCACCGGAACCGCCGCCCGCCTGACCGGCAATAGCTCCCACTGTCGCCGTCTCAGCCGTAATTTCGTCGTTATACTGCGCCATTCCCTGACTCTTCACATGAGCAATAATATTATTAATATCTTTGTCTGAAGCAAAGGTACCCTGAATACGACGCGGCTTACCGGAATCAGCGGCCACAAAAAGCATATCTCCTAATCCTAATAGCTTATCTGCTCCACCCATATCTAAAATTGTGCGTGAGTCAGCCTGAGTAGCGGTCGCAAAGGCAATTCGCGAAGTAATGTTGGCTTTAATTAAACCTGTAATGACATCAACGGATGGTCGCTGAGTAGCTACCAACAGATGGATTCCAGTAGCTCGAGCCATCTGTGCCAAACGCACAATAGTCGCTTCAACTTCACGCGCCGCCACGCTCATCAAATCGGCCAGCTCATCAATAATAATGACAATCTTTGGCATTTTCTGCTGACCTTCTGGTATACCTTCATTGAAGGATTGGATATTACGCCGACCCGTGTCTGAAAATAATTTATAACGACGATCCATCTCGGAAACTGCCCACTTGAGCGCCGAAACAGTTTTGTCTGATTCAGTAATAACAGGTGTTAATAAATGAGGCAGATGGTTGTATCCGGTTAGCTCCACGCGTTTAGGATCAACCATAATAAACCGCAAATCTTCTGGCGTGTTTCTAAATAGTAAAGATAGAATGACCGTGTTAATGGCCACCGATTTTCCTGATCCGGTAGCGCCGGCCACCAACAGGTGAGGCATAGTCTCAAGCGTAACCACACAAGGTGCTCCGGCGACATCGCGCCCCAAAGCGATGCCCAAATTGGTTTTGTCTGCACCAAACTCTTTGGTTTCCAAAATTTCGCGCACCGTAACTTTAGCTCGCACTTTATTAGGCACTTCAATTCCAACCGCCGCTTTACCTGGAATAGGTGCTTCAATACGAATGGATCTGGCCGCGAGGGACAACGCTAGATCGTTGGCCCGAGCGGTAATCTGATTAAGTTTAACTCCTTCGGCTGGCTTGCAAGTATATTGGGTAACAGTTGGCCCGACATTAACTTCGCCCATTGAAACAGTGATACCAAAATCTTTGAGAGTCTTTTGAATCTTCTCCACATTTTTAGCGATATCTCCGCTCTCTGCTACTACATCTGAATTCTCTAATAAATCAGTGGTCGGCAGCTGATAGCCTTGCGCCGAAGCAGATGTCAAAGCGGCCGGCTGATTAAGTGGTTCTGGCGCGTTAACAACCTGAGTTTGCCCACGGTCAGGCAATTTTTTGCGTCCGAATCCTAACCTTCTAATAGTTTCAAAAACGGGTGCCTTCCCCAGCTGATTAATTTGTACATCATCCCCACTTTCTTGTTTGGCTGAAATACCAAAAATTTGCGCCAACGGAACATTAGATAGAAGGATTAAAGAGATAATTGTCATACCAAAAAGTATTAACAGCCCAACTACCGCCCCCACCGCTTGGGATAAGTTCAAACTAAGCCAGTAGCCAAGCAATCCTCCACCCCCTCCCATCTCAGCTAAAACCTGAGGATCCCCCGGCCATAACTGATGCAAAAGGGCTGGAAAGAAAATAACTAAAAAGAGGGCTCCTAAAAATCCGGTTAGTCTGATGCCGCTGTTTTTTGGTTTGAAAAATTCAATAGCGCCACCCACAAACAAAACGGGCAGAACGAAAGCCGCTATACCAAAGATTCCTCGTAAAAAGCTATCCACCAAAAGACCGAAGCTGCCCGCTCTGCCAATTAAACTCAATAACAAAAACGCGGCAATTAAAGCTAGAGAGATAGCCGTGATTTCTTTAGCCGCCTGCTCGTGAATATCGAAACTAAATATCGGCTTATCTTCATCAAACAGCTTCTCCCAAAAACTCTTCTTTTGCTTCTTCTTTTTCTTCGGCCCTGGTTTCCTCCTTCTTGCCATTACAGTCATTATACTCGAATAAATTGTCATTTGAAATTGCCACTTTTAATTAACGAATGGTCAGCTGGCAGGGCGACTCCGACTTGACCGAAAGTCGTAAATTTGATAGGTTCATAGCGTGGAAAGCCACTAGGAGGATTCCATGTCTGAACAAACTGCGCGAGAAGTAACAACGCTCGAAATAGACAAAGAAGGATTACTCGAGCTGCTTCGTGGAAACTTGAGAGAGCGAATGCTGGCTGACGGACAGCTAGCCCAAGTCGTTATCTCTACTTACAGATCTATATTCAAGTATGATGTCGACGGTTCTTTAGCAGTTGAAACAGCAAATGAGCAAGTTCGTTTAGCTCTCTGCTGTGCTGAACGAAATATGCAAGTTTCAGCTGTCAGCTCTATGATTGATTTGGCTGGATTTTTTGGAGCCTCGTCAACCCAAGAATTGCTCGATGCAGCTGCTAGATCTAGGACTGCTGCAACAGATAAAGCGTCTTCTGCTCATCAAGCATTGCAGGGTAAATTGGCACAAGCATCAGACACAAGATTGCTCGCTATCATCTATGTTGGTTTAGAGGCTATGAGCCAAGTTATTCAAGATATTCGTCAGCTACGAAGTGCTTCACCAGAAATCATCATTGTCGCTTTCTGCTGTAATTGTGGTGAACAAACCAAAAGAGTCAATCTTCGTGGAGTAGTTGATGTCCTCACTATTGATTCTGAATGTGGAGGAAGCGTGACTCTGAGCGAAATCGCCACACTGGTTGCTACCGAGTGGTAATGCAATCCTTTCTAAACCCCACCGCGCGCCAGACGGCGACGCGGTTTTTTTATTTTCGCGGAAGTTATTTTGACAACCAAGGTGGTTTTCGCCAGAATAAACAGGAGGCAAGCGTTTTAAAAAACAAAATTATGGAAAGAACATTGGTTAGTGAGGCTTTCAAAAAAGCAGGCGAAGAGATAAATTTGCAAGGATTCGTCAATAACATTCGTCATCAAGGCAGCATCGCTTTTATTGAACTGCGTGACCGCAGCGGCATTATGCAGGCCGTCGTTATGAAATCTTCAGAGGCCTTTGACCTTACGAAAAATTTATCTTTAGAATCTGTAGTTTCTCTATCAGGCAAAACGAAAGAAGAGAAACAGGCGCCCGGTGGAGTTGAGATGGAAGTGGCTGAAATTGAAATTTTGTCCTTGGCAGACCCTGAACTGCCAATTCCCGTTTTAGACAAAGGTGACAACGAAAGCAATCAGACGGCGCGCATGAACTGGCGCTACCTAGATTTGCGAAAACCAAAAAACAACCTGATATTTCAAGTTTGGACGGCTATGGAGACAGGTTTTCGCAGCTATTTAATTAAAGAAAATTTCATCCAAATCCATTCACCAAAAATGATGAGTACCGGCTCTGAAGGAGGCGCCGAACTTTTCGAAGTAAAATATTTCAAACGCAAAGCTTTCTTGGCGCAATCGCCGCAGTTTTACAAACAGATGGCGCAATCAGCCGGACTCGAGCGCGTATTTGAAATTGGCCCCGTATTCCGAGCTGATCCTTCTTTTACTTCACGCCATGCTACCGAATTCACCGGTTTCGACTTAGAAATGTCATTCATTAAAGATCACCACGATGTGATGAATTTACAAGCCGAACTTCTAGCCAACATGATATCTGAGGTGAAAAAAGTTTGTGGCAAAAATGTACAAGAGACATTCAAAGTTGAGCTCAATGTACCCAAACTGCCTTTTCCTAAAGTGACCATTGCTGAGGCCAAGAAAATGCTGGCTGAGAAAAAAATTCCTTCAGAAACAGATGGCGACTTATCACCTGAAGAAGAGCGAGTGCTGGGTAACATTATCAAAGAGCGCGATGACCATGATATCGTTTTTGTCACCGATTATCCTATTTCTAATAGACCGTTTTATCATATGCGTGACGAAAAAAATCCTCAATTAACCAAAAGCTACGACCTACTGTATAAGGGAGTGGAGATTACCACGGGTGCGCAACGCGAGCATCGCTATGAAATCCTTCTTCAACAAGCCAAAGAAAAAAATATTGACATTAAAGATATCGAACATTATCTGAACTTCTTTAAATATGGCTGTCCTCCTCATGGAGGATTCGGAATGGGCCCAGCCCGCGTAGTAATGAAAATGCTAAATTTAGAGAATATTCGCGAAGTGACTTATTTATATCGCGGCGTAAAACGGTTGACTCCTTAACTTTTTTTGGCTACTGTACTTGCAGGAAAGGAGCGTTCAGATGCCTAAACTGCTCAAGTTTGCTTTGGCTGCAATGGGGGTTGGTGCTGCTGTGCTTGGTACACACCTTGCATGGTTGGTATTAAAATACAGCCGTCTAATGCACAAATGGAATCAGCTAAAAGATATTGAGAAGTTTACCCTTTATGCAATGCTTTATCTGCAAACAAATCATTGTCTGATTTGTCACAAGCATAGCAATCTGGAGCCAGTTCTGCATCGACTTCATAGAGCTGGCTGAATTATCCTTTTTGAAGATCAAGAAGGACAGGAGCATTTCGCTTTTGGTGACCATGATATTGTTTCTTTCATTATGCAAATGAGAAAAACACAGCCATCACTTGATCATTTGTCGTATCAATTTCCTATCTTCTATCAGCCGTTCTGAAAAGAGCGGTTTTTTTATTATAAAACGACCTCTGGCGCATTGCCAGAAGCCGCGAGTAAACCCATCGCCTCACTTCACCCCGTAGTACGGCGATGACCGAAGCGTTCTTCGGCCGCTGCTTGCTGTTCTTCGAGTCGCCTCAATGCTCGACGCACCACCGGTCCTACATCACGACAGTAAGACGGTGGTTGACCAGCTGGCGGATCCTGACGCCCAGCCAGAATCTTCGCCGATTGAGCCTTCATTGACTCAGTTAGTGTTCCGGCCATTGGTCTCTTCCTTCCTACTAGAAATATATCATAAAAGAATTTTGCTTGACAGTAAACAAGATTTCAGGTAAAAAGCACTAGAGGAGAGATCAATGAAAAACCTGCGTCGTTCAGTTCGTCCGTTAATCGTTAGCCCCTTGGTTATCGGTATCTTTGTCGTAATGAATGGATGCGCATATCCGGAAAATACTTCGGCTTCATCTCAGGTTGATATCGCACCGCCCGAGGTTATGTATCCTGCTACTACACCTGAAATCGTAGAGCGGCCGCCTCCTGCACCAGATGAGGAAGAGATTGCAGAGGCCAAACTAGTCGAACACCTCACTTCTCAGACTTGGGTAGTCAGAAGGACCAACACTTACGGTTACGGTAATTCTAATGCCACCTCGGTCGTACTCATGAACTCTCAGAATCACCTTGAAAGACTACATGCCGTTAGTGAAATATTTTCCTCATCTCCGCTCAGCTATGCATGCAATGGAGACATGTATGCCATCCACGAATGCGACACAAGCAGTCGTGGCGTATTCCCCAGCTACCTTCACGAGGGAAAAAGCATCAAACTTGGTCGATTTGAGTTTGAACTACTCAATGGTCTTCTTCAAAGATAACCTTTCCCGCACACTTAGTGGCCACCTGCTCGCAAACGGGTGGCTACTTCTTTTTTACCCATCAATCTGCTAGTCTACTGCTGTTATGTTAAAAATTGGAATTGTCGGATTACCCAACGCGGGCAAATCAACTTTATTCAACGCGCTAGTCAAAGGCCACCAAGCAGAGGCGGCCAATTTTCCTTTTTGCACCATTGAACCGAATGTTGGCATAGTGGAGGTTCCAGATGGCCGCCTTAATGAATTAGCAGCACTAATTGAGCCCGAAAAAATTACTCCCGCCGCTTTTGAATTCATAGACATCGCCGGATTAGTCGAAGGCGCGCACAAAGGAGAAGGATTAGGAAATAAATTTTTATCACATATAAAAGAAGCCAACGCCATAACTTTGGTTTTGAGAACTTTTGAGGATGCGGATATCTCCCATGTTTACGGCAATATTGACCCTGTGCGCGATTACGAAACACTAATGCTCGAGTTAGTAATGAGCGATCTGGCAACTGTTTCGGCGGCTTTTGAGCGAGCCGAGCGAGCAGCGCATGATGGCAAAAAAGAGACTAAAGCCCGAGCTGAAATAATTGGTCAAATAAAAAAACACCTTGAACAGAACCAACCCGTGAGCGAGGCTCGCGAAATTCTAGATAATGAAGATGCACGACAAATTTTACGCGAGCTTCAACTTATCACAGCCAAACCGCGACTAATCGTTTTTAATATTTCTGAAACAGACGCTTCAAATCCTACTCAAAATGAAAAAATTCAAACATGGATAAAAACCGGCGCTAAAATATCCACCGATTTCAAACCCGAACACATCATCTATATATCCTCAAAACTAGAGGCTGAACTTTTGAATATGAACACTGCCGAACAATCGGAGTTTTTAGCCGAATACAAGCTGACTGAACCTGGGCTGAACCGACTTATTAAAACTGGCTACGCTGCGCTAGGATTACAATCCTTCTTCACCGCGGGTCCACAAGAAGTCCGCGCCTGGACAATCCGCGTCGGCACTAATGCCCAAGTCGCAGCCGGCGAGATTCACACCGATTTTTCCAAAAAATTCGTTAAAGCCGAGGTTGTCAAATTTTCTGATTACATTTTTAGCGGCGGCGAAGCCGCCGCTAAAGAGAAAGGCTTAATGCGCCAAGAAGGCCGTGAGTATAAGGTGGCCGACGGCGATGTGATCTATTTTAAAATTGCTAACTAAAATCGCCAACTAGAAATATTGCAATAAACAGCTCAATTAGTTAAGGTGTAGCTGCAGTCTATCGAACCGAAGGGAGCACACCATGAGATTACTGCTGAACTGCTATCGTTTTACTGTTACTGTAGTACTGTTTGCTATCGCAATACTGTTTCTTTTGTTGAATATGTCTATTGCTATCATGCTCGACAACAGTCGAAACAAAGCATCTATCTGGCTTGATTCAGCCTGCAACTGGTTGGTGAGCCTTAGCCCCTTGACCAGAGCCGACCATGAATCCCACCCCAGTCCTGAGTAACAACTCAGGATTTTTTAACACAAAAAAAAGAAGAGGCAGGTGGGGTAACGAAGGATTAAAGTTGGAACTATTATCCTATTGTGTACCGCCCTGCCGTCTCCTCGTGGTGCCGTTCACGAAACAAGTCGTGATACAGCATGTTTCATGCAATCGTTATTTCATGAAATTAAGCCATTGTACTACTTTTTCGGCCTTCTGTCAATGAATATAAAAAGCCAATTAATGCAAATTGGCTCCTACTGCGACTATTAAATTATACTTTTTCGAGGTTTGTTACTCTGGCTTTGACTTTCTCCATTTCTTCCGAAGAAATTTGTACTACATCGGACAGTGTTATAACTAACTCATCGTGATGACGATTAATTAGTTCTCTATTTTCTTTTATAAATAATCTATTTAGCTTTATCTCTTCGGTATTTTGTCGAATTCCTTCTGCGTTTTGTTTGATTCCTTCTGAGTTTTGTCGAATTCCTTCTGCGTTTTGTTTGATTCCTTTATGCAAAACTCCCTGTCCTTCTTCTAATTTCGACAGTTTTATCAGAACAATTTTCTCGAATTTCTCTTTTTTCATCGTAAAAACATTATAACAACAAACCACATTACAATAAGATTATCTAATTTACATTAATTGAACTTTTATCAATTAGATTCTAATCGGCAACTAAAAAACCGCTCCTTGAATAAATTTGGAACGGTTTTTTTACTAGTTAAGCCAGTAAGACTTCAGCTTGTACTACTCCGGCAGCAATAGATAGAATGCCGACCAGAGCAATGGCAACTGATTCCCAAGCGGTCAAATCATCCATCAGGATGTGTTTTGGCTCAGGTAATTTGGGTTTCGACATAACCCTCCTTTTATTACTTATAAATTATATGATTATAGCGAATTTTAGGGCTTTTGTCAACCACTTTTTAGCTACCAGTTCATCTGAAATTCTGTTAAACTGAACCAGATGAATGAAAAAAATTCTGAAGCTAATATAGTTGCCGCTAGAGCGCAAAAACTCAATCGCCTGAAGAAACAAAAGATTAACGCCTATCCTTCTGCTGCTGTTCCTCACACTCCGCTGGCCGAAGTTTTGGCGCACGCCAAAAGACATTGCAAAACTCCTGAGTTTGAAGACAAGGAGAGTTTTTCGGTAGCTGGCCGTGTGCGAGCCATTCGCGGGCAAGGTAAAATTGTTTTTATTGATTTAGCCGATGTCGACACCCGCATGCAAATAGTGGCCAAGGCAGATGTTTTAGAAGAAGAACAGAAATTAATACCCCTACTAGATATTGGCGATTTTATTTGGGTTGAAGGAAACACTTTTTGCACCAAGCGCGGTGAACATTCTATTGCTGCCCAAAGTCTAAAAATTCTAACTAAATCTATGCGGCCTCTACCAGATAAATGGAGCGGCTTAAAAGATCAAGAAACGCGTCAAAGACAGCGCTATGTAGATTTAATTATGAACCCCGAGGTAAGACAGTTATTTCAATTGCGAAGCCAATTTATGCAACATTTTCGCAACGCCATAATCAATCAAAAATTTCTAGAAGTTGAAACACCTGTTTTGGAGCATGTTCCAGGCGGCGCTGACGCCGAGCCTTTCTCAACTCACCACCAAAGTTTAGACATTGACCTTTATTTGCGAATATCCTTGGAGCTTCATTTGAAGCGCGTTATGGTTGGCGGATTAGAAAGAGTATTTGAAATTGGTCGGGTCTTTAGAAATGAAGGGATGAGCACCCAGCATTTGCAGGAGTTCACCATGCTAGAGTTTTATTGGGCTTACAACGACTACAACACCTTAATGGAGATGGTTGAACAGCTCTACGCCGAAGTTATTAAAAAAACTTTCGGCAGTACCGTTATCAAGCGCCAAAGTAAACCAGATTTAGATTTCACTCCACCTTGGCCGCGCACTAGCTACGCCGAAGCAGTTAGAAAACATTCCGGCGTCGATATTATTAAAGCCTCAGATAGCGCCATCACGGATGCTCTAAAAAAACTAAAAGTTCAGCCGGTTGCTGGTCGAGCTCGCCAAATTGATCAGCTATACAAAAAAACCACCCGCCCTCATTTAGATAAAGTCCAGTTTTTAATTGATCCTCCTTTAATTTTGTCGCCTTTGGCCAAACCGCACGCTGATAACGACCAGCTAGCCGAGCGATTCTGGGTTTTGTTAGATGGCGCCGAGGTTGGTAACGGATTTTCCGAACTAAATGACCCAACTGACCAAAAAGCTCGCTTTGAAGAGCAAGAAAAGATGCGGCTAGAGGGTGATGACGAAGCCCAGAGAATGGATCACGACTATGTTCGCGCCTTAGAATACGGCATGCCGCCAGCCGCCGGTTTTGGCGTAGGCATTGACCGGCTGTTTTCAATCCTTGCTAATCAGGAGTCAATTCGCGATGTGGTGCTGTTCCCAACTATGAGACCGGAGCGAGAAGAAGTCGCCGCGAAAATTAATAAATCAGCTAAAATAAAGAAGGATGAATAAACCAAACAGATTACAGCTAGCCAATATTTTCGTTTACACAGGCATCTTGGCCATGCTTTGGTCATTAATTACTATCACTTCGGGCACCTATATTGTCATTGTTAATTCTGTTATTGGAGGCGTTCTATTAATTTGGGTGGCTTCAAAACTGCGTGCCGAAAAACAGTGGGCCCGCGATGTTTTACTAGTACTGACAATTCTAATGACCTTAATGGCAATTTTCACTCTGCTTGGCGGTTTTAGTTTATTATGGATCGCCATCGGCGCTCTCAGCATTTATCTTATTTGGGGATTGAAGGATATATAATTCTACTTTTGTCAACAGTTTTTATGGGCTATACTAGGTTTGTTAAAGATTTATGTTAGATATTAATTTTATTCGCGACAATCAAGAGCAAGTGCGGGCTGGCATCGCCAAAAAACAGCTCGATGAAGGCTTAGTAGCCGAAGTTTTACAGTTGGATGAAACGCGCCGCGAGCTTTTGGGCAAACTACAAGAGAAGCAGGCCCGGCAGAATAAGCTGTCCGTTGAGATTGCGAAGCAGCACGGTGGGAAAAAGATTGAACTAATAAATGAGGCCGGGCCGTTAGCTGAAGATATTAAAGAATTAAAACCCGAGCTGGAAAAAACGGAAGATGAATACAAAAATGTTTTGCTGCAAATCCCTAATATTCCAGATAAAGATGTACCCGAAGGCAAAAATGAAGACGACAACAAAGAGCTCCGCCAAGAAGGCAAAAAGCCTGAATTTAAATTTAAGCCAAGGTCGCACGAAGATTTAATGGAAGAGCTCGACTTGGTAGATTTTCATCAAGCCGCAAAAGTGGCGGGCAATAAATTTTACTATCTCAAAGGTGACGCGGTGCTTTTAGAGATGGCAATCTTTCGTTACGCTATGGACAAGCTAGTTAAAAAAGGATTTATCCCTCTGATGCCGCCAGATTTGGTGCGCTATGAAGCCATGGTTGGTGCCGCTCACTTTCCGCCCGAAGACGACGCCTATAAAATTCCGGAAGATAATCTGTATTTAGCCGGTACTGCTGAAGTAGGATTGGCTAATTATCACGCCGGCCAAGCCCTGCCCGAAGAACAGCTGCCAAAACGCTACGCTGGCTTCTCCGCCTGTTTCCGTCGTGAAGCTGGGGCTCACGGCCAAAAAGGGTCAGGATTGTACCGCATCCATCAATTTCATAAAATTGAAATGTTTTCGTTTACTCGACCCGAAGACAGCACCAAAGAGCACGAACTTTTATTAGCCATCGCTGAAGAGATGCTGAAAGAATTAGGTTTGCATTACCGAGTCGTTTTGAACTGTGGTGGAGATTTAGGAATGCCGCAAGCCAAAAAGTGGGATATCGAGTGTCACATTCCATCTGACGATAGTTGGGGCGAAACGCATTCTTGTTCTAACGACACAGATTATCAGGCACGCCGCCTAAATATTAAAATCAAGCGTAGTTCAAAAGGCCAGACAGAAACCGCCAAAGAGGCCAAATTTGTACACACTCTCAACAATACCGCTTTCGCTTCTCCTCGCATTTTGGTACCCCTTATTGAACAGAATCAGCAAAAAGATGGTTCAATCGCTATTCCCAAACCACTCCAAAAATATACCGGATTTTCTGAAATCCGTCTGGCTGAATAATGGCTGCGCATCCAATGCAGTTTGTTTGAACGAGGTTATCATAGTCCGCAGCCTTGCTACGCAAGTCTGCTCCTTACGGAGCCAATCAAAGATTGTCTCCTAAACATAGTCTGCTTTTTAATATTAAGAATTTCATACAGACTGCATTGGACTGCCAGCTCCCAAACACTCCCTGCACAATAAAAAAACCGGCCGTTATTGGGTCAGTTTGGACCTGCTCATAATTTTTGTCAAAGCGAAAGGCGCGCCCGCAGGCGCGCCTTTTTTGGTTGTCGCTATTGCGACTGTTACATGGTTGTCTCCTAGGGAGTGTCGAGTCGGGAGGGGTAGGTGTAGATTCGGTCGAGCCTCCAGTCTCGGTTGGGACAGATTTCCACCAGATCGTCTGCAACCAACCTGCCCTCAGCGTAGCCAGCATTGGGGCCGTCGATAGCGAGCAGACGAATCTTGTAGACATAGGTGCCCAATCGCAGCCCCGTCAGGTCGTGATTCTTCTCATACGACCTGATTCCAGCCTGCATTGTCTTCAAGCGAACAGGCGGTGCATCGCCGCACTGCACTGTCAGTTGAAAATACTGCCCTTCGGGTTCGTCGGGAACATCCCCGCGAATCCGAATCTGTGCATGGAACGGACCGGGTGTGTTGAGCCCATCCACCCAGACATTGCCGCCGGAGCCACAACCCATCAGGCTCGTAAGGAGCACCGACAGGATCAGAGTGGCCACGCTTCGCGTGGCCTTCTTGCCAAACCTTCGCATGGCCATCCTCCTCCTTCTGAATGTTGTTCAGATTGCTGGCGCTACTATAACATAAAATACCCCTTTTGTCAAGGTACAGGGCCTTATTGCTATTAGCCATTCAACCTGTTAGTTTGGCTTTATTGGGAACGCCCAATACAAGGAGAGAGCCCTTGCCGGAAGCGGCCTCAGACAACAGACAAAAGGTACTCGAAGCAATCGGCCGGTTTGAAGCAGAAGGATCAATAGCACGCACTGAAACAGATAGAAGAATCTTTCTCATTGTTTATGATGGTGATCTGTTGGTAGATGTTCCGGATATCGCTTTTGACAACAGATTCTCATTCACTATTGAAGTCATTCCTGACAACACAGTGATCGTCTCTCAATCACACCGATCGTTTAAGGCACTAGGTAAGACTGTAGGATTTGTACTTCGCAACCTATTCGCCAACTATGATGTCTGGGAAAATACAGCTATCTCTGGCCGGCTCAAACCAGATGTCACCATTGAAGATGTCATCGCCACAGTTCAGCGAGAGTTCTAACCGCAACTCCAGCCGCCCAGTACTCACTGGCGGTTTTTTAGTAAAAGAAAACCGCCCCGCGTACAGCTTTTGCGGGGCGGTCGTGGGTCGGGCGCTAGATCTGGGTGGTCTCGGTCACCTAGTCGGCGATCGCGTACCCGGGCAACCGTTTCCAGTTGACCGGGATGTCGGTCGGATCGAGAGGGTTAAAACCTCTCTCAATATGATCGGCCTCTTCATACCGCCGATACTGATCGTCATCTACCAGTCGAGCCCGATTGACTCGCTGGCAGAGATCACGGTAGGCAGCGTGCCGGAAAGGCTCGATATCATGGTTCGGCAGAGGCTCGGGCAGCGGCAGTCTGGCCGTCGCCCAACCAGTCGGCCGTTCAACACTGTTGAGTCTGGTGGCGTATTGAGCCATGTCCACCATCCAGAATCGTGCCTCGACCACGAAGCGGTCACTGTCAGGGCCTTCACCACAACGGTGCTCGCCCCCCTCCAGATAGAGATTGGCAACATCTTCGCCCCTGACCTCAATCAGGATGTCCCGTCGTAGCCGCGCCGTGTAGGGCAAACACTCGAAGGCTGGGTGGAACAGCGGACAGTCCACGACTGTCGAGAAGATCTCGATATCCCCTTCACCAAAATGGTGTCTGGGCACTCCAACCTTCTTTCTGGTCACTTGGTGACCGTCTTGGACCTTAACAGGCAGGTTAAACCTAACAAGGATTTCGCTCTCAGACTGCCAATACTCTAGCAAAAAACCGCCTTCCTGTCAATCTCTTGGCACTAGTAATTTTGCTAATTAAATGCTAGTCTATAACTCGTCTGGTTAAGGTAGGCTACAATAAATATATGGCTCATTTCTTAGACAAATTATTCGGTGATCCTAACTCCAAAGCGCTTAAGCGCCTACAAGTTGAAGTTGAGCAAATTAACCAGTTAGAGCCCGAATTAGAGAAGCTGGAAGATAATCAGCTGAAAGAGCGAGCGCAGGCACTGCACGAGCGGGTTTTGGGCGAGCTAAAATACAATCTTAAAGAACAATTACCAGATTTAACCTACAAACTCTACCAGAAGGAACAGAAAATCCTTGATTCAGTCAAAATTGAAGCTTTCGCCCTTACGCGAGAAGCAGCCAAAAGAGTACTAGGAGAACGCCCTTTTGATGTTCAGTTAATGGCCGGATTAGCTTTGCACGAAGGAAAAGTAGCTGAACAAAAAACGGGTGAAGGAAAAACTTTATCTGCTACGCTGCCAATATTTCTGAATGCTCTGACTGGTCGCGGCGCCCATGTAATTACAGTTAACGACTACTTGGCCAAACGCGACGCTGGCTGGATGGGACAAATTTATGACTTTTTAGGATTATCCGTTGGTTGTCTAGCCCATCAAACTAGCTATAAATTCTCAACCGAAGCTTTCGAAGAAGAGAACGAGAGTGAAGCACCCGCCAATGAAGACCCAACAGATGAGAATAATCCTACGCTAAACTTGGTGCCTATTTCTCGACCTGAAGCTTACCGACTAGACATTACCTACGGTACGAACTCAGAGTTCGGTTTTGACTATTTGCGCGATAATATGGCACCTGCCAAAAAGTTCTTGCGTCAACGCGATTTGGTTTACTGTATTATCGACGAAGTTGACTCAATTTTAATTGATGAAGCACGCACCCCTTTAATTATCTCAGCACCGGCTGAAGAGAGCGGCGATTTATACACCAAATTTTCACAATTGGTGCCGCGTTTAGCTGGCGAAGATTTTACAGTTGATGAGAAAGAACGGGCTGTGCGCCTAAAAGATAGCGGCATGAAAAAAATGCAGGATTGGCTCGAAGTAGAAAGTCTGTACGAAGACGAGAATGTACTTTTAGTTCACCATTTAGAAGAAGCGCTGAAAGCAGAATATTTGTTTAAGAAAGATAAAGATTATGTGGTGCGCAATGACGAAGTTATGATTGTGGATGAGTTCACGGGTCGCATGATGCCAGGGCGTCGTTATTCAGAAGGATTACATCAAGCTATCGAAGCTAAGGAAGGTGTTTTAGTTCAGCGCGAATCTGACACATTGGCCACCATTTCTATTCAGAATTACTTTAGGCTTTATTATAAGATGTCTGGAATGACAGGTACAGCCAAAACAGAAGAAGAAGAGTTTATAAAAATCTACAATATGGAAGTCGTAGCCGTACCGACCAACCGACCCGTTATTCGGTCTGATCAGAGCGATAAAATTTATTTAAATGAGCAAGCTAAGTTCAGAGCCATTATTGAAGAGATTAAAACGCGGCGTGAACAGGGTCAGCCAATGCTAATTGGTACAATTTCGGTTGAAAAGAATGAATTGTTTTCAAAGCTGTTAAAAAAAGCTAAAATCCCACACGAAATTTTAAACGCTAAAAACCATAAAAAAGAGGCTGGAATTATCGCCAATGCCGGCCGGCCAAGAGCTGTCACCTTGGCTACCAACATGGCCGGCCGGGGTACTAACATTGTTTTAGGTGGCGCTCCGCCAGAACAAGCAGATAAAAAGAAATATCGGGAGTGGGAAGACTCTCGCACCGCCGCTATTGAAGCAGGAGGCTTATTAGTCATTGGTACGGAGCGCCACGAATCCCGTCGCATCGACAACCAGATGCGTGGTCGTTCTGGTCGTCAGGGAGAGCCGGGTGAATCCATCTTCTATGTCTCTATGGACGACGATTTAATGCGCATTTTTGGGGGCGAGAAATTACAAGGATTAATGCAGCGAACCAATATGCCTGAAGATGTACCAATTCAGAATAATTTAGTTTCTCGCTCAATTGAGCAAGCTCAAAAACGCGTAGAAGGGCACAATTTTGATATCCGTCGCCATGTTTTGAAGTACGACGATGTAATGAATAAACACCGCGAAGCTTTGTATAGGCGCCGCAAAGCAGTAATGATGGCGGGCGGAGATGAAGGCAAAGATTCCGATGACAAATTAAGTCAAGAGCTAAAAGGTCGAGTAAAAAATATAATCCATAATCAAGCAGATAATATTACTCGTCGTTTTACCGTTGGCGATAAAACAGAGTGGGATACAAAAGAGTTAATCAAGGAAATCTCCAAATTTGCGCCTATCTCTAAGGAAGATTTAGTCGGCCTAAAAGAGGCTGTGCAAAATGCCGACGATTCCGAAGAGGCGGCCAAGATTGTTGCTACTGGTATAGTTGAGCGCTATTTAAAACTAGAAGCTGAGCACGGTGAAGAAGATCAACGACAGTTAGAGCGCGCTGTAATGCTACGCACAATTGATTCTCTGTGGGTAGAGCATTTAAATGTTATGAACGATCTGCGCCAAGGTGTAGGATTACAAGCCGTAGCCCAGAAAGATCCGTTAGTGGTTTATCAACAAGAAGGATACGAACGGTTCCAGCTTTTAATGAGCTCTATTGACTATGAAGCTTCCCGTCGACTATTACATTTGCGCAAAGTTGACGCCGCGCAAGCCCAAGCCCAAGCTGCGGCAGCTACTCAGAATAAAAGATTAATCTTACAGGGTGCTTCAGAAGCTGACACTTCTGGTTCCGCCGGTTTAGCCACTATTAATCAATCGGCACAGCAGCAGGCGGCGGCTCAAAGCCTAGCCGCGGCAGCCGCCGCCTCAGGCCAAAACACAGCCGACTCTGCTATCTCTACTCAATCATCCGCAGCTACCAACAACAATTCCAATAATGATGTCGATATTACCGTTCGTAAAGTCTCCGACAAGCTAGCTTATGAAGGCCGTCGCGGCTCAGATCAATCCTCTATTAAAAACGAGATCGGTAAAAAAGTTGGTCGTAATGACCCCTGCCCCTGTGGCAAAATTAACCCCGCCACAGGTGATGTCTTTAAGTACAAAAAGTGCTGCGGTAAATAGAATATATTGGCAAATTAAATATGGTTTGTCATATAAAATTGTCGCCGCCAAAAGAAAGAGGCGCGGCTTTGCCGCGCCCTTCTGGGGTTATCCTTTATTGACTTAGGTTGTCAGGCCGGGTTCTCAATCGCGTCCCGGCAGGCTCGAATAGCAGCCCTCTGAATCTGCCTGATTTCATCTTGGTTAAAGCCGAGCGTATTCAGTACTCGATATTCGTCTAGCCGAATGATCCAACGCTCGTCTTTCCAGACACTCGCCATTGAATGAATAGTCTGCCCTTCAGATGGCGTCCGGTCGCTCTTGATATGAATTCCTAGCGAAAAACGATAAACACCATTGGGTGCGTCGGGCAATCTCTCAACATCTACTCCTGTCACAGTCATAGCGACCTGTTTATTGCTCATCCCTCACTCCTTCTCTTTGCTCGAGCTCGGCCTGCTGCTTCTGCTCGACTAGCGCCCAGCAGAATTCGCACAACTGACAACAGATCTGATCAAACCAATCTCCTCTATAAGTTAGTTGTTCAACCCAACAAGCACCTATAATCTTGTGGCTTTCTCTAAGTGTCATATTCACCCGGCCTTCTTCTTCCCAAATAGCCACCTGAGTTTGGATTTGAATTCCATCAGGGTGAATTGCTCCACCTTTGAGACAGATCACTACACCAAAGAAATAGACGACCATTTTCTTGCACTCACCCACAACCGTAATCTCGCCATCAATCTGTACAGGATCACACTGAACTGGTTGTTCACTCAATATGGGTCCTTTCCTGAGCCAAACAAGACTGTTCGGCTTCTGTTGAAAGGCTAGCAAACAGAACTTTTCTTGTCAATGCTACGCCTTGACAAAAGGGTCTTTTTTTGCTATACTTTCACACAATACCAACTGGGTATGTGGTTCTTTTTGAACCCTTTACCCTAACTGGTATAACCTGAAAAACACAACCTACATCTGTCAATAACTCTATCCGGATAACCGGATTGCCGGTTGGGTCTATACCCCAACCAGTCCCTAGGAGGGACAAAATGTTTCGACTCAGCAACCTTCGTGGACTGCTCAACGGCACCATGAAACACGGTGCCTCCGAGCAGCGATTCATCAACCGCATCTGGCTGGCCATGGTGTTGGCGGCCATGGTGGTCGCCAACCTCGCCAACACCGGTTGCGGTAGTGGGGCGTCCGATCTGGGCGCCCTCACCGACACCGAGCAGACCGGCGACACCACGCCGACCACGCCCACGCCGACGGCTGACCTAACTCCGGATGATCCGGATTTTTGGCCGCCCGAACCGCCAGTGATGCCTATGCCGGCTGACGGCAGAGGCGTCTTCGAGAGCCACATCTCCCTCCGCGACCTGGGCATCACCCAGAGCCGCGCGCTGGAGGACGGATTCTGGCTGGAGTACTACTTCGGCCAGAACGGCGAAATGACCATCCACGGGATGGTCACCTTCAACGAGCAGGGTGAAGGAATCCTTCACCAGGTTCTCCGAGCCGGCGATTGGGACCTGGAGATGACCCTCTACCAAGGAGAGGCCCCACTGTACACCGGCGAAACGACCATTCGTATCATCGCCGGTCAGACCACACAGGCGCAGATCGTTCTGCGCCCGATTCAGGGCAGCGTTGACATTGCTGTCGTTGTCGACGACGGTGGGCTGCCGACGAACACCATCCTGGTCAGCCACCCGCAAGAGGTGGCGCCGGAGGGTGTGTTCAGGATTGAAGCCGAGCTACCCGACACGGACAGCTACTACGGCTTCAGCTGCACGTCAAGCGCGTCGGAGGACATCTTCGTCTCGCTAGCACCGATGTCGCTCAACACCATTGAGTTGGTGAGCGGCACCGACTACGCCCAACGGGTGGAGTCGGAGGGCACCGACTACGAGCGAGTCGTCTGTCTGGGTTTCCGAGGTGGTCAGACGGTGGTCATTGATGTGACCGCCCCGCGCCTCTGGAACGGCTTTCATGACTGGGGCTGTGTGCCCCTGTTCGTGAAGCACGACGACCCAGTGCGCGCCCTACAGGGCGCGCACTGGCCGACCCTTCACAGTAATAACCCCGCCCTCGACGGCGTGGTGGTCTACTGGGACAAGGTCATGTACAACCCGCCCCTTCCCTGGGTCGGAGACCTCTGAGCCCACACAGACAACCAAGCAGTACCGGAGGCGGCGCGCGAGCGCCGCCTCTTCTTTTTGTAAAATTTTGCGCAATCCTTACAACATAATAACGACACAAACCTTGCCAAAGGAGGCAAAAAAGAGTAGATTCATAGCTAATCTGCGCCCAAGGAGGATGCACATGAAAAACCTGCTCTGCCTACTAGTTGGCCTACTAGCACTTTCAGGATCCATTTCAGCCCAAGACCAAACCATAAGCTGCATTAGCTTTACTTTGGATATTGACGAGCTATGGCGGGCCAAACTGAAGCTTGAAGAGCGTGCCTACATTACATACTCGTACACAGAGCTTGACAGTGGCCATAGAGCCAAAACAGTGCAATTCATACCATACACCGGTGATGCTGTAGTCGAAATCGAACAGCTCAAGCCGAAAGTGAATTACGGCATCAATGTTGAAATCCGAGCTGCTCAAACGAATAAAATCTGTCTTGCAGGCTATTTCGAAGCCGCCCTTTGTGCTCAAACGCATCTGTCATGCGCGGTTGTTATGCAACCACCGCTTGGCAAAATCCATCTTCGTCTGGTTGATCTACCACCGACACCTCCAAGCCTTACAGCTTGGTATCAAACAAAGATTCATATCTTTTTTACCAACATTCTTGATCCCGCCGAGTGCTTTGAGGCAGACTGCGGCAAATGGATCTGTGGTTTAAGCCACGATGACATTTACGGTGAGGCCTGCCTTCCGGAGATTCCAATTGGTTTGTGGTCAATAATGGTGGTTTTGGAAAACGATCAAGGAGACCCCATAGCAGCTAACCGACTAACGGTTGAAGTCAGCTTAAACCTAACGGTTGATGTTGAAATCGTTGGATTAAAACTACTACCCAAACTCGATAATGACACCGCGCCAAATCTAGAGGAACCCCAACTGGCGCCCTCGCCACCGCCAGTATCGCCCCTTCCCCCAATCAATCCACCAAACAGCCGATGTTTGAGACCTCGTCTAGTCTCTCTAGTCTTGCCCGCCCCCAACTCAGGGGCGGTTTTTTATTGGTATACTAAAAAAAAGTAATTTTCTTTATGAGTGCTGAAACTGCTCCCAATATTGAAGAGGAACAGAAGGATGAGGATCAGGAAGGTGGTGAAGTAATAGAAATTGAACAGGCACAAGCCAGAAAAGTTATAGATGCGGGTGAGACTTTACTAAAAGAGGCTTTAGGTAAAACTGAAAAAGAGAAGGATTTAATTGTCTACCTCGATGCTCTACGCGCCTTGAGAACCGATGAAGACCGACTGGAAGATGCTGTTCACAACATCGCTAACGCTCTTAACACCAACCAAGATAAAACAGGAGCTCTTATTTGGGCCTTGAAAAAATCTGGATTGGTAAAATTTGAGAAGAAATGACAAAATATATTTGATGACAAGAAAAAAGGTTCGTCGATATTTGTGGTTTGGTCTAATTATTATTTTAATTATTGTAATTTTCTTGTTGCCACGAATTTTGGCTAACAGCCGCACTGCCCGCGTAATGGAGTACTACGATGAGGTACAGACTGAATGTACGGCAAAATATTCAAATCTATCTCCTGAATTAGTTTTGGCTGTAATTGCGGTTGAAAGTGGCGGCACAATTCAAATTTCATCCCACGCTGGCGCTATGGGCTTAATGCAAATCATTCCTAGCACCGGTCGCTACCTTGCTCGCAAAGCTGGCATCACAGATTTTGCCACTGCCGATTTATACGATCCTGTAATTAATGTGCGTTTAGGATGTATGTATTTGAGTGAATTAATGGATAAATACAACAACAACGAGCAGCTGGCTTTATCTGCCTACAATGGAGGCCCTGGCGCAGTTAGTTCATATTTAAGCGGCGGCACCCTACCACGCGAAACTGTTCGCTACTCACCAAATGTTTTAAGTCAGAAAGAAGTCTTTGCGGCTGAAATAATTAAATTTAAAGAGAGAGAAGATACTTTAGGGGAAGATCCGGCTGAAGTCGGCGGCGTCCGAGGCCTCTTCCTCCGTTGGTTAAAATAGAACTAAAAAATAACTGTATTTGTTTTTTTAGTTGGCAAGTCCAATGTAGTTTGGACGAAATTCTTAATATACTGCAGAAAACGATTAATAGACAACCGTAAGGTTGGCTATGCGGGGAGGAGACTCACGTAGTGAGGCTCCGGATTACTAATAAAACAGTTCGGACAAACTGCATTGGATTGCTAATAAAAATAGAACTATTATTCTATAGCTAAGATTTCGTAGACCATTTGGCCATCGTCAGGCACTGGCACTTCTACAGAATCGCCTTTTTTAGATCCGATAATAGCTGTTCCTAGAGGGCTTTCAGCTGAGATTAATCCTTTCATAGGATCAGATTCAGTAGAACCAACAATGGTCAAAGTAAAAACTTCACCTCTTGAATCACGGCGAGTGTCATCAGTGGCGACAACTTTAACTTCAACTTTTGAGCCAATTTCAACTTCGTTTTTAGCAATTTTGTGATCAATCTTTTTAGCTTTCTTCAAAATGGCTTCAATCTCTTTAATACGGCCTTCAACCACAGCTTGACGCTCACGGGCAGTATGATATTCAGCGTTCTCTGAAAGATCACCATATGCTCGTGCTTCTTTTATTTTGGCTACCACTTCTTTTCTGTCTATCTGTTTAAGTTGAGTAACCTCGTGTTGTAATTTGTCGATCCCTTCTCTGGTCATGTAGAGATCGGTCATGCCTTTTCCTGATGCCATCATTTGAATAAACAATTACTTATATTCTCTGTTTTTTACCAATTAAGCCCAAAGACTTAAAAAAATATGCCCAATCAGTATAACTCAACTTCTTGGAACGATATACACTGTAGCTCAAGTCAACTTTACTTGTCAATAGCGAGCATGATTATTCACCGCCGAGACCTATTAGACCATAAATATATTACAGCAGGATTACAATATGCACTTCATTTAATCTTTAGTCAATATTTTGTTTGAAATAGTTGGTATATGCCAAGCAAAATTCTTTTTTACAGCTCTAGCAACGGTCGACAATATGTTATCAACTTTATTAAGAAACTAGACCAAAAAACTCAAGCAAACTGCCTACATCTGATAGATATTTTAGAAAAGTACGGAAACGAAATTGAGCGAAAGTATTCTAAAAAGATTATTTACAATCTATACGAGTTAAGAATTTTAGGGAAAAAACAGGTAAGAATTTTTTACACAATCAATAATAATTCAATTATTCTACTGCATGGCTTTATTAAAAAGAGCAATCGTATTCCACAAAAAGAATTAGAAATAGCTAAGCGAAGATTGAAAGATATCAATATTGACAAATTATAGCAATTATGCTATATTTCATTTATGAATGAAAATACTAGATATAAAAATTGGAAAAAAGTTAAGGCTGAATTATTAGCTAATACTGGGGTACAAAATGAATATGAAAAGCTCACCCCTTATTATCAAATAGTATCTGCTGTAATGGGTTTGCGTATTCGAAAAAAATTAACTCAAAAAGAGCTAGCGAAATTAGCCGGCATTACTCAAGCTGAAGTAGCACGGCTTGAATCTTTTAATCACAGCCCAAACATTAAAACTCTCAATAAAATTGCTGAAGCCACTGGCACCAAATTAAAAATAGCTTTGGTAGATTAATAGTTATTCCAAAATTGCCTTGATCCGTCTAACACCAGCCGAAGATGATTCTTCTTTTTTAATTACGAAAGTTCCTAGCTCGTTAGTATTTATAACATGCGAGCCCGTACAGATCTCTTTAGAAAAATTACCAATTGAATAAACTGTAACCCTATCGCCGTATTTGTCGCCGAAAAATCCGAGGGCGCCAGACTTTTGCGCTTCGTCTGGTGACATCTCTTCAACTTTAACCTCCAGTCCGGCTTTAATCTGCTCATTCACTAAATTTTCAACTTCCGTTTTCTGCTCATCCGTCATTTTGGCATCAAAAGTGAAGTCAAAACGCAAACGATCGGCTGTAATGTTGGATCCTTTCTGCCTTACCTGCTCGCCTAAGACCTGCCGCAGCGCCTGATGCAATAAATGAGTGGCCGTATGATATTTCACCACCTGTTCTGAATCGTCCGCCAAACCTGATGCAAAAGTGCCCGCTGTAGCCGTGCGAGATTTTTCTTGATGATTTTTGAAAGCTTGATTGAATCCTTCTATATCTACAATTAAGCCACGCTCGTCTGCCAGCTCTTGGGTCATCTCTAGGGGAAATCCGTAAGTGTCATAAAGTTTAAAAGTCGTAGCTCCGTCAAGCTCTTTTTTGCAGTCCTGTTGCGCTTGAGCAACTTTCTCAAACTCGCGCAAGCCCCGCTCTATGGTTTTGCTGAACTTATCCTCTTCGGCGACTAAAGTCGTAATGATATCTTTTTTTTGCGCATCTATTTCTAGTACAACATTTTTGAGGGTGTCAATTACAATTTCAGCCACTGGCTCAATTAGCCCTTTATTAATGCCCAGTAAACGGCCGTGTCGAATAGCTCGGCGAATTAGACGACGCAAGACATATCCTCTGTCGACATTTGTAGGATTAACCCCTGAGGCCACCAAAATTACCGCCGCCCGCAGATGGTCAGTAATAATGCGTTTAGATTTTTCAGTTGTGTCATTTTCAAATTCATTATTGAAACCTATTTTAAAAAACTTAATATTTGCCAATTCTACAACCTTGTCATAAATTGGTTTAACATTATCAACTTCAAAGACACTGCCAAATCCGTTTAAAACAGCCACTGTTCGCTCGAGCCCCATGCCTGTATCAACATTTTTTTGCTTCAGTGGCTCGTAGGTACCGTCATCGCGTTTATCAAACTGCATAAAAACATCGTTCCAAATTTCTACCCAATCGCTATTAGTTGCCGGCTCGCCTTTTGGCTCGCCGTCCCCCGCCCAATAAAACATCTCTGTATCCGGCCCACAAGGACCTGTTTCACCGGCCGGTCCCCACCAATTGTCGTCGCGACCATAATAAAAAATTCTATCTTCTGGCACGCCAAGTTTCTGCCAAATCTCCGCCGATTCAGTATCCTTACTCACCGTCTCGTCATCCTCGAAACAGGAAATCGCCAATAAAGAAGGATTAATTCCTAAATAATCTTTCGAAGTCAGAAACTCCCAGCTCATAGCAATGGCCTCTTCTTTAAAATAATCGCCTAAAGACCAGTTACCCAGCATTTCAAAAGCCGTCAAATGGGTGTCGTCGCCCACATCGTCAATATCAGTGGTGCGGATGCAGACCTGCACATTAGCAATCCTTTTTCCTTCAGGGTGAGCTTGGCCCATTAAATATGGCACTAAAGGATGCATACCGGCGGTCGTAAACAGCACCGTCGGATCTTCTTTCGGCACCACGGGAGCACCCGGAATTATAGCGTGATTTTTGGCTTTAAAAAAATCTAAATATTTTTTTCGAACTTCATTTGTAGTCCAATTTTTTGTCTCATTCATACCTGTTCATTCTACCGCCAATCTGTTTTTTGGTAAAGTAAAAGTTTGCTATAATAGCAATGGTGATGATGAAGTTCGTGAGGGTGAAAGGATTGCCGGCCAGTACGGCGCATCAGGCGCAACTTGCTAGAGAGCAATCCGAGAAGGATGCGGGAAGAATGTATCTCCCGAGCATCCCAGACCGTTGGTTAAGGTCAGCAAAAGGCATCCCATTTGCGAGACGCACGACCGGTTCGGGGAAGCTAAAACTACACGCACTGTATACCGAAGCCGCGGACATCCCGATTGCGTCGGGACTGTGGTAACCCTCGACCTCCTTAAATTCATCGCCAGCCTTGGGCTCGTCCGGTCCTCCGGATGAGCTTTTTTAGTTAACTCCCAAGACAAAATTATTTGCACAATTGTTCACAATTTGATAAAAATTAGTCAGTGCAGAAGCAAGGAGGCTGACATGCACCGAACCTACGGCTTCATTCGTCTGAGCGCAGTGACTGCCTTGGTCAGCGTCTTTCTGCTTGTTGTCGTGTTGCCGTCCTGGCAGCTTAGCCAGCAGCATGATGAACCGGCAGTCAAAGCTGCACCTGTAACCAGGTTGCAGTCTACCCCGGCTCATTACATCCGCAAGTACACCTCTCGGTATCTGTACTATCCTTACACGGTACCCACTCTGTACATGGTTTACGGCAAACAGCTGGTGTCTGTAAGGATTGAGCTGCTCGGGCCGTACATCGTCCGCTACTCGCCAATTGGCGTACCGCATATTCCCAAAGCGGAATATCCCGACTGGCTCCAAGATTGCCCGCTGATCGTCATCCACACCAAGTAGCCCAGCTGCACAACGCAGCCACCCCACCGCTCCGAATCCTCGGGCGGTTTTTTTATTGCGTTTTTGAGTTGATAAAGGTCTGCTGGTGAGTAGTTTTGAGAGCTTTTTCTATTTAAGAGCGGACAATGTTTAGGAGACAATTTTAATTGGCTCCGTAAGGAGAAGACTTCCGTAGGAAGGCTTCGGATTATATGACTGAGCGCTCGAACAAACTACTTATCAGCAGACTGTTGTTTTGAGGCAGCTTTGATAGACAAAAAATATTAGCCTGTTTTTAGCTACTGGTCAGACGAATTTTATCTTGTCATCTATTCGACACTTGAATTTAAGATTCTTTTGCTATAATTGCTTAGCACCGATGAGGGCAGATTAGTCTTCGCCGGTCAAAATACAGATTATACATCGAAAAGCGATTCGGGCTTGCTCGAAGGCAGCTACGGTGGCGAAGGCCGTCCCGACCCGGGCGGTTTTTGTTAATAATATTGATACAATAAGCACATGGATACGACAATTTTATGGGGGGTTTTAGTAGGATTATTGGCAGGAATTTTAGTTACATATTTTTGGCGCCGCCGAGCTGGCCAAATAGTAGTTGAAAAAAAAGCTCAAAAAATGCTTTCACAAAAGCAGGAAGCTTTTATTGCTATCGCCTCACATTACTTACTCACCCCAATATCTATTATTCAAAGTGCGGTTACCCGACTAAGTGAAAAACCAAATCTTGAATTAGCCAAACGACAAGCTCTGTACGACACTATTATTTCAGGTGAGAAAAGACTTTACATTATTGCTGAGCAAATGCTACTGGCAATCAAACTAATAAACGGAGAACTAAATTTGTCTCCAAAAATTTCTCGCTTGCACGATTCCGTCATTGAAGCTATTCGCGAAACTGAACCAATTGCTAAACAAAAAGGAGTAATTATTAAACCAGAAATCCAACAGACTCCCCCAATTGAGCTCTCTATTGACCCTAAACAGGTTAAAACTGCAGTAGTGGCTATTATAGATAATGCCATAAAATTTAGTCACGAAAAAGGAACTATACAGATCATAGTAAAAAGGGATGGCGATCAGGCGTTAGTAACAGTTATCGATAACGGTATTGGCATGACAGATGAACAGCGAGAACGAGCAACAGAAAAATTTTACCGCGGCACGCCCCCTTATGTCTTCGACTATGAAGGAATGGGTTTAGGATTGCATGTCGCTTATGTCATTATGGCTGCCCACCGAGGAGATATTGAAATTAAAAGTCAGGGCAAAAATAAAGGTTCAGAAGTCTCTTTAGTACTACCAATGAGTGTTTAGGGGTTGACACAGGAAAAAGTTTGTTGTATAAATATTAAGCAAATGCTCTTGTACTGTGTACCTATCGTTAGGTACCACTCAAATCAAGAACTGCAATAGCGCTTCGGGGGAATCTGCCCCCGACACCCCTTGCACATCCGAGGGCTAATGAAAGTGCAAGATAGCGCTATTGACGTGTAACCTGCGTTATAAGGTTTGGGTAGCGACTCTCTCTGGTCGAGCCATTCCTACCTAGAGAGGCCTCAGACTCTCAAAAAAACAGCTCTCAGCATGATGCCGTAAAGCTACGCAGACATCTGAGAGTAGATCAGACACCCAACGACCCGGCAATATTTCTTTCTTGAATGCCGGGTCCTTTTTATTTGGTACAATAATGCAAATGGGATTTTTTAATCGTCTATTTAGGCGCAGGGACAAAAAACAGCACGCTATTGCCCTAGATATTGGCACCGAATATGTCAAAACTTTAATATTCAGAATTGATGACACTCATTCTGGCAGCGTAGTTGGTATTGGCAAACAAAGACAAAAACTATCCGACATGCACGGGGGCGCCGTTACAGACATTCAAGGAGTAATAAAAAACTGCGAAATTGCTATTGACCAAGCCGCCTCTCAAGCAGGAGTTGTGCCCGAACAGGTCGTAGTAGGCATCGCTGGCGAGCTCGTGAAAGGAGTCTCTAATACCATTACTCACACCCGTCGTAAACCACAAGAGCGACTGACGCAAAGTGAGATTCAAGAGATAATTTCAGACATTCAAAACAAAGCACTCGAAATGAACAAAAAAGCGCTAGCTTGGGAGACGGGCCATTCCGAAATAGATGTACAACTAGTCAATTCGGCTGTGGTAAATATGAATATTGATGGATATCGCGTGCAGAATCCGCTCGGATTTTCTGGTCGGAATGTGACGGTTGCGGTGTATAACTCTTTTGCCCCTATTGTTCAGCTGGGCGCCATTCAAACAGTAGTCGAGGCCTTGGGTCTAGATCTGCTTTCAGTAGCTGCTGAGCCTTACGCTGTGTCACGCTGTTTGGGCGAGGAAGAATCAGCTGACCTGTCAGGAATTTTTATAGATATTGGGGGCGGCACGACAGACATTGCAGTAGTTCGCGGTGGCGGTTTGGAGGGCACTAAAATGTTTGCGTTTGGTGGACGAACCTTTTCCAAACGCATAGCTAACGATTTAAAATTATCTTTTAAAGATGCTGAGGAGAAGAAAATTCTTTACTCAAAAGGGAAATTGAAAGAAAAAGAAGCTGCCAGAATTTCGAAGGCACTAGAAAAAGATATACGAATTTGGATTAGCGGAGTTGAACTTTCCCTCGACGAGTTCAGCACCTCGGAACGGTTTACAGACAATAAAGTAATGCCACCTCGAATATTTATGTGTGGTGGTGGTTCCCTGCTCCCTGAAATAAAAGATGTCCTGCAAAGCAACGACTGGTTTAAAAGCCTGCCCTTTTCTAAAAAGCCAGATTTAATGTACTTAACACCAGAAAATGTAGTCAATGTAAAAGACGAAACGAACAAGCTTGTTACATCACAGCAGGTTACTCCGATGGCTTTAGCTAACATCGCTTTAGAGTTAGTCGGGGCTACAGATTTTAAAGAAAAGATTTCAAACAAAGTAGTAAAAGGGTTAAGAACATAAATATAAAATGGAAATCCTTTATTTTGAAACAACTGATGAAGTAACGAAGGCCATTGAGCGAATTGAAGAAGCTTCTGAGAAAGAGGTGGCCATTGTTCTGCCACAAGGCTCATTAATTTTGCAAAGCATTGTCAACTTGAAATTATTAGCCAAAACGGCCAAGGAGCAGAAGAAAGATTTAGTGGTAGTGACCATCGATAAAATTGGTCGCAACTTGGCTATGCAGGTTGGTATTCCAGTTTACGGCAAAATTGATAAAGGCAAGGTAAGCGGAAAATTAATGCAAAAAACTCCGCAGCCAGTTACTCCCAGTGCTCTTCGAGATCAGGTTCAAAAAGAGACTGAAGAGATAACCACAGTGACGGGCATTCAGGTTCACCGCTACGATAATAGTGACAAACTATCACAGCTAGATGAGAGAGATGGTAAATCGGAAACTGCACCGGCTGATGCTTTGGAAAATCCGGCTGGATTTACAAAAACTACTGTCACTCACTTACGAGACGCTAGCGGCCGCATGGCTCAATCCTCAACTTTCAAAATTCCGCCACGCATTTGGAAGACTGTCATTTATATTATGATTATTGCCGCCATTGTCGCTACTGGTTTGCTTTATTGGTTTTTCCCCAAAACTATCGTCACTATTACCTTAATGGGTGAAAAAGAACAAATTGAGGAAACACTAAATGCTATTTCGCCCGAACAAGAGAAGGATGGCGACATAGATCTAATTATTACCTCAACTAATAAATCTGGTGAGAAAGAATTTGCAGCTACAGGTACGCGCAATATTGGGGAGAAAGCCTCTGGCAGTGTAACTTTGGTCAACGATTACTCGACATCCTCGCAAAGTATTCCCGCCGGCACCGTTTTGCGCGCCTCCGATGGCAAGCAGTTTGTACTTTCAGCAAACGCCACTATTCCAGGCGCCGATATTTCAGTTGAAGGCACCTCAACAAAGCTAAATAGTTCGGGCACAACAAAAGCCAGTATTACGGCCGAAGAAGCAGGCGACTCCCACAATATTAAGGGTGGCCGAATGACTTTGGTTGGCATCAGCGAAAGTAAAGATGGTAAAGTCTACGCCACGGAGCCGGAGACGAGCGGCGGCACATCGGAAACGCTAAAAATTGTCTCGCAAGAAGATATAGATAACGCTAAAAACAGCTTAGTAGAAGAGCTCACCAACCAAGCTAAAGCCGATGCCGTTTCCGAGGCCGCCGCTGGCTTTGTCTTTGAAGAAGCAACAGCTGTTTCTGTAATTGCCTTTGAATCGAGTGTCGGTGCTAACACGGAACAAGAAAAGTTTATATCTAAAGCAGAAGTTGAAGCCAAAGTCTTAGCTATAGATAAACAACAGTTATCACAGTATTTGGCCACCCTAACCAGCAGCAACTTAGACTCTAATAAAGAGCTAAAAATTGCAGACGATACTTTAGAGATTTCTTTGTCATCCTTAAATCTAAATCAAGGTCAGCTTGTACTTAAGGTTAAAGCTGTCGGCACTATTGTCACAAAAATTGATCTAAACGATGTCAAATCTCAACTGATTGGCAAGAATCAAGGACGCGCTCGCACAGCCGTTGAACAGCTACCTCAATTTAAAGATGTTATTTTCAAGTATGATCCGACTTGGTATTTTAGGCGCCTAGCCCCAAGCAATAGCTCGACCGAACTTAAGGTTGAGTATGTTTTTGAAGATAACGAAAATAGCGAAGAATAGTTTTCAATAAAAAAATCTCAGTTCGTCGAAGACTCCTTGAGATTTTTTTAGTTATTTCTTTGTGCTAGCTCGCAAGGCAGGTAGGACAAGTGCAAGCACATATCCGACAACCACATGCCATTGTGTAAAGAAGGCAGTGCCAACTTCCACAAAAGGAATTGTCAGCAGGTAGTCTAGAATAGCAAATTCTATTACCCAGACCACACCGACTCCCAACCCTGAAGAAACACTTTTGGCAGCTACTTGACCAGCAGCGTACCAACCCACCAACAACACTAGTAATGGACCCACATAGGCAACCCAAGCTTGTGTCTCCACACCAAGACCAACCAAAGCACAGATCGCTAGGTAGGCAACTACCCAAATTAAAGCGCCGTAGCCTAATACTTTCTTCCAGTTCATTCTCCTTTGTTACTTATATCTTAATTTTATTGTTTAACGATATAATAGTTTTGTGAAGTGGTTAGTACTTCTTAATATGTTTTGGGCGGTTGCAGGTATTACTTTTGATTGGCAAAAGATAATTGAGTTGCCAATTTGGGCGGTGCCTTTTATTGTGGTTTGCCCTCTATTTCCACTTTTGCTATTTTTTGTGTGGTTCATTTTAGATCTCAAACGCTCTGACGAAGCTTCAGAGGCTCTTACCTCTTATGGCGTCTTTCCTTACTTCTTAGCGCTGGCGGCTCTTCCTAGTGCCGTCTACGGCGTCGTGGCCATCTATTTTTATCCAATCCAAATGGTGTTTGAAGGATTCAGCTGGCTCGGCATCGCCTCAATGTTATGGATTTGGGTTTACGCCGCTCAAGGTTTTTGGTTGTTAAAAAACAGGCCGCCACACATTGCTGCTTTGCGAGTGGCCGCACTGTTTCTATTAGTTAGTTTTATTATTCAATATCAAACAGAAACTTTGGGCTATATGAATATTTCTTCGCTACCAAATAGCTCTTGGCTAATTGAGGTTTTAGGTGCTGTGGCTATTACTTGGTTAATTCTTAGTAGCCATAATTCCCCGTCGCATAAACAGTAATCTCTGTCACCTGACTTGGGTCTTTTATATTCATTAAATAATAGCTCGTACCTTTACTAGATTCTCCAAGCAGCACTAAATCTTCTCCATTAGGGTGCCACTGCCAAACAGATGTGTATTCATCTCCTTGATAAACAGTTCGTATTGATCCATCTATATCTTCAATAACCACCGCCAAACTAGGATTAATAGCCCCCGGATTCACCACCTTAACATAAGCTTTCTGTTTGCCGTCAGGTGAATATCTTTTCTGTAATTTATAACTATCTGCATAATTTTTTGTAAGGATTGTCTTAGCACCAGATTCTAAATGATGAGAGACATAGACATATTTATCAGCTGCTGGCTCTCTATATGTATATAAAAGTCGATCGTCGTTAGTGCTGAAAGCTAGCTCTCGCGCTTCAGGTTTATCATCTATAATTGGAGCTTCATAATCTGTAGTACCAAAAGCTGCCATATCATAATACATAACTCTATTGCTGTAAGTTACATTGCCGTTATCGTTAGTAGTGATACTTTTAATAAAAGCAAAACCTGTACCTTGATTATTAAAGGTTACTCCATATCCGTATCCGTAGGTTGCCCTGTGCCCCTCACCTGTCTCAAGATTGTAAACAATTGTTTGAGCTGAACCTTGTCCTGAAGGTGGGGTATTTACATAAATCAGGTATTTACTGTTTGGTGACCAAGTTTGAAAAACAACGCCACTGTTCTCTGCTATTAAAGTTAGACTGCCTTTCTCAATATCATAGATATAGAGCTGTTGGCGTTTGCTCTCTTCATTGCCTGAAGTATAAACGGCAAAAGTAAATTTCTTACTGTTTGGGCTTGTTAATACACCCGAGATTGAGCTGCCCTTATCAGCAATATAAACCGCCTCCCTTTCTGAACCCCCATATTTAATTTTGTAAATGCTAGAGAATTGCCCTGTGTAATCAGCGTAGACAAAATAATCATTGAATTTTGAATCAACTTCTTCATTTGTATCAAGATCTTCTATTTCAGAACTATTATCGTCAAAAATAGAACTCTCCTCTTCTGCTTCACCACTAACATCTGCTTCATAACCAACCTTAATGTCTGATGAATGCTTCCCCAAGGAATATAATCCCCATCCTAACAAAATAAGAAGAAGGATTGCATACCATGAATAAACCCAGATCTGCTTTTTAGTAATATTTGAGGCAATGGTCGTAACTGAATAATTATCTTCACTGTTTTGGTCTTTATCTCCCATAAATAAATTTAATTATCTGCCTTATTGTATAACAGATAGAAAGCGTTCTGTCCACCTGAAATTCAACTGCTTCGATTTTGACTTAACAAAGCGGCTAACTGTAGCTACACTGAATTTAATTATGATTAGTCTAGGAATTGACATAGGATCAAAAAACATTGGCATAGCCATTTCGCGGTCTGGCATGGTGGTAGAGCCGGTTGGTGTTTGGCCAGCTCTCCCCCAAGATAAGTTTTTCACCCGTCTGGCGGCTTTAACTAAAAAAGAGAAAGTTGAGCGCATTGTTGTAGGGTCAAATAAGTCTGCTTCAAAAAAACAGAAAACCGCGTGGCAGAAATTTGCAGAAAAGATTTACGCTGCTACCTCTGTGCCCGTTTCCGAAATTGAAGAAGATTTTTCTACGGAAGAAGCTAAGGTCCGCACCAAATCTAAAAATAGGGCGGCGCACGAAGATGCAACCGCCGCCCAAATTATTTTGGAGCGCTTTTTAGAAGAACTATAAAAAAAGACTCAGCCAGCGATGTCTTGACTTTGTCAATCTCAATGTCAATTGGGTTTTTAAGATTTTTCCGCCGATTATTGTTAAAATTAAAGTCCGTGTAGAATAGAGTTATGAACAAATTTAGTATATTTTTAACTACCATATTGGTTTTTATCCTAGCTATTGGCGGGGGTATCTTATATTATGTCCGCGAACTTAGAAGAGAATATCGGCATCAGCGCTATTTAGAGCTCGAAGCTGAGAGTAACGAGGTTGAGGTAACAATTCCCGAAGGATTTCGCCGCGAACAGATTGCTGCTGTGCTCGAAGAGAAAGGAGTAACGAGCGCTGTTGATTTCATCGACACCACCAAAAACGACGAGGGAACTCTTTTTCCTGATACCTACCGCTTTTTCAAACAGTCTCCGGCTAATGAAATCAAGAAAATTATGGTAGAGAATTATTTGAAAAAAAGTCCTAAAAAAATTAATAGCGAAACTTTAATCATCGCTTCTATAGTAGAGCGCGAAGCAGTTAAAGATGAAGAGCGAGCAGACATCGCTGGGGTTTATTGGAATCGTTATAACGCTGGACTTGGTCTAACCGCCGACCCAACTGTGCAGTATGGAAAAGACACTAATAATTTTAATGAAAAATATGTACTAGCCAAAACAGATGAGAAACGGGCCGAAGTAATTGCTGAATTTGATTTTTGGGGCCCAATTACTCGTTCTGATTATCAGAATGTATCATCTGTCTACAACACCTATCGCAACGCCGGATTACCTCCTAATCCTATAGCTAACCCAGGTGCCGCTAGCATGGAGGCAGCGCTAAATTATTCAGACCACGGGTTTTTCTATTTCTTTCACACCGAAGATGGGGAGACAATATTCTCTAGCTCGCTAGATGAACACAATTTAAATAAAGCCAAATTTCTTCAATAATTTATTCAATAATTAATAGCTATAAAGTTTCATATTAGTGCTCAAAAAATTTCGACTTTCATTTCGCCCCTTCGACAAACTGATGTCGGGCATCGCCCAAGACATCGGCATAGATTTGGGTACAGCCTATTCTTTGATTTATGTTAAAGGCAAAGGAATAGTTATTACCGAACCATCTGTAGTAGCCATCAACAAACGCACCAATCAATTGCTCTCTATTGGTAATGAAGCCCAAAAGATGGTTGGCCGCACACCTAGTCATATTGTGGCTATTAAACCTTTAGTCGACGGCGTTATTTCAGATTTTGAAGTGACTGAAGCGATGCTTAAACACTTTATAGATAAAGTTCACCGTTCAAATTTTGTTTTAGTGCCAAGGCCCCGTGTGGTCATTGGCATTCCATACGGAGTGACAGAGGTTGAGAGGCGCGCCGTAGAAGAGGCCGCGCTCAGCGCCGGCGCGCGCCAGGTATTTTTAATTGAAGAGCCTTTAGCCGCCGCCATCGGTGCTCGACTACCCGTTCAAGACCCAGCTGGCCAGTTAATAATAGATATTGGCGGCGGCACCACCGAAGTAGCAGTGATCTCTTTAGGAGGCATTGTCACCTCTCGCTCTTTACGCATCGCGGGCAACGAGCTGACAGAAGATATTATTAACTACGCCCGCGATAAACATAATTTATTGCTTGGCGAAACTACTGCAGAAAATATAAAAATTAAGGTAGGTAGTGCTGTCCCGCAAGAAAAACCACTACAAGCTCAGATGCGCGGTCGGGATTTAGTTAGTGGCCTTCCTAAACAGATCATTATTTCTGATACCGAAATTCGTGAAGCAATGAGAGGCTCAATTCAGCAGATTGTTGACGCTGTAAAATCTACTATCGAAGAGGCGCCGCCCGAATTAGTAGCCGACATTATGGAAAAAGGAGCCGTCTTGGCAGGTGGCGGCGCCTTACTACGCGGATTAGACAAACTTTTATCAATGCAAACCAATATGAAGGTTCATGTAGCCGATGATCCCCTTACCTGCGTCGCTATCGGCACCGGCACCGTGTTAGAAGAATTAGACAATCTAAAGGAGGTATTGTTACCTAGTCAATATAATCCTATGTAATGGATCGATTAAAAAGACCCCTTATCACTCTACTCATTATCGCTATCTTGTCTGTGCTCATTCCCAACCAGGTTAGCAATAATATTAAATCATTTGTCTACCGTATTTTTTCGCCAGCTTTGTCTGTTTCCTCTGAATCCTCTAACTGGCTTCATACTCGGCTGTCTAATCTGCGCAATTTAAGCAATATTCACAATGAAAACGCTATTTTGAAAGAACGAGTTATTTATCTGGAACAACAAGTGATAGATTTAGCTGCAGCTGCCAAAGAGAATGACTCTTTGAAAGAAGAGTTGGGAATCTCTAATCGCCCATCTACCGACCAGACAGTTGCCACCAATATTATTAGCCGCTCCGCCAATAACATTTTGGGTGAGGCTATAATTGATCAAGGGGAAGAGGCCTCCATTGAAACTGGTCAGGCCGTTATGGCTAAAGGAGTTTTAGTAGGCATCGTCAAAGAAGTTTACGCTAAAAATTCCATTATTTCTCTAGTTAGCTCCCCCAACACTCATGTTCAAGCCCTACTCACCGATTCTGAATCCTTAGGCATTGTTACGGGTAGCCCAACAGGCCTTCGCCTAACTGATATCGATCAGGGAATTGAAATTAAAGAAGGGGAAATTGTCCAAACTTCAGGTTTGGGTGGCACAATCCCCCGCGGTTTACTAATTGGAGAGATAGATCGCATTGTCTCTGACCCCTCAAGCAATCAACAATCGGCCCTAATTCGTACATCTGTTAATTTTGACCAACTTCAATTAGTTTTTGTAATATTACGCACTCCCCCCTTATGATATGGATAATCTTGCTCACAATACTATCCGTCATCTTACAGATTTCTTCATTTAGTATTTTAGGATTGGGTTTTATCGCCCTTCAGCCCCTAACCTTACTGCTGGCTACTCTCTTTTTCTTCGAAGAAGAGAATTTTTTATTCTGGTCAATGCTTATTGGAGGATTACTGTTTGACATTTTTAGTACCCGTGCATTTGGTAATTTTCTGTTAATTTATCTTTCGTTTTTCGTTCTTGGTATTGTCTATTCGTATACCACTGAAAAGCTAGCAAAAATTATTAGAAGTAGCGCTTTCGCGGCCACTATTGCACTAATATCTACCTTTATCTCACTTTTCTGGCAAACTTATCCTTTCTGGTCAAACCTCGGCATCAGCATTTTAAACTCCCTCTTCAACACGGTTATATTTCTTATTTTACTGAAGCTTATTAATAGATACTTAATCGATGAAAGACGCATTTAACCCCGGAAATTTGACGGGCAACATTGACAGACACGACTCAGATCGTGGTATGGATTGGTATCACCCAATGTCAGGCCCTTCCGATGAGCCAGTTGAAGAAGAAGAAAAGCCATCCTACAGTTTAGGCTATCTGCAATTTATTCTAATATTTGTCATCTCTCTGTTCTCATTGCGCTTAATGCAGCTTCAGGTTGTATCGGGTCAGGAATACCGCAATTTATCTGAGGGAAACAGTGTTCGTGTCAAAGTATTAATAGCCGATAGAGGATTAGTATTTGACAGAAACAATGAAATTTTGGTTAACAATGATAAACTTTCTGCCTTACAGATTGATTTAAATCAGATTCCTGCGAACAAAAAAGAAAGGGAAGCGCTGCTACAAAAGATTACGGATATTAAACCTATTGAAGAAGAAAAGCTGAATGAAGTTCGTGAATTAGTTGGCAAAGTCGGTGGAATTTACCTCTTAGCTACAGATTTAACAAAAGAGGAGTATTTATTAATAAAAGAGCTATCCTTTAGTCAACCCTCTATTTTGGCGACTGAAAAATCTATCAGAAAATACCCCAATCTTCCCGGATTTGCTCACCTAATGGGTTATGTCGGACAGGTTGATAAAACAGATATCGAGCAGGGGTATATGAGCATTGAGACTATCGGAAAAACAGGATTAGAGAGTGTTTACGAGAATGAGCTAAAAGGAATTCACGGATTACAGCATGTTGAGGTAGACTCTAGCGGAAAGATCATTCACCAGGTTGCAAGCAACTCTAATCGCACTAGTCAGCCTGGTTACAGTTTAAAGCTTGGGTTAGACAAGAATTTACAACAAAAATTTGGCGAAGCCTTACAGAGAGCAATTGAAAAGAGAGAGGAGGAGTTTGGGCCTTCAGATTTGGGAGTTACCGCCATCGCTATGGATCCGCGATCTGGATTAATAAGGGCTATGGTTAGTCTACCAGACTATGACAACAATCTTTTTTCAACTGGCATCTCTCAGGAGGAACTATCTAACCTATATAATGATCCTAAAAGGCCTCTTTTTAATCGGGCAATCGCTGGTCGTTATCCTCCTGGCTCAACCATAAAACCGCTGATGGCCACGGGTGCATTACAGTATGGTATAGTGACCCCAACATACGCTCTTGATACGCCAACCGAAATTACTGTTGGCGACTATAAATTCCCTGACTGGAAAGATCACGGCATGACAGATATTAAAACGGCTATTGCCGAATCTAACAACATCTTTTTCTATATGATTGGCGGCGGTTTTGAGAATATTAAAGGATTAGGCTTAAAGCGAATTCAAAAAACCCTTAGTTGGTACAATTTTGAACAAAATACGGGAATAGATTTAGTTGGGGAGAATGCCAGCTTTGTTCTGTCTGAAGAGTGGAAATTAGAGAATAAAGGTGAGCCAATATATTTAGGCGATCTTTACCACATAGCCATTGGGCAGGGAGATATTGAGGTGACGCCAATTCGGCTGACCACTTCTATTGCTGCCATCGCCAACGGGGGAGCTGTCTACCAACCACGATTAGTTGATTCGCTCGTTAATTCAGAAGGAGAAATAGTAAAAGAGCTGGACCCTGTTGTCGCCTCAGAGCTTCCCGTAGATAGTTATTATCTGCAGTTAGTACGCGAAGGAATGCGGCAGGCAGTTATTTCTGGATCCAGTCGGCCGCTTAACAGTCTATCTGTTAATATAGCTGGCAAAACGGGAACAGCGCAGTTTGGCAACGCAGGATTAACCCACGCTTGGTTTACGGGTTTTGGACCTTACGAAAACCCAGAAATTGTTATTACAGTTCTAATTGAAGGTGGCGGCGGGTCGTTCGAAACAGCCATTCCAATTGCCGAAGAGCTGTTTCGGGCCTACTTTAACGAGCCAAAACCCGTCCCGCCGCCCGAAGAGGCGATTGAAGAAGTAGAGCAGGGAAATGAAACAGAGTAAAAGTCAAAGCAAAAGATTGTCTATCAAAAACAGATATCGTTTCGGTTGGAACAGAAGTGATTATCTGGCTCAGCGGGCCGTTCGCCGCCACAATATTAGTAGTAATTTAAGCTCCGTTTCAGTCATTGAGGCTGCCCAAAGTTCGAGTAAGGGTCGTTACGAATGTATATCCTTCAAAGAGGGAATTTTAAAGTTAGGATTTCTAAATTACGATCAGCTAGTAGAGACTAAATTTGAGCAAGAAAGTTTAATTGATAGCATCAATCAACAGCTCGACTCTCCACAGGTAAAAAGAATCAACTTCTGCATAAAGTATTGAATAATAACTACTTTCTGTTAGTTTACAAACATGAACAACCTTCACCGAGAACTGGAAAAAATAGGATTATCAGAGAGTGAAGCTAGGGTCTATTTGACCGTTTTAGAATTGGGGGAAGCTAAAACCAAAGATATCTCGACAAAATCCAAAATTAATCGCCCAGCCACCTATTTAATTCTGGAATCCTTACAAAAAAAAGGGTTGGTCAACTCGATTGACGATAGTAACATCTCAAAGTACAGCGCTGAGCACCCTAAACAGCTCGAACTTATACTGCAAAAATCGGAATCGGAGCTGAAGGAGCGACGCGAAATTTTGCACGACTTGGAACCTGAACTATCAGGATTATTTCACCACACCTCGAATCGACCGGCTGTTAAAATTTATACGGGCAAAGACGGCTTCTTGGCTATGGATAAAGACAGTATGCGTAATCGCCGCCGAGGCAAGAGTGCTTACTCTTTTACTGCTTTTGATGAGTTGGGCAAATTCAGTTTCGATAAAAGCACCAAGTATTACACCAAAAAAAGACTGGCCTTTAAGGAGCCCTTAAAAGTTATTTATACCCGTAAAGGTGGGCCAGTTGAGAACGCCAATAGTAGGGAAGATATGCGAGAGGCGCGCTACTTGGAACCTAAAAAATTTCCTTTTAAAAGTTCAATTGTTATTAGACCTTGGTACGGATTACGCATTTTTTCAGAGCACAAAGGTGATTTCTTGGGCATCACCATTGCTTCGAAAGAGATTGCTAAAACTATGGAATCAATATTCAAAATTGTCTGGGACTCTTTAGAGAAATAATTTAAAAAGGCGCCGGCAGCTTCGGCTGGGCGCCCTAGGTTGGCCCGCTCAAGGCGGGGTCCGTTCGGTTGTGGTCGGCGCTACCAGGGGTAGCCCTTCCGTGTTCGTTCATGCTTTTGCATGTCCCTTCGGCCTTTCTCCACCCGTTCACTGACCAATGCATAACTGCAGCAGGAGTCAGTAGTAGGAGATAAAGAAAGGATCACTTCCTCAGGAATGATATTAACATTATTCTATTTACGAATCAAATAATCATATTGTAATGTAGGTTGTGCCACCTGTTTAATCATTGCAAAATCACTTTATTAGGCTTTTCGCTTGACAATATCTAGTATTTAGTGTAGAGTAGTTTTGTAAACATCAAATAAGATCTTTTATTGAAATCTACTCAGTCTTTGAAATATAGTTCTCTAGTTGCAGAAATTTTGACTTGTGAAAAGTGCAATTTATGCAAAACGAGGACTCAGGCTGTACCAGGAGAAGGTTCATTAAAAGCAAAAATAATGTTTGTCGGTGAAGGACCCGGCAAACAAGAAGATCTAAAAGGAACTCCGTTTTGCGGTGCATCTGGTAAATTATTAGATGCTCTTCTGCAGAGCATAGACCTGAAAAGAGAAGACGTTTACATAACAAACATTGTAAAATGTCGTCCACCCAACAATCGCGATCCTTTCGATAATGAGAAAGACGCTTGCTCACCGTTTTTAAATAAACAGATTGAGCAGATTAATCCGTTGATAATTGCAACATTGGGCAGACATTCAATGAACTTCTTCCTTCCACAGTTAAAAATATCTGAGATGCATGGTAAACCACTCCGTAGAAAAGGCCAAATTTATATACCCCTTTATCATCCGGCAGTTGGCCTTTACCGCGCATCAATGAAGGAAGAGTTATTAAAAGATTTTCAGATATTAAAAAAAGTTATTAATAAATTAGAAAAAGAAAAGACAGACAATGAACACGAAGAATACAAACAATTCCCCCTTGAAGAGTTCTTTTACCAAAAGGCGGGTACAGACAGATATAAAACAAACAACAGCTAGATCGGCTGTAAAACCGGCCCAACCAGCAGTACCTCAGCCAGCCGCAGCCAAACCAGACACAACACCGGCTGCAGCGCCAGCTACGCCAGTTTCAACACCAGCACCGGCTACACCAGCCCCTAAACCGCTTGTTTTTTATCAAGCAGGAGCTCATGGCGAAACTGTTATTAGAGCAGATGGAACTAAAGAACGAAAAAGCAACAATTTACATCGCAACAGTAGGCCTAATAATCGAACAGACAATCGCCCTAAAAAATGGCAGAAGAAAACTAACCCAAGAATGACCAGAAAGGCAGATACTATGCCGAAGCGTTCTTACGACAAAACTACCGCTGACGGCAAACCAAAACTACGCATTATTCCAGTTGGTGGTTTAGAGGAAATCGGCAAGAACATGACAATTTTAGAGTATGGCAACGATATTGTAATTATCGATATGGGATTATCTTTCCCAGATACAGACATGCTTGGTATCGACTATGTCATTCCTGCTGTAAATTATATAGAAGAATTTAAACAGAATCACCGTGGTGCCAAGAA
>CAYQWZ010000006.1:0-64168 GCA_964421635.1 uncultured Candidatus Saccharibacteria bacterium
TTCAACAGGAACAGCTACAGCCAGTGACCTGCTATCTGGCAAGATCGCCTGGGTAAATGGCTCGGCCGTTACCGGCACCATCTCTACCAACACTCTCTCTGCTCTCAACGACACAGTTACTGCTGGCTATTATGCTGCCACTACGTTAGTGACTGTAGATTCAGATTTAGTAACAGGAAATATTAGATCAGGAATTAATATCTTTGGAATTGATGGTAATGCTAATGTGGTTAATACCTCAACCGGAGATGCTATAGCTGCAGATATTCTGTTTGGCAAGATTGCTTGGGTAGATGGTTCTGAAATTACAGGTAATATCTCTACCAATACGCTTTCTGCTGCTAACGACACAGTTTCCGCTGGTTATTACGCTGCTACTACTCTGGCAACAGTAGACACCGACTTAGTCACAGGAAATATTCTTTCGGGTAAGACTATCTTTGGAGTGGCTGGTAACTCTAATGTGGTAAACACCTCAACCGGAGATGCCACTGCAGCAGATATTCTGTTCGGCAAGATTGCTTGGGTAGATGGCTCAGAGATTACGGGAAGCATGGCAACCCAGACCTTATCTGCAGATAGTCTAACGCTATCTGCTGGCTACTATACAGCTACAACCTTATCTACCGTAGATTCTGACTTAACAGCGGCTAATATTAAATCTGGTGCAACAGTCTTTGGTCTTGCGGGAACAGCTGTTGCTGGTAGTGCTTGTTCGACTCAGGAATACCACGATGGGTATGCTTCCGCCACGGAGGAGAATAACTGCTCTTTCACCTGGACCACAGCTTCACCGGCAGTAACGGGCGATGACACTAGTGGTAATACAGATCCTCTTACGGGTCTTACTTGGAGCAACTACCTTAGAAACAATGGTGGCATAGTGGAATTTAACACTAATAGCGGCTCTACCTGGAGCTGGGATGGCCAACAGAAGTTTACCGTTACCGCGGCTAATGCCACCGCTGGTGCTACTTACACTAACAACAGCCAAACCTATACCGTAGTTTTAACTATCTCTGGGGGTACCACCCTATATACAATACCAACCGGCACTTCTGAAGCTAGCGGTGCTTTGACTAAGACTTCCGGTACTGGTGACGATACTATCACTTTTTCTTCTCGCTCTGGTGATGCCGACAACATAGCCGTTGGTGGTAAAACCGCCAGCGAGCTTTGTAGTGAGCGAGGTGACGGCTGGCGCTTGCCCACCCAAAAAGAGCTTCAGCAAGCTTACATTGATGGTGCGTATTGGAACCTGACTCAGCCGACAAGAGAATATTGGTCGGCGACGAGCTTCAATAGTACTTACGCGCACTATGTGAACCTGGCTAACGGCAGCACGAACAGCGCCTCTAAGACGAGTGAGATCAGTGTTCGCTGTGTTCGATAGCAACATAATAACGATACTAGCTAGATAATAAATTGGAGCCACCGCGCATCGAACAGATAGCACAGTTTTTTTTAATTAGCGTTTATTTGTCCCAAAGCAGCTAACGCTTTAGAATGAATAGGTGGATATCTTAGCCGATCTTAACCTGATGCAGAAAGAAGCGGTAGTCAACACTGACGGCCCCGTTTTGATTTTAGCCGGGGCTGGTTCTGGCAAAACAAAGACGCTAACGGCTCGCATAGCTTATTTAATTCAGCAGAATAATGTTCAGCCGCAACATATTTTAGCGGTCACTTTTACCAATAAGGCGGCCGGCGAGATGGCGACCAGAGTTAGCGAAATGTTAGCCGGCCGCAGAAAAAGAAGCGATGAAAAAAAAGAGAAATCCTACTTTTTGCCGTGGCTGGGAACTTTTCATAGCATCTGTGTCAAAATTTTGCGCCACGAATTAAACAACGCCAAACTGCCCTACACCCAGTATTTTACAATCTACGATAGCTCTGATCAGCTCAGTCTAATTCGCATGATAATGAAAGATTTTAAAATTGACCAAAAACAGTATAATCCGCGGGCGGTAAAAGCATATATAGAAGGAGCCAAGAACGAACTAATGACGCCAGCTGCCTACGCCAAATTTGCGGATAGCTATTTTCAAGAAGTAACATCTAAAATATATACGGAGTACCAAAAAAGGATGGTGCAAGCCAACGCTATGGATTTTGACGACCTGATAAATAACACTCTAATTTTGTTTGAGCAGCATCCGAAAATCCTTCAAAAATACCAAGTGCAGTTTAAATACATTTTAGTAGATGAATATCAGGATACGAACAAAGGGCAGTATACGCTAGTAAAAATATTGGCTAAGAAACACCAGAATATTTTTGTGGTAGGAGACGATTGGCAGGCAATTTATGCTTTTCGAGGTGCTGACTTTAGAAATATCTTGAGATTCGAGAAAGATTATCCTAGAGCTAAAATTATTAAACTTGAACAGAATTACCGCTCAACTCAAAACATTTTGGATGCAGCCCATAACATTATTACTAAAAACGCTCAGCGCTCAGATAAAAAACTGTTTACCAATCGTGCGGCTGGTTATCCTATAAAAGTTGTAGAGTGCTTGAACGATTGGAGCGAAGGCGAATATGTCATTTCTGAAGTGCGAGATTTAATTAGAAATTCTACTTCCAGCCCCAATAGTTTAGATCAAGTTGTGGTTTTATACCGGACGAATGCTCAATCGCGCGTGTTAGAAGAATCCTTAATTAAGGCAGATGTGCCGTACAAAGTGGTGGGAGCGGTGCGTTTCTACGATAGAAAAGAGATTAAAGATATTTTGGCTTATTTGCGGCTGTTGCATAATCCTGAAGATAGGGTCAGTTTTGAGCGAGCGGTCAACCGGCCGAGTCGAAAAATTGGCCCTAAAACTATTAAAGATTTTTACGCCGCGAAGCTGAAGGGCGAAGCAGGACCGTCAAAAGTGCAGGATTTCTTAAATTTTATGAACAAAATGCGAAGGGAGCTGAAAGGCAAAAACGCGGCCGAAATTGTCAGCGAAATTGTCAATAAATCTGGTTACAAAGATTGGGTGAAAGATGGCACAGTAGAGGGAGAAGGGCGGTGGGAGAACATAATGGAGCTCAAGAGCGCGGCCGCGGTGCATCAAAATTTAGATGAATTTTTGGAGCGCGTGGCTTTGGTGCAAGATACAGATAGCGAAAATGAGCGCCGCCGCGATGAGAATTCTGAAAATTTCGGCTCTCGCCACGATATGTTTGGGGAACGACCCGCTTTACGATTACCCGGAGTTTTGACTTTAATGACTACCCATGCGGCTAAAGGGCTGGAGTTTGACACTGTTATTATCACCGGCCTTGAAGAAGGATTATTCCCGCACCAAAATTCACTACATGATCCGGCTGAAATGGAAGAAGAGCGGCGCTTGGCTTATGTAGGAATGACGCGTCCCAAGCGCCGATTGTACTTGGTTTACGCCACAGAGCGCAGAATGTTTGGCTCGGTTGTGGCCAACGCTCCTAGCCGTTTTATTTCCGAAATTCCGGAGAATCTAGTAGAACTGGTGGAGTGGTAATTCGGAGTAAGTACAAGTAACTATTTTGGAAAACCATATTTCTTTTTCAGCTTATTATATTTCTGATGATTGAAACGATAAATACCTAAAGGTAAAACTCTCTTTGTTGTTTCAATATTAATTATCGTCATTCTTTCCATTAGAGGAGAAATAAAATCTTGATGATTAAATGTTGCAAAAAATAATTTTGCTCTGGGTTTAAAAGTTAATTTGGCAATTAAGATATTATCAGCAAGAGATGATTTTGATGAATATTGAGGGTCTATATTATTGTTAATATTTGATATTATTTGAGCTTCAATTATATCTTTTTGGGTTGTTGGTAAATAATTGATGTTTGTATAAAGACTACCAAGGAGTTTTTCGATATATTCAAAATAGCTTTTGGTTTCAGCATAATTTTTTCTGCCCTGAAGGAATTCGGTGGTTACAATATCGTCAATAGTAATATCTATGTTATTATTTTTAATTTCATCAAAAAAATCTTCAAACGGTTTACGGTCAAGTTTGACTAATTCAAATAGTACGCAAGTATCAAGCAGAAGTGTTCTGCAATCTAAGTCGCTCAATTTCATGTTCTCTATCCTCAAGGTTTTTCTTCACCCTCTCTTTGAGCTTAAGTAGATCTTTATCGTAATGGAAAGGTTGTCTCTCGCGAGCCTCACCACTAATTACATATGGACCATACTTAATGTCTTTATTCATAATTTTATTATGACACAAAAGTATATGACAAAAAGATTATCAGTATGGCGTCAGTAATCCACAGTTTGTAATATGATCGTGCTATAGTTCTTGGGTAGTGAAAAAAATTATCCCAGTGGTGGCTTTTTTTCTTCCGGTAGTGGTATTTGGCTCCACCTTATTTTTAAATCAAAAAAATGAGCAATGGATGACAATCAAAGCCCAAGCTGCCGGTATTGAAGAAGAGCAACAGGTTCTAGGCGCTCAAGTGACAGATATCGCAGATAAAATTAGCTCAGTTCAAGCAGAAGTTTATTACGGTCCGGGCGAAATTTATACACTCGACGATATGCAAACAATTTTGGGCATTGAGGTTTTCGAAGAAGATATTGTGACCGCCTTTCCGAATCCTTCGTTAGGAGTAGGCTCAGAAATTAAAGTTTATCGGGCGCAGGCAGTTTTAGTAGTCGACGCAAAAGCAGAAACCGTATATAGAAGCTGGATGCGGACTATTGGCGAAATGCTGGCCGAAAAGGGAATTGAGGTTGGCGATGATGATGAAGTGGAGCCGAATCAGGACACTGAATATTTAACAGACAATCGGTTGACGCCTGTCAAAATAATAATTACGCGAGTTGAAGAAACAGATGTGGAAGTGCCTCAAAAAATTGAATTCGAAGTGGAGTATCAAGATGATAGTTCAATGTTTAAAGGTGAGACGAAAGTTTTACAGGCTGGTATAGAAGGATTGCGCATAAAAACCTATCATGTACGGCGCGAGAATGGGGAAGAGGTCGCGCGCGATTTAGTTGCTAATGAGGTCACTAAAAATCCGCAAACGAAGGTAATCGCGCGCGGCACAAAAGTGAAAACTTACGGCTCTGGCAACGCCACTTGGTACACGAAAAAGTATAGTCATGTAGCCGCCCACAACACCTTACCGCGAGGGACGAGGGTAAAAGTCATAAACAACGCAAACGGCAAATCTACAGAAGTTACCGTAGTCGGCGGCGGATTATACACTAATGCAATTATAGATTTATCATATGACGCCTTTTCTGAGATAGCAGATCCTTCGGCTGGCGTAATTTCGGTCAGACTAGAAAAAGTGTACGATTAGTACATGGAGCTTGAAGCTAGTTTTGTTCGAGATCTGTTATCCTCAATTAAGAAAAAGCCCACCAAAGAACTAGGGCAAAATTTTTTGTTAGACGGAGAAGTGGTCAAAAAAATGGTAGAAGTAGCCCTACCAGCTGGCGAGAAAGTGAAAAATATCATGGAGATTGGCCCCGGATTAGGAATTTTAACTAAAGAGATTATTGAATACTGGCAAGATACACCACCTAAAAAAGGGAGAGCACAAATAATAGCGGTAGAGCGTGATGCCGATTTGGCCAAAAATTTACCCCGCTGGCTAATGAAACCCAAAGAGTTAAAAATTGTCGAACAGGATGTAATAAAGTTTGATCGCGCCAAGCACTTTAAAGACGAAGATTTTATTTTAATTGCTAATTTGCCGTTTCAAGTGACAAATTTTATTTTGAGCTCAATGTTGACTCAAAAGCCGCGGCCGAAGCGCGCGGTGGTGATGATTCAGAAAGAGGTGGCCGATAGAGTTTTAGCCAAACCTAAGGATAACGCGCGCGGTATGATGTCTGTAATTGCGGAATATTTTTGTGAACGGAAACATATTTTACATGTGCCCAGCTCATCCTTTTACCCTGAGCCTAAAGTTGATGCGGCCGTAATTAGTTTGAAAATTCAGCGACCTCTAGACGAAAAAAGTGTCGAGCTCTTTCGGGTAGTCAAAGCCGGATTTTCGGCACGACGAAAAAATTTAAAAAACGCCCTTTCAGGTGGATTGGGAATTAAAAAGGAAGAAGCAGAAAAAATCCTTAAAAAAGCAGAGATAAGTATTAATAGTCGAGCGCAGGAGCTGACTCTAATTCAGTGGCAAGATCTTGCTAATCAGATCGCAACCTGTTAATCTTTTTGTAATCTAGGAGTTGTTAATGTTCAGTTAATGAGAATATTAGTTGTTGAAGACCAGCCCGACATTAGACAGGCCCTAATCCTTACGCTAGAGAGTGAAGGGTTTCTTGTTGACTCAGCCTCTACGGCGCGTGAAGCTGTCTTTAAAGCGACGGTTAATCAGTACAGCGTAATTGTATTAGATCTTAATCTGCCAGATGGCGACGGCATGACAGTCTGCCATGAAATGCGCCAAGATAATATAGAAACTCCTGTATTAATGCTCACCATTCGTTGTGAGTTGCAAGAAATTGTTAAAGGATTCGACACGGGAGCAGACGATTATATGACTAAACCGTATTCGCCCGGCGAACTGGTAGCGCGGCTAAAGTCATTAGCGCGGCGCGGTACCAAACAGAAAACATCAGTATACAGAACAGACTACCTAGAGTTAAACACTCGAGCGCGTAGTCTCATTTTTTATGGCAAAGATATTGTTCTGACCCGCCGCGAGTTCGATTTACTACAGCATCTATTAGAGCGCGACGGCGATGTTGTGCATCGAGAAGATTTATGGGAGCAAGTCTGGGGCTGGGATGATTATCCGCTTCACAACACCGTCGATGTGCATATTAAAAAATTGCGAGACAAGTTGCATGATCGTCGTGGCCGCGTCATTCAAACAGTCCGCGGCGTCGGCTATCGCTTCAACACCGAACACGCGAAATAACGGGTATAATAATGGGGTGAGTTTATTCAAAGTTGCTCCTAAAATTCAAATTAAAAAAAAGAGAAGTCGTCATCTAAAACACCGCCGGACTTTATGGGATTTTATACGGCCGCGCAAATCTGGAGTCATTACGGGCGCGGCCGACAATGATCCTTCGGGAATTGTCACCTATACGCAAACAGGTGCGGTGGCGGGGCTCGGTCTACTTTGGACAGTTCTTTTTTCGTTGCCAATGCTAGTCGTTGTCGAAGAGATGAGCACCCGAGTCGGTATAGTCACTAAACGCGGATTAAACAAAATTATCTCTGCCAAATTTGGTTTTGCCTCAGCTGTTTTCACGGCGTTAATTGTGGCAGTTTGCAACACCTTAACCATCGGCGCAAACTTGGCTTTTATGTCCCAAATCGCCTCCATTTTCAGTGGCATTCCAGCGCAGTATTGGGTCGGGCTGTTTGGGTTAATCCTGCTATTTATATTATTAAAAAAAGGATACGCTATAATTTCTCGTTATCTGTTATTTATTACGCCAATATTTTTGTTATATATTATTTCGGCCTTTATGGTACCCGATATTCCTTGGGCAAATGTGGTAGTGAACACGGTTGTACCGCGGCTAAATTTATCAGATTTTTCAGTTATTATGCTGGCTTTAGGAGTTTTTGGTACTACCGTTTCGCCGTACTTAATTTTTTGGCAAACTACGGAAGAGATTGAAGAGAAAAAGAAGGTTAAGGATATTGACGAAGAATCGGCCGGCGTAGTGTCAGGAATGTTTTTTACTCAGACAGTATTTTTCTTTATTGTTTTGGTAGCGGCGTTAGTACTGCATGGTCAAGTGGGTGAGGTTGAAACGGCTGAACAGGCTGCTTTGGCGCTAAAACCACTGGCAGGCAATATCAGCTTTTTCATCTTTAGCATTGGCATAATGGCTTCAGGATTATTAGCCGTTCCAGTTTTGACTGCATCTACTGCTTATACTGTGGCTGATACTTTTAATTGGAAAGAAGGATTAGACAAAAAACAGATTCACGCCAGTGGTTTTTACACTATTATTATTCTGGCCATGATCGCGGGTATCGGCATTGCTTTGTCTGGTTTTAGCCCCGTGATGATGCTCGTTTACTCGCAGGTATTAAATGGCGTTTTGGTACCAATCCTACTAGTATATTTAATTTTAATTGCTAATGATAAGAAAATTATGGGTCAGCACCGAAACTCTTTTTTGGCTAATTTGATCTCTTGGGTGACGGTGTTGGTTATGGGATCGCTAACTTTGTTAATGATTTGGTCGTGGTTTAAGTAAATAAAAAGACAAATAAAAAACCGCCGCGAGTATGAGTCACTCGCGGCGATTGTGTTGGGGCTCGGCGCTGAACACCGCTCGCAGGAAGCGAGCGATGTCCCGGCCGAGGGCGCGCCAGTCGATCTGGTGGGCGATGAGCGCCCACCAGCGGGAGAACACTGGCTCTCCCTGATTGTCTTGCTGCTTCATCTCGACCTCCTAGTCGAGCTTGATGTCGCAGTTGAGACAGAAGGTGGTGCCGGTGAGGTTCACCGGCGTCTGCCCCTTGCACACCGGACATGTGGCCATCAGCGGCTTGGGCAGCTGCATGGCCAGCTCGGCGCCGCGCGGGCGCACAATGGTGGCCGTAGCAGCGGGTGGCGTCGGCGTTTCGCGCCGCGGGGTAGCAGTCGTCATGATACTGGCTCCTTCGGCCTCTCGGCCGTCAGGCGCACCTTCTGGGCGCCCTGATCACAGTGCCCACACTCGGTGAAGTCACCCGCGATCGCTTGGTCGCCGGGGTAAACATGTCCGCACTTGGGGCAGAAGAGGTCAGGAGCGTCTTCCTTGACCTCGTGGCCGCTCATCCACACCAGCTTAGGTGCGCGGAAGCAACCGGACTTGGTGCAGCGCGTGGCATGGAGCAACTCATTCAAGAAGCCGTACACCGTGTGGCAGCACGGGCAGGCCAGAACGAGCTCTTCGTCCTCAACATCAGCGATCGGCACGGTGCCGAGGGGTTCTCCTAGGCGCAGGGCCTCACGCTGAGCCTCACGAAGACAGGTTGTCCCGCGCCGCACATGCTCGGGCTCGCCGGACAGACCGCAGGTCTGACCGTTCGAGCCGCATACGCCACAGATTCGTGGCATTTCAGCTCACTTTCACCCCTTAAGGGGTAACTAGGTAGACACCCCCGTAAAGGGGGTAGAATATGTGTACTTCAGCCTTTTTCAGGTACAAGCGCTAACCTAAACCCGTAGGCCTAAACTAGGCTTTGATAGCCAGATTATAGCAAAAAAAGGGGTAAAAGTCAACCTATGCAAGGTATTTTGCGCTATGCAAGCCAAAAGAGGAAAAATTCCCTAAAACAGGATAAAATAAAGCTAATGACAGATTTTGTAGTTAAACCGCAACTAGATGAAAATCCTCTTGGGGAAGGGGCAAAAAAGGATTTTGCACCGGCGTCGAAACAGGTGCCCAAAATTGGTGCCAGTCAGAATCTAGATGAAATTCCAGAGCAAAAAGCGAATGAAGGAGGATTTTTGGTTAATCCGGCGGGGGTGCCCAAGGAACAAGATTCAGCCGAAAATGCGGCCGAAAAATTTAATAAAAGAGATAAGGTACGGGTGCAATCCAGAGCTCAGGCTTATGATCCTTATTCTAGAGAGAATTTCTATATCTCTGCTCATTCGATGGGGGTGGTGGTGCCCAGTTTAGATCCGCGAGGAGTGTTAAAAAACAATGTCACTATAATGTTGACCTCGCCAGACAACGGTAGTGGGCGAATTGTGCAAATTGAAGCAAGGCATTTAGTAAAACAGAGCTAACAAACGGTTATTGAATTTAAGGATATCTTTTGTAGAAGCGCTGAAAAAAGGGCAGCAGTAATTTACTTATTGACGAAGATTACAAAAAAATGACAAAATAGTTAGGTGTCAATAATTGCCAACAGGCAAGACACAGAAGAAGTAATAGAAGAAGATGAAGATGATATTGAGGATGTTGATGGGGCGGCCAAGAAGAAGAAAGCCGCGTCTATTTATTGCCGGATTCGAGTTCAGGCGGTACTTCGCCACTCGTGGGCGGTAGATTCGCGGTGCTAGGCGCCGGCTCGCTGAGTCGGCGTTTTTTTAATGGCAATCATATTGACAACAGTTAATTATAACGGTTGAATGGCAGTACGGATGCAGATTAGTCGGCTAATCTGTTTTGAACCTTCCTTGCGAGTAAATTGTTTCCCGCCATCGGGCGGAGGAAATGATTTACCGAGGAGAACAACATGAGTAGACCGAGACCGTGTACATTGGTAACCGCGATGGGCTTGGGTGCGAATTTCTTTTCTTCAATGGCTAAGCTTCTGGCACCATTTTGTGGTGATGTTCCGAGCAATGTTGATGCTTTGCTGCGGTTTGCTTGCACGGGTGTCAGCGATGATAACGCTGAATTGCTGACAAGGTTGATGGTTATCTTGGTTGACTTTGACCCTGAGTCGAGTTGGCAAGCGATAAATCCTTGTAGAAACGAATTTTTAGTATCTAGCCATAAAGAAGCGATGGTCCGGTATGGAGAATGGCCGCGTGAAGGTGATAGGGATATACCATTTAGATTGATTTCGCTGGCTGGGAAAGGTCTTCTAATCAACATTGGACCAGATCAATATGAGCCTAGACCTGATACTGGTGAGATGAATTACGATAGCTTGGTCAGTTCTCTTTCACTTTTTCACACAGGAATGTTTCAGTTTGCTTATCCGGTTGAAGTGTTGGGTTGTTTGATAGCAAAACTAAGAAAAGCTAAGTTTGTAGACGAAGACCCCAATGCTTGGCGACAAATGCGAACAGAGCTGCTTGCTCTGGGAGCAGTGACAGACCTTGGTCATGGGCCTCTAGTTGACACAAATCACTTTAGGCAAGCTTACGATACTGAGAGAAGGTTGGGGAGTTTTTACTTTGTTGGTATCAGGGTAGTCGATGAGTTGACTCTGCTTTGTTCTTTGCACGCCTGTGACCAACCGATAACGGAAGATCAGGTTGTGCCTCTGGTGGTAAGGGATTCTTTCTACCGTTAATCCTTCCGTTTCGAACTTCGGCCTCGAGCACGCGCTTGGGGTTTTTTTATTTTCTGAAATTACCATAGAATGTAATTATGCAAAGATTAACAGCAAAAATTTACGGTCAGGTACAAGGAGTTTTTTATCGGCGGTTTGTAACTAAGGGAGCGCGGAAACTGAATTTGACCGGCTGGGTTAAAAATACCGAAGATGGCGCGGTCGAAATAATGGCCGAAGGAACAGAAGAGAATCTATTACTTTTTTTAGACAGTCTGCACGAAGGGTCACCCGCTTCGCAAGTTGAGCGAGTAGAAGACGAATGGCAGGCGGCCACGGGCGAGTTCCCAAACTTTCAACAGTTATGCTAGAGTTAAACCGGTATGACCGATAAGAAAAAAGATAAATTTTATATTACCACCGCCATTCCTTATATGAATGCCCAAATCCATGTGGGTAATTCTTTGGAGTATGTACAAACCGATTGTATTGCGCGAGCGGCTCGGCTAGCTGGTCTTAAAACTTGGTTTTTGACGGGCACGGACGAGCATGGTCAAAAAATTGCCGATACCGCTAAAGCCAATAAATTAGAGCCAGCTGAATTTGTGCAGCAGAATGTCGATTACTTTCAGAAAGCACTCAAACACCTCAATATTTCTAACGACGATTTTATTCGCACGACAGATAAGAAGCGCCACTGGCCCGTAGTGAAAGCGTTTTGGAATAAACTGAAAAAAAATGGTGACATCTACGAAAAAGAGTATGAAGGATTATACTGCGTCGGATGCGAGAGTTTCATTTCTAAAAGCGAGCTAGGCTCAGACGGAAACTGCACAATCCATAAAAAAAAACCAGAACTAGTCAAAGAGCAGAATTACTTTTTTAAACTGTCTAAATATGAAGATGAGATTTTAGACTTTTTAGAGCACCATGTTGAGCCCCGCTGGCGAGCCAACGAGATGATAAACTTTGTCAAAGAAGGATTAGAGGACATTTCATTCTCGCGGCCGAAAGAGAAATTAAGCTGGGGAATTCCGGTGCCAAACGATGACTCGCAGGTAATTTATGTTTGGTGTGATGCGCTAGTTAATTATCTATCCGCCGTTTCAACGGTGAAAGATAACGAAATTATTCCTAATGAGTACTGGCCAGCTGATATTCATGTGGTCGGCAAAGATATCGTCAAATTTCACACGCTGTACTGGCCAGCTATGCTTACTTCTGTTGGGCTGCCGTTGCCGGAAAAAGTTTTAATTCACGGATTTATCACTATTAACGGGCATAAAATTAGCAAATCTTTAGGCAATGTTATTTCACCTATGCAGGCTACGGAAAAGTTTGGAGTAGATGCGCTGCGTTACTACTTTTTGCGTGAAATTCCGACCGTCGATGACGGTGATTTTTCCTTTGACCATTTGGCGGAAATTTACAATGGTGTCTTAGCCGACAGCCTAGGTAATTTGGTGCAGCGACTTTTGGTAATGGCTAATAAATATGAAGTAAAATGGCAGTTTGCAAAGTTAGAGCCGGATGCCGAAATTTTACGCACAGTTTACAAAGAGTTAAAAATACAAAAGGCAATTGGCGCATTATTTTCCCAAATTGATAATTTGAATAAGGAAATTCAAGAGTTAGCCCCGTGGGAACTGTTCAAGACGGATGCAGAAAAAACTAGAATTGAGCTAGAATATTTGCTGTCAAAGTTAGCGGTGATAGCAGTAACCTTGGAACCGTTTATGCCAGCTACTGCAGTTGAAATTCAAAAACAGCTAGAAACTAGAGAGCCAAAACCGATCTTTAATAAAGTACAATAGAATCATGAATCCTTTTTTATTACAGGTCATTGCGACCGCGTTGTTTGCGGTTGCTTTAGTTAAAGATAAAAGCAACATTTCTCGCTTCAAAATAAAACCGCGTGAGTATACCTTTATGGTCTTCTCTTACTTGGTTGTTTTTTCAGCTGTGGTTGCTTTTTTTACGGCTGACATCCACTGGTCTTTGCTAGCCCAGCCTAAATATTATTTTGGATTTATCGCGCTGGTAGTTTTGGCTTTCGGTTGGAATAAACTTTTTTATTACTTTGAAGACCGCGAGCAGCTGCAAGATTTTGAAGTCGTTAACTTAACTGTTCCGGCTTTTACGGCGCTTCTGGGTGGAATTGTTTTTCCTGAAGAGCGTAGCTTAATTGTTTTCGTTGGTGTAATAGTATCACTTATAGCACTATATATGGCACGCGCGCATCTGCGTCAGTTTAAAATTAACAAATACACTAAAACGATGCTTTTTATGGTGGTGGTGATGGCCGCCGAGACAGTACTGAGAAAAGTTTTGTTAGATGTGTTTGATCCGGCGACGCTATATTTCTTTAGAGTTTTATTTGTTTGGTTTTTACTCTATCTGTTTTATCGGCCGTGTCGTTTACCACGAGATCTTAAAGTTTGGGGACATACTGCAATCTCTAATATTTTTGGAGTAACAGCTATGATTATTATGTTTTACGGATACATAGAAATTGGTGTGATTTTAACTACCATGGTCTTTTTATTAAATCCTATATTAGTTTACATACTTGATTCATTCGTTTTGAAAGAGAAAATTCGAATGAAAAATATTTATGCTTCATTAGTGATCTTAGCGGCTATCACACTTGTTGCTATATTAAGTTAATGGTAGACACACATTGTCATTTAGATTTTGATCCATTCAATTATCATGAGGTGGAGTTTTTGAAGCGCGCGGCGGCCAGAGGTGTGACTACGATAATAAACCCAGGGACGGGCTTAATTGAATCGGAGCGCGCGGTTGCTTTGGCGCGGAAATTTCCCAATGTTTATGCGGCGGTTGGTATTCATCCGACTTCGGCCCGTGGATTTGACATTACTATGGCCGAAACTTTTCGCGGTTTAGCTGAGCGGGAAAAAGTGGTAGCTATTGGTGAAGTAGGATTAGACTATTTTCAACTCAAAAATAAACCAGACGAAGTGCCGCCAGCTCGCGAGCAGCAAATAGTTTTTGAACAGTTCTGCTCGCTTGCTGCAGATTTAAAATTGCCTGTCATTGTTCATTCTCGCGAAGCTATAGAAGACGCTCTACAAATTGCCAAAGGATACATTAGGGATATCAACTTCGTCTTTCACTCTTTTGACGGCACCCGCGCTCAGGCAGCTGCTATTTTAGACGCGGGTGCCTACATTGGCGTCAACAATATGATTTCGTACCCGAAAAACGAAGAGCTGCGGCGTATTGTTAAAGAAATTCCACTTGATAAAATTCTATTAGAAACAGATGCGCCATTTTTGCCACCACAAGAGAGGCGAGGCGAGCACGCCGAGCCGGCCGATGCAGCTAATGTGGCCGAAGTAATTGCGGAAATTCGAAATATTACTGTGCCAATAGTTGAACGATCAACTAATAACGCTGTCAAAACAGTTTTTAATATAGAGGTCTAGACAGTTTTTTCGCTGAGAGTGGCGGAGAATTTGAATTTATAAACTTTTCCGTCTGGCATCTCAATCTCAGATTTACCAACTTTTGAAAAATGAACAGCTAATTCTTGCGATAATATTTCGCGTTCTTCTCGTAACTCTTTGGCTGTCTCTTTCATCTTCTCTTTTAATTTGGCGGTCTTTGGCTCATTTAAAATTTGGTCTTTCACCAGATTGTATTCACGCGTCATGTGTTTTTTTTGCTCTTTTAGTTCGCGATATTCATCACTGTTTTCTAAAGTGTCATCAATCATATTCTTCAGCTCTTTAGCCTCGGTTTTTAGTTTCTCAATAATCGCAATCCGTTTAGTTGTTGATGACATAATTAGAATTTATTTTTACAAGTTTCAGTATAGCAAAAGGATTGAGAGGAGATAATTTATATATGATAAACTAAAGTCACTATGAAAAACGAAAATACAGTCATTGTGGCAATTGTTATTGCCACCGTAATAATTTTAGGAAGTCTAATATTTATTGGTAATCGTTCGGCTGACTCTTCATCATCAGCTAGTTCAGCTGCCGAAGAAGTGCAAAATTTTTCAGAAGATTTAGAGATAGGCGACATATATAATGAGGGTGATTATATGAGCGGCAATATTGACGCCAAAGTAGCCATCGTTGAATTTTCAGATTTTGAATGTCCTTACTGTATTCTCGCTCATCCGGAGATAAAAAATTTGCGTGATCGTTTTTCTGAAGATGATTTGCTAATTGTATTTCGCCATATTCCGTTAGTGGAAATTCACGAACAAGCTTACCCAGCGGCGATTGCTGCTCAAGCGGCTACCAATCAAGGGAAATTTAGTGAGTTTGCCGACGCACTGTTTGCTAATTCGGCTAATCTTTCCGAATCCTTCTATTTAGAGCTGGCACAAGATTTGGGGCTTAATATTGATCAGTTCAATGTTGATAGAGAATCTGAAGAAACGAAGTGGCAGGCTTATCGGGCACGCGATTTTATTGATAAAATAGGATTCGACTTAGTAACGCCAACAATCTTTTTGAATAATCGTGAATATCAGGGGGAGCGAACTACAGATGCTATGGCGGAAGCCATTGAGCTTGAACTTGCTCAAGAATAATATTAAAGAAGTATATGAAGAAGCAGCTTGGAGGAGAGTTATCTTCTGAGGTTGAAGTAATGTTGTCGCAAGAAGGTTTGAATGCTGCTATGTCGCTAGCGTTTGGCATGCTTGCTAATGAAGGATTTGACCCAGAAGAAGTCTTAGCTGAAATGTTTGAATAAGGTTGATTATTCAAATTATTTTATTTATACTTTTCGTGAGAGGAGCTAGGGTATGTGGGAGGAACATGAGCAGACAGTAATAACACTCCGAAGGTTGTGGTTAATGCTTTCTGATTGCGAAGGATGGCCTGCACTTCTCGGTGTTTTGACTGCTTTTATTTTGTTGGTTTGGGCAGCGAACCATTCGTCAACGATAGTAGCTGTAATAGCTATCGCTGTATTGTCTATATGCTTGGTTGTTTTGCCAATTGTTACTCATTGCGTCTACATCAAATACGATGCGGCCAGACGAGGCTCAATGCCACCTTCTCATGGAAGGTAGCGTAACTTACCCGTAGCTAATTCAGCTGGCGGGTTTTTTAGTTGCCAAAAGTTGAATAATTGCTATGGTAGCAGAAGGAGGTGAGGAATATGACACAGGAACGGGAACCAATCCTCTTTGAGACAGTAGAGCCCGCGGAAGTAGAGATCGAAGACCGAGTCGTAGCTGGCCGAATAGAACAGGTCACAGTTGCTCGCAGACAGCTTGAAGCGCTGGAAAGCTCTTTGAGGAATTTGAGGGAACAGTGCGGGGAGATAGGACATACTTGGACACGCTTGGTAAAAGATAGACCATTGACGCTATCTATTACTCCAATCGGCGATGGCAGTTGGCGAATGATGGATCTTGATTACTTCGCACCACATATGGTCTGTACCAAGTGTGGAATAGAGCAGACTCTTGAAGTTGGTGAGCTGTGTCCAATCTGTTTGACAGGAATGCGATCATTCCCTATTTCAGATCGTCGAAGAGCTGATGAATCTGATCAAATTCAAGCCTGTCTAAATGGTAGACTTACTCATCTTACTTGGCCAGAAAATACTCCACTTTCCTATTACGTTTGCGAGCGGTGCAGAGTGTTTGTCTGGAGGGTGCACAAAAGGCCGCGGGATCAGTAGAGCGTACAATCTTACCCGTTCGGCCAATAGGTCGGCGGGTTTTTAAATATAAGATTTTTAGTTGAAAAATAACCAAATTTTGGCTAAACTAGCTGCGATGTCAGATAAGCCAAAGCAAAAAGTAATAGTAATGATGAGCGGCGGAGTAGATAGCTCTGTGGCCGCTTTGTTATTGAAAAAAGATGGCAATGATGTCGAGGGCGTTTTTATGAAAAACTGGAGTCCAAATAATTTGCAATCCCTAACAGATTGTCCTTGGAAGCAAGATTTGAAGGATGCAGAAGCGGTCGCCAAACAGCTAGATATTCCTTTTCGATCAGTCAATTTTGAGAAAGAGTATCGCTCTGAGGTGGTCGATTATTTCTTACGCGAATATAAAGCGGGGCGGACGCCAAATCCTGATGTGATGTGCAACAAAGCTATTAAGTTTGGCGCTTTCTATAAGTGGGCGCGGAAGCAGGGTGCCGATTTTATAGCCACCGGTCATTACGCGCGGATTTTTGAAACTAGTGGGCAGAAACTTGTGTCGCGCGGAATTGATAAAAACAAAGATCAATCTTACTTTCTTTGGGCTATTAAGCCTGAAATTTTAAAGCATACTATATTTCCCATAGGTGAATTGAAAAAGACACAGGTACGACAAATTGCTAAAAAAGCCAAACTGAAAGTTGCTAACAAAAAAGATAGTCAGGGAATCTGTTTTATTGGCCATATAAATTTAGCTGAATTTTTACAAGCAGAGCTAGGTACTAAAGAAGGATTAGTTAAAACTATCAAAGGCTCAATAGTCGGTCGTCATAGTGGCGCTCATATTTTAACCATTGGTCAGCGCCACGGCTTCGAAATTACTAATCCTAAAGCATTGGCCAAAGATCTAAATTTAGATGCTACTAATCTACCACCTTTATTTGTAATAGCTAAAGATATCGAGAAAAATGAAATAATAATTGGATCTCATAGTGAGGTGGAACTGTTGCGAGATGAATTTATAGTTAAAGATGTCATTTGGCATCAAAAACCAAATCCTAATCAAAATTTGAAAGTACAAATTAGATATCGCGGTGTTGCTATAAAATGTACAGTTGTGGATAAAGGAAGAAATATTATTGTTAAAAGTGTAAAAAAAATTCGAGCACTGGCACCGGGTCAGTTCGCCGTCTTTTATCAATCAGATAATAAAAACGAATTTATAGTTGGCGGCGGTACTATAGTGGAATAATTTTTTACATAGCCAAATATTTGGTATACTTAGAAAGCTAAAAAGTAAAAATTAGAAATGAATAAAATTATTCAGTTGTTAATAGTTCTTGTGGTAATCGTTGGTGTTGGCTACGCTGCTTTTACTTCAATAGGTGGTGGTGGCTCAGATTTAATCCCTTCATCTGATAAAGCAGCCAAAGAAGGATATTCAGCAGTTTTTCTAGATAACGATCAAGTATACTTTGGTAAGATCGCAACTTCGGGTAAAGTATTAATTCTTACAGACATATTTTATATCCGTTTGAATGACCCACAACCACAACAAGAAGGGGAAGAGGCTATTGAACCTCAGTTGACTTTAGTTAAGCTTGGAGAACAGATTCATGGCCCTGTAGATGAGATGCGCATTAATAAAGAACATGTTTTATTTGTTGAGCGCTTAACAGATGAGGCCACAGTTGTAAAAGCAATCGCTGAATATAAAGATAGTCAGAAAAATTCTTCATCTGAAACTCCAATCAAGACGGAACCAGCTGCTGCTGAAACTCCTGCCGCTGACACGACTCCTGCTGATACAACTGAGTAATCATCATAATAAAAAAGCATCCGTAAGTACTGGGTGCTTTTTTAACAGTCAAATTTAGCAGTCGAAAAAATTTAATTTGCTAGCATATATTTATGGAGATAAAAAAATCGGTAGTACTGCTTGATGGAGTTGGCCCAGCAAAAAAAGAGACTTTAGCAAAAATTGGTATTACCTCAATTAAGGATTTACTCTATTGGCTGCCGAGAAAATACATTGACTGCACTAATCCTTCTTTAATTGAGTCCCTTCAGTATGGTCAGATGACTGCCATTTTAGCCGATATAAAAAGTGTTTCTAAGCGCCGTACTCGTGGTCGCAAAACTATTGTTGAAGCAAAGCTTGAAGATGAAACAGGGAGCATTGAAGCCATCTGGTTTAATCAGTCCTACATTGAGCCGCTGTTACAGCGAATGAAGCGCGGACTTTTTGTCGGGCCTGTTCGAGCTCATTATCAGACGCGACGCTTAATTATGGCAGCACCGAAGATTGAAAAAAAACCTACGATTTTGCCAATTTATCCTCTGACCGCTGGGTTAACCTCGCGCCAAATTAACAAGTTAGCGTCTGCGGTTTTGGCGCGAACTGAATTAAAAGAAACTTTAACTAAAAACGATTTAGACAAGCTAGATTTAGTAGATATTAATAAAGCGCTCCGCTATTTGCATAATCCTAATTCGCTGGAAGAAGTGAGGGCGGGGCGGCGGCGAGTTATCTTTGACGAACTTTTTTCTCTGCAGAAAAAGTTGGCCAAAATTAAGCTGCAGTATAGTCGGCAAGCCGCCCTTAAAATTAAAGCTGATGCCAAACTTTTACAGAAATTTGTATCCTCATTACCTTTTAAACTAACGGATGACCAGCGCAAAGCCATTTGGCAGATGGCGCAAGAGCTGGAGCGGGGAAATCCTATGCATCGTTTATTAAATGGTGATGTTGGCTCGGGAAAAACTGTAGTAGCAGCCGCTTTGGCTTTATTAGTTTTTAAGGCTAAAAGCCGAACTGTTTTAATGGTGCCGACAGAAATTTTAGCCATTCAGCATGCTCAAAGTTTGACAGAGTTTTTAAGCTCTTTTGGCATTAGGGTTGGTTTGGTTACTGCGTTTGAGAAAGATTTTTCAGCCGATATTTTAGTTGGCACGCATGCTTTAATTTCAGACCAAGCCAAACTTGAAAATGTGGCTTTGGTAGTAGTCGATGAACAGCATCGTTTTGGTGTAGCGCAGCGTGAAAAATTGCGTCAAAAAGTGACAGACAGCGACAAATTAACAAGTTTGGCGCCGCATTTTCTAACCCTAACCGCGACCCCAATTCCGCGCTCCTTAGCGCTAGCTCTATTTGGCGATTTAGATATTACAATTTTAAAACAGATGCCGGCTAATCGTATTCCTATTAATACTGAGGTTTTGCGCCCGGCTACTGAGCATCTAGCTTTTGAGGCTATTAGAGCGGCGGCCGGGCGCCATGAGCAATCCTTCGTGGTTTGCCCTTTAATTGAGGAACAATCGGGGGATGCAATTTTATTAGATGAGAAAAAGAGTGTGACAGAAATTTATCGGCGGTTGACCAAGGAAATTTTTCCCAACCTAAAAATTAAAATGTTGCATGGCCAGATTAAATCTGAGCAGAAAGAGAAAATATTACGGCAGTTTCAGCAAGGTGAGTTCGATGTTTTGGTGGCTACTTCGGTGGTGGAAGTGGGTGTGGATATTCCGGCCGCTACCGTCATGTTTATTGAAGGAGCGGAGAATTTTGGTGTGGCTCAACTTCATCAGTTACGCGGGCGGATTGGTCGGCGCGATAAACAAGCTCAGTGTTTCTTTATGGTGCGGCAAGATATAGATTTAGCGCTGGCGAGAGCGCAGAAAGTGGCTTCTAGTACAGACGGATTTGAACTAGCACATTTTGATCTGCAAAAGCGTGGCCCCGGCGAGCTAGTAGGATTAGCCCAGAAAGGCATTAATCATCTATTTTTAGAGAATTTAGATTTTGAACTTCTAGCCCAGGCGCAAGATTTGGCGCGTAAAAAAGTGATAACCGCGTAATCTTTATTTAATGTAACCTCAGTTAGTCTGAGAGCATGAATTCAAAATTACCAAATTATTTAGGTTGGCTGTTTGTGGTGCTAGCCATTGTGGCCAGTCTATTTGTAGCTAGTAAACGACTGGCCGATAAATATGTCAACTCTAAATTAGAAGATTTATCAGCTGCAATGTCTGAAGAAATCAGTCAGCTGTCTATTAGTCTAGTTGAGTTTGAATCTGGTTTATTAGATTTAAAAAACGAAGTTCGCGGGGCGGCCACTACTGTTAGTTCTGACGCGGCTGAACCAGAATCTCAACCATCTGAAAATGCAGCGCCGTCAACGAAAACGGCAGCGTCAACAGTCAGCCAAGCGGGCAAAATTAATATCAATTCGGCCAGTTTGTCTCAATTAATGACCCTGCCGGGCATTGGCCAATCTTACGCTACGAGAATTATTGAAGGCCGCCCCTATAGTTCAATTAACGATTTAACTCGAGTTAAAGGTATTGGCCCTAAAACGCTCGAAAAAATTGCTGCTCAAATTAGCATCTAGTAAGTCTCGGGCACTTGATTTTGGCTGTATTATCAGGTAAAGTTCTGTATAGTTGAATTATGCCGGGGTGGCGAAATTGGCAGACGCGCTAGATTTAGGATCTAGTAGGAGCAATCCTGTGGAGGTTCAAGTCCTCTTCCCGGCACCAAAGAAAAATGTTCCTTGCTTTTCTGATTTGCGCGCGACCAATTTCTTCTAAAAATGAAAGGACATTTTTCTTTGGTGTTCTGTCCTCTAAGCCTTCAATTCAAACGGTTGTCAAAATTTCCGCAGGGTTGGGAATAAGCATTGATGATTTAATTAAATAAAAAATGAATTATTCGTACAACAATATGAAAACCGTGCTTAAAAAACTAAAAGACAACGATTTAGTTATTCTTGATCAACAGATATTTTCTGAGAGAGACCTTCGTACCCTTGCAAATCTTTTAAGCCTTGAGCAGCAAGAACCTATTATTATTCGTAATTTAATATCTCAATACCCCGCGCATGGTAAAAACTTTGATTGGAACATGGGTAGCATACTTCAACATATCGAGGTTTCAATAATCATTGATGTTTTAAGTGAAAATACAAATTTACAACTTTATAATTCCATCGGACTTGTGTGGGCACTTGGAGAATTTAAGAATATGAATCGCATTATTACTGATTTCTTATATAACACTATCAAGAATTCAACGAGTTCAGATGCGTGGTGGCGCGCCGCTTTTTCTCTAGAGAAGCTTGGACTTGAGGAGGCGGTGAACTTACTTAAGATGTCTCTTAAAACAACAAAATTACGAGAACTAGATTACTATCTTCATGCGTTGAGCGACAAACGTTCTGTAATAAGTATTCTTATTTTGAGCAACGTTGAAAATATTGAGCGCGTCGTGTATCCAAAAATAAAAAAGGCGTTTCTTGAGACCCAAGATGACGCTATAATTATCAACTGCTGTTGGTTAATTGGTAGATTGAAATTAATTGATAAGGAAATTTATGAGAAGTTACTTAAATTAATTTCCCACAACAATTACGAGTTAAAATATTACACCTTTTTTGCTCTACAGAATAACGCAACAGAATCACTACGCCCTATTCTGGAGAAATCGCTTAATGATGGTGATCCGCTGATTAGAAAAATGGCAACTCGAGGTTTAATGAGTATTGGCAATTCAGAATCACTTATGGCTTTGCATGCTGCTTTATTTAAAGAAGTTGAAGAGGCGGTGGTCTCAGAAATTAGTAACGCGATCTATAATTTAAAAAATCCTGCCAAACACTCGAAGCTTTTACTAAGAATAAAATCATATAGAAACGAGAATGGAATGATTTCTGATGAGAGTGATAAGTGGTATCATGACCCATCGATTTATCATGTATTTTCGGAGGCTGAGGATCCAGAAAACCTATGCTTCTCGCTTGTTCAAGAACGCACAAGTGGAAAAATAATACAAAACCCAATTGATTTAGCAAGTGGAACTGGAAGAATGATATGGCAAATCATTAATAAGATGCCGTTTAATGGAACACTGTTTGCTGTTGATGCTAGTGAACAAATGTGCGATTTTATGACAAAAACTATAAAAAGGGAAAGAAAATTTACTAGTGATATACAGATTGTTCAACAACCAATTATCGATGCGCCAAGTTCTATACAAGTAAAATCCTCATTTATTATTAGTTCATTTGGGTTTCCGAGCAGGATTACTAATGCAAGCCTGTGTTTTGCTGAATTGAACGCGGTATATAACTTACTTACAGATAATGGATTATTTTTAACTATTGGGTGGGATGAAACATTCAATGATGAGCTTAATCATATGTGGTATAAATTTATACCCGACAATATTGCTGCTCAAAATTTTGAAGAATGGCGACATAAACGATCTATAACAATTCAAAGCCCACGAAATTGTGGTTTAACATGGCTTAAGAAAGGTATCTCTGTTCCATTGCAATTTGAATCACAAAAAGAAGCAGCATTTGTTATAGGGTATTTATTTGGCCGTGACGCAGCTCAATATGTTATGAATACTGGAAAAACAGAATGGAACATGTCGCTCGGGATTACATGCAACACAAAAGAAGAATTAAAAGCGATCATTAAATCATATGAAGGAAATTGAAATTTTAATTGAGGTTAAGAGTACGAAACAAATTGCTATCAATGCATTAAAGCAATTTACATGTCACGGTATTAAGCATACGCTAGATATTTATTTTTTTGATCCATTAAGACAAGATCTGCAGCCAGAAGTTAATGGACGACTGAGGAGATCATTTCGTCTGCGGAAAAAAGATACAGAGTGTTCTATTGCATACAAAATTGATCATTTTAAGCAGGGTGGCGATAAATGGCTTTACTCTGATGAACATGAGGTTTCTGTTCATAATTTTGATATCATGCTTTCCATACTGAGACACCTTGGCCTTCAAGAGCTTGTTGTGGTAGACAATGAAAAGCATGTTTTTACAACACCAGAATATGAAGTAGTGCTAGAAAATGTTAAAAACTTCGGCTTATTTTTAGAGGTTGAGCAACTTTCTCAAGTTCCTGATGACAAAATTATTGACGCAAAAAAGAAGATTAAAAAATTTCTTAGTAGTTTAAATATTAAATTTGGTAATGAACTCAATTCTGGCAAGCCAGAACTTATTTTAAAGAAACAAACAAATCTTTTCTCAATTGAATCCCGCCCGAATTTTGCCAAAAGAAAAAAGCGGAGGATTTCTCCCCAAACCCCTCCTCCTCCGCTTGCGACATCCAAATTCAAAAAAGATTAGCCAATTATTTTGCGAAAATCCAATCCCAAAAAAATAGTTTTCGCAAAACCGAGTCCGCATTAGTCCCGCCACCTACTCGAATACTTGGAGGGCAGAACACCAAAAAACAATTAAACATACAGCCTGCCTGCCTGCAGGCAGGCAGGCGAGCAAGTAGCTAATTTTTGACGATTAGTAGTGTGAAGTCCCATTCGGGACTTTTTTATTAAAGTTTGGTCTTGAGAAACTTAGTAAATCTCTTCATCTCTTTCTGATAAGCCGGCAATATTTTCTTTTGTTTTTCTTTTGATAGAGCCTGTATTGCTGTCAAACCAGCGCTATGCAATCTAATGCTGTAACCCATTTCAGATAAAATAAGGATTAATTTATAATCTGGCTTATCCTTCTGATAAAATTCAGCTAACAAATTATGAAGTTTATTTGCTAAAGTCGAAATCTGTTTCTCTACTTTTTGTCGGTTCTTTTTTACTTTATACCAGCTTTTATTCTCTGGAAGTTTGGGGGTTATCTCTACCCAAGGTGCCACTAAGCTCTAGCCGATATGGCCTTCGCAAGATTGTGTGGTGGGGAAACCCAGAGAGTTTAAATAAAGCACGGTATCAAAAATACCCGATTCTATTGGTACGCCTAATTTATCGGTAGTTTCGAGTAATTGTTTTTTGGCTTTAGCTAAATCTTTTTTATTCATATATCCATTATCTCATATATGCATAATTCAGTTCGAGGGGCTTTTTGTTGCCACCAGATAAAGGATTTGGTAGAGTCAGCGCAGTGTGAAAAAACCGAAAATAATTGTTGTTTTAGGCCCGACGGCGAGTGGAAAGACTTCACTGGGAGCTTTTTTGGGAAAAAAATTAAAGGGTGAAATTATTTCAGCCGACTCGCGGCAGGTTTACAGACGGCTTGATTTAGGCACGGGAAAAGAAAAATTAGAAATCCCCCAGCATTTAATAGATATAGTTCAGCCAGAACAGCGTTTTACCGTGGCAGAGTGGAAAAAACTAGCAGACAAGAGTATTGCCGAGCTGTTGCAGCGAGGCGTTATCCCTGTAATTGTGGGTGGCACAAGCTTGTATATAGAGGCGCTACTGAAAAATTATCAGTTTGGGTCGCAAAATTTAAAGCTGCGATCAGAGCTAGAAAAAATGAGTCTTAAGGATTTACAGAAAAAATTAAAACAAATTAATCCTCAATTAGAAAAAGAGATTGAGAGTAATAACAAGCGCTACATAATTCGGGCGATTGAGAAAAACGAAAGTGAGAATGGGGTTGTAGTGAGTAATCCTTTATATGACTATATTTTGCTGACCCCCAAAATTTCGCGCCAAAAGTTGTACCAGCAAATTGATAAGCGAGTTGACGACAGAATGGATGAGGGAATGCTAAAAGAGGTAAAAGATTTAGTCAAGACTGGAATTTCTAAAGATTGGCTAATGTCACTAGGGCTTGAGTATAGATATCTGACTAAACTTGTCATGGGAGAGCTTTCGCGCGAAGAAGCGATTTCAAAATTGAAGTTTGATACTCATAGTTTTGCGCGCAAACAGCTAGCTTGGTGGCGACGCGGAAACTGGCCACAAGAAATAAAAATTATTGATTCTAAAAAACAAGCGCTAAGCTTAGCGCAGAAGTTCTTAAAAGATTAGGAAGTAGCTTGTTTACTCGCAGCTATCGATGGGCGAGGCAAAGGTAGTATTAGCCCCAATTTCAGTCCATTTTGAGTTATAATAAAATCTACATGGTTGAATTTAGAGACGTATCTCGAAAGTACGGTCAAATTGAGGCGGTTTCAGATGTTAGTTTTCATATTGCCAAAGGAGAGTTTGTCTCTTTAGTGGGGCCCTCAGGAGCTGGTAAATCTACAATTGTGCGGCTACTATTGCGTGAAGAGCCACCAACCGCGGGAAAAATTTTAGTAGCTGGAAGAGATATAACCCAGCTAAAATACAATGAACTTCCTTATTATAGAAGAAAGATTGGTGTCGTTTGGCAAGATTTTAGACTATTACCAAATAAAACAGTTTACGAAAATGTCGCTTTTGCCCTAGAAGTGTCAGATGCAACTCGTGGCGAAATCGAGCAAAAGGTCCCAGCCAGTTTAGAAACAGTCGGCATGCTTGGTCGCACTGATAACTTTCCGAAAGAATTATCTGGCGGAGAGAAACAAAGAGTGGCCATCGCCCGCGCTTTAGTTCATGATCCTAAAATTTTGGTAGCAGATGAGCCAACGGGAAACCTTGACCCCGTTAACACTTGGGAAATTATTGAGTTACTTTTCAAAATTAATCAGCAAGGAACCATGGTGATTTTAGCCACGCACGATAAAGAAATTATCGACACTCTTAAAAAAAGAGTTATTACTATGCGAGCTGGAAAAGTTGTAGCAGATCAGAAAAAAGGTAAATATCTACTGTGAATTTTATTCGACTATTTAGAATTTGTAGCTTTGGCTGGCAAGGATTTCGTCGCAACGGCTGGTTATCCTTCATTGCCATTATTAATGTAGCGCTAACGCTTTTGATGATTAGTGTGGCGTTAGTTGGCTCAATTACTCTAAACGAGCAGCGCAAAGAAGTTGAAGAAGAGCTAGATTTAACAATATTTTTAAAAGAAGAGGCGCAAGAGGAAGATATTTTGGCGACGGCCAATCGTTTGCAAGAGCGTGGTGATGTCAAAGAGGTTATTTATGTAGACAAAGAGAAAGCGCTGGCTGAATATATTGAGCTCAATAAAGGTGACGAAGAGCTGTTGGCTATTTCAGATGAAATTGGAAGCTCTCTGGCGCGCTACATTCGAGTTAAGCCAAAAGTTGCCGATAGTCTAAAAGAAATTAATGACTTCGTTTTAAACAAATATAATCCAATAGTTGATGAGACTAGTTATGAGGCGACGCGCGAAAGTATTAACGATTTTATAAACGCTTCCAAGTTTATTATTAGAATTAGCATTGTCTTCAGTGGAGTTTTGACTATTGTTTCTATCATTGTGGTTTTGAATGTCATTCGGTTAGCAATATTCTCGCGTCGAGAGGAAATTCAGGTAATGCGCATTGTCGGCGCCTCTAATGAATTAATCCGTTTGCCGTTTGTTATAGAAGGATTAATCTTCGGCATCCTAGCAGCCCTTATTGCTCTTTTGATGTTCTGGCTAGGAGCGGCTTGGCTAAAAAGTCAAATTCCACTTTATTTCCCATATTCAGAGGCTAATCCTTTAATGTTATTCACGCAGTACTTTGGTGAATTATTCTGGTCGAATATGCTGACGGGAATATTACTATCGACTTTCATTTCATATATAGCGGTCAGAAGATATCTGAAGTTATGAATAAAAAAAATATTATAGTATTGCTGCTGTTGGCTACGCTCGCTTTTATGCCCAATTTTGCAATGGCTGCTTCGATTTATAATAGTAAATCTATTAGTGAGTTGCGGGCTGAAAAAGAACGTTTAGAAAAAATTGCCGAACAAAAAAGGGCCGAGGCTGGTGTGCAGGCGGATATCGCTGACGATGCTGAAGCGGAAATTAAAAAGCTAGATAAAAGTATTGCTTCTACGCAGGCGCAAATTGCGGCTACTTCTTCATCTATTGAGTTAACTGAAAATGAGTTAGTTGAGCTTGGTAATCAAATTGGGCAGAAAGAAGAAGAGATTACAACTAAACAAAATGGTATTAAAGCCACTATTCGCAAATACTTTAAGATGCAGCTGATTCGAGAGAATGTGGGTAATATCGATGTCATTTTTGGTGAAGGTGGAATCTCTAAAAAAATAAGAGAGAAGAAAAGTTACTCGGCTGTAAAGACAGAGCTTAATCGAAAAAAGGAGGAGCTGCTTTCTATTAAACAAGAATTAGAGACTAATAAGAGTGATGCTGAAGATAAAAAAGTGGCGCTGGAGAGCTACAAGGTGCAAAAAGAAATTCAACACAATGATTTGGAGGTTCAGGAGAGCAGACAAAAGGCGTTAAAGTCTAGCGCCGAAATTGCCTACGCAGAATTAAAAACAGAAGAGAAGAAGGCAATTTCGGAAGAAGCAGAAATAGAAGCTATTATTACGCAAAAAATTCAGCAGGCTCTACGAAATCGCATGGCTGGTTCTGGCCGCACCGCTTTTGGGGCGGGCACACCTGTTTCTCAGGGAGATATTATTGGTCACCTTGGAAGTACTGGTTTTTCGACCGGTCCGCATGTTCATTTCAGCGTCTTCACGCCTGAGGGGGCGACTGTTAATCCACGGACACGGCTGGGCAGTATCTACATCTGGCCGGTGGTAGACTACTATGTTTCCCAAGAGTATGGCCCAGCCGGATGGCGAAATCCTGTTTACACATTTCATAACGGAATTGATTTAGCGGGCCCTGCCGGACAACCGGTTTACGCGGCGAGCGATGGCGAAATAATTTTAGACGAATACTACGGCGGATACGGTTACGCAGTAGTTATTGAACACGACGATGGATGGGTAACCTTGTATGGCCATATGATTGGCAGCTAGAATAGGTTGTATGAAGTTAAAACGAAGGGCTAAAAAAATAATTCCTCTAAACAGCGGTTTTGTGTTGGGACTATTTGTTTTGCTTTTAGTCTTTTTCAGTGGTTTCGTTACGGCCAGAGTTACAGACGAGTCAGTCAGTGGAGAGCCAATCAGTTCCAAGTTGCAGTTTGTCACTGGGCAAGACAGTGGCCGACCACAAGAAGTGAGCTTCGCAAAATTCTGGGAAGCTTGGCAGATAGTTGACAATAATTTTTTTGGCGATGCTAATAAAGTTAACCGAGTAGATGGGGCAATTTCAGGAATGCTATTCAGTTTGGGAGATCCTTACACAGTCTATTTACCAAAAGACGAAAACGATATTTTTCGAGCTGACTTAACTGGCCAAATTACGGGTATTGGTGCAGAGATAGGTCAAATAAACGGATTGCCTACTATTGTTACTCCGCTTCCGGGTTCTCCTGCAGAGAAAGCTGGAGCTAAACCAAAAGATATTATTATTAAAGTAGACGAACTAGAGACTCAAACATCGAACTTTGCAGAAGTTATTAACAGCATTCGTGGTACTGTTGGCACTACTGTTGCTTTAACAATTATTCGCGAAGGAGAACCGGCTGAAATTGTGTTAAAGATTACTCGCGAAGTAATTAAAATTCCTAGCCTTACTTATGAGATAAAAGAGCAAGATGGAGTGCGTTACGGCTTAATTACACTTAGCCAATTTTTAGAAGATACATATAAAGGTGCTAAAGCAGCCTTGGAAGATTTTCAAAGCAAGGGAGTAGACAAGATAATTGTTGATGTTAGAAATAATCCAGGAGGATTATTAGATGTCTCAATTGATGTGGCCAGTATTTTTATCGATACGGCAGTCAAACCAGAGTTTAATGAGGCGATAGTAAAACAAAAAGACAGAAATGATAAAGTGCTTTCGTATAAGGCTTCTAAAAAATCAATCCTTAATGATGAAAAGGTTATAGTTTTGGTGAATGAAGGTAGTGCTTCAGCAGCAGAGATATTTGCTGGTGCAATATCAGATTATGGTCGAGGAAGGCTGGTTGGTACTACAACTTTTGGTAAGGGTAGTGTACAGGAGCTAAAAAATCTAGCCGATGGTTCAAGCGTCAAAGTGACAACTGCTAAATGGTTTACGCCAAATGACTCTACAATTGACCAAGTAGGTATTAAGCCAGATGTGATAATTGAAGAGCAAGAAGATAATGACTCTGGTGAAGAAAAATCAGACAATGTATTAGATGCCGCCATTGAGCTACTTAAAGATTAACCTTTCCCTTGCTACAATTAAATAAATAACACCCCGTTTTTTAGTTATGGCTCAAACTCCGCCAAACAATCAAAATCAATCAAACACTAGTAATAATACGGGTAATAATCCGAATAGTAATTCGGGCGGATTTATTAATCCGCTAGCTCAGCCTGCACGACAGAAATCCTCAACCCCAACCCCAACCCCAACCCCAACCCCAACCCCAACCAGTACCGCCCCCACCTCCGCCCCCACCACCTGTTGCACCGCCTCCTGCAAAACCGGTTTCGCTGCCACCTATCAAGCCTCCTCCGCCACCTCTAGCCACTAATGTTGAGGCAAAGAGTAAGCCACTGCAAACAGGTCAAATTCTATCTCAAGATAGCGCTAGAGCTAGCGGAGTTTTCTCTTTGCCAACAGACGACGAAATTATGGCTGAAAAGAGAAGAGAGAAATTAATGAAAAAACCGTCTTTACCAGAGCCTGAGTCAAAACCGGCTCCATTACCAAAACCAGTCCCACCGCCAGCGCCAAGACCAACTTCGCTACCACCCCCACCACCTTTGTCACCAAGGCCAACCCCACCTCCGCCCCCTCCGCCGTCACCAATGCAAAATCTACAACCAGCACCGAGGCCGGTACCAAAACCAGCACCAGTTTTGACGCAACCAAATAGACCTCAGCCTCCGCTACCGCCAAAAGGTGATATTCCTTTAGTAGAAACCGAACCGCGACCACCTTGGTTTATTCCAGTAATTAGCGTCAGCGCTTTGGTAGTGGTTGGAATAATTTTGCTATTTTTACAATCTAGCGGAGTAATTTACGCTAAATTCTTGGCTAGCATGGTAGGTGGAATTCCGCGAAATCCAGAAGCTGCCCTCAATGTAGTCCGCGACGCCACACTAAACGGCGGTACATACGAATACACAGCTATTGCTACTATTGGGTTTGAGAATAAAATTCCAGATATTGAAGCAGATGAATTACCAACTAGTCCGTCAGAGGCTTCAATCAATTTCTCTGGTCAGGCAGATATTGACAAGGTTTATGCTGAGTTCGAAACTAATATCAACTCCCAGTACATTCCAACCCTCTCTTATTTAGAAGGAGTTTATGCTAAAGACGGCCAAAACATTACAACCTTCTTAGATTTATTTTTATCTGTTAATAATAGTTGGCGGAAGATGTCGCAAACAGAATTTAAAAGTTATGTCGTAGCTGCTCCTTTCGTTGGTTTGCAATCCATTAATTTAATTGAAAGTGCAACTGGTTCGGCTGGTGAATTAATTGGGCAAAGCGAACTACCAGAGAAAGGGGTGAAGACGGTTGTTTATAAATATCCTTTAGAAAATTTTATAGAGCCTACCGACGCCAGTATTAAAGATTCGCAGCTGGCTTTTTGGGTAAATAAGAGAAGCGGATTAATTGAGGTTTACCAGCTAGACACTTTAATCGAAACAGATGTTGGAACAATTTTATTAAGTTTGCAGGTGACTCCAGAGAAATATGGAGAGGTAGAAGTTGAGACAGCTTCTGGGTCATCTGGAGCAGTCAGTGGTACCCTGTCTGATTATTATTCAGATTTTGGTTATGGATTACCAGTTGATCCAACAGAACCAGAGCCAATAGGTCCAACAGAACCTGAACCAATTGAACCTACACTGCCAACAGATTCCGCTGCAACTCGCGATAAGCAACGAACGACAGATTTAAATAAAATAAAAACCGTACTTGAGGAATACAAAGAATCAAAAGGTACCTATCCTATTTCGAAAGCTGTCGATAGAACGAATGCCAGCACCGTACTTAAGGGAGCAATTGTGCCAAGCTATCTTTCAAGTTTGCCAGTTGACCCTCTTGAAGATAAGTACTGGTACGGCTATACTTCAGATGGATACTCCTTTACTCTAACTTCAATTTTAGAAGATACAGATTCGTCAGGATTACAAGGAGACAATGTTAAATATCAAGAAATTACAAATAAATAATATATAAATATGCCAACAGCAATTATCATCATTTTAGTCGTACTGCTTGTTTGGGTAGTCGGTGCCTATAATGCACTAATCAAACTAAGAGTTCGTTCAGAAGAAGCATGGAGTGATATCGATGTCCAATTAAAACGCCGCTACGATTTAATTCCTAACTTAATCGAAACTGTTAAAGGATACGCCAAACACGAGAAAAAAGTTTTCATAGATGTTACGAAGGCTCGAACAGCTGCCATGGGTGCTAAGAGCACTAAGTCACAGCAAGAAGCTGAGAATATGCTTACATCTGCATTGAAATCTGTTTTTGCTGTCGCTGAGAACTATCCTAAATTAGAAGCTTCTGCCAACTTCTCCAAATTACAAGAAGAGCTTTCAGACACAGAGAATAAAATTGAAGCTAGTCGCCGTTTCTACAACGCCAATGTACGAGATTTGAATACCAGAATTGAAGTCTTTCCAAGCAATATCATTGCCAGTATGTTCAAGTTTGTGAAGAAAGAACTGTTCGAAATTGAAGAGGTAACTCAAAGAGAAGCACCAAAAGTAAAATTTGACGAGTGAAAACTATATTAGTCGTTGAAGACGAAAAAACGCTGAGCGATATTATTTCGGAGAAGCTGCGAGAAGAAGGATATGCAGCCGAGAATGCTTACGACGGAGAAGAGGCAGTAGCTTTTTTTAAGAATAAAAAGAAAGCAGATTTAATTTTGCTCGATATTTTACTACCTAAAAAAGACGGATTCACAGTATTACAAGAGATTAATGATATGGGTGTGAGAGTACCGGTTATTGTTTTTTCTAATTTCTTACACGATGAAGAAGAAGATAAGGCTCGCGAGCTGGGAGCCAAAGATTTCTTAGTTAAAGCTGCTTTTTCAACTGCCGAAGTGATCACCAAAATCAAAGAAGTTTTAGGTGATTAATGACTCTCTACAATAATATTGGTCGTAATAAAGTTAACTCCTTCATACTGCTGATGGTTTTTTTGGTAGTAGTAATTTCTGTTGGTTTCGCAGTTGGCCAGCTTTATGACATTTATTGGCTTTTACCTTTTGTTGTTGTGGTGTCTGCGATTCAAGCTTATGCCTCGTACTATTATTCAGATAAAATTGCTTTGGCCGTTTCACGGGCTTATCCTTTAAAAAAGTCGGAAAATAAAACGGTGCATAATTTAGTGGAAAATATCGCTATAGCGGCCGGTCTTCCGAAACCCAAAATCTATATGATAAAAGACTCTGCTCCTAACGCTTTCGCGACCGGCCGCGACCCTGAACATGCGGCGCTAGCTGTTACCACAGGTTTAATAGAGAAGCTTAACCGTTCTGAATTGGAAGGAGTGTTAGCGCATGAAATGGCGCATATTGGTAACTATGATATTAGATTTATGAGTATGGTGGTGGTGTTAGTAGGAATTATCACAATGATTTCAGATTTTGCTATTCGAATGTCATTTTACCGATCTGGTTCGCGTCGTTCAGACAACGGTCAAGTCGGGGCTATAATTATGATTATCGGTGTAATTCTTATTGTATTGTCACCAATAATTGCTACGCTTTTGCAGTTGGCAGTTTCTCGCAAGCGCGAATTTCTAGCTGATTCTACGGGTGCCCTAATTACTCGCTATCCGCAAGGATTAGCCTCAGCTTTGAAAAAAATCTCCGACGATTCGGAACCGCTCGAAGTGGCCAACAAAGCAACGGCTCATTTGTATATCTCCAATCCTATTAAAGAAAAAGGTAAAAAGATGTCTTTTTTGGCTAGAATGTTCTCTACACATCCGCCGGTAGAAGATCGTATTGCGGCTTTGTTAAAAGGCGCCGGCGAACATTAAGGTATTTGACAGTCTTAATATAAAAGCAAAAACCCGGCACAAAACTACATAAATAGTATAGAAGTACCGGGCTAGAGATTATCCAAGTCGTCAATCTCAACTAGAAAGTCTACCAACATCATATCGGTCTCACAGTCAACTTTTCTTATTCGATGGTTCCCAACCATATCACGAATCTCGTCATACATGTATCCTTCTCTTGGGTCAATCTGCATAATACGAATGATTTCTACCTCTGGATTATCTGGATCAGGAACCCGTACGACATTTTCCGGATCAATCGAAACCATCTTAGAGAGATCATCTAGGTCGTGATCTTGCCAAAGAAAAATAGAAGCTAGCATTCTAGCTAGTTTTGGATTATTGTGGGGATTTAATTCCCAAGCCTTTTCTTGTCCGATTCTATCAATGCCTATTAATTCAGCTTGTTCTGGGCAAGGTTCTGGCCTCTCTGTTTTTGGTTCACTAGCTGGTTCGATTTCGGTTTGCATGGTTGATCCTTTCTTTTTTGGGCGCTGACTAACGCCTTATTAATATGTTACTCGTGAAAAGACTTTTTACCTTGTGGATACTGTTATCTGTCTGAAGGATTGCTACAATAGAAAGGTGGATAAAAAGAAAATAAAAAATCGTATTGATAAATTGGTGGCTGAAATACAGCGTCATCGCACCTTGTATCATGTTTACGACAAATCTGAAATTTCAGAGGCGGCGCTTGATTCTCTAAAAAACGAGCTGGCAAAGCTAGAGCAAGAATTTCCTGAATTTGTGCGAGAAGATTCACCAACACAAAGAGTAGGTGGCCAAGCTGTCGACAAATTTAAAAAAGTGATTCATAAAAATCCTATGCTATCACTGAACGATGCTTTTTGCCAAGAAGATTTAGCAGATTGGCAGACGCGGAATGCTAAATTGACAAAAGAAAAATTAATGCCGTTTTATTGCGAACTGAAACTTGACGGTTTGGCAGTAACAATTATTTATCAAAATGGAAAATTAATGCAAGCGGCTACCAGAGGAGATGGGCGGGTAGGCGAAGATGTCACGCATAATATTAAAACTATTTCAGATATTCCGTTGCGGCTGGAAGGTGAAAATTTAGGTACAGTCGAGATTCGCGGAGAAGTATATATAAATAAAGAAGGATTTAAAAAGATCAACCAAGAGCAAGAGAAACAGGGGAAAGTGGTTTATGCTAATCCTAGAAATTTAGCAGCTGGTACAATACGGCAACTAGACCCTAAAATTACTGCCAAAAGACCTCTGAGATTTTTTAGTTATGGTATGGCTTCAGAGTCAAATGAAGGATTACATAGCGATGAGCATCAGAAGGCTAAAAAGTTCGGTGTACCTGTTGAGCCGAATTCCAAAATAGTATCTAGCTTAGACGAGGCTTATAAATTTTTAAAGGATTGGGAGAAGAAGCGCAATAATTTACCCTATCAAACAGATGGCGCAGTAATTAGAGTCAATGATAATAAGTTATTCCAAAAGTTGGGTGTTGTCGGCAAAGCACCGCGCGGAGCTGTTGCTTATAAGTTTCCAGCTGAACAGACTACAACCACTGTCTTAGACATTAAACTACAAATAGGTCGCACAGGTGCTGTTACGCCAGTGGCTTTATTAGAACCCGTCACCGTGGCCGGCACGACCGTGGCGCGAGCCACTCTGCACAATGAAGACGAAATTAAACGCAAAGATATTCGCATCGGCGATACAGTCATCATCCAAAAAGCGGGGGATATTATTCCCGAAGTTGTCGAGGTGCTAAAAAATTTGCGGCCAAAAAGTGCCAAGCGCTTCGCTTATCCTAAAAAAATTCACGACATTGAATTGACTCGCAAAGAGGGAGAGGCGGTGCATCGGCTGAGCTCGACCAAACATCCGGCGGTAGTGAAGCGCCAAATAATGCATTTCGTTTCTAAATCTGCTTTCGATATAGAAGGATTAGGCCCAAAGCGAATTGATCTTCTAATGAAGAACGATATTATCAACTCTCCCGTTGGAATCTTCAATTTAGATTACGCTGCAATTTCCAAACTAGAAGGATTAGGTGAACTGTCGGCCAGCAAACTGAAAGCGGCTGTCGAAAAGGCGAAAAAAATTAGCTTAGCTCGTTTTATTTACGCGTTAGGAATTAGACATGTTGGTTTTGAAACAGCCCATCTGCTAGCAAAATTAGTCGATGAGCAAAAAACAAACGCTCCGCTGAAGGAGTCAGTGGAAATTCTTAAAAATAAAAAAGCTGAAGAGCTAGAAGCAATCAACGATATTGGCCCAGTGGTGGGCAAAAGCATTACTCAATATTTCGCCAGTGGTGCCAATTTGGCAATGCTCGCGGACTTACTTGACGCGGGCTTAGAGCGGTCAGACCAAGTTCAAATGGCAGAAAACAAACTACAGAATAAAGTTTTTGTTATCACTGGTTCGTTTCTGGGAATTACTCGTGATGAACTGAAAGAGCAGGTGAGAAATCTGGGTGGCAAAACTTCATCGGTGGTCAGTAAAAATACAGACTATCTCATTGTCGGCCAAGATGCGGGTTCTAAATTGCAAAAAGCAAAACAGTTGGGGGTTACTACTATAACGCTTGAACAGTTTCGCGATATGATAAATTAAGATGAAGAATAAAGTTATACTGCTTATTTTAGATGGTTTTGGATTGAATCCAGAATCTTTTGGTAATGCAATATTAGAGGCTAAAACTCCTTATTTTGATGAGCTTTTAAAGAATTATCCGGCGGTCAGCTTAGAGGCGTCTGGTCAAGCCGTTGGGTTACTAGCTGAATCTCCGGGAAATTCACAGGCGGGGCACCTAGCGTTAGGTACTGGTCAGGCGCTACCTTCTGTTATTACACAAGCAGAGCGAGATATTAATAACGGATCCTTCTTTGATAATGAAAAATTAAAAGAAGCTTTTGCGGTTGCCAAAAAACGCTCTAGCAAAGTTCACCTAGTAGGAATTTTAAGTGATGTTCCCGTCCACGCTTCAGAAGAAGTGTTATTTGCACTAATAGAGATGGCTGGTCGCGAGCGAGCGCAAACAAAACTGTATTTGCATTTGTTTCTAGATGGCCGTGATACTTCTGAGCGTAGTGGTCAAAAATTAATTGAGCGTCTTTATTTGCAAATTAGAAATAAAGGATTCGGCTCAATTGCTACAATTATTGGTCGTTACTTCGCTATGGATCGTGACGGCCACTGGGATAGAGTCGAAAAGGCTTGGCAGTTAATTACTCAAAACAAAGGGCAAAGTGTGAAGTCGCCCTTAGAAGGAATCGTGGACTCTTATGGCCGCGGGCTGACAGACGAGAACTTAGAGCCTTTAGTCGCAGACCCCAATGGTAAAATTGAAAAAGGCGATGTAGTAATTTTATTTAATTCACGAGCTGACCGAATGCGACAGCTAACTCAAAAATTTGCTAGTAGTAAAATTGAAGATTTATTTATAGTAGCTTTTACGCAGTATTATAATCCTTTTCCTTTTGGTGTTATCTACCAGCAAACGCGAATTGAGCCAAACTTAGTATCCTACCTAAATGAACAGGGTAAAAAAGTCTGTAAAATTTCAGAGACGGAGCGGTACGCCCATATGACATACTTTTTTAACGGCGGGGTGGAAGAGCCATATAAGAATGAAGATCGCTCGTTTGAGCCGGCTGTACGACAGGTTGATGTGGCTCGGCATCCACTGATGGCCATAAAACCTTTGACTAAAAGGGTTATCCGCATTATTAATATGCACAAGTATGATTTAATCATAGTCAATATTCCCAACGCAGATTCACTCGGACACACAGGCAATTTAGAAGCGGCGGTCAAAGCGGTTGAAGCGATAGATAAAAGTTTAGCCCAAATAATTAGGGCTGCTAGCAGTGAATACAGTGTGTTAATTACTGCCGATCACGGTAACTGTGAATATATGAAAGATAAAAAAAACCAAGATGTGCGCAAGGAGGATACTTCAAGTCCGGTGCCGTTTATTGTTGTTGATGAAGGTTTAAAAGGTAAGGGTGGCAACACTTATGAAGAGTTAGCCTCAATGCCGCCGACTGCTGTTTTAACAGATGTTGCTCCGACGATTATTTCAATATTACAGGTGCCTCAAAATGCTCAGATGAACGGAGTTGATATAATCAAAGAAGCTATCATTACTTGATGAATAAGATTAGCTTTGTTAGACTGCTTTTGTTATGAAAGACGGTTCTAAATTATCTAAAAAAGATGTTGAGCATGTAGCCGAACTGGCGCGGCTTGAATTGAGTGAGGCTGAAATTAGTCAGTTCACAACTGAGCTGAGTAGTGTTTTAGATATGGCCGATTCTCTCAATAATGTTGATACCTCAAAGCTAGAAGAGACAGCCCATGTGACAGGATTATCAAATGTCACTCGTAAAGATAAAAAAGAGAAACAGCTAACTAATAAAGAAGCGCTGGCTAATGCTCCAGTCAAGGACGGCCGATTCTTTAGGGTACCAAAAGTGCTATGAGTACATTAGCTAAATTGACTGTTGTTGAAGCTTCAAACCTATTGCAAAAAGGCGAAGTTAAGGCGGTTGATTTGGTGAAAGATTGTTTAGTTAATATAAAAAAGAATAAAGATTTAAACGCTTTTATTACTGTAGCTGAGAAAGAGGCGCTAGCGGCAGCTAAAGCTTCAGACAAGCGCCGAGCGGACAAAAAAGAATTATCAAATATCGATGGAATTCCTTATGCTATTAAAGATTCCTTTTGTACTAAAAATGTTTTGACCACGGCGGGCAGTAAAATTTTAGACGACTTTGTCCCGCCGTATGATGCAGAAGTAGTAGCCAAACTAAATAAGGCTGGTGCTATTATGCTTGGCAAGACAATTTTGGATCAGTTTGGTCACGGTAGTAGCACGGAGAACTGTCATTTTGGACCAGCTAAAAATCCTTATGATGTTCAGCGAGTTCCCGGTGGTTCGTCAGGTGGTTCAGCGGTAGCCGTGGCAGCCGATTTATGTATCTTCGCAATTGGTGAAGATACGGGTGGGTCAATCCGTCAACCGGCATCTTTTACCAATATAACTGGTCTAAAAGTGACTTACGGGCGAGTCTCGCGTTACGGCAGCATCGCTTACGCTTCTTCCCTTGATACAGTTGGGCCGATGACAAAAACGGTAGCCGACGCAGCCATTATATTGGAGCACATTGCAGGAGTTGATGCTAAAGATGCTACTTCGGGCAAAACTAAAGTTGATAAATATAGCCAAGAAATTTTAAAAGCAAATAAAGATATCACTATAGGATTACCCAAAGAGATGTTTGCTAAGGGCGTAGAGCCAGAAGTGAAAGAAGTAGTTTTAGCGGCGGTAGAAAAGCTAAAAAAAGAAGGTTTCAACTTCAAAGATATTTCAGTTCCGGTACTTGAGCATTCGCTAGCTTGCTATTATATAATTGCTTGGGCGGAAGCTAGCTCAAACTTAGCTCGCTACGATGGTATCCATTATGGACATTCCAGTTTGAAGCAGAATGAAAAAGCTCATACTTTGTATGAAGTTTATGCTAAATCTAGAGCAGCCGGATTTTCTACAGAAACAAAACGACGAATAATGCTTGGCACTTATGTTCTGTCGGCTGGCTACTTTGATGCCTACTATAAAAAAGCATTAAAAGTTCGTACTGCCATTGTCAACGGATTCAATAAAGCATTTGAAAATGTAGATGTTATTTTAGCTCCAGTGTCGCCTATACTGCCATTTAAGTTTGGTGCCAAGTCAGATCCATTATCAATGTACTTGGCAGATATTTTAACAACTCCAATTAATCCGGCGGGAGTGCCTTCGTTAGCTTTGCCGGCGGGCTTTGTTAAGAAAGATAATATAGATTTACCAGTTGGCATGCAGATAATTGGTTCGCAGTTTAGTGAATCTAAAATTATGAATTTAGGATATTTCTGGCAAAGTATAGATGAAACGCATAAAATAAAACCAAAATTATGAATCCTCGACAAGAAAGTAAAGTGTTAACAGGAACAGCGGCGGTAGTTATTATCTTTGCTTTTGCACTAGTGGCAGTAATTGGCATAATTGTATCAAAGTCGACTAGCTATCAAGGGGCAAAAGAAGTTTCAGCCGATGACGATTTAGCGGTTGAGGTAAAAGAAACAATTGATAAATCAGATTTCAAAATAGCTGATTTCGCTTTAATTGATACTTCAAAAGGTCGCATTATAGTTGAGCTTTATTCAGATAATGCACCAAAAACCGTAACTAATTTTGTGACGCTGGCTAACCGAGGATACTACGACAATTTGATTTTTCATCGAGTAGTGAAAAATTTTGTAATTCAAGGTGGTGATCCTTTAGGTAATGGCAGTGGAGGAGAATCAATTTATGGAGAGCCTTTTGAAGATGAAATCAACGCTGAGAGCTTGGAGCTAACGGCAGAAATGATTGCTATGTACGAAGATCTATATAAATTCAAATATCGCACAGACATCACTACAAAAAAGATTGAGAAAGGAACGCTGGCTATGGCTAATCAAGGAATTGCCAAAACGAATACTTCACAGTTCTTTATAGTGACAGGTGATATTGATGGCATGTTAGACGGTAAACACACTCCTTTTGGCCGAGTAGTAGAAGGCTCAGATGTAGTGAATAGCATTAACGAACTTGAAGTTGATGGCCGCACCGAGAGACCAGTTGAGCTTATTACCATTAGTCGAATAATCACGGGTAATTCTATAGATGAGATAAAAAGTCTTGCCGACCCTGAACCACAAGATGAGCAAGAAGAGAGTAATGGTGAGCAAACAGATGAGTAAAGATTATCAGATAAAAATTGGGCTAGAGACTCACATTGAATTGGATACAGAATCAAAGATGTTTTCAGGAGCCGAAAATAACCCTTTTAATGTTGAGGCTAATTCCAACCTGACCCCGGTTTGTATTGGTATGCCTGGCACCTTGCCCGTACCTAACATTGAAGCTATCAAAAAAACGGTAGCCTTTGGTTTGGCACTTAACTGTAAAATTCTGACTATCTCAAAGTTTGACCGCAAGCACTACTTTTACCCAGATTTGCCGAAAGGATACCAGATTAGTCAGTTTGATCAGCCATTATGCGAGGGTGGCGAAGTAATTTTCGGTGAGCACAAAGTTGGCTTAACCAGAATTCATTTAGAGGAGGATGCAGGCAAGTTACTTCACTCCAAAGATGGCACTTCAAGAGTTGATCTAAATAGGGCCGGAGTTCCACTGATGGAGATAGTATCAGAGCCTGAAATCACATCGCCGGCTATGGCTCGCGAGTATTTAAAACAGATGCAGTTAATTGCTCGACATCTGAATGTCTCGCAAGCCGATATGGAGAAAGGGCAGCTACGCTGCGATGCCAATGTTAGTATTATTTTTGAAGACGGAGGTAAAAAAATTGCTAGCTATATTTCAGAAATCAAAAACCTTAACTCTTTTCGGGTAGTGGAGCGCGCTTTGATTTACGAAGCGGAGCGAATTTACAAAGAATTAAAAACAGATAAAAGTACTCGCAAGCGAGATAAAAAAATGACAGTTGGTTGGGACAATAATAAACAACAGACATATTTACAACGAGATAAAGAAGGATCCGCTGACTATCGTTACTTCCCAGAGCCCGATATTCCACCTTTTAATCCTCACGAATTAGTAGATATTGAGAAGTTGAAGAAAGAGGTTAAAGCTAGTTTACCGTCTAACCAAGATAGTGAGATGCAAAAAATGGGGCTTCGAGTTGATCAAATTAAAGATATTTTATCGAGCAAATGGCGCGCTGAAATTTGGCAGAATTATATAGCTATTGATGCAAAAAGAGATAAAGACTTTCATTATAAAGTTGCCAACTTGCTAGTCAATGATGCAAAAACTGCTAACACAGCTGCTCAATTAGTTGAAGTTGTTGAGGTTATAAAAAAAGTTGAGCTATCGAGCGACAGTGTGGTAATACTTTTAAATGAATTAGCCAAAAATAGCGAGCTTGAAGTTGAAGAAATAATAGAGCAGAAAAAATTACGACAGCAAAGCGACGAAGGTGAACTAAAAAAAGTTATAATGAAGGTAATTGAGACAAACCCAGAACCTGTCAAAGATTTTAAAGCAGGCAAGGAACAATCAATTAAATTCTTAGTCGGCCAAGTTATGAAAGCTACTAAAGGTCAGGCTAATCCAGAGGTGGCACAGAAATTATTAAGAGCACAGCTTAAATAAAAAAAATGGATTATCTAAAGGGGGTAATAAGCGTCATTCCAAAACTGCCAGAAATAGTGTTCTTACTATTAATTGGCCTTTTTGGCATTCCTATTTTACTGTGGATTTTCAATAAAACGATGCGCCGACTGAAGATGTCGATGGCAGTTATTGGAGTCACTGGTCAAATTATTCGCTACATTATGTGGTTGCTAATTTTAATGGCTATACTTTATCAAGCTGGCTTCACTGGTTTAGCAGCTACAGTTTCTGGTGGTGTGGTGTTGACGGGAGTGGTTTTGTCTCAAGCGTTTAAGAATTTAGTGCAAGATATCGTTTCAGGATTAGCCTTAGCTCGTGACAATGATTTTGAAGTAGGCTATAAGGTAGAGATTAGTGGTAAATTTAAAGGAGTGGTAAGAAAGATAGGGCTGCGCAAAGTTCGCCTTATTGATGAGCAAGGATACTCGCTGATAATTCCCAACAGTACTGTAGAAGAGAATGAATGGCGAGTGCTAGACAGAGAAACAAAATTAAAAACAACTAAGAGAAAGACATGAATGATGTAATTAGACTAACAATTTTAGAGGTATTATATTTAGTGCTAATTGTTTCAGTCTCAACCCTAACTATTTATATTGTTGTTACCCTAGCGAAAGCTAACGATGTTTTACGAAATTTGAAGAGAGTTAGTCAGGTGGCAGCTGGAATGGCTGAGGGTGTAGATGAAGTTAAAGCAAAAGCGGTTAGCACTATTAATGCAGCTGCAGATAGCTTAATTGAAAGATGGGGTGACAAGAAAGGGAAAAAGGTTGACGTAGACGAAGAATAAGAATTACTATTGGAATATGCCAACATTGACTAATTTGCTTGGGGACAAGAATAATCGACGAGGGCGGGTCAAAACCATTGGCTTTGCTGTTTTTATGTCAGCTATCATTTTGGTAATTGGAATGCTGGGTGGCGTTTGGGGCTTTTTAATTTTGTCCAACACTGAGAACGATTCTATTCAAAACTTTCGTCGAAGCATTGGGTTAGCAGATAATCCTACTATTCCTTCAATTCAGGCCATTCATATTGACGAGTCTTCGGGTATTATTGATGCCGTTGAGAAGATCAGCCCATCTGTGGTTTCGGTAGCCACTACCATTAAATTCCAAGATTTCTTCGGTTTTGTTGGTGAAAATGAAGGTGGTGGTTCAGGAATAATTTTTAGTTCAGATGGCTATATTTTGACCAACAAGCATGTAGTAGAAGGATTCGATGAGGTGTCTGTAATTTTAAACAACGGAGAAGAATATGAGGCTACCGTGGTGTCGCTTGACCCTTTGAGTGATCTAGCGGTTTTGAAGATTGAAGCTAAAGATTTGCCCGTAGTTGAGCTTGGTAATTCAGACGAGTTAAAGATTGGCCAAAGAGTAATTGCGGTTGGTAATGCTTTTGGAGAGTTTAAAAATACTGTGACTGCTGGTGTTGTTTCGGCCAAAGATAGAACTTTATCGTCTGAATTGACTGGTAGTGATCAGCTGACTCGTTTAATTCAAACAGACGCCGCTATTAATCCTGGCAATTCAGGTGGTCCGCTAGTAGATTTAAGTGGGCGAGTAGTTGGTATTAATACCGTTATTGCCACAACTTCCGGTTCAAGTTCAGGTGTCGGTTTTTCAATCCCTGTCAATTCATTCAAGAGTGTAGTTGAGAGCGTTAAAGAGTACGGAAAAATTATTCGTCCAGTTTTGGGTATTCGCTACATTACAATTAGCAAAGCTTTGGCTGAGCGAAATAGTTTGGCAGTTCAGTACGGTGCCTTAATCTCTCATGGTGAAACTGCAGCTGCGGTAGCTGTAGCACCGGGCTCTCCAGCCGCTAAGGCCGGCCTAAAAGAAGGAGACATTATTCTATCAATTAACGGTGAAAATATTACTATAGATAATCAGTTGTCACCAATTATTGCTCAGTATCAGGTGGGAGACAGCGTGGAGTTAGAAGTTTTTAAAAACGGAAAGAGAGATAAAATTAAAGTTACTCTGGAAGAACTAAAATAGTTTGGTTACCCCAATTGTTTTGATATACTAATAAGGGCTCTGAAATAGAGCATTCCCTAAAACAGTTAGGGTTTTTTATATAAATGCCAAAAAATAAAAAGTTAAATACAAAATATATTTTTGTTACGGGGGGTGTCCTTTCTGGCCTAGGAAAAGGCATCACCGCTGCTTCTATTGGTAATATCCTCTCTCGTCGAGGATTTTCTGTTTTTATGCAGAAGTTTGACCAATACTTGAATGTTGATGCTGGCACGCTAAACCCAAATGAACATGGTGAGGTTTTCGTTACAGATGACGGTGCCGAAGCAGATTTAGATTTAGGTCACTACGAGCGTTTTATAGATGTCAATATGACAAAAGAGAGTTCTGTAATGAGTGGTCAAATTTACGAGACAGTTCTAGAGAACGAACGCCGAGGAGACTATTTGGGCAAAACTATCCAATTCATTCCGCATGTGGTGCCTGAGGTGAAAAAACATATTACCAATGCTGCTTTGAAAATTCAACCAGATGTACTAATTACTGAAATTGGAGGGACAGTTGGTGATTACGAAGGATTACACTTTGTCGAAGCCATCCGTCAGTTTCAGATGGATGTCGGCAAAGAGAATGTTTTGTATGTTCATGTTGGTTTTTTACCGTATCTTCGGGTGACCGAAGAAGTTAAAACGAAGCCGTTACAAAACTCTATAAATGACTTACGCAAGTTTGGTATTCAGCCAGACATTGTGGTGGCTCGCTGTGATTATGATGTGCCGCCATCGGCCTTAAGAAAAATTGCCTTGTTTGGTGGACTAAAAGAGCAGGCAGTGGTTCCTTTAACTACAGTTAAAAGTGTGTATGCTGTGCCTTTAATGTTAGAAGAATACGGAGTGGACAAGTTAGTCATTTCTGAGCTATCGTTGCCTAATAAACGGCTGAAGAATGGTGGTTGGAAAAAACTAGTTAATACAATATTTGATGTTGAAGAGCTTGAAGATAAATATAGTGTAACGGTGGCATTAGTAGGCAAGTATATGGAGATGAAAGACACCTATATCTCTATCACAGAAGCTATTAAGGCAGCTTCTTGGAGTGAAAAAGTAAAGGTTAATCAGATATGGATTGAAGCAGAAGATTTAGAGAAGCTAGGACCCAGAAAGATGAATCAAATTTTTCGTAATGTTGACGCGGTGGTAGTGCCAGGCGGTTTTGGCACGCGCGGAGTTGAAGGAATTATTTTAGCGGCTAATTACGCGCGGCGAAAGAAAATTCCATATTTAGGTTTATGTTACGGTTTACAATTAGGAATAATATCTTTTGCACGAAGTGTATGTAAACTTAAAGATTCACACACAACAGAAGTTAAGAAAAAGTGTGAACATAAAGTAATAGATATATTACCAGATCAAGATTTAAAAAAGTTGGGCGGCACTATGCGGCTTGGCTCTTATCCGGCGTATTTACGACAAGACAGCCAAATTGCGAAGCTTTATAGTGAGCTAAGACCAAATGAAGTAAAACAAGTTAGCAAAAAGAATAAGAAAGAGTACGGATGGCCAGATGGTGAAGATCTAATTGAAATTTCAGAACGGCATCGACATCGCTATGAAGTTAATCCTCATTATCATAATCGCTTGAGTATTAAGGGAATGAATTTTGTTGGCAAATCGCCTGACGGCACACTAGTTGAGTTTTTTGAATTAAATAAAAAAATGCACCCATATTATGTGGGTACCCAAGCTCATCCTGAGTTACGCTCGCGCCCTAATAGACCGCATCCTTTATTTGTCGGATTAGTAAGAGCGGCAATTGCCAAGGCTAATGTAAAAAGTCCTCTAAAGAGATAAGTAGATATCTGTTTTTACCAGAAAAATCTTGGTATGAAAATGTATGAACTTTAGGATTGAGTTTTTTAGCTAAGCTAGTTAGCGTTTCGGCTTGGTTGTCGCCGTGTTCAAGTAGTACCTTTGGGGCTGGCGCTTCGTGAATGAATTGAGCAATAAACTCTTCAATAATTTCTGTTCCTTTCTCTCCACCTAGCAGAGCGGTGGAAGGTTCCTGTTGCAGTTCAACGCTTTGATCAGATTTTGTCAGCCACTCTCGTTCCACATAGGGCAGGTTAGCCACAATTAGGTCAAACTTTTCCGTTTCGCCTTCAAGTAAATTCTGTTCTTTAAATTTTATGCGATTATCGACATCGTGTTTTGAGGCGTTTTTTTTGGCAATAATCAAAGCATCAGCTGAGATATCGGTGGCAGTAATTTGGCTGTCGGAAAGTTCGAGTGCTAGGGTAATAGCAATTACGCCCGAGCCCGTACCGACATCTAAAATTTTTGGCTGCTTAATATTTTTAACAATTGTTTTGGCGTGATTTATTAATCCTTCTGTTTCGGGACGAGGAATTAAGGTGTTAGAAGTAACAATAAAAGGGCGGCCAAAAAATTCTTTCTGACCTTCTAAGTAGGCGAAGGGCTCACCGTTCTTGCGGCGCTCAATTAAATTAGTGACAGATTTAATTTGCCACGGTGTCAGCAGGCGGTTAGGATTAGCCAAAATATCTAGTCGATCTTTGTTTAGGCTTAAAGCTAAAATCAGTTCAGCCTCAAATTTAGGATTAGAAACATGAGCCAGATTTGACTCAATAAACTTGAGCGTATTATTTACTGTCGGTTGATTCTCCTCCACCTTTGGCAAAATTCTTTAAAGCTTTAGTTATCTCTTCAATGTTCCCGTCTAAAATATCTTTTAAGTTATTCCAGCTCTTTTTTATTCTATGGTCTGTGACTCTGTCTTGGGGGAAGTTGTAGGTACGAATTTTTTCTGAGCGATCGCCTGTTTTTATCATCTCTTTGCGGGCGGATCCTTCTGCTTCGTGCCGTTTTTCATCTTCATTGGCTTTAATGCGGCTGGCTAAAATTTTCATCGCCTTATCTTTATTTTTGTGTTGGCTTTTTTCATCTTGCATAACTACTACTGTACCCGTAGGAATATGAGTGATGCGGACGGCTGAGTCGGTAGTGTTGACGCTCTGGCCGCCGGGGCCACTGGAGCGAAAGACATCAATTTTTAAATCGTTGTTATTTATTTCAACTTCTTTTACATCTGTCTCAGGGAAGACAGCCACAGATGCAGCAGAGGTGTGTATGCGCCCTTGTTTCTCTGTTTCGGGTACTCGTTGTACTCGGTGTACGCCCGACTCAAATTTAAAGATTCCATAGGCTCCTTTAGCTTTAACGGTAAAGATAGCATCTTTAATGCCGCCCAAGTCTGAGCGAGAGATATTGCCTGTCTCTACGAACCACTCTTTTCTTTCAGCGAATCTAGAATACATGCGTACCAAATCAGCGGCGAAAAGTTCTGCTTCGCCACCACCTGTGCCGGCCCGAACTTCAATAATGGCGTTTTTTGTGTCATTGGGGTCAGAAGGATTCAAAATTTCTTCTAAATCATCATTCAGTTTCTGAAAACTCTTTTCTGCTTTTTGCATCTCTTCCGCAGCCATATCTCTCATCTGTTCATCTTCAGAGTCGAGCAGCTCCTTTGATTCACTAATCTTCTTTTGCCAAGAGATAGCTTGCACTAACTTCTCTTTTAGCGATTGCAACTCACTATTTTTTTGTCCTAACTCTTTAAGCTTATCTGGGTTAGAAGTATTTTCAGATAACTGTAAATCAGCCGCTATTTGTGCGACCTCCGCTTCGACATTCCCGAGTTCTTTATTAAAATCAATCACAACTAAACCGTAGCAAGAATAACAGTTAGCTTCTAGTTAATTATCTTTTTGACCGAGTTTCTGAGCTTTTGGCTGCTCTTTTTTGGTATCCTTTTCTTCTTTCTTTTCGGCTGGTTTTCCCTGCCTCATTTGTTCAGTTTTAGCTTGGCGTTCTTTGAATTTATCGACGCGGCCAGCGGTGTCAATTAAGTTCTGTTTACCCGTATAAAAAGGATGACATTGGCTGCATACTTCAAGTTCAATATTTTTATCTAAGGTTGATTCAATATCAAAGCTAGCGCCGCAGGCACACTTAGCTTTAATGATTTGAGTTTTAGGATGAATTCCTTCTTTCATTACTGAAATAACTTACCATAATGCTTGCTTTTAGTCAAAGGTTTTGCTAAATTACTTTAGTAACAAGTAAATAAACACGCGCCGACAAAACCTCCTGCCCAATAAGTCTTGCGAGATTTATTGAGGGTTTGAGCGCGGAAGACCAAGGAGCATATGAGTAAAAAAACCAATATTTCAATTGAAGATTTAATGAATGCTGGATGTCATTTTGGACACACAAAAGCACGCTGGCAGCCAAAGATGAAACCTTTCATTTATTTGACTAGAGAGCGAGTGCAAATTTTAAATTTAGAAAAAACCAAGGAAAAGCTAGATAGCCTATTACAAGTGGTTGAAGATTTTGTAGCTGAGGGTAAAACCTTAGTTTTGGTTGGTACAAAAAGACAGGCCCAAGATATTGTTGAGGCCATTGGTAAAAAAACGGGAATGCCTTATGTTGTTAAGCGCTGGTTGGGTGGTACTATGACCAACTTTGAAACTATGAAAAATAGCATCAAGAAGATGAACGAAACAGAAAAGTTTCTAGATTCAGACGATGCGCAAAAAATTACTAAGCGCGAGCGCTTAACCATGCATCGCGAATTAGTGCGCATGAACGATAAATTTGGAGGATTAAAAGATATCAGAGAAATACCCCAAGGTCTATTTTTAATTGATCCTTCTTACGAAAAGAATGCTTTGAAAGAAGCTCGTCAAATGGGAATAAAAGTTTTCGCTTTGCTAGATACAAACTCTAATCCTAATTCAGTTGATGAATTTGTACCAGCCAATGACGACGCAGCTAAAAGTATAATGATTATAATGAACGAAATTCAAGGAGCTATTGAACGAGGGAAGAAAAGAGCTGCAGTTCGTAGCAATGTAGTCAAGCCAGAAAAAAAAGAAACTAAGTCAAAAAAATGAATAAAGACTTGTTAATCGAAATTAGAAAAGAGACGGGTCACTCAGTGATGGAAATTAAGAAAGCCTTGGAAGAGACCAAGGGTGACAAGGCCAAAGCATTAGAAATTTTAAAGAAGCGCGGGGCTGAGGTGATGGCCAAGAAAGAAGATCGAGAAGTTAAAGGCGGCTACATTGACGCTTACTCTCACAATGGCCAAGTGGCTGTATTAGTTGAGGTGCAATGCGAAACTGACTTTGTAGCTAAAAATCCTGATTTTCAAGCTTTCGTGCACGATATCGCTTTGCAGGTTTCTTCAATGAATCCTAAAAATATTAAAGAGTTATTGGCTCAACCATTTGTTAAAGATGACAAACAGACAATTGAACAGTTACTTGGTGAGATGACGGCCAAAATTGGAGAGAAGCTAGTTATTTCAAGATTTGAACGAATGCAAATTGGGGAGAAGTAGCCAGCTAATAACACCTATTCCAGGTTAGTTATTACATATGACATACTGTTAAAGTTGTGTTAATGCAACATTTGATACATTATTAAAGTAATGAAGAATACAAAAAGAAAAGGCATATTAAGGTTTTTTACATATTACGATTCAAAAGATAGAGAATATGTAGGTTTTTGTATTGAACTTGGAATAATAAAAACTGGCAAAGATCTAAACGAGGTTAAGAAAGATCTTATTAATGCATCTATTGGTTATGTAGGGGTAGTAAAAAAAGAAAAAATGCCAGATAAGTTACTGAATCAAAAACCACCAAGTCAGTATATGGATCTATTCAATAAATATCAGTTAGTTATGAACTCTGATAGAAGGATTCGTCAAGGGACTAATCTAAGGGATTCTATTAGTGCAGATAGAGTTGATACTTTTGTGAGAGATCTTGGTTCGTTATGCCCCGCAATCTAAGAAACTGGAACTATAATGATATTGTTGCTTTTTTAAAGCAACATTTTTTCGTGGAGATATATTCAAATGCAGGTTCCCATCAATATTTTAAAGGCTATGTAGATCAAGTAAAAAAATTAGTTGAAGTGCAAAAACATGGAAGTAAATCCATTAGTATCAAAAGTCTTCAGCATGACATCATTCCCAAATCTGGAATACCCGAAAGTATTTGGAAGAAATGGGCAAATGCAGGGAATAAAAAAACAAGAAAAAAGATTCAATATTTAGGTGCTATGTCTGAATAATTGATGTGGTTTTTTGTTGCCAATCTGGTTATACTATAAAAAAGTAAAAACGAATTTGTGCAAGATATTATAAAAAAAACAGAAGAGAATTTTAAAGAAACCCTACATTTTTTCGCCGATCGCCTAAAAACGGTGCGAACAGGAAGAGCTAATCCTCAGCTAGTTGAGAATATTAGTGTCAATTATTACGGTCAACCAACGCCCCTTATGCACATGGCATCAATCTCTGTTCCCGAGCCAACCGTTATTGCTATTAAACCTTTTGACGCTAACGCTATGGACGACATTGTACTAGCCCTAACCAATGCTAAAGATTTAGGATTAACTCCAAACAATGATGGGCAAGTGGTGCGACTTAAATTGCCAGACCTGACAGCTGAGCGCCGAGAACAGTTAAACAAACAACTGAATCAAATGGCTGAAGAGGCGCGCATTGCCATGAGAAATATTCGTGAAGATACTTGGAAATCCATTCAGCACAAACAAAAAAATGGTGACCTCACTGAAGATGATAGAGAAATGGGGCGCAAGAAGTTAGATGAGTTAATTGAGGTGTATAATCAAAAGGTAGCTGACCTCTTAGCTACCAAAGAAAAAGAAATTTCAGATATATGAGTTTATTTTGGCCGGCAGTAATATTTATTCTGGTTTTCGCCGTACTGTTTAAGTTGTTTAAAGGATTAGCAGTTTCACTTCTTTTGTTTTTGGTTATAGAGATAATTTTGATAATAATTAAGCCAGAAATTTTAACATTATTAGCAGATATTGCGGTTAAAGCGCGAGGTTTACTGGGTTCATAATGTTGTTAAACATTTTAGTTTTTGTAGTGGTTTTAGGGGTCTTAATTCTGGTTCATGAATTAGGCCATTTTTTTGCGGCCAAAGCAGTGGGCATAAAAGTTGAAGAGTTCGGCGTTGGCTATTCTCCTAGACTTTGGTCGTTCAAAAAAAGCGATACGGTATACTCCCTAAACTGGATTCCCTTCGGTGGCTTTGTCAAATTGAAGGGAATGTTCGCGGAAGGCACTAGTAAAGCCAAAGACTCGTTCTCCGAAGCATCTGTTTGGGCGCGCATATTCGTGATAGTAGCGGGAGTATTAATGAATTTCGTGCTGGCTTGGGTATTGTTGTTTGGTGGTTATTTAATAGGATTTTCTCCAGCTACTCAAGATTTAGCTGCTTACCCAGGGGCAAAAGTGGTTAAAGAAGAGATTGTCATTGCTGGGCTACTAAAAGATTCAGCGGCTGCAGTTGCGGGCATAGAAGCTGGAGATATTGTACAAAGTGTCAATAATATACCAATTACTAAAATTGAAGATTTACAGCAAGCCACTAAGACGCAGGCAGGAGAAACTATTGAGCTTTCAGTAATTCGTTTAGGAGAGGAAAAAAAATATTCGATAGAGTTGGGGACGAATACTAATGCTCCGCTGGGTGTTGAGCTTTTTCCAACCAGTGTTATTAAACTGCCAATACTGCAAGCAGCCAAGGCGGCCACACTCGAAACATATGGCATTACCAAAGCCATATTTATAATTTTTGTAGATATTATTAAAGATGTTTTTTCAGAGGGTCAGGTACCAGAAGGCGTGTCGGGGCCAGTAGGAATTTATCAGGCGACAGCAGCAGCTACTCGAGTTGGCTTTTCGGCCATTATGTCTTTGGTCATAATCCTAACTCTAAACTTGGCCATTATTAATATTTTGCCGTTCCCGGCGCTCGACGGCGGATATCTTTTTTTCTTAACTTTGGAGGCAATATTTAGACGCAAGATTGTTAAAAATAAAATTGAAGCTTATCTGACGACTTTCGGTTTTGTTTTTCTAATTCTGATTTTATTGATAATGACTTTTAGAGATTTTGCTAGATTTGGCTAACAGGCGGCGAATTGTTAGTATGATAATAGATTGAAAAAAAGAAACTATGAGCAAAAATAAAAAGAACATAACACCACAGACAGAGAGTTTTTCGAAGTGGTATCAAGATGTAGTACGAGAAGCAGATTTGGCCGAAAGTTCAGAAGTTAGAGGCAGTGGCATCGTCAAACCTTATGGTTTCAAAATCTGGAAATTAATAAAAAAACAATTGGAGAGTCAAATTGAAGCCACGGGCGCAGAAGATGTTTATTTCCCACTGTTAATTCCTATTGCTAATTTAGAGATTGAAAAGAAGCATATAGAAGGATTTTCCCCAGAATTGGCCGTTGTAACTCATGGTGGTGGAGAAGAGTTGACCAATAAATTAGCCATTAGACCAACCAGTGAGACAGCTATGTATACATCGTATGCTAAATGGATTCAAGGTTATTCAGACCTGCCTTTGCGTCTAAATCAATGGAATAATGTGATGCGATGGGAGAAACGACCACGAGCATTTTTACGCTGGAGTGAATTTTTATGGCAAGAAGGGCATTCCGCTTTTGCTACAAAAAAAGAAGCTATTGATGAAGTCTGGCAGATGATAGGTGAATACGAAAAGCTGTATAAATATTTAGCTATTCCTACATTTATTGGCACCAAGTCTGAAGCCGAAAAATTTGCCGGTGCTGAAATGACTGTTAGCGCAGAGGTGATGGCCAGAGATGGAAAAGCTATTCAGGCGGCGACTAGTCATTATTTGGGTACCAACTTTGCTAAAGCTTTTGGTATTAAATATTCAGACAAAGACGGGAAAAGCCAGTTCGTTCATCAGAACAGTTGGGGTTTGTCTTGGCGCTCAGTGGGTGCGGTAATTATGGCTCACGGTGATGATAATGGATTACGCTTGCCACCAAATGTAGCCCCAATTCAGGTAGTAATTGTGCCTATAGTGAAGGACAATAACGCGGAAGAAATATTGAGTTACTGCCATAAACTCGATGTTCAGCTAAAAGCTTTCAGAACAAAAATTGATGAGCGTACAGATTTGAACCCCGGTTTTAAATATAACTATTGGGAAGTAAAAGGTGTACCTGTTCGATTAGAGGTTGGCAGTAAAGAAGTTAAGACTAATGAAGTGTCAGTCTTTAGAAGAGATACAGCTGAGCGCCAAAATGTAGCAACATCAGAAATTTCGAGTACTGTTAAAAAAACCTTGGCTGATGTGCAAGACAATTTGTATCAACAAGCTCAAGAGTTTGCCAGCAGCCACATTCATCGCATTGAAGATGTCTCAGAGATAAAAGAGCAAGTAGGTTTTTTTGAAGCTAGCTGGTGTGAATCAGAAGAGTCTGAAAAGATGTTGAAAGAGAAATATTCAATCACTTCACGAGTTTTACTAACAAAAGACAAAGAGAGCAAGCCTAAGAATAAACAGTGTTTCATTACCAAAAAAGAGGCAAAACACGATTGGCTTTTTGCGCAGAGCTATTAAGCCTTAAATAAAAAAGAGTCCCAGCGGCGCGCCGCCACCGGGACCCTGGGTCGTCGGCACGATTGGCACCAAGCATTATCTGTCGCCCGAGGAGGTGATCCCGCTTGGTAACCGTTGATTATAGTATCATTAAAAGCTAAATTGTGTCAATGAGGTAGAAAGTTATTATGGTAATTGTTTTGTAATGATTATGTGTTATTATAGTGTCAAATAATAGCTGGAGTTTGTATGAAGATAGTAATAAAAAAGAACAGAGGGTGTTCTCTCTGTGTTCCAACATAGCACCTTATTTATTAAGGACATTGTGATATGAGCGAATGTATTAATATCGCCAATCCTTATTATGTTCAATTACATCTGTTAGCAGATTGTATTTTTAATTGTTCGTACTGTTATTTAAAGGGATATGATAGAAAAAGCATGCTTTCAAAAAAACAAATTAATACCTTTCTTAACAAATTTAACAACTACTACCAGGACTTTGGTCTCAGAGTACACATAAATTTGACAGGTGGTGACATATGGCTATATGAAGGTATTAGCGAAATATTCTTTTTACTAAAAAAACACAAAGTTGTTCAAGATTTTAGTTTGTTGCTCAATAGTCTATGGCATGAAGATTCTTATAAAATTATCAAAGACAATAAAAATAGCATATCACTTGTACAGCTAAATATAGATGCGATAAATAATAGAGATAAGGACATTCAATTTTTAAGTAAAGAAAAAATTAGATTTGTTATTAAAATTCTTCTATCAAATAATGAGCATTATTATATAAAACAACTTAATATTCTTCGCAAATTATTAAGAAAATATCCAGATTTATTAGTTTCTATTGATAGAATTTGTCCCACCAATCAGTCTAACAAAAAAATGAGACTTTCAGTAAAAAATTTAAAAAAGAAATTATTGGAGATACGATCAATTGCAAATAATGTATTAATCGTTGATGATCCTTTAGTTTCTGCTTTTTTTAATAAAGCAAAATCAGAATCGGAAAAAGGATTTTGGAATGGATGTGTAATCCCAAGCGGTGGCTTAGCTGTATATCCTAATGGGGAAGTAAAACTCTGTGCACGAATACCCAATTATACTACAGGTTTTACAATAAACAATTTCACTTTAGAACATTACATAGATAGTTTTAGTGAGATTAGAAATCAGCAAATGAAAAATTGTAATAAATGTCCAATATCTGCGCAGTGTCAGGGTGGTTGTCCAGCTACATCTTTTATTGACAAAAATATTATTACAAAAGATCATCAATGTTTATATGAGTAATGAAAATGAAAGGACCAATGAAAACTTGCCTGAAGAAAATAGGTTTGAAGCTACAAGGGTAACTTCTTCAGCTGATTTATTGAGAGCAGATTTTCTTTCTGACCAATTAGTTTCATTTCTTACAAATACCACAAAAAGATATTCTCTTTCTGTGGCTGACATTGAATTAGTGATGGATCTATTATATAGACCTGGTACAGAGGTCAATCGGGAGATTGTTCTTGCACTATCAAAAGTGCTTGAATATAGAGATGATTTTTCACCGGAGGGAATGGACCAAGACTATTTAGCAAATTTGCATTTGAATAGAAAATTTAGATATCGTCCTCATTATTATCATTTTAGACAACACTCAGCTTACACATGTGGTATAGTTTGTTATCTAATGGCTGCGAATGTTCATACATCAGAATTAGTGCCATCAAAGCGTCAAGAAAGAACTCTTTATAATGAATTAGCCGATGAAGAAGGTCTTGTATCTACGATTGCTCTAATGAGAGATGCTGCGTCGAGAGGCTTATACGTTCGAGCGTGTTCTGATAATAATTATTTAGATATTGAAATGGATGATGAAAGGGCAGAATCTCTGAGAAGATCATTTGTCGCTTTATTAGAATCACCAGATGGTCAATCTTTCGTTCGGTATTCTCCTTCTGTAGATCTTAATGCTGATTATATTCGCGATCAACTGTATCGAGGCGAGATGATGTTAATGAATGGCACAGTTGGTGGAAATATTCCTCATATGAGACTTGTCGGCGGTTATCATGGTGAATCGATGTTAGTATCAGATCCCTTAGAAAATCGAATACAGCCTCAACAAACGGAAATTTTAGAAGCAAATATTCAAGCTCCATTGGGAAAATTCGGCTTTAGTGTCTCAAGCAAACCTTTCAATTTTTATGGAGATCAAGAAATATGAGTGAATACTTAAGGGCAAATGTTGCCGAAGTATTTACTGGTGAAGAAGAGGTATCTTCAATGGACAACGAAAATCTGACCATTACCGAATCACATGGGCTAGATTTTGATTTTGGGCATCTGGGATCAAATGTATTACAAGTTATGAGTGGTCTTAATATTCGATATGACTATTTAAACCCAGAACTAGAATTAACACTTGGTCAGATACAAGAAGAAATAGTATTCCCGATATTACAAGAAAGAATTAGAAACAAGGAAAATCCTTTAGTATTGAAAGAACAAATTGATGCAGTCGCAGCAGTATTAGATCCACGATTAATGCCCGCAAGTTCTTTTGTTGAATTAATGCATTCTGTCTATCGAAGAAAAATAGTAAATCAACAACAAATGAGTTTATTGTTAAGCGGGTGCATTGACAATGCCTTTGATGAAGATCAACTTCAAAGAGCAGGAGACCTCTTAGCTGAATCTGAAAGTGTTGAGCCATATTTTTTTGCTATTTCACAAAGAATGAAGGATTTTATTGATTTTGCTCTAAATAATATTTCTGAGAGATATCAATTGTATGAAGAAGATGAGCTGCTTCTTTCTTCTCCTGCTCAGGCTTCTTTTTACACGCTTAGAATGTTGGATCATAGAGAAGCAGTACTTGTTAGTAGAGGGTTAATGGTTGGCACAGAATTATCGGTCGAAGATCATGTTGAAATATTGGCCAATCGTTATTATAACGGGTCATTATCTAGGGCAAGAAAAGCAATTGAAAATGAAAGGGATATCAATGTTAATGTAGTCGGTTTTGAAGCAATGAAGGAAGGGGTACATCAGTGGTGGTTAAGAAAATTTTATTACTTACAGTCTAGAAAATTGTATGGTGCATTAGATGTTGACGAATTATTATTTTTCGATAATACTGTTGACAAATTTTTTCAGTCGAAGAATTGTCTTATGCATGATATTTTTTTAAGGGCAAAAATGGAAGAGATACCCAAAAAAAACTGGTCTCAATGTGATACTGCTGAAATGAGAGAAAAAGTTCGTAATGTTATCAATAATTTGTAATAGCATTAAAAACTTGACAATTACTCAATAATCCGTTTTAGTTACCTAAAATAAGCAAATATCACGATGACAGCCTTAGTTGTTGAAGACGACAGAGATATCGCTACATTTATTGAGAAGGGGTTGAAGTTAGAAGGATTTGTTACGCAGCTAGCTTTCGATGGTGAAGAGGCGTTGGACTTAATTGAAAGTAACGATTACGACATAGTAATTTTAGATTTAATGCTGCCTAAACTTAAGGGAGAGAAGGTGCTAAGCACTGTTAGAGAGGCAGGTATTAATGTTCCAATAATTGTGCTAACAGCCAAGACAGAGACTAATTCAAAAGTTAATGCCCTAGACCAAGGGGCCGACGATTATCTAACTAAGCCTTTTGCTTTTGAAGAATTAATGGCGCGCATTCGAGCTCTGACTCGTCGCGGCAATCAGCTACAACCAAACATTTTACAGGTAGGTGAGTTAGAGCTTAATCCGGCGACGCGAGAAGTGAAGCGGGCAGGAAAAATTTTAGAGCTGACCAAAAAAGAGTACGCCATAGTGGAGTTATTGATGCGAAATACTGAGCGAGTTTGTACCCGTAGCATGATAGGTGAGCATGTTTGGGGTTTTGAATTCGATATGATGAGCAATGTGATAGATGTGCATATCGCTCGTTTGCGTCGTAAGGTTGATAAAGGATTTTCAAAAAAAATGGTTCGTACTATTCGTGATGTCGGATACCGATTGCAGGTCTAACTGTATTACCTACTAAACTAGTTGGTCAATGTCATCTGGTTGTAATTTATTTTTGTCATAATGTATTTAATGATGACTAGACTCCGGGGCGCAAAAGCTGCCAGCAAGCCAAAAGGTCCCGAAGACAAAAAGATTCATGACCTCAAGGGTCTGAAAATGCGCAAAGGGGAAAAAAGACGAAAGGATTATTTTCCCCAGTATAGAGGTGGTTGAAACCATCTTGTAAGCTGACCAGGCAATAATGAAAATTAATCTGTTTGCCTGGCAGTTTATTTGTTCTATTAACAAATCCTCTAATCTGTGAGAAGTTGCTTTTAATGCTCAAGAAAGATTTAGCTAAATTTGTCAAGCCCCTATCTTCGAATCCTGGTGTTTATATTTTTAGAAATAAAGCGGGTAAAGTTTTGTATGTGGGAAAAGCGGTCAAATTAAAGGAGCGAGTAAAAAGCTACGCTGACCCCAAAGAGCGAGGGCCAAAAATTTTGAGAATGATGCAACAGGCCAGTACTGTGAAGGTGGAAGAGACAGATTCAGAGATCGAAGCTATTATTTTAGAGGCCAATATTATTCGGAAACTTAAGCCGCCGTATAATACTTTAGGAAAAGATGATAAAAGCGCCAATTATATAAAAATTACTTGGAGCGAAGAGTATCCTCGGGTACAGCTATTGCGGGGGAGAGTAATAGAGTCGGGACAAGATAAGAAGACAAACGAGAAAAGCAAAAAACAAGATAAAATCTTTGGCCCATATGTAGCTATTGGTATGTGTGATGTTTTGCGTATTATTCGTAAAATTTGGCCTCACCGCGACTGTGGCCAATCGAAATTTAATTCTTATAAAAAGCTCCGCCGCGGCTGTCTGTTTGCCCAAATTGGTCTTTGCGATGCGCCTTGCATTGAGAATATTTCAGCTAAAGAATATCGCCAGCAGATAAAACAGATTGTAGATTTTCTATCTGGCAAAAAAGTTAAAGTAATTGAAGCTATGAAGCGCGATATGGAAGCGGCTGCAATGCTTGAACGGTACGAAAAGGCGGCCAAGCTGCGCGATCGCGTTTCTGCACTCGAGCATTTGAAAGAATTTGTCGGGCGAGGAATCTTGCGAGGATTTGAAGAGAATAAAGAAAAAATTCGACAAGGCATTAAAGTCGAAGCTTATGATATTAGTAATATGCAGGGCGATTACGCGGTAGGAGTAATGGTCAGCGCATCTATTATTTCGCAGGAAGATAAAATTATGCCAGCCGATGTGGTCTTTACTAAAGAGAATTATAAAAAATTCAAAATTAAAACTGTTAAAGGGACCAACGATGTAGCTATGTTAGATGAAGTTTTGCGGCGGCGCTTCTCTCGGGCACGAGTCAGTCGCGCCGCCGCTTTAGGGGCAGAGCGCGGAATGGGTGAGTGGGAATTACCAGACTTAATTATTTTAGATGGGGGCGAAGGACAGCTGTCGCGGGTTAGGGCGACGGCTAAAGGAATGGGTATAAAAGTGCCAATAATCGCTGTTTCAAAAGGCCAAACTCGCAAGCGAGTAGATTTACATATGCGAGCGCAAGATAAAATTAAGATAAAATATTCCAATCGACAGTTGAAAAAAATTGCTCTTACTATGCGAGAAGAGGCTCACCGATTTGCAATCTCATATTATAGAAAAACGCATCGGCGTAGTTTACGCTCTTCATTTTAGGCGCCAACTCTTCTAATATAGAAGTATGAAACGGAATGTTTTAGTTGTTGCTAATTGGAAAAATAATACTACTCTTTCAGATGCTCATGTATTAGCTATGGGGGTCAGGAATGAAATCGAGCACCTCGATGGTGTTAAGGTTGTGCTTTGTCCGCCAGCTGTTTGGGTGACTGAAGTGAGAAACATTGTGCACGATCAAATTCATCACATGGGAGTAGGATTACAAGATATCTCAGCTGAGCAACCGGGGCCAACTACAGGAGAAATTGCAGCAGACTTGGTGGAAAGCTTAATCGATTACGCAATTATTGGTCATTCTGAAACTCTTAAACTCCACAATTACGATGTAGAGACAATTTCGGAAAAAATCCATTCGGCCTTGGCATCTAAAATTACGCCTATTATTTGTGTGGGCGAAAAGTCACAATCCTCAAGCTCTCGTCATTCGCTGGCTCGTAAACTAGATTCATATTTGAAAGGAGTATCAGCGGAGAAGCGGTCAAAGTGTATTATTGCTTATGAGCCAATTTGGGCAATATCTGGGGGCTCAAAAAAATCACGACGCGCAGCTTCGGCCGAGTATGTCAACGATGTAGCAGTCCAGCTTAAGAAAGTGGTACCAGCTAATACCCGAGTTTTATATGGTGGCAGTGTTAGTGCTGAGAATATATTACAGTTTATAGCGCAGCCAGAAATTGATGGAGTTTTAGTTGGTGGCGCATCCCTTCATTTAAGAGAATTCACTACATTAGTAAAAAACGCTGCGCGAGGCTCCTGAAATGCATCTCTCTATATCTGATGTTGATGTTGCGCTTAAGCCTGTCATTTACCGAGTCGATTATAACGAACCGGTGAAGGATGGCGTTGTTTTGAGTGATTTTCGTATTCGCGCTACGCTGCCAACACTTGATTATTTATTAAAGAACAAAGCCAAAGTAATAATTTTATCTCATTTTGGCCGACCTATGGGGCGGTTTGATCCGAAATACAGTTTGCGACCAATTGCTCAACATTTGATGAGTTTTTTTGATAAAACGCAAATACAGATATCTGATGGAATTTTCGGCGATCAAATTTTGCAATCCTTAAGGTCTATGAAGCCAGGAAGTATTTTCTTTTTAGGCAACACCCGTTTCTTTCCTCAAGAAGAGAACAACGATTTTGAATTTGCTATGTCTATTTCTAAAATGGGGGAGATTTATGTATCAGACGCTTTTGGTGCATCGCACAGAAAACACGCCACTACTACGCAGCTGCCAAAAATTATGGAGTCTTACCCAGGAATGTTAATGCAAAAAGAGGTGGCGGCACTCGATAGATTACGCAATAATCCTTCAAGACCTTTTACAGCCATTATTGGCGGGGCCAAGTTAAAAACAAAACTGTCTTTACTGAAGTCGTTGTTGCCCAAGGTTGATTATATTCTAGCCGGTGGGGCGATGGCTAATCTGCTAGCCAAGAGTATGGGTAGAAATATTGGCGAATCATTTACAGATGACTCGTTGTTGGAAATAGCCAAAGAGATGATTGAAAAATCTGAAGGAAAAATTATTCTGCCTGTAGACTTTATGAATGAAGGACGGGGAGAGAAGTTTCGCTATGTTGATATTGGTAATAAAACCGTTGAATTATTTAAACAGTATATTGCTGGCTCGAAGGAGATATTTTGGAACGGTACTATGGGAATCGCTGAAGAAGCTCGTTTTGCCAACGGCACCCGCGCAATATCCGATGCCCTAATCAACGCCAAAGGGGCGACTACAGTGGCGGGGGGCGACACAGTTTCCTATATTGAACAGAATAACATTATAGATAAATTTGACTTTGTCTCTACGGGTGGTGGGGCGGCGGTCGCCTATATTGCCGGTGAAAAATTGCCTGGAATCGACGCACTAAAAACTTGGGATACAACGACTACTGCATAGCTTGGCAAGTACTCTTAAATCTGATAGAGTAAAGCACTGTAAACACTAAATTTAAGTATGAAATCAAGCGCTAAAAAATTACCAAAAGCCAAATTTGAGTTATTAATTAAGGTTGCGGCCTCTGAGTTAGAAGAGTTTTTTGAGCAGGCTTTAAAAAAAGTTACTAATAAGCTATCTGTAAAAGGATTTCGCAAAGGCCGCGCTCCGCGAGATGTCGTTATAAAAGAGGTAGGCCGCGCGGCTATTGAAAAAGAAGCTCTAGACTTGGCTATGAGCGATACTTACTTTTTGGCTTTGAAAGAGCATAAATTGAGCCCTATTGCGCATCCGGCTATTGAAATTAAAAAATATCAGGCGGCTTCAAAAAATAAAGACGATATTGCATTAGAGTTTAAGGCAGAAGTAGTAGTCATGCCAGAAGTGAAACTGAAGAATATCGACAACATTAAGGTTAAAAAAATTGAGGCTCAAAAACCAACAGACGAGGAAGTGCAGAAAGTAGTAGACAATTTGCGTCGCCAAAAAGCCATGTACAAAGAAGTGAAGAGAGAAGCGCAAAAAGGCGACTGGGTAGATATTGGCTACAAGGGCAGCATTAATGGGGTAGAGCAAGAATCTATGAAGAATAAGAATCATCCGGTCATATTAGGTGAAGGCTCATTAATTCCTGGTTTTGAAGAGAATATTATAGGATTAAAAAAAGGTGATAGCAAAAAATTTAAAATAAATTTTCCAAAAGATTATCATGCCAAAGATGTGGCTGGTAAACAGGCCCAGTTTGAGCTGCAGTTACATGAAGTAAAAGAAGTAGTCATGCCCGAGTATGACGCCATATTTACAAAAGATTTTGGCTACGACAAGCCAGACGAAATGCTAAAAGCTATTAAGGAAAATTTAGGAATTGAAAAAGAGCAAGACGCCGTAGCCCAAACGCAAAGTGCAGTAATGAAAGAGTTTGAAAAAAGAATTATTACCGAAATTCCTGACGAGATGAACAGCCAAGAAGTCGATCGAATGGTCGCTGAATTACAGCAGCGAGTTGAATCGCAGGGCCTAAAGTGGAATCAATATCTGCAATCCATTAAGCGTGATGTTGACCAAATTAAGAAAGACTTACTTTTGCAAGCTGAGCAAAATGTAAAGATAGGATTAGGCTTGGGCTCTCTAGTCAAAGAAAAAAATATTGAAATCAAGGACGAGAAGATGGTTGCCGCTCAAGCAGTTGAATGGCTCGTCAAACAGGCTACAACAAGCTAAAATAAAGACAATAACTAATTTGTAGTAATGTCTTATTTAATACCAACTGTTTTAGAGAAATCGCAATATGGTGAGCGGGCTTACGATATCTACTCGCGATTACTAAAAGATCGTATTGTCTTTTTGGGTGGTCCAATTTCTGACGATGTAGCCAACTTAATTATGGCACAGCTTTTATTTTTAGAGAGTGAAGATGCTGAGCGCGATATCCAGCTATATATTAATTCCCCTGGTGGTTCAGTAACGGCTGGTATGGCAATTTACGACACTATGGAATATATTAAGCCAAAAGTTTCCACTATTTGTATGGGAATGGCCGCTTCTATGGGTGCTTTCTTGCTGGCTGCTGGGGAGCCGGGTAAGCGCTACGCGTTGCCGCATTCTAAAATTTTAATCCATCAAGTAATGGGTGGGGCCGAAGGTCAGGCTTCAGATATTGCCATTCATGCGCAAGAGATTATTCGTACTAAAAAAGAGATGAACGAGTTGCTTGCCAAAATGACGGGCAAAGATTTAAAGGCAATTGAGAAAGATACTGACCGAGATAAATTTCTAACCGCCGCCGCCGCTAAAGAGTACGGAATTATCGACAAAGTTATTGCTAAAGAATAAGCCGCCCCGAGGGGCGGCTTCTTGGTCGTCGAAATCGAACTTGGTTCATTGCGTCACTTCTTGTTTTGCTTGTTCAGGTTGCGTTTCTTCGTAGATGCGTTGGGTGTCGGTACTGCCTTGCTGATACCCGTCGCTGTGACCGATAGCGTACATCTGTTTCCCGTACAAATGGGCGCCCACCATCATCAGCAGACCAATGAGTAGCACCAAGACCAGAACAAGGCTGGTGAATCTGCTGTTTCGTCGCTGCTGTTCCGCGTAGTTACGGCTCATGGGGATACTCCTGAGCTTCGATCACTCCTTGCTGGTAGCCACTTGCGTAGCCAGTCCAGTACATCTCGTGGCTGAGTTTGACAGCGAAGCCAAGCACCAGCCCGATGATGATTGTTCCCGCTACCAGTATTCTGGTAACGAGTTTAAGATTGCTTTGCAGCAGTGCTCGGTAGTCTTCGCTCATGTTGCGCACTCCTTTCTCGAACGGGTATAATTTAACAAATAAACTGCTGTTTGTCAAGGTTGAATCTTAAATTAATTAAGGTGTTGACTCCCGTATATTATTATGGTTATATATTAAAGCACAGCCAGATTACTGCTGGCTTGTATTTAATTGAAACTGAAAAATTAGAAGTAGAAGAAATTACCATTTCTTCTGCAGTAAGAACCGTAAATTCTTTTTGAGCTTTAGGGTCTGATTGCACCATATACGCAATCGTTTTGTATATTTAAGAGTTTGATCCTGGCTCAGGACTAACGTTGGCGATGTGCCTAACACATGCAAGTCGAGCGGCCCTTCGGGGCAGCGGCAGACGGCTGAGTAACACGTCCGTAACATACCCCAAAGCGGGGGATAGCTCGTCGAAAGACGGGGTAATACCCCATGTGGTGTCACCATAATTTGGTGCCATTAAAGTATTTATACACTTTGGGAGTGGCGGGCGGCCTATCAGGTTGTTGGTGAGGTAAAGGCTCACCAAGCCTACGACGGGTAGCTGGTCTGAGAGGATGTACCAGCCAGACCGGGACTGAGACACGGCCCGGACTCCTACGGGAGGCAGCAGTTGGGAATTTTGCACAATGGACGAAAGTCTGATGCAGCAACATCGCGTGTAGGAAGACGCACTTCGGTGTGTAAACTACTTTTATTTGGGAATAATTTTTTGAAGGTACCTTATGAATAAGCACCGGCTAATCTCGTGCCAGCAGCCGCGGTAATACGAGAGGTGCAAACGTTGTCCGGAATTACTGGGCGTAAAGAGTACGTAGGTGGTTTGATAAGTCGTTTATTAAAGATCAGGGCTTAACCCTGGGAATGTGAGCGAAACTGTCTTACTTGAGTTAAGCAGAGGTGTGCGGAACACTCGGTGAAGGGGTGACATCCGTTGATATCGAGTGGAACACCAAAGGCGAAAGCAGCACACTGGGCTTTAACTGACACTGAGGTACGAAAGCGTAGGTAGCGATCGGGATTAGATACCCCGGTAGTCTACGCTGTAAACGCTGCTCACTAGGCATTGGAAAGTATCGACCCTCTTTAGTGCCAAAGCTAACGCGTTAAGTGAGCCGCCTGGGGAGTACGAACGCAAGTTTAAAACTCAAAGGAATTGGCGGGGAGACGCACAAGTGGTGGAGCGTGTGGTTTAATTCGATGCTACGC
>CAYQWZ010000007.1:0-61131 GCA_964421635.1 uncultured Candidatus Saccharibacteria bacterium
CGTACAATAGAGGGCTAAATACAGTCACAAGGGTCTAGACCGGTTTACACTGCCAGAAAAATGATAGTGTCCGCAGGATGCTGTCATTTTTTTGTTAGACAAAGTACTCCTTGGCAATGTTTGTTATGCTAAAACAAATGAATAAATACAAAAAGATTTGCGTCATTGGCAACTCAGGCAGTGGCAAATCAACTCTGACTCACGCTTTAAGTAAAAAATATAATTTACCTACTTTTCATTTAGACAAAGAGTTACTGCATGGCCAGTTTGAACCGCATCCTTTAGAAAAACAAAAAAAGATTCACAACCAAATTATCTCTCAAGAAAAATGGATTATTGACGGCTCTTACAACAAACTAATTGAGGATAGAATCAAACGGGCAGATTTAGTGATTTATTTAAATGTGTCTAGATTAATTATTATTCCCAGAGTAATTAAGCGATATATTCTCAATACCAATCGTGGAAAATCAGTTCCTAAAAATGCAAAGAATAAGCTTAGTTTTAATTTTTTTCGAATATTGCTGCAACATTCTCGACGCCAACGACTTGCTCGTTACCTAGAAACAGTAAAGAAACACCCAAATACAAAATTTATCTCTTTAACACCCGCGAGTATAGGAAAATGGCTTAAACAGATTGAAGAGCTATAAAAAAACCCGAGCGGTCAAGCTCGGGTCGGAGGTATCAATTCAGATCAATCACACCCCCCTCGAAGGATTGAACTGAATTGTCTGCGTTGCTGTTGGCTATCGGGAAACCATAGCGTCCACCAGGGCCACCGGCGTCTTGATGAATACGATGGATGCGGCCATGAACGAGCCAGATGCTGCCACCCAGCTCATAGGCACAGCCACCTTGGAAAAGCTGGCTCTCTCCCTTTCTGTGAGATACGCCAGATTCCATGTGGTACTGCTTCATTTGCTGCGGGAAGCCAATTCGCCGCAAGCCATCCCATTCGTCACTCCAGTACTTAGTGTTGAAGTAGGTGGTGATCTCGTACAGATTGACGTAGTGGAACATAGTCGCGCCCTCAAACAACTGGACTCGACCACGCGCTCCATTGATTCCAGACTCCCGATACTCAGCATTACTTATCGGAAATCCATTTTCACCAGCTTCCACACCTTTGACATGCCAATGAGAAGCAAAAGCCTCATTGACATAGCCGTATCCTCCACGGAAATGCGTTACATAACCGCCTTCCGTATGCAAGACATGACCTAGCTCACCACTTACACCTGAGCGCGCAAAGTCTCTCTGCGGCAAGATGGGGCAACCCATCATGCCAGTTGAGGCTCCGTAGCTCTGGTAGGCATCCCATAGACCTCCCTGAACACCAAAAACGTTGGTGCCAAGGTTGACCAAGATGCCACGAGCAAAGAGCTGGTAGTCATGCGGATAGTATGGAGTTATCTGCGAGACAATCGGGTCAGGATGATTATGCTGATGAACTGGGCCCAGAGCGTGTCCCAAACCACCAAGCCGTTGCCACTCTGCCCTGTACTTCACAGGATACGACCCACCTTCACCAGGTTGCCAATTGCCAGAATCAACTTGCGTTGAACCAGGCGTTGGGCTAGGACTAGACGGTGGGTCTGGAGTTGGGTTAGGAGTAGGCGGCAAATCATTCGCAGGCGGCGGATTTGGGCTTGGGTCAGGATTCGATGGCGGATCTGAAGGTTGCTCATTACTTAAGATCTCTTTAACTTGATCAATAACCTTATCACTTTCTGACAGGCTTGTATGTGATTCACCAGTCATTTCATAATGTCGCCAATGACGACATTCATTTGCCAAGCCATTCCAGCTGGCATTAACAACTGCAACAATTCCATCACCGCCAGTATTTCTCCAATTGCCAGCAAGACTGTAGTAATCAGTGGAGGTTACAACCATATTGCTTGGGCTGTTCAAGATATGAATGAAGGAGCTCGTGTGCAACATATCACGAGCAGCGTCCAAAATACCTTCTCTACTGAAAATGTTCATTATTGCCGATATTTCAGGTACAGTATTTGTTATTAACAAAACTAAAGCTGAATATGTTGTTCCTGTGTGAGGTGTCCCTAGCGTAATAAGATTGTTCGTATGACGATACATTCCATTACGCTCAACCAAATTCCGGCTTATTAAACCACCAAGGCTATGACCTATGATGTCAATGCCACCTGTCTCACCAGGAAAGTGGTCTGCAATTACTTGAAGAACATCTCTCGTCATCGAATCAATCCCTTGCTTATAGTTGTACCCAATAGAAAGACATCTGTCGTAACGCCTAGTAGCTTTGAGAGCATCACGCATTGTACTCATTCTATTTGCATTTGAAAGAATACCATGTAGGAGAACAACATTCTTACCGTGATAGTTGCGACCATTGTTGAAATCGAACAATTCAACGGTCATTGGTCCATAAGGATCAACCTCAGCAGGATAAACCGAAAATGTTCGGTTGAGGTCTGCCCGTGAATTCGAGCCAACATTGAAGCTGATTTCCTGATCACCTACCTCTGGCTGCAATAGACGACTATTTTCACCTTCAGTCATGATACCAACATACCAGCTACCTGGTTCAAGTTGGCTTATAGGTACAGAAACGACTTCCTGTGTAACAACAGGGACTGTCACAGTCGGCTGTGATTCAACTATCTGAAGCTCGCCACTCTCATAGTTGTTGTTGGTATTGGAACTAGTATTCGAATTGATGTTGGAATTAGTGTTGCTATTACTAGCACCACCTCCGCCACCACATGCTACAATCGAAAAAGTGAGCAGCAATAAAACTGCGCATAGCGTCCGTTTCATGTGTGTTCTCCTCCTGTTCGGATTGCTCAGGTTCTAGCTCTAGTGAATTCAGAGCTTAACAAATTAGTAACAGATTTAGTCTGTTAAGTCAATTATTGTGCTTGACAAATAAGTAAATTTATTGTAGAAGTGAAACAAGAAAGGAGACCGACAATGGCCAGAGCCAAACGCAAAAGACATTTTGCTGGTGGCAAAATCACGGACAGTCATTCCACTATCATTGATGCCGCTCGAGCTCCCGTTAGAGCCGCCGAAAAATCACCCCTCGTTAGCAAGATTTCCCTAAGAAGGATCACTCGCTGTCGAGGAAGCGAGCGCCGAATTAAGTGCGTTCCCGTCAACGGAGGATTCCGAGCAACAATCGTTGGCTCTAGGAGTGTTCAAGACATCATGGTTTATCTCCACCAAGCCACCGAATCTAATCTGCGAGCCGTGCAAGCAATCATGGAAGAAGCTCTTGCCGCATAACCCCGTCTCATCTCAAACGCAATCGAGATGAGGCTTTTTATTTAAAGATGATCGTAAAAAGCGCCAGTTAACAACAGAACAACCACACCTGTGCCCAAAAGAAGCCAAGGCTGGTCAACCAAAAAAGTACTATCTAATATTTTTTCGAATCCGTACAGTGTAGCAACCAAACCAAAAGCCGCTAATAAAGGTGCCAGCAGAGGAACTTTTTTAATATCCTGCTGAATTATATTCTGCTTTTTTTTCATCGCCTCAATCTCTTTCTTCATTTATTTCTAAATTATTAATTTTATTTTTCAAGACATTTCTTCGCAGACTTGAGCTATCGCCTGACTCACATTTACACCGTTATCTATTCTCCTTCTTATTTCTGGCCATACTTCTCTCGCTAAAAAAAGATCGTTCTGTTGAATTTGATCCATATGAATTAATCCCAACTGTTGTAACTCAGCTAAGGAATATAAATCTAACCCATGAATATATGCTAAATCTTCAACACCATTTTCTTTCATAGCATTAAGTAGAAATTCTTGTTCAGCATATTTCAGTTGATCTGTGTTAGTAATATAACCACTATTATCATTTATATCTACGCCACCTCTAAATATTCTCATTACTCTTTCGTATACATAGTCAACCGCATCCTGATATTGCTCACTATCTTCTATTAATTCCGCTATCGTCTTACCATAAGTTCTTCTGGAATATGCTTCTAAAAAAACCATAAAACAATCTTTAAAAGTTCCACCTCTCTGTTTTTCTCGTATTGCAATATAATAATATGGTTCTGCATCTCTAGTCACGCCGACCATAGATTCTCTAGCTTCACTCTCTATTCCCATTGCACCGGCCTCAGCTAATATACTACTCCTGCCCGATTTTATATCAGAATTAACCCTCAAACCTGTCGACATTATATTTGCCTTATTCTGATATTGAATCATATGAGTAACTTCGTGCTCTATAACTCCTAATACATCAATTAATCCTCGTTCTAAAGATGCGGGTATCTTAACAACTTTATCGCGATCACTCACAATAAATGTTTTCCTTGATTTATCAATTAAGCTACTCCACGGTTTTTCCACTTGATCATAACCATAATGTCTAATCACCAAATCTACCAACATTTGTACTTCGTTTGGACCAATTAATTCTTGATTATAAAGTTCATAAGCCTCAGATGATTGTTGACCCTCTTGCTCAATGGCTTCATCTAACTTCTCTTCTGTTTGCTCAGTTATTTCTCGATAATCTCCAGTTTGAGCATCTATGCCAATTCCTTTTAAAAACCTATCAATTCTGTTTAAAGTTTTTGGTGTATTCTCTGTATTAAATCTCGGGTTTGGTACACTTTTTCTACTAGATCTCGAGGGTTTATGACGACCAGTCACGGCCTTTAAAGCAACAAGCTCTTCTTCCCCACCCGCTTGTTCAAGCATGCTCCCAAATTGGTAATAAAAAGCTATTCGCTCATTTATTCTTCGTCTATATAGATCAACTACTATACTTTTTGCCATTTCTAAACCTTCTTCTCCCAATCCATCTTGCATAACTTTTAATTCTGTTTTCATAGCGCGAATTCTAGTAGCCATTTCAGCTAAAAGCTCTGGTTTGACTACTCGTTGAATTCGAGAAGGATTTTGCACAGCAGATATATCTCCTTTTCTTTGTTGTAACTGAGAGGTAAATTTCTTTTGAGCAATAGTATCACTAAACACTTTAATAGCCTCCAACATTCTCGGACCAATGGCATCTAATTCAACTTCATATAGCAAAGTAGTCAATTCCTCATTATTTTGCGGCACTTGATCTGTCTGAGATTCTGGTTTGTAAAAAACTATTTTGCCTACTTCTTTGCTGAGCTCGGGTAATTCTGCGCCATTTTCTATGTAATCACGGAAGCTCTCTTCGCTCGAACAAATGGTCTGTAAATCAATAATCAAACTACTATAAAGCGCCTCAACCTGTTTTTTTCCTTTAATGCTTTCTGTTAAGATTCCCAATTCTTCTGTTATACCTTCTACAAGAGTTCTTAATCCAAGATCTTTATAAAGTAATAAGACCAATCTTCTTCCCTCTTCTTCCTGAAAAGCTTCTGTGTAAACCTCATGTATTTCCACTTGAGTGTCAGTAATACCATGAAGTTGTTCAAAAAGAGGTCCTTCAAATTCTCTAAGCTGCTCCAATTCTTCAGGAGTAATTATTGGCTCAATCTCACCCGAAAAAACTCTTTCAGGGTCTCTTACTAATTCTGATGGTCTTAAAGGGTAAATATGACCCGAGCCTTTTTCTGGGTTTGACACAGAGATAATCATTACTTATTCAACTGCTATAATTGTAACATGAGATCATCAAGTAAAAATAATAATATGTTTGACACTATTGTGTGTTTAAATGTCAATCCTGATGCTTACGCCCCCACTAGGTTTAAGGAAGAAACACAAAAGATGGGTTTAAATTTCATTTCACTCAATATTCCAAATCTCTTGATTGAGATTGACAAAAATAATTTAAATTTATATGCGGATAATAAAAAAATTGATTTAAAAAAATCTGCCTTTATTATCAGAAGTTTATCTATTCAAGGACAAAGTGATACTCATTTTTTTAAATCCTTTATTAATTTCTTAGTTCTTCATGAGGTACGTATACTCAATAAAAATAGTATTTTGAGTATGTTTTTTCAAGACAAATTGAGTCAAAATATCTTCTACGCTAAAAATGGTTTAGCTTCGCCTAGACCCAGCGTTTTTTCAGGTAATAGTAAGACCATTATTAATTACGATTTCAATTACCCAATTATTGCCAAACCAAAGGTTGGTAGTCACGGACGAGGAATTATTAAAATTGATAGTCAGCAAGATTTAGTAGGTTTTGTCGAAAAAGAAGAGGTAAGCCAATATATTTTTCAAAAGTACATAAAAGCTGATTTTGACATTAGAGCCTTCGTTTGTCCTTTTGGAATAATTGGTGCTATGAAAAGACAGGGTAAAAAAGGTTTTATTCACAATGTTTCTCAAGGAGCTAAAACTGAAATCATTGAGCTAGACCAAGAAGCAGAAAAAATTTGTCTCGACCTGCAAAAAATTACCAAATCAGATATTATTGGTGTCGATTTGATATTTAATGAAGATGATCAACAATATTATACACTAGAAGCCGATTATAGTAATCAGTTTACTGGTTTTGAGCAAGCAACAAAGTTTAATATGGCAAGGTTACAGCTAGACTTATTACTAGAAAAAGATATTAATCTTGACAGCAACGACTATCAATTCAAAAGTGCTAAACAGGATTAATATAGAAACTTCCTAAATCTACTGCTCCAATAATAGCCGAATAAGCCAAATGAGAGCGATTTACTATTGAGACCTGAGTTTCAATTTCTCTTCTATGAATTTGAATTTTCACTGGTACATAAGCTCTAACCGTCCCACCAGAAGCAGATTTCACAGCCTTAAATTTTATACCCAGTTTTGTAAATGATTTTTCCGCTTCAACTTCTTTCAATCTCTGTCGAGCATCTGAAATTTTTAGTATATGAAACATACCCTTAGATTGAAGTACATTTACCAGTTTAGAAAACCCCAATCTTCTAGCGGCTGTTATTCCAATAGAACTCGAGTCAGCTCCTGTATCAACTTTTGCCTTAACATGAAGTGATTTCTTTCCATCAATACTGCGAATAATGATTTTTTCTATACGCTTTAGAACTGGTTTTTTTGTTGTCTTTATTTTCATTCCGTCATATTCTGAGAACAACTCATTAGCCACTCTCATGCCATGCTCGACTGAGCGAACCTTCAAATTTCGCACTCTACTAACTCTTTCGTTTAATCCTGCTAAATTAGCAATTTGAATATCTAAACCAGGCCGCGCATTAGCTTCTAAAATTAACACTCGTCCTTTTGAATCTATTACAATATCTACACCTGAGTACCCTAAACCAGAAATTCTTTGCGCTTCAATAGCAATTTGCAACACTTGATTCCATTTAGGTACCTTCAAGTCAGCCAATCTCATTGAGGTATCAGGATGCTGAGCAATTAAATTACTATTGTGAATGGTCAAGGTTGTTATACCAGAACCAATATCGATGCCTACTCCTAAGCCTCCAGCGTGCAAGTTGCTTCGCCCACCAGATTCAACTGTCGGTAAGCGCAACATCGCCATTATTGGCACACTGTTATAAACAATTACTCGAATATCTGGCAGTCCAGAGTTTGATAACTGGCGGAAAAACTGATGGGGTTTAATGCGTTCTTCAAAAAACGCTCTGTCGGGTAAATATCCTTTTGAATATTGGCCATCTAAAATATCTCGCAGGTGTCTAGCAATGTTTTCTCGAGTATATTCTCGCGATCCTTTCATCCATATTCTTCTTTTTTTACTCCAGTTAAGAACAATGATGCCATGCCCTCCGTATCCTCTATCTGGCTTAATAACAAAGCTTTTTTCTTCTAACTTCTCCCAAGGAATTTCGGATAAATCTCTAAAGTTAGAAACAATGTCATAAATTTCTGGCGTGGCAACATCATTCTTCATCAACAGACTTTTAAACCGAATTTTAGAGTTAACCCGATTAATTGCAAACTGATAATTAACCACTTTTATTAAGCGGGAATTACGAGTATTCATGCCCATAATTATTTGGGGCAGAGGTACTTTAGACATAAGTTTATTCGTCTTTATCTACTATCAAGCGCTTGCGAACAAGGCGAAAGCGGTATAGTTCTGAAAGGCGTAATCCATTCCAACGGTTAAGAGCAATAGCTAATAGAGGTACTAATAAAGATAATTCAGGATAAGTATAGACCGCGTCTCGAGCTGCCTGCCAACGCAAAAATAATGCTCCAATAATAGCTATTAAAATAGTCTCACCCATTAAAGTCAGACTGTTTTTAGCTCCGCGCTCATTGGAAACTCGTAAGAAATCTTCTGTAAATAGAAGCAAAACCACGAAAGATAAAATTGACATAGATTCAACTGGGCTTTTGTTAGAGATGGCAGAGATAAAAATTAAGGTCCAAAAAACTCCCATGGTAACAATTGAAATAACGAAAGCTGAACGCGGTAAATAAAGCATGCGGAATGGTCTGACAATCACTCTGCCAAAAATGGTAAACAAAGCAACGAAGAAAATGAGGGCTAAACCGTAAGTGAAGCCAGAAACAGCAAAGATTACTGACAGCACAATTGGAAAGAATAATCCTATCGTTTTTACCCCAATAATATGGCGTAAGAAAGCCAAAATTAAGGATACAAATGGAACTAACAGAAAGATGTCAATTACGGCTCTGGGTATATCTTGGGCAATGGCCAGCTCTGTCGTAATTGACAAAATAAAATTGTGTAAAGTATAGAACATAACTCAGAGTAAGAGTATGCTAATTCGGGTCAAAAGGCAAGTTAAATACTATAGTTCGTTATAATCTAAAACTTCTTCACCTTCACCCTGATAACTAAATGACACCTCTTTAGAATCTACCTCTGTGTCATTAAAATAAACCGTTATCGTACCATTATAATTACCTCCCTCTAAAGTATTTATCACCGTAGTAACTACGAGTGGAACGTCCATTTCAAATACATCTTGATTAATAGTCACACCAGCTTTATAGCTAGTCTCCGCACCATTTAATACTAACTCTGTAGTCAGCTCTCCATTTTGTGAATTTGACCATTTTTTAATTAACTCCTGATTGTAGGAAACGGTAAGTAAAGTTTGCCCGACCGCATTAAAATCCTCATCATTATCAACCGCTTGTTCTGTATCACTATTAGATATCTCCCGCTGTAGTGGATCGGCAGAACTTCCAGTCATCAGCTTAAAGCAACAGACGTATCCCATCCCAAAAGACAACACCACAACTGCCACTATCGCTATAATTTTTATTACTAATTTTTTCATTATATGGGCGGTAAAATACTCGTTGAATAACTATATTGTTTATATGTTGAGCCCTCGGACTCCATTTCTGCTACGGCATCCCAGCGTTCCTGCCAAGAAACACCATCCCTAGAAGTAACATCTACATCGTTCTGCTTATTTTTTTTACTATTCATACCAGTCATATAAACCGCCAAAAGACTAAACATCAAAACTGATACAAAAAAACGAAGGTAGATTTTTCTAACGCGTTTCAAAGGGGCATTCACTCTCAGAGTTTTCATATACACAACCAACTACTGTCCACCTAACTGGCCAAGAGGCTGCAACCTGCCAATGATTTTTATAAACACCAGCCGAAGCTTCAGTCTGCATGACGAGGGCTCCATACTCACCTGAAGGTCTAATTGACCAGTGCCAAATTCGCGTACCTGCTGGATCCCAATTTGTATCCCAACCTGTTGAATTTGCACATCCAGGAGTTGTAACATAATCATAATCAAAATCATCTCTCCACGGCTCAAATACACTTCTCCAGTCAGTCGCCCTCCAGCGTTCTGTGATCCCCTTTCCATTAGATAGCGTTCCTTTAACTTGCCATTCAGCTGGACCCAAACATACCAAACTTGACCATCGACCTGCTGGAGTAGACATCAAACGTACATGTCGATAATATTCCTGTCTTTGAAAAGCACCAGAATCTGAATAAACCAGCCTGTTTGCATCCCAGGTCAATGAATAATGATCAGCTGCAACCGCTGAAGAAGCAACCATTATTATGGAAATCGCAAAAAACAGGACGGATATTAAATTAATAACTATTAACACTCTCTTTGACTTCATCTATCAAATTGTATCATAAAAAAAGTCGCCCTGCCGATAATGTCTACCGGCAAGGCTGAGCCCTTCTTGAAACCGACCTCACAGCTGCACAACCTGGTTGACTGCGTTCTGGCCAGATACGACGACGGCGGTCAGGTACCAGCTGAAGACCTGCCCTTCCGGCTCCGTCGCTCCAACCTCGATCCAGGAGATGAGTACATCCAGGCGGTAGTTGCCTCCTGGAAGTTCGCTCATTGTGAACCGAAGCTCGTTGTTTTCCTGGTCGAAAACGGGTTCGACTTCACGGCGGTACTCAATGAAGTAATCACCGTTGGATCCCTGGAGAACAGCCGTTGCCACCACACCATCAGTGTGGATAGCTTCCGCGTTCAGCGCGGTAACATCAAGTACCACGCATAGAACAGCATCGAACGGACCAACGCCGTCCGTTGTGCCACCATCCGCGGTCGTTCCACCAGCACCCTCAGCGAGTGGTCCGCTACCCCCACTACCACAGGCCACCAGCGCGAACGCCGCCAACAGAGCCATCACGAAGATAGCCATCCGCGTATAAGCTCGCTGCACCACCATCTCCCACCCCATGGATTGGGGCTTCCTAACTTGCAGACTATACTATTTTACAGATTAGTACAACCCCTTTAAGGCTATTACCTTTGATGGGTTTTTCTCTTCTCCCCCGCCTCTTTAACTAAATCTTCATACTCTTCATTATTCGTATCTAACTTCAAAGCACGCTTATAAGAGCTCTCGGCCTTAACAAACTGACGCAAAGACATATAGGCTAACCCCAAATTAATATGCCGCGAGGCAATTGAGTTATCCACAGAGACGGCTTTTTCAAACTCCTTGCGGGCCGCCGAAAATTTGTCTTGATAGTACATTACTAATCCTAAATTATTATGTACAAAACCATTATTCTTGTCGTATTTTAGAGCTTGACGAAAGGATTTTTCAGCATCTTCCCAATTTTCCCCTTGCTCTAAATAAAGGATGCCAATTTTTGAATACACCTTAGGATCTTTTGGCTCTAGCGTAGCGGCTTTTAATAAATGTTTTTCAGCTATATCGTAGCTGCCTTTCCGTTGAGCCATTTCAGCTTTTAATAATAAATTGTCAAACTCAGACGATTCTTCAGATACAGAGTAATCATCACCAGTAAGAGGGATTTCTTTTTTCTTACCATTCAAACCAAAGACGGATACTACTGATTCATATACTTTAGTTACTGAAGTGACGACCAACTGCCAGATATTCACCTTATCTTTTTTTCCCCGCCCATCTCGTTTAGGTTTTTGTTCGCTCTCTTCTTGCGGTTTTCGAGCATTGAGCTGTTGAAATTTTGTAGCCTCTAGGGTTTCTGGCCAGTGTTTTAGTAAAATATAAAGCAATATTGCCAGTACGACTATAATTATTATTTCTGGAATCATGGCTGCAATAAAATACTTTCAACTAATAATTTAATGTTTCTCCCACTCAAGTTTGTAGTTAAGGATTTCTGAATTAGTCGTGCTCGAGCTACGCTCCCCTTTCCCTGCCGAATCAACGCTCGCTCTCGCACCAGAAGCTGCATTAAAGGTTTTTTTATATCCTTCTTACTACTAATTTCTTGGGCTACTTTTATAATACCAGAACTATCATTAGGTATCTGCAAAAGATCAACAGCAGAACCACTCTCTTTTATAGAAAAGATCTGTAAACGGGAACGGACTGTCGGTAAAAATGAATCGCTCTCGGCTAATAGTAGTAAAAAAGAATTAGGCGGCGGCTCTTCAAGCGTTTTTAATAAGGAATTGGCAGAATCATTGCGTAACAAATTAGCTTGCCAAATTACGCCGAGCCGCCGCCCTGAACGCGAAGAATTGTACAAACTCCGTAACCACCGTTTCGTTTCTTTAATAGGAATATAATTTTTATCTGGCAGTGGTTCTAATAAGTTAATGTCAAATCTGTCTACTCCCATTAATGAACGGATCTCTTCAATGGTGCGAGCGAAATTCTCTTTATCGGCAATTATACCAATAGAAGTAGCGAGCACATTGGCCTGCTTTGCCTGTTTGAGACGAGTTATCAGATCATTGATATTCATGTCTCTATTGTACTAAAAACTGAATCTTCAAGCTTTTTTGCTACCATGAAATTAATGAGCAATCGGGAGAATCAACAAGAGAGAAACTATAAAGATGTAGATTTAATCTGCAAAGAGTGTGGAGAGTCATTTAAGTTTAGTGCTAAAGAACAGGCTTTTTATGTTAAACAAGGATTCGAACATGTACCAACCCGTTGTGATAAATGCCGCCGAGATATGAGAGAGAAAAGAGATAAGGGAAAGACTTTTTTTCCTATTAAATGCAAAATCACTGGCAAAGTTGGTCGTATTCCAATTGAGCCAGACAATATCAATGATGTTTATTCAGATGAAGCCTTTACACAGGAATTTGCTGCCAAAGGTCGCGAAGTTGATCCCTTAAAAGAGCCCGATAAAACAGAACTACTAGCCGAAATAGAAAAAGCTAAAGCTCAAAAAACAGACGACAAAAAAGAGGATTCATTTAAACCCACCTAATGACCAAACGGTTTAAGCGGCTTTTTTTGTTTCCTCTTTTTTATTCTGTGCAGTAACAACTTTTGTCGCTTCGCTCTTTACTTTCTTTCGAAGTGTTCGCAAACAACGAGTACACAAAACCAATCCTCCAACCTTTTGAAGATTAGGTTTCATTTTGCGTCTGGTTCTTTGTAAGGAACGAGAAAGCTTGTTGCCAAACTTAGTTGTTGTTCCACATACTGTGCAATGTGCCATACAGTGTATGATACTATCAGGTTAATAAATAATTGTAAAGTATGTCTTCACCCATTATAGAATGGATTCAATCTTTTGGGCTAGTCATGACTGTGGCAATTCTTTTGTTACTTGTTCTTGCCATTACTATTCACGAATGGGCGCACGCCGCCATGGCTAATCGTCTTGGTGATGACACTCCCAGACTAATGGGTCGACTGACCTTTGACCCTCGCTCTCATGTCGACCCAATTGGCGGACTTTTATTCCTGTTCTTCGGGTTTGGTTGGGGCCGGCCGGTTGTCTATAATCCTTTACGCTTAGAAAAACGAGTTTACGAATTATTCATTGCTTTAGCCGGCCCCATTGTAAACTTAATAGCTGCCCTTGTCTTCAACGGCCTCTTTTATTTATTAGGCAGCTTCGGTGGTGGCTCAGATCAAATTCAAATTATTCAGGTCTTTATGTACTTTGGCGCTCAAATGAATATCTGGCTAGCAGCATTTAATTTAATTCCTATTCCCCCACTAGATGGGTCAAATATTATCTCTTATTTCTTTCCTAAATATAAATCTGTCTTCGCTGGACAGCTAGGAATTTTTATTATCTTAATCTTGCTTTTCGGAACCGGAGGATTTCTATTCACACTGCTTAATCCTTTAATTAATTTTTTCAGCACTATTACCTTTTTCCCGACCCTTTAGGCCAGCCACTAAATTTTAGCGCTTGACAAAGCACAAGCACTAGTGTAGCTTGTTTTAAGTGCGAACGAAAAGTTCTCACGCGCTGGTGTAGCTCAGTCAGGTAGAGCAGCGGACCGAAAATCCGTGAGTCGTGGGTTCAATTCCCGTCACCAGCATGAGAGAGGGTCATGACCGCAGAGGGTGTAGTACAGGGCACTGTTTCACCGGCAGATAAAAGCCCAGACTGCATGACAATAATCAGCTCCTCTTGTCCTCCGTCCCGGCACCGCTGATTATTGAGGTTAAAGTCCTCACCTCTCTCCTTAACCCGCAGGTCCTTCCCGGGTCTGCAAACTGCCTGGTTCGCTAGGCAGCAGCTGCACACCGCCGCCCTTCGGGGCGGCGGTCTTTTTTAAGAAATAATTAGAACAAATATTTGACCGCGTAAAAACCAGCGATAATTAAGATAAACAAAACGATAGATAAAATGTTGAAGTAGCGCTCAATAAAATCTGCTACTTTCTTACCAAAAATTCTGAGTAATCCGGCGACAATAAAGAACCGACCAAAACGACCAACTGCCGACGCGGCTAGCATTATTAAAACATTAACCTTAAATAATCCTGCCGAGATAGTAATCACCTTGTACGGAATAGGAGTAAAGGCCGCTCCAAAAACCGCCAAAAAAGCGTTCTCATTATATTTAATGCCAATACTATTTACCGCATCTTGTAAATTATAAAACTCAACTAATGGTTGGCCAACAGATTTATACAGACCGTATCCTATGTAATAACCAGCAATTGCTCCGGTTAATGAGCCAAAAGTGGTAACCAAAGTATAAAACCACCAACGATTCGGCCTAGAAACCGTCATGGCAATTAACAGAACATCTGGCGGAATAGGAAAGCATGAGCTCTCTGCAAAAGATAGCGCCAGCAACGCCCACACTGCTTGAGGAGTTTTTGACCAATTTAGTGTCCAATTATAGAGCCGTTTAAACCAGCCTATCCGAGCTTTTTCCACTTTAATTGGCATTTCTTTTTTTAGCACAATACTAGTATAGGTGAAAGATTACTTTTGCCAAAGAAAACAGGCTCCCCACGAGGGGAGCCTGTCGTGGCGCTAGACGCAGCGGTTCTGCATCCAGTTGCTCAGGCTTTTAACCCGAGTCTATTCCGATGCCGCGGGTGGAACGACATCGGAACTTGGTTTCGTTTGGAGCCCCCTTTGCGAAGGCGCTATAGATGGAGGTGGCGGCCTGCCTGCCGGCAGGCAGGGAATTGAACCCGCGTCCGAAAGCATGTGAGTTGAGAATCACTTTCGTCGACACCATACACCCCCCTTATGACTCCTTCAAAATAGCAGATTGAGCCAATTTGTCAACTATTAGAGGCCGACAAGAAGCAACTATGCAATCCTTACTAATTCGGCAAATGTTGCTGATACTCCGCTGGCACCTGCGCCTTCTGCTCATCCGTTAAATTAATCCGAGAGGTCGGAATTAGATTCTGAATGTAATTCGACATCTCCCCCGTCTTATACGCCTGATACAGCTGCCAAGTAACAAACAACGATAAAATTCCAATAATCAGCCACACAATATGCGAAACTAATCTGACACTTTTAATTGCCTTATCTAAGAAGGATTCATACACCACTGGTTCTTGAGCCATAATATTTGGTTAGTTTTAATCCATTATATCTAATTTTCAAAGCTGGCTTTGAGCCTTGACAAAAACCCTAAAATGTGCTACACTTGCGCCGAGAATTAAGGATTGTTTTTGACCCTCTGCCAGGTCTTATCCCCTTCATTTAATACAAATCAAAGGAGGATTGGCAATGAGACCTGATAGAGGAGCAAAAGCTCCACAATCTTCCTCTCACCAGAGAGGAGTCAACCACATCCCTGTTGGGATGGCCGGCCTCGGCCGGTTACGATTCCTGGAGGAATCACCATGAGCGACAAACTGTACAGTGAACGTTTCAGTATAGCGCTTATCATGGCTGCCCGTGCGGCTGAGGTAGTCGCTAGGCAACTGATCGCCGAGTTCCCCAGTTTCAAAGGGATCTGGAGTCTCCCCTACCAGGTAGACGAGATCGGCAACGAGCTGAACTTGCGGTTCAACGGTGCCAATTTCATTGGTTTGACCTGGTGGGAGTTCCGTTATCGCGGTTCGATCCGGGTGACCATCGGTATCGCTAACCTGATGATGCTTCCTCGATGGTCCGGGTACAACTCTCCGGGTCCATGCAAGAGAGCCGTTGTAGGGTTTAAGGTCCAGATCGCCGACCAGGCGGTCATCGACCTTGACGCTCAAGGGCTCTTCAGACGGGTCGCTGGCATCTGGGACGGAAAGAGTATTCCGACAGTAGTTGATCCTGTCCTGTTCAAGGGAAACGTCTACGTCGTTCCCTCGTGGGCTTACGGCCCGCGCGTCAGGCTGGATACCGAGGACGAACTCGACCTGATGAAGGAAATCTGCGGAGTCGAAGCCTTCCCCTTCGACCGGCTCAGCGCTGAGTCGTTGTGGGAAGCGGCGAGGCAGGCGCGAGAGCGCTGCGTCGAGCGGCGCGCCGAGTGGGAGGCGGCCGAGACGGCAAGGCGAGCGCGCGGCTGGGGCGCTGATGTCGCCTTCGAAGAAGAGGAGTAATACAGGAGGTCCGGGCTCGGCCCGGATCTCCCATCCTACCTCGGTTGAACCACGAACTAATGGTCCAACTGAGATAGGGTGAATAGCCCAACCTTACGACGGATAGCGCGGGGTAGCTACCGCTTCTATCTGTCATTTGAACAACTAAACGGCCTGAGAAGGCCTGCCTGAGAAAGGCAACAAGATCATGCTCACCTGTTTGGACGCATTGCGTGAGGGCGCCGATGTTCTCGGCGCCCCCAGCCCCATCAACGCCGAGGCGTGCGCCCGACTGGCCGAAAGGCTGGAAGAGGCGTTCGACCGAAAGCAGGTCATCATCGGTCGCATCGACGATGCCGACCACCTCGGCTCAGTCAAGCTGATCGACACGAACTGCGTCAACGTTGACGTGGTCAGAGTCGATAAGCAGGGCCGCGAGCAGGGCGGAGCCATGTCCATCGCGGCCCGCCTGTTCAGCATCAGCGCCACGGTGCCGGCCGCCGTCTAGGCGCGCCGGCTCGACGACCCAAAAGCACCAAGGAGGTGCCGAAATGTTGTAGCTAGACTACGACAACCAACGGACCCGCCGCCAGGCGGGTCTTTGTTTTAATAAAAAAGTTATCAACTTGACTTATATCCTTTTTCGTTATATACAGATTGGGAAGGGTGTGTTGATCGTCGTCCTGATACCTACTCGTCCGATAATACCGATCAGCACACTTAGTCACTCGATCCTCGAGAGGTAGCACCCGCACGCTGCCTCTCTTTTTTTATTGACACTAACAATCCTTTCTGATAAATTAGTCTTTGTCGTGCAAAAAAGGAAGGAGCGTGATTTGAGCAACGAAACAGTATACGCGCGTCACACTCGTACAGGTGAAGGCTGGCTAGAGAAGGATGGTCAGATGCATAGTTGTATTGACGGTCGACCAACAGGTAGATCGTTGAGACAGATGCAAGCTGACCCCAACATCGGCCGCCATCTGGAGGTCTGTGACCCACCCCCCAACACCCTCGAGCTCTTTTCAGAAGCGCTCGCTCGGGTCTGACAACGACACACCTCAACGCTTCGGCTTTCAGTCGGGCGTTTTTTAATACAAAAAACCAATCGTCGTGGTGACATCCTGTTAGCTAAGTGGGTGGTCGCATTCAGAGGGCGAGCCGAGTCGATTCCCCCATCAGATATTGACCTCCCGTCGCAAATAGAATTGATAACTCACATATGACGATTGGTAATAATATTGTAGCAGATCTTCATTAAAAATAGATTAACAATTGTCCACCGAAAAAAACTGCCTTTTTCCCTCTCTCCTGCTATACTGAAAGGCAGAAATATGGATTCAAGCAAGCTAATTCCTCGCTTTGCTATTGTTGCCAGTACACAAAAACTGGTTGACCGTTTTTTGTTTACCGGCTCACAACCAACAAATCCTACTAAAAAGCTCAACTTGCTTTACGCCGTTGAAGTAACCCGCCCTTGGTTCCCCTCTTCTCGTTTAGTCCCCACTATTACCAATGTACTGTCTGAGCGCTTTAATACCTTGGCTAAATCTTCTAATCCGCTTAAAAGCTTCGAGGCTACTATCAAAAACATAAACGAAGAGCTCTACGCTATTACTGAACAGGGCGAAACAGATTGGCTCGGGCACTTAAACGCACTCTTAATTTTAGTCGATGGCAACGAAATTCACATCTCACAGACTGGCACCGCTCAGGCTTATTTATTTCGAGCTAGAAAAATTAGCCAGGTAACTGAAACATCAGTGGGCGATTCGGAGCCTCATCCTTTAAGCACTTTCTCGAACATTATTTCGGGCCAGCTAGCAGAGGGTGATCGTATGGTTTTCGCTAATCAAGATTTATTCTCAATAATTTCGCTAGATCAAATTCGGGGTGCAGTTAGCGAACAAACCCCATTTTTAGCCGCCAATCAAATAGTTAAATCTACTAAGCGCTCTAAAATAACCTCTATTTCCGCCATTATTTTAGCCATTGAAAACGCCGCTACTTGGGAAACCGCCGGCGAGGAACCATTCGTCATTAACTTGGAAGAGACGGTGCAAGGATGGCATAAAATTGTTTGGAAAAATACTAAGCCAATATTAAAGAAAGCCAGAAGTATTAGTAAAAAAGCTTGGAAGGCAAGTGTAGTTGGGGCTAAAAAAGCTCACAGTAAGTGGCAAGAAAGCTACGGACCAAAAACCCAATCGGCCCTAAAGTCTGGGGCTCGGTCTATTTCTCATTACGCTGCCAAAGCAAAAGGCTATACCAAAGATAAATTTTCAGACAAATCTGTTCAAGGCAAAACCCTGCAATCTTTCGTTAAAGCTGAGCAATGGTTGACTGACTTATTAAAACCTCTTAAAAAATCTGCCGCACCAATTTTGAAGAAATTAAACCAAGTCGACAGAAAGCTAGGAGGATTGATTAAAAAACTCAGCCCTTATGTTACAGGGAAAAATTTTCGTTATGTTTTAATTTCAGCCGCTATTTTATTTGTGGCTATTACCGCCATTACGGTTCGTAATCGTCACAGCATTCAGGTAATCGCCAATACTCAATCAGAAAATTTGAGGCTTTTAGAAGAAACTAATTTGCTGGCTGGGCGCACAGATGAAGCTATTAAATTAAAGCAAACCATTGAAGCCCAAAAATTATTAGCTCAGGCAGAAGAGAAATTGAATCAGGTTAATCCTACTAACTCAGATGAAGAGACACGCAAAGACTCCCTTTTACAAATTATTCAAGAAAAAGGAGATAAACTAACTAACACTCAAAGAGTAAATGCGACTACTAGCTATAAAGCGCCTGAAAACACAGATATCATAGCAGTTTCAAATAGAGGAATTTACGCTCTCAATTCTAAAAGTAACGCCGGTCGATTCTTATCTCGAGATTTGGCCCAATCGGAAATTCAGTTCACACTACCCTCGGCCGATGATAAACCAATTAGCGCTTTTTATTCATCAGAGCTAGACTCCGTCTTTATTACCACAGCTAATAAAAAAGTATTCACTGCTCGTTTGGAGAACGACAGCATCACCATTTCGCAAAAAGAAAATCCTTTAGGAGATTTCGCCGACAGTACAGATATCGCCACTTTCGGTACCAACCTGTATCTTCTAGATTCAAACAGTGGATTACTCTGGAAGTATCCGCCATCTGGGGATAACTTTAGTCGCGGCATCAACCAAGTTGAGCCAACAGATATTAACTTAAAGACGGCTATTGATATTGCTATAGACGGATATATTTATTCTTTACATAGTGACGGATCACTTAAAAAACTATTGCGAGGCAAGCCTGAATCAGACTTTTCTGTTGCTGATATGCCAGAAACTTCCTACTCTAGAAAACTAATAGCTCTATCTACCAACGAGAATATTGAATCAATCTATCTTTTCGACGCAGGGGATAGTAGTAAATCTATTCCAACTGCCAAGGTAATTGTGCTCAACAAAGACGGATCCTTCTTAAAACAAATCGCTATTGACGAACAGTTGTCTAATATTAAAGCTTGGCAGATGCAAGCTGACGGTTCGCGTTTTTGGATATTGAACAGCAATGAGATTGTTGAATATAAAATCTAAAGCTCTTCGAAAGTTTGAATGCCTAAATAGGCTAATCCTTCTTCAAGTACTGACGACACCATTTTTGTTAGGGTCAAGCGAGCATCACTTAGATCTTTATCTTCAGTATTGATTTTGGTTTCACCGTAATAAGAATTGAATAATCGAGCAATTTGGTAAAGTTTTTCTGCTAACAAATTTGGCTCTGCATTAAAAGTGGCAATGTTGATAATCTTTCTGCACAGAATGATTTCTAGCATCAGCTCCTCTTCTTTTTTTTCTTTCAAAAGGGGAGTCGCTAAAGTAAAATCTTCCTTAAACTTTTCTACTGATAAATATTTGCTTTGACGAAAAACTCCGTGAGCTCGAGCATTGGTGTAAACCAAATAAGGGGCTGAATTGCCTTCTAAATTGAGCGCTTTCCCCCACTCAAATATAATATCTTGAGCACGATTATGAGATAAATCGTTATATTTGATAGCCGATACAGCAATGCTTTGCGCTTTCTTTGGGTCATTAACTAGCTTTTTAGCTTCACTAATTCCGCGCTCTACCAAATCTTTAAGCTTAACTCCCCTACCAGCACGCGTTGACATCTTGCCATCTGCTAAACGGTAATGTCCGTGATGAGCTGCCAGTAGCACGACACCATTGAGCCAACCTAACTTTTTTGCGGCTGTGAATAATTGTTTTAAGTGCAAACTCTGTTCTACGCCAACATGATAGATAACCTTTCTTGCCTTCCACTTCTCTAAACGATATTTCAAAGCAGCCAAATCGCGAAGTAAATAAACAGTCGTTCCGTCTTTTTTTATTAAAATTGTTTCAGGAATGTCTTCACCCAAATCTAAAATTTTGGCACCTTCACTGTCTTTGACTAGCTTTTTCTGCTCAAGTTCAATCATTATCTCCATCATCATTTCTTTGGTATAGAAACTTTCACCTAACACTCCTGATTCTGACACTTCATCACTTTCAAACTCAACTCGTAATAGTTCATACATTGTATGATATTCTATGAGACTCCAGTCAACGATCTTTTTCCATATTTCTACCGCTTCTTTATCTTGATCTTCAAGTTTTTTGTACCAAGCCCTCGCTTCGTCATTTAGTTCAGGTTCTTTCTCAACTTCTTCATGAAACTTTACATATAATTTTAATAGCTCTTCAGTAGGATTAGCAGCAATAATACCTTCATCTCCCCATTTCTTTAAAGCAACAATTAACTTTCCAAATTGAGTACCAAAGTCTCCTAAGTGATTAACTCTAATTACTTTAGCACCTAATGCTTGATACATATTAGCAACTGCATCACCAATAACTGTTGATCGAAGGTGACCCACTGAAAAAGGTTTTCCGACATTAGGGCCTGAGTAATCAACGACTACTGTTTCTCCTTTCCATTTATCACTCTTTAGAGGTAAGGCTTCTTGCAAACCAACCGAAAAGCCAGAAGGACTTAGAGTGTAGTTAATAAATCCACCGACCGCTTTTACTTCTGAGAATAAATGATTTTTTTGCTGCTTTATTTCTTTAATTAGCTGTTCTGCTTTTTCTTGCGGAGAGATGCCTTCTTTTTTGGCCAATTCAAAAGCTTCATTTGATGATAAATGTGCTCTAAACTTAGCCGGAGCCTTATTTAAATAAATAAAATTTTGTTCTGAGTTTACTTGGCTATCTTTATCTTGACCCATTTTCGCTTTCCTACATTAATTACCATTCCTTCATGAACCCCAATTTTGGCTGTTGACTCATCTATTACTGCTTCATCAATTCTTACTCCTCCCTGCTCAACTAAACGACCGGCTGCAGATTTCGAACCAGCCAAAGATGTTTTAACTAATAATTCTGTTATTAAAAGCTCCCCTTTTTCTAATTTAACTTCATCTATTTTTTCTGGCTTGCCTTTCTTCACAAAAACAGCTTCAAATTCTTTGGCAGCTTGGTCAGCATCCTTGACAGAATGATACATTTTAACCATTTCATACGCTAACTTGGATTTGATTTCTTTAGGATTTTTCTTGTCAACTAAATCTTTCTCAAATTTCTCAACTTCTTCGAGAGGAATTCTAGTTAACATTTTAAAATAAGGAATAATCATTTCATCTGTGATAGACATAATGACCCCAAACATCTCATTTGGCTCTGCATCAATAAAAATTGTATTGCCTTTTGAGGTACTCATTTTCTGACCATCTGTGCCATTTATCAGTTCAGTCATTACAATATCTTGTTTCGGCATTTTAGCTTGCTCAGTCAAAACGCGGCCGGCTAACATATTAAAACGCTGATCGGTACCGCCAATCTCTACATCTGCTTTGATAGCTACTGAATCGTAACCTTGCATAATTGGATACAACATTTCGCGCATATTGACTCGCGAGCCAGCATCTATGCGACGCTTGATAACATCTCGATTAGTAAACTCGTGAACTGAAAAAGCATCTGCCATTTTAGCAATTTCAATAAAAGATAATTTCTCTAGCCATTCACTGTTATAGTGCACTTCAACCTTTCCTAAATCTAAAATTTGACCCACCTGTTCTAAATAATTAACCATATTCTCTTTAATTTGATCGGCGCTTAGCATTGGTCGTTCAGCATTCTTGTCTGAAGTATCCCCAACTTGGCCCGTAAAATCACCAACAATAAAAACAACTTGGTGCCCAAGTTCTTGAAAATCTTTCAATTTTAATAAGGTTATTGAACGGCCAATATGAATTCGTGGACCAGTAGGATCGATACCTAATTTAACTCGTAATATTTTTCCACTTTGTAACTTTTTTGCCAAAGAATCTTTGTTGATTATTTCGGCTACACTACGCTCTAAAAGTTGTTTAATTTTGTTTTTGTCAGTCGATATATCTTTCATATATATTTTTTCTTTTGCTACTTAGTCAATGTAGCCTTTCAAATGGTATAATGCAAACCAGATGGGTTTAAGAAAAAGATCGCGTTGGAGTCTGTTCAGTAACCCTCTTATTCCACGCCCAACGCGCAATAGTAGACAATTTAGTCGTCAGCCAAATAGTCAATCACGCAGAAAAAAGTCTGGCCCTTCATTTTGGCAACTCGACAGACGCGAAAAAGGCCGCTTTCTATTAAAGTGGGCTGGTCTTTTTGCTGGAGGATTTATTTTATTCTCCCTTCTTCTGTTTGCCGTTTATGCAAAAGATTTACCTAATCCTACTAATTTATCTTCCAGAGAAATTGCGGAGTCAACCAAAATTTTAGACCGCAACGGCAACATATTATATGAAATCTACAACGAGGAACGCCGTACTTTAGTCGCTTCAGATAGAATATCTAATTATGTCAAAGAGGCTACCGTAGCTTTAGAAGATGACGATTTTTATAATCACCACGGCATAGATTTAACCGGAATTATGAGTGCCGCTTTTGATAATATTACTGGTCGCACAACTTATACTCGCGGTGGCTCAACCATTACCCAGCAGTTTATTAAAAATGCTCTACTGACTAAAGAAAAAACCATCTCTCGTAAGCTTAAAGAAGCAATCCTTTCAATTGAAATTGAGACTATTTACTCTAAAGATGAAATTTTGTCTGGTTATATCAACGAGATTCCTTACGGCAGCAACGCTTACGGCATTGAATCAGCCGCTCATACTTATTTTAATAAGTCCGCAGCCGATTTGACTTTATCAGAATCAGCTTTTTTGGCCTCTATTCCACAGCGTCCATCTTACTTTTCTCCTTACGGAGACCATTTAGACAAGCTTTTTGCTCGAAAAGATTACGCGCTAGATCAAATGGTAAAAAAAGATTTCATTACTAAAGAAGAAGCTGAGGAAGCTAAACTTGCTACACCGACTCTTGAAAATCCTGGCCTAGCCGAGCGAAAAGAATCGATTCGCGCCCCTCACTTTGTTTTTCATGTGCGTGACCAACTGGTAGAATTACTCGGCGGTGAAGAAGAAGCTGAACAGAGATTAGCTAAAGAAGGATTTACAGTTACTACCACCCTAGATTTAGAAACTCAGGAATTAGCGGAACTTGCCCTTGAAGAGCAAGCTCCTTCCGTTTTTGAAAGACGGAACGCCTCAAACTCTGCTTTGGTAGCTATTGACCCAAATAGCGGTGATGTCTTAGCTATGGTTGGTAGCATTGATTTCTTTGAAGAAAAGTTCGGCAGCGTTAATGTAGCCACCAGTCTGCGTCAACCTGGTTCATCTTTCAAGCCTATTGTTTATGCTACCGGTTTTGAAGGCGCCTACAGTCCCGCCACCGTACTATTCGATTTAAAAACAGATTTCGGTGGCGGCTATAGTCCTTCTAACTATGATGGCTCCGAACATGGCCCTGTCACTGCTCGCGAAGCGCTGGCTTGGTCGCTAAATATTCCAGCTGTAAAGATGCTTGAACTGGCTGGTTTAGATGAATCTTTGAAGATGGCACGCGATTTAGGTATCAACAGTTTAAACGATAGAGATCGTTACGGATTAAGCTTAGTACTAGGCGCTGGTGAAGTGCAGCTACTTGAATTAGTCCACGCCTACAGTGTTTTTGCCAATGAAGGTGAAATAATGCCTCTAACTACAATTTTGAAGGTTACTGACAAGGAAGGAAAAACCATTGTTGATATCACTGAAGATGAGCGTAAGGGTAAACAGGTGCTCAACAAACAAACCGCTTATTTGATGTCTGATATCTTATCTGACAATGCTACTCGCGCTAATGTTTTTGGTAACTCCCTAGTTATTGGTGGACATCAAGTAGCCGCAAAGACAGGAACCACTCAGTCTTACCGAGATGCTTGGACTATTGGCTACACACCTCAAATTGCCGCTGGAGTCTGGGTAGGCAATAACGATAATACGGAGATGCGTTCAGGCTCTTCAGGCTCCGTTACTGCTGCTCCAATTTGGCGCGCTTTTATGAACGCTTTCTTATCAGATAAAGAGAATATGCAGTTCCCTCGCCCAGGAGAATTACAACAAGTTGAGGTTGATAAATTATCTGGCAAATTGCCGTCTGACAGCTGTTCAACCGAAAGAGTAAGCGACTGGTTTACCTCTTGGAATAAACCAACTGAGAAAGACGATGTCCACCAAGAAGTTAAAATAGATAAAGTCAGTTTGAAGTTAGCCACTGAAGATACTCCCGAAGAATTCATTGAGATTCGCTGCTACCGCCAGGTTCATTCTTTACGACCCGAAAAACCTAACTGGGAAGGACCAGTTTTAGCTTGGGCTGAAACAAACGGATATTCTCAAACAGACCAACCACCTACTGAATTTGATGATGTTCACACTGAAGCTAAAAGGCCGACTATTCAAATTTCTACCCCAACAAATAATTCAAAGGTCGACAACAATTTCGAAATTAAATCTGCTACTTCTAGCAGCTTCTCTATAGATAAAGTTGAATACTACTTAAATGATGAGTTCATTGGTGATGCTAAAGACAATCCTTACTCAATGTCTGTCAGTGGTAAAAATGCAGGCAAATATACTCTCAAAGCCAAAGTCACAGATAAAATTGGTAATGTGGGCGAAACTACAATTGAGATTGAAATTAAGGAAAAGAATGCGCCCGGTGCAGTTTCAAGTCCTAGTGGGTCAGCCAGTGGCGGTACTGTAACCTTGTCGTGGACTAACCCAACTGATGGCGATTTAGCTTCTGTACGCATCTATGAATCGGGCACTAGTTCTACTATCGGTAATCTTGTAAAAACAGTCAGTACACTGCCAAACACTAACTCTTCAGCTAAATTATACGGAAAAGTGACGGGTACTTATTATTACACCTTGCGTCCAATTGATAATAACGGAAACGAAAATCAAAGCAGCAACCGCGTAAGTGTAACTGTTCCATAGTACTTTCGTGACTGTGCCATAGCACTTTTTAGCCGTTTTTTTGTACTGTTTGAAGCTCTTTTTGAAGCTCCTACAACACCTTGACAAAAGGCCAATTTTTTGCTATAATCACTCTGACAATAAGGTGGTAAGCCTAATGTCCTACTGGGCATCGGGCCCGGAAGAGGTTTAAGTCCCACGGAGGGCAAACGATGTTTGCGCACGTGATTATGCTAGCCGGTTCTCGGCTAAGCAGAAGCGCACCCGAGTGTGTTCTCGGGTATCAGGGTGAGGGCGAGAGCATGGAGGCCTGTTACCTTCGGGTTTTGGCCACCATCAGCCAGGCGCAAAAGGGAGGGTACATGCCCTCCATCCACCTGCTCTTCCCTGAGCAGGTGACCCCTGAGCTGCTCGAGGAATTCAAACGCCTCGAGGCAAGTCTTGATCGGCCGCCCAAGATAGCGGCCGACCCCGAGCAACGCGGGTTCATGAGTCTCTTCAGCTCTGAGGAGTTCGAAGAGATTCTAGCATCCATCGACGCTTAACAACCAACGGGGCGGCGCGCAAGCGCCGCCCTTTGCTATTTAAAAACTTTTTTGAGCATATCTGACAAAGATGCAGAGAAGCTGACTGTTTGATAACCCAGCCGTTCAACTGCCTTAATGCGTTGGTCAAAACCAAAGACCTTTCTTACTTCACCGGTTAAGCCAACCTCACCAAATAAACAGAGTTTGTCGGGCAAGGCCTGACCCTTAATTGAACTAATAACTGCCGCACAAACCGCTAGGTCCACCGAAGGCTCTCTAACTTTCAAACCACCCACAATATTAACATAGACATCGACTGAACTAACATCTATATTTAAATGCCGCTCAATAATTGCCAACATTAATTGTAATCTATTAGGATCAAAACCCGAAGCTGTTCGTTTCGGGTAACCAAAAACAGATTTATTAGCCAACGCCTGCACCTCTAAAATTATTGGTCGTCGCCCTTCAAGTACTACCGTTAAACAAGAACCCGGCGCTACATTACGCTCACTTAAGAAATATGAAGAAGGATCACTAACAGATTCAAAACCATTAGCATGCATAGCAAACACGCCAACTTCTGAAGTGTCACCAAAACGGTTTTTATCTGCCCGCAACAGTCTGTAAGCTTGGTCACTTTTTGAATCAAAAGTTAAGACAGTATCTACAATATGTTCTAACACCTTTGGCCCAGCAATTGTCCCCTGCTTGGTAATATGTCCAACAAGAAATATAGCAATGTTGTTTCGTTTGGCAACAGTCTGTAACACCAAAGCTGACTCTCTTAACTGCACCACACTACCTGGGCTAGAAGGATAATCGTCATTTACTAAAGACTGAATAGAATCAATTATTAAAACATCTGGTTTAAGCTTGGTAGCCACAGAAGCGATGCTTTTTACCTCATTAATTGTAGTTATTACCATGTCATCATTTGTGTGAGGTATTCTATTGGCACGCGATTTTATCTGTGACTCACTCTCTTCTCCACTTACATATAAAACTGACTTTTTGTTACTCGTTAACTCAAAACCCATTTGCAATAGCAGTGTACTTTTGCCAACTCCGGGTTCTCCACCAATTAAAATTAAGGAGCCCCTAACAATTCCTCCACCTAAAACTCTATCTAATTCAGAAATACTAGTGACTATCTTCTCTTCGCTGCCATATGTTATTTCAGATAATTTTTTTGATACTAAGTCTATATCTGAAGCACCAATGGTAGTGGTACTAGCTTTAAGTGAATGATTTAAACGCTTCAGTGTTCCCCACTCTGAACAAGAATCACATTTACCTTGCCACTGTAAATGCTCGTGTCCACAAACATCACAAACATAAAATGTACTAATCTTTGTTTTTTTCATTAACTTTTACTAAATCTTGTATATTCAATTGCGCTATCTCCCCTCTAAAATTATTAACTTCTAAATATACTGCTGCTATAATCTTTTCACCAACAGCAAGTCTTAAAGACAAATCTGCATTAAACCAAACCATTTCAGGATAATTATCGGAAGAAAATATTTTAATATGATTTCTCTCTTGGCCCATATACACTACAGAATCAATTATTGTTTCTACTAAAAATAAGGGTTTTTCGTTGTCGACTCCAAATGGTTCTAGTTGAGATAAAAATTTAGCATTCTCTAGACTGCCTTCGTGGTCAAACAACACTGTGTTAATATTTAAATAATTTTTTTTAGGATATTTCTCAGTCTGCTGTTGGAGATCTTTGTTGATTAATCTGCAAAACTGACCAACATTGTTTTGACTGACTGTCCAACCAGCTGCTTGTTTATGGCCACCAAACTTAACTAACAGTTTTGAGTGTTTTTCTATTAGAGATAATAATGATAGATCTGTTGGTGAACGACCTGAACCCCTTAAATCTTCGCCAACTGGAGTCATTACTAAACAAGGCCAACCAGAATTTTGTGATAGATATGAAGCAATAAGACCAATTACTCCCACCGGAACATTTTGTATTACAAAAGCAGCGCCACCCTTTGGCACTTTTGTCTCTTTCATAATCTGTTCGGCCTCATTGGCAACAATTTGTTTTCTAACAGAATTTAATTGGTTCACAATAGCAGCGCTTTCAAAAGCCTGCGAATAGTCATCTGATATTAACATAGTCAAAGCAATGTTTTCAGATTGCATTGTACTGCTATCTACTCGCTCTTTTTGTAGTCTCGAAGGAGCGTTAATGCGTGGAGCAATACCAAAGGCAATAGAATATGTATTTAGCTTAGATTGTTCTAGGTTAGCCAACTTCATTAAAGAAGCTAAACCACTATTTTTACTCTTTCTTAAAACTTGTATACCAAAATGTGTCAGCACCCTATTTTCACCAACCAAAGGCATTAGATCTGCTACCGTAGCCACTGCTACTAAATCTATATTCCATTTTAAGTAAGTATTGTCTAGCTTCATTTCTTCATACAGTGCCCACAATAATTTAAAGGCTACGGCTGTACCAGAAAGATCACAAAAACCATACTTGGAGTCTTTTCTTTTCGGGTCAATAACCGCTAATGCATCTTTTGGAATATCGTCAATTACTTCGTGATGATCGGTAACAATGATATCTACTCCTTGATTTTTAATATATTTAATTTCATCTTTAGCTGTAACGCCTGTATCAACCGTTATCAGCAGCTGGTAATTATTAATATTTATCTTTATTTTTTCAATGTTAATGCCGTATCCTTCTTCACGAGTAGGAATAATAGCATCTATATTTTTAAAACCAGCATGAGTCAAACCCTTTAATAGCAAGGCCACACCTGGAATGCCATCGGCATCGTAGTCACCATATATTAATATTTTTTCATTCTTATCTTTCGCTTCGACAAGTCTTTTGACGGCCTTTTTCATATCTGGCAATTGCCAAGGATCTAAAAAGCCTTTTTCAAAATCAATGTTAATGAAATCTTCCCATTCACTTTTTTTTAAACCATAAGAACTCATTAACCTTGCAGCAAAGCCTTTTGACTGACTATCAACTTTTAGCTTCCAATTTTTTGGGAGATTATTAAACATGCTCTAAATCTATTATAACAACCAAATATTAACAGAAGATTATCTAATGTAAGCCCATCTATCTACTCTCAAATCTATAAAGGTTCTATCGAAAAGATCAGGACGTAATTGAGAAATTTTTTTTAGTTCTTCAATTTGATTAGCCACATCTGACAAAATATTAAAACGAACGCGCGTGCCATTATTTAAAATTAAATCTAAATCATATACCGTTTCTTCAACTTCAAAAAAATCTATTCTTCCTTCGTATATTTCAGATAACTTCTCTTGCATAATCATAAAGGATCTTAAGAAACTTCTAGGCACCACTGGTTCACCCACCTGAACATCTAATGCTGCTACATCCACTACTCGGTATATATCAGACTTGACTTCACCATTTGTTTTTTTATACGCAATGCCCGACTGGTTAACATAAAACTTTCTATTTTCAGATTGCCAAACAAGAACTGGTTTATGTTCAGTTACTATGATGCGAACAATGTTTGGCAAAACTCGCACCAGCCGAACATCATAAATTTCATTATTGCTTTTCATTTTTGACACAATCTCTGATGTTTCAATGAGAAAAATGTTTTTGCCTTCGATATCTACATCCTCTAAAATTTCTTTTTCAGACAGCTCAACATTATTCTCAACACTCACTACTGTAACTGTAAAGATGTTAGAAAAAAATACATACCAAACAGCAACGATAAAAACTAAAAATAACATTACAATTAACAGCTGCTGCCACCAACGCAACCTTGAGCCTACAGCTTCAATTTGTGATGAATAGAAACTATTCTGTTTGCGAAAAAAACTATTTCTCCGTCGACGATTTATCATTAAATTCCCCTACTAATTCAACTTCTAAAGTTAGCTCTTCGCCAAACTTTTCTTTAACCTGCTCTTGAGCTTGCTTAATTAATTTATAGATATCTGAAGCTTTAGCATTGTCTTTATTATAAATATAATTGGCATGTTTACGCGATACTGCTGCTCCTCCTTCTTTTATTTTTTTAACTCCTGCTTCATCTAATAGTTTTCCGGCTGCTCGCTCTGGGTCGTCTGAAGGATTCTTAAAGATACAACCAGCACAATTTAACCCTGTTGGCTGCCAACCATGCTTGGTAGTAGTTCCTTTTATCACTCCCCCTCTTCTGTGTCCTAAAAATTCTTTCGTCCGCTCCATTATTACTTCTCGCCTAGCTGGGTAGAGCTGCAATCTAATAGAAATTAAAACAGGAGGATACTGCTCATTTTTTTTATCTCTTTTTAATTTTGATTGACGATACCGATATTCGAACCAATCCTTCTTTTTACGAACTACTACCGGTCTTGAGCCGTCCTTGACCATTAACAAAATGACATCTTTGATAATTTCTTTCGTTTCGTACCCCCTCAAGCCTGCGTTACCGTAAACTGCGCCACCAATTGTTCCTGGTATACCGAATAAATATTCAGCCCCCGAAAGAGAATTAGAGGCAGCCACAGACGCAACTTTACCACTTTTTACACCACTATCTGTTTGAATTATGGAATGGCTCTCATCAACTAAAATCTCCTTAGATTCATTTTTAACTACTAATCCGTCAAACCCAGTGTCGCTAATAATTATGTTGCTTCCACCACCTAAAATAAAATACGATATTTTTTCTTCTACAGCTTGGCTAACAGCCTGTACCAACTCAACTGCGCTTTTTGCCACATAATAATATTTTGCAACTCCACCAACTTTCATAGTTGTTTTATCTTTTAATATAACATTGCGCTCGAACTCAATTTTTTCTGTTTTTTTATTCAAGAGCTTTTTTTACTTTTTCGTTGATGTCTCCTGCCCCCACCACCAATAAAGCTTTGTAATCTTTAAGCTGGTCAACAAATTCTTTAATCTTTGGCTCCTTAATTAAGCTTATCTTCACACTTAAATCGGCAATATCGTCACTTTGAATGTCAATATCTTCTTCTCTTCCAACAACCTCATATATTGGCATTACTGCTGCTTTGTCTGCTAAATCTAACGCTGAGGCAAAATCAGATATGAACTGTTTGGTACGCACCCGTTGATGAGGCTGAAATATGACAGCAATTTTGCCTTGATGTTTTTTTTGGGCTGCTTTTATGACCGCTCTTATTTCTGTAGGATGATGAGCAAAATCGTCATATATTCTCATACCATTGTAATCCATCATAAATTCAAAGCGACGCCCCACTCCTTGAAAATTTTTAAGCGCTTTTTTTATTAACTTTTTTTCAACACCAAGTGAATGACAAACATGAAAAGCGGCTTGAGCGTTGAGCTGCATATGAACACCCGGAATTGAGACTTCAATACCTGGTACTAAATTATCTTCGGAATAGTATTTGATATCTGTTTTTAATTGTTTCAAGGCCAGACGAATGTTTTTATCTTTTCCGTAAGCAATTATTTTTCCATTACGGCTTTTAGAAAGCTTGGCGAATTTACGAAATCCTTTTATATATAAATCTAGATTTTTATAGGTGTCAGGATGATCGAAGTCAATATTGGTAATAACAGAAATTGTCGGTCGGCTAGCATGAAAGGCCTTATCATACTCATCGGCCTCTAACACCACAACATCTTTTGAGCCAACGCGCACTGTTCCTTTAAAATCTGGAACAAATCCACCGATCATTACTGTCGGGTCAAGCCCAGCCTCAGCTAACACATAGCCAATCATTGCGGTAGTTGAAGTTTTACCATGTGAGCCGGCCACAGCCACAGCCCGTTTGGCTTCTCCCATTATTCTTTTCCACCAGACTGTTCTTTTATAAACAGGAATTTTGAGTTTCTTGGCCGCTTCAATTTCAGCCGCGCCTGGCCCATTCATTACAGCTGAGCTAATAACAACTTCATCAATTTCAGCGCTAATGTTACTGCCTTTTTGACCAATATTAATTTTAATACCTAGCTTTCGTAGCTTCTTAGTGATCTTTGTCTCAACTACATCACTACCCGTTACATTGAAACCACGGGCTAGTAATATTTGAGCTATACCATTAAGTGAACCTCCATTAATACCTATAAAATAAATATTTTTAGCGGGCATTTTTGATAATTATTTTGGCAACTTTTTTTGCTCCTTTAGAATCTCGCATCTTCTTCATTCCAGCTTCCATTTTGGCTAGGATTTTAGGGCTGTTATGCAGCTTGACTATTAAATCCAACAATTTCTTTGAAGTTAAGCTCTCTTCTTTTAAAATTTTTACTCCGCCCTTTTCCTCGAACACTCTGGCATTTCTTAATTGATGACCACCAGCGCTTGAAGCTAGGGGAATAAGGATTGTCGGTTTTTTGAATAGGGCAATTTCACTAACAATAGAGCCTGCTCGACTAATAACTAACTCTGACATTTTTAACACAGCTGCTAACTGATTTACATTTAAAAGGTCAATAGGGAAGTACCTCTTTTGTTCTTTTAAACTCATTTCCAGCCGTTTACCATTTAGCCATTCAATATCTCCTGCTCCAGTTTGATGTACGACAACATATTCTTCTGCTAGCACCCCAAGTAGAGAAACGATAATTTCATTAATTCTATGAGAGCCCTGACTCCCCCCTAGCACTAATAATACTGGTTTGTCTACTATTAATTCGCGACCTCCCAATTTGATATCTTGCTTCACAGTTTTTTGTAAAGCCTTATAAATTAATTCTTCACGAATCAAATTGCCTGTTTGTACTAATTTGGTTTTATTTATTCCTCTGTAATATTCAGCTGGATAAGCCGTACAGATCTTGACTGCTTTTTTGGAATTCATTTTATTAGCTAGGCCCATTACTACATCTGACTCATGAGTAACAATTGGAATTCTTTTTGCTCTAGCAGCCATCACTACAGGAACGCTGACGAATCCTCCTTTAGCAAAAATTATATCTGCCTCAAATTCATTAAAAAATCTCTTGGCCTGATAGTATCCTTTAAAAACCTTCACGACATCTTTAAAATTATCTACTGACCAGTAGCGTCGCAATTTTCCAGCTTCAATGGTTTTAGTTTTAACTTCATACTTTTTAAGAGTTTTTATGTCCTTGCTTTCAATATCTTCTTTAGTACCTAAATAGTATGCCTCAACTGCAACTTGCTGCGCCAACGCTTGGTGAACAGCAATAAGTGGCGCTCTATGACCACTGGTACCACCTCCTGTATAAACAATTTTTAGTTTCTTTGTCTTAACCATTCTTGTATTTACTAATATTTAGTACCACTCCAATTGCAGTCATTAATACTAACAAACTGGTTCCTCCATAGCTAATAAATGGAAGGGGAACTCCGGTTAGCGGAACCATACCAATCATAGCACCTATATTTAATAATGACTGCCAAAATAGCCAGCCCATTATGCCCACTAAAACTAGTCTGGCGTATTTATCTTCAATTTTGGCAGCAATAGAAAGCCCACGCCAAATAAAGTAGAAGATGGCTATTAAAATTATAGCGGCTCTAATAAAACCTAGCTCTTCGACTATTACAGCAAAAATGGAGTCGTTATGAGGCGCGGGTAGAAACAACCTTTTTTGGCGGGAATTACCAAGACCCAGACCCCACCAAGAGCCCGAGCCGACCGTAATAGCGATGTTTCGAAGGTGATATCCGGCACCTTCAATATCTGAGTTAGGATTCAAAAATGTTAAAATTCGTTGCACTCGATATGATTCGGCTGAAATATAATAGAAAGCCGCTAATCCTCCCATACCCATAAAGGATAATAAATGGGTCATACTCATGCCAGCCACAAAGTACATTGTAAAAGCAATAGCCACAATAATACTTAGTGTTCCAAAGTCAGGCTGAAGCATAATTAAAACAGCTAAAATGCCCACAATAAACAAGAATGTAACAAAAGTAGTATAGTGCTTGATTACTTTCTCCCGTTTCTCTAGCCAAGCCGCAAAGAAAAGAATAAATGTCAGCTTAGCCAGTTCTGAGGTCTGAAAAGAGAATAATCCTAAATCAACCCAGCTTTTTACTCCTTCGGAGTTAGGAAAGACTAGAGGCATAAACAATAATAAAATAGTTGCATAAAACAGGAGGGCTGCCAGTTTACGCCAACGCTCGTAGTGAAATCCGGAGAAGACAATCATTGAAATCAAACCAAGCGCAAACCATAAAGCCTGTTTCTTTACATAATGATTAGGATCACCAAACTCTTCAATGCCAATATTGACAGAAGCTGAGTGCACCATAATAATGCCAATAAAAGCCAGCAAAATTGTTAAATAAAGCAATCTTGTGTCTGGCTGCCGAATAGCAAAGAATTTGCGTTTATTCTCCATCAATCATTTTTTTATTTTTTAAAACCCGATTTTTAAAATCTTCTCCCCGTTCAGCATAATTTTTGTACATATCAAAACTGGCCGTAGCAGGTGATAGCAACACTACATCTCCCGCTTTTACTTGAGGCAAAATTGATCGAATAGCCTCTTCCATATTGACTGCTATTTTTTTTCTTTTTTTAATGTGTTTAGCAATCTGCTTCGCGTCTCGCCCCAAAAGCGTGACACTCTGACATTTGTTATCTATTGTTTTGCCTAACTGCTTATAATCTGCACCTTTAGACGCACCACCAACAATTAGGTGAATGGGTGAGTTTGCGAAGGATTCAATAGCAGCCATGGTGGATTCGGGCGTAGTCGCAATAGAATCATCAATGAATTTAACCCCCTTGATTTCAGCCACCTTCTGTAGTCGATGGGGAAGTCCAGAGAAAGACTTGGCACCAGCACTGATAGCTTTGCGCGAAGCACCAAGTAAATAGGCGGCCAAAGCGGCGGCGGCGGCATTCTCAATGTTATGATCTCCGGGAATTGCTAAATCCTTTGATTTCAAAAGAGGTTCACTCTCGCCTGTTATATAAATATTCTTATCATTTTGCGACACATAAGCTCCTCGATCAACTTGCGAAGTTCTGGAAAATGTATAAAGCTCGGCCTTAGTTAAAGATTTGAAGGATTGCAAATGTTTGCTCTCATGGTGCAAGATTGCGATATCCTTCTTCGTTTGATTACGCATTAAATAGCTCTTGGCGGCCACATATTCATGAATGTTCTTATGATAATCGAGATGGTCAGGCGATAAAGAAAGAATAATGGCTACTTTGGGTCGAATTTTGCTTAAAAATAATTGAAAACTTGAAAGCTCTAAAATGACTAAATCGCCTTTCGTAATTTTTTCTAAAAATTCGAACGGATCTTTGCCAATATTTCCCGCTAAAAAAATAGTTTCAAATGGGTGAGTGCTACTCCCCTCTTTCATCATCGAAAAAAGTAAGCTCGCCGTGGTGCCCTTCCCTTTGGTGCCCGTGATGCCCACAATGGGCGCCGGACACAGTGAAAAGAATAATTCAGTCTGCGAAGTTAAGATTGCCCCACCCTTCGTCTGGGCCTCTACTATTGCCGGATGGTCTGGTCGAATACCTGGCGTTCTGAAAATATAATGAAAATCGACTAAATTAGAAAACGCCTCTTTGCCCAACCTCCACTCAACTTTTTTCTTCAATTTAGGTGCTGCCTCAATCGCCTTTTCGTTCTCATCACAAACAGTCACTTCTATTCCTTTGGAAACCAACCAATAGGTTAAAGATTGATTATTTACTCCAAAGCCTAAAATCGCAACCTTTTTATCTTTCAGGTCACTTAAATTAATCGACATAACTCTATTTTAGATCAATTTCCCTCTTTTGGCTTGCACATAACTATATTAGCTTCTAGAATACATTTAGCTCATACGACAACGAACAAGGAGGACCGAATGAGCCCTGCACCTGAAAATGCCACCGAGTATGACCCCCAGCTTCACCGTTGGCCTCACTGTGTTTCAGCTCATCAGATTACACGCAGCGTTTTTGAGTTAATTCAAAAACGAGCTGCTCAAATGCTAGACCAGCTTGAAAAACGCGACTGGTCACGAATGCATGGAGAGCTATTTGATAATATTCCGCGGCAATCTCTAGCCAACACCATTACTGCTGGTCTTATCTTAGAGCCTTCAACTCGTACACAAACCAGCTTTAATGTTGCCGCGGCCAGACTGGGTTCCTCCCCTCAAGTACAGATGATTGACCCTGCTAGAACTTCAATGGGTAAAGCTGAGCGCTGGGATACGACCGTTAGAGTTCTGTGCCAATATCACCCTGATGCTTTTGTGTTGAGAACTCCCCATGTCGAACAGGCTTATCAGGCTGCTGCCCTGTTTGGTGACTATACAGGCAGCCACCATCCGAATACCGATAAGAGCTGGGGAGTATTCATTAACGCCGGCAATGGGTCTGATCAGCACCCCACTCAAGCTCTGCTAGATATGTTTGCCATACACAAAGTGTGCGGTACCATTAATGGCTTGCGTATTTTGATTGCTGGCGACATTGGTCGTGCCAGAACAGTCAATTCACTACTGATTGCCCTAGCTCAAGCAGCCATTGACTCCACCATTGTCATAGTCGCCCCCGTCATTGACGGCTATGAACTATCGCCTCCCGCGCATGTAATGCACAAGCTTGACGAGGCAAACCTAAACGTTCAGGTTGCTCAAGTAAGAACCAGAGATGAGTTTGTTGACTTAGCGAGACAGGCTGACGTTGGCTACTGGACCAGACTGCAAGTTGAGCGTTATAGAGACGAATTGCCACCCAGCTTCGCTGCAGCCAATGCAAGTCTAATACAGCTTTCACCCGAACTGCTTGACCAAACTGAAATCTTGGCTTTTCATCCTATGCCCTATACAGATGAGGTCTGCCGAGAAGTCGAAGGGCACCACCAAGTCATGTTTCTGAAACAGGCCGGATGGGGCGTTCCCGTTCGCATGGCTCTACTAGAGCTTGCTATCTTACACCCGAAACAATTACGAGATGCCTTCGAACAAGATACGAGAGAGTCAGCGTAAACAAACGCTTGTCTGCAATCTTCTCTACCGCACCCATACTGGGGGCGGTTTTTTTATTGACTGTTAAAAATAATCAATGTAACCTGTACCTAGAGGAGAACACTAATGGCAAGTCTAGCGGCTGGTATCGAAAGTGGGCTCAAAGGTGAGCTACTTGTTAAAGAGTTATTGATAAGGTTTTTGTCAGACTTTATTGCTTGTTTACAACAAAAACGACCTCTAGCACAACAAATAGCAAGCATGCAAGGAACGCTTAGACAATTCGCTAGCTCTGTTGATAATTCTCTTTCCACATTCACTGAAAGCATTCCTGGCTCTTTGGTTGAACGCGATGTTTTGGCCGACCTCGAAGAGCTAAGAGCGAAGAACATTGATACTTGGCTTTACTACCTAGGACTAGCCATTGAGGCTGACTTACTTGACAGACTTCAGCCACTATCACCCTTCCCAATCTGTGCCCACATCATAATCTTGGTCGATTACGGTCCCGTCGACCATAAACTGGGCAAGCCGTTTGAAAATATGCTAGCAGAAGGCTTACCTAGATATTCCTGGAACAACGATTTTCTGGCACAGAACTCGAGACTTTACGTAATCGTTCTGCCAGATTTTGTCTATTTAGATGTCGGCAGAGGTACATATTCCCTAAGCCGCCCAAATGAACTCAGAAGAAACAACCGGCCAATCCCACCGCCCTCTTAAATGAGGGCGTTTTTTAAAGCGGATTAGCCCAAGAAATCGCCGCGGCCAATTAGTGCTAGAATAATTCCAATATTAGCAGCCAAGGCCGAGATTAACCAAAACCGTTGTGTCACTTTCGTTTCAGGCCATCCTTTCGCTTGAAAATGATGATGGATTGGCGCAGACAAAAATACCTTTTTGCCATTTCTCAGTTTTTTAGAAGTAAGTTGAATAATTACAGATAACGCTTCAATAATAAATATCAACGAAATGACAGCAAAAATAACCAGCGTATTAGTCAAAAAAGCAATAACTGCAATAGTCATACCTAAAGCCATAGAGCCCGTGTCTCCCATAAAGAAGCGCGCCGGATAAATATTGAACCACAAGAAAGCCAGAATGGCTCCTAAAACAGTAGCGCAGAAAGCAGCTAATGAAGTCATACCTAAAGTTAGCGCTATAAAAGTATAGGCAGCGTACATAGTGGCTAAAACCCCACCTGCTAGACCATCTAGTCCGTCAGTTAAGTTGGAAGCTTGAGCAGAGAAAACGACCACCAAAATAAATAGTGGAATATACCACCAACCAATGACAAAATCTCCAATAGCAGGAATATGCATTGGCCTGCTAATCCAATCGAGCTTATAAGCAAACCAGTAAGCGCCGACTGCTGCGATAACGGTATAAAGGATTATCTTGTATTTGAATTCTAACCCACCACGATGTTTGCCCGCACCTTTGACATTCATAAAATCATCAATACCGCCCACCACTCCGGTGGCCACCAAAACGGCCAATGGCAGCCAAGTCCCCGCACGATCTAAGTTTAATAATAGTGTAATTACGGCTACGGTTATCCAAATTAGTAATCCTCCCATAGTCGGCGTCTTCTCTTTTTTCTTATGCAGTTTAAAAAATATTGGCGCTTTTTTTTCATCATGCCCAGTATCGCGAATGCGTTTGCCAATTTTATTGCGATACAAAAAATCGGTGAATAATGGCGTTAGTAAAATTGAAACAACAAAAGCCAAGGCCATTAGTATAAATACATTTATTAGTGCCGGCACAGATAAAGTGAACTGTTCTGTGCCAAAAATGAAATCTTGCATACCTCCTTGTTACTTTTTTATATTCTACCTTTTGTAATCTTGCCGAACTAGTAATTCTGCCGCCTTATCAGGATTAACCATTAGGGCTTTGACAATTCTTTCAAAAAACATTCCCCCTTGAGAGGCCTTTACTAAAATAATATCTTTGGCCTGCACAATACCATCGAGCCTGGTAATTAAGGATTCAGCCGAATCGAAAGAGATTAAGTGCTGATCTTGCATACCGTTTTCACGAGCTCCACGAATAATGCGTTTCGAATTTGGCCCCACTGCTACCAAATAATCAATTTTATTCTCTGCCACCTGTCTGCCTAATTTTAAATGGGCCGACACCGTATTATCACCTAGCTCATTCATGTTGCCAAAAATTACCACTTTCCGTCGGCTCTTACCAGCTACAGATGACAAAGTTTTAAGCGCCTCCTGGGCCGCAATTGGCGATGAATTATATGAATCATCAATAATAAGCATCTCTTTTCTACCTTTTATTAGTCGCATGCGGCCAGGAGGCGCCATAAAAGTGGCCGCTCTTTTAGCTAACTGCGATAAATTTTTTCCTCGAGATACTGCTACCGCCAAAGCAGCCATAACAGAACTTAGCTGATGTAATCCTAAAAGTTGGGTTTTAAAGCGACGCGACTCGCTTTTATAGCGCACTGTAACACTGCTGCCAAACTGTTCTTGCGTAATTTTTGAGTATTCAATATCGGCTTTGTCCTGACCGTAAGTTATAGCTCGTCTATCTTTTTTTATAGCTGTTTGCCATTTGTCATCGGCATTTACTACCAACACTCCGTCTTTAGATAATCCTTTAATAATATCTAGCTTTTCGGCCGTAATGGCTTTCAAGTTAGGCCCCGCGTGCGAGATTGCAAATTTGGTCAGCACTGCCATATCTAGAGGAATTTTTTCAGCCAAAAAAGCGATATCTCCCTTTTTTTCAGAAGCAAACTCTAACACCAAAGTATAGCCTTTTGACCCACCACTTTTAGTTAACATTAGTTTAAAAAAGGCATTGAGATAATCGAAGAAGCCACGGGGTACCTTTTTCTGCCCCGCGATGACTAGCGGAATAGTAAACTCCGTATTCATATTGCCAAAACTGCCACGGATATTTTTTGAGGGACCACCCAACAGATGAACGATGGCATCTTTAGTGGTGGTTTTGCCGACACTTCCCGTAACGGCAATTATAAATGGTTCGTCGAACACCAAAATTTTCTGTGCTTTTGCCCAAACTTTTTTCAAGTACCAGTTTTTGGCGAATTTTTTCATTTCAAAATTTGGTTATCAATTTATTTATTGGTTGGCGGTATCTGATAATAATTTAGCAGATACTTGGTAATTTCCCCAGAAGCAGGAGCGGCCGAAGCGGCAGAGAACTCCGCATTAGCCGGATTTTCCAGAGTGATAAAAACTACAAACTCTGGCTCATCTGACGGCGCTAAAGCAATGAAGGAGTGTCTGAAACGATTATCATAATATCCACCAGCCGGATCAGAAATTTGAGCCGTACCAGTTTTACCTGCAATCTTGTAGCCACGCACAGCCGCTTGACGAGCATGACCAGAAACCACCACCGAAACCATCATATTACGAATCTGACGAGTAGTATCTTCAGTAAATACCCGACCAACTTCTTTTGGCTCAATTGTTGTTCGACTACCATCTGGCGCAATAATTTCAGAAATTAAATTTGGCTGCATCATTATTCCGTTATTAGCGATAGCAGTATAGGCAGTAGCTAGATGCAAAGCAGTGGTGTCTATTCCCTGCCCAAAAGAAATCGTTGAGCGCTGAATATCCTTCATTTTTTCGCGCGGTAGTAAATAGCCCGATTCTTCACCTGCCAGCTGTATACCTGTAATTTGGCCAAATTTAAGCTTCTCTAAATAGTCATACATATTGTCACTGCCAAGAAGATTGCCAACTGCCACCATAGCGGTATTGACCGAGTTCTCTAAAACCTCTGTCATGGTGATATTTTGGTAGGCCTTTTTCTCAACATTAGAAATAGTGTGTTGACCAATTTTAATTGATCCTTCGTAACTACCCGTCTCATCAGGATTAGTTAATTGTTTATCTATAGCCATAGCCATTATTAGAGGCTTTACAACAGAACCGAATTCAAAACGCGAAGATACTATCGGGTTAACAAACACGGAATGATTCTCTTTCTCAACCTCGAAAAATTTATTGGGGTCGAAAGTTGGATTAGATGTCATAGCCAGTACCGCGCCCGTTTTAGCATTTAAAATAACCATACTGCCACTTTCCGCGCCGTACTTCTCTACTGCATCAGCTATCACCTCTTCAGCTTTGTACTGAATATTTCTATCTATAGTCAGAACATAGCTGTACCCGTTACGGCCAGAAACTGAACCGACCTGCGTTAGTAATCGGCCACGGCTATCTCGCTCAACCGCCACATTACCCGCGCTCCCTTGCAGGTCGCGCGCCATAAACTGTTCAAATCCGTACTGCCCTTCTCCTTCGAAATTAACATAACCCAAAATATGTGCTGCCAGCTGCCCTTCTGGGTATACTCGCTGAAACTCTTTAATAAAAAATAATCCGTTAGTGAAATAAATTAAGTCGCCTTGGGCTACATCGAAGTTGATTTTAATATCTGGGTCAATGTCATTAGCAATAGCTTCAATCTGTTCTTTAGTTAGGCCGTGAGCAAAAGGCGAAGTATAGTATCCTTCATCATCTGGCCAATTGGTTGACCCCTCATAAGTAAGCTTATTCCAAAGTGTCTGCTCTTCTTCTGGCTCTAGCTGTAAATGGCGCATTAAAGACGGAACTATGACATCAGGATTATCAACATGACGAGGAGTAGCTGAGACGGCGTAGCGCTGAATACTGTCAGCCAAAATTATTGGCTGTCCACTTTCGGTATCAGCCGCGTAAATAATGCCTCTTTGAGCCTGTATTTCTTGAGTAGCAAACTGTTGGCGCTCAGCTGACGCTATATAATAAGAGTGCATGCCAACCGATTGCTGCCACAGTTTGCCCAACATTAAAAGACCCGTTAGCAACACTACGGCAATAAAAAACGAAAGAGGAGTTTTGCTATCCATATTACTTATCAGTGTATCTTATGTTACTGTGTTGTGCTGGTTCCAGCCACCGCCTCTTGTTCATCTAAGTACTCGACATCATCACCAATAGAGACCATCTCTTCTCGCACTTCACTCTTGGCGATACGATCTAGCGTTTTAGCTCGCGCTTCTAATAGTTTCAGTTCATTTATCTCTTGTTCGACACTGCCCTTTTCTTCTCGCAATTCAGTTGATTCATAAATAGCAGTCTCTCGGCCAATGCTTTGCGTTAAGCTCACTAAGGCCAAAACTGCCACTGCTGAGATCGCTAAAACCTTTCCAATTGTAGGCCCAATTTTAACCCGTCGTCTGACTGTGCGACGACGCCTGCGTCTATTTACTTTATATCGACTCATCATAGTTTATAATCCTAAATCATTTAAATCTTCAGCTATAGTTGCTACATTCTTCTCCATTTTTTTCTGATAATTACGCCATCTGTTCTCGTCCCATATTTCTACTCGGCTATAAAGGCCGGCAAAAACCACATTCTTTTTTATGCCACCAAACTGCCGAAGGTATTTTGGTAGCATCATGCGGCCCTGTTTATCTATCTCTATATCCATTGCTCCAGCTAGCATTAAACGGGCAAAACTTCGAGCACTGCTTTTACTTAACGGCAAAGCGGCAATGCGCTCCGCAATTTTGGCCCACTCATCTTTGGTGTAAAAGAACAGTGAATCGTCTAGTCCACGGGTTACAACCGCACCTTGACTAAACTGTTTACGAAACTTGGCTGGCACCTGCACCCTCCCTTTCTCATCTACGGTATGTTGAAACTCTCCTATAAACACCTTTGATTGTTAGTTATCCACAAAGTTATCCACTTTTCCCCACTTTTCCCCACTACCTGCCACTGACTCCCATTTTACGGATACTTTAGCCCACGGTCAACGCCATTTATGGGGATAAATATTTTTTTAAATTAAGCCGTTTTGTCATCTGTTTTTTGTATAATAATAAAGAGGGAGAGATATTGGCTCTACCTCTTGACATTGGCACCATTTTATGCTAAGGTAAACGCGCCAATCAAGGTTGGTGCCCAAACACATAAGGGGCGCACCTTAACAACTGAGCCTGTACAGGTAGGCCTGTTGCAGGATTGTTCAAGACTGTCCGCATTTGTTACGCCGCGGACAAACCTGTAGCCCCAACCTGGGGCAAACCCCCTTCGTGGGGTAAGAAGACGTGCAAGAATGAGTAGCATCAGCATCGAGTTCGGTGGTAAGGTCTATGACCTCGCCGAACTTCAACGAGATGTCATCAGCCGCAGCACCGCCGAGCTGCGTGCAGGAGGTCTCAGCCGTAGCGATGCCGTCGAGCATCGCCATGAACTGTTCACCCTTCGACAAACTCTGCGCGACCCGCACGACGAGCTAGTCGCGCAGATCAACGCCAAGAAGGTCGAGATCGAAGCCAAGAAGGCTGCGGTCAGGCGCGCCAGCACTAACAAGCCGGTTCGCCAACAGGAGCTGGCCGGTTTGGTCGCCGAGAAGCAGCTGATCGAGCAGGACATGGCCGCCATCACGGCGGTCATCGACCAGCTCGAGGAAGCTCTCCGTGAGCTGGCCATCGTCGACGACAAGGGCGACTACCTCAGCACCGTCCCCGACGACCAGTTCTCCACCAGTGACGGCGAGAACAGTGACGACGACGAGTTGCTGGACAGGCGTGAGTATCGGGAGCTCAACGAGCACCTGACCGTTCTGCGCTTCCCCAAAAGCGGCGTCGTTTACGCTCTGTATTTCCCCAGCTACATGGGGAACCCTCACGAGTTCAACTCCCAGCAAGGTCAGAGTCTGATCATGATCGGTCAGAAGCAGGATAACGGTGAGCTTCCGCTTACCGCTGCCCATGACCTGGTGGTGTTGCTGCTGCACCACACGGAAGATGAGCAAGACGGGGGCATCGCGGAGAACGTCGCCGAAGCCATCGTCGGCTACCTCATCGACGGTATTGACCTGACCATGGACACGGTCGGGTTGGACACCGCCACACAGATGAGCCCTCGAGTGCAACAGTGGTGTGTCGCGCACGAGGAAGATCTCGAGGTCACGCACACATCGGAGCGCTTCCGTCGTGTGTTGGTGCCCGAAGGGTACCGAGCCATCGAGTCGACCGAGCGTATTTGCGAGCCTCGGTACGGTTTCTTGGTCTGGCTGCTCAGCCCCGAAGACCAGGAAGATCTGCTCGCGAGCCTCGGGCTCAACGAGTGGCCTGAGGACGGCCTCTGGCCGGATTCGCCTCAGCAGTCGCCGCAGCGAGACAGTCGCCGCGACGAGCAGGTCAACAGCAACCGCTCGCACACTCGTGACGAGTGGCCGTCGCGACCCGCTGCTACCCACCCGGCTCAGCCGGTTCCGGTGAGCAGCAACGACAGCAGTAGCGACGACGAGAAACCCGACGAGATCCCCCCCGAAGAGCTGATCGTCGACATCACCAACACGGTGGTCGTGACACACAGAGACCCGAGCTACAAGTTCACCGCGAGGGTCTTCAAGCTGGAACCTGGAGCGCGAGTGGTTGCTGACTACCATGTCAACTCGCTGGCGCGCTATGGAACGAGTCGGCCCAACCCGGATGTCCGAGGCACACGATGCATCAGCATCGCCGAGCCCTGCGTCATCGTGGTCGACGAGGTCAAGGGGTTCGATCCGGCAGAGGGTATGTTGGATGTTGCCAACATCATCTGGACCCTCGACTGGCAGGATGGAGACCACCACCTCATCAGCGGTCCCATCGCACTCAGCCCCGAAGGAATGGAGCGGGCGACCGTATCGCTCAACAGCTCCTGCTTCCCCCGCTGGCCTCAGTACTTGGGTGATGAGTCTAGCATCACCCCGGTGATTCGCTGGGATAACCAGCTCGTGGCATGTCTGGAGAGGCATGTCAAGAACACTCTTCGGGAGGGTGTTCCCAGCGCGAAGTTCCTGGTCGGTTGGGTGAACCCCGAGCAGGCGAAGCTCCACCCGCCACCGCCGCGTGACGAGCAGTACGACGATCGTCCGCAACCCACCACCCGTGGGCAGCGTGACGAGCAGCTGAGCCCCCCCGACGAGATGACTCCCGCGGAAGCCGACGCGATCATTCGCGCGGCCGCCGTTCGTGAGAGTCATCGACAGGCCACCCAGCGGCAGCAGCCGCACGACGACGGTGGTCGCTACCAGCGCCGCGATGAGCCCAACGGTGGCAACGGTGGCTTCCGCGGCAGCAACGACAACAGCGGTCGCCCCCAGCGCCGGGGCGCCCGCCCCCGCCCCACCGACCGGTCGCGCTAGCAAGCAACACTAGTCAACACCCCCTTCGAACGCGGATCCAAACCGCGTTCAACCAAAAGTCCCCCAGCTCCGGCCGGGGGACTTTTCATTTACTCTAAATAACTGCTAGGGAACTAACTTCTTAATAAAAAACTCTTCTAATTTATTTATTTCTACTCGCTCCTGTTTGAGCGTATCGCGATCGCGCACCGTAACCGCTTTATCGTCTAAAGATTCAAAATCGACTGTCACACAAAAAGGAGTACCAATTTCATCTTGCCTTCTGTAGCGTCGTCCAATTGAGCCGGCTGCATCGTACTGAACGGCCCAGCGCTTGAGCAACACTTTATAAATATCACCCGCAATCTCGGGCAGTTGATCTTTCTTCACTAAAGGCAAAACAGCTACTTTTATAGGGGCAATAGAAGGATGCAAACGCAATACCTTCTCCCCTTTCTTACGGCCATCCTTCTCATCTTCAGGAATCTCTTCGTAAGCGTCTATTAAGAAAGTCAGAAAGGCTCGTTCAACTCCCATTGATGGTTCAACTACTTCAGGCAGATAGCGCTCATTGATTACTTCATCAAAATAAGTTAAATCTTTCTTACTATGCTTTTGGTGCTGCTTCAAGTCGTAATCTCCACGACGGGCAATTCCCTGCAATTCAGACCAACCAAAAGGATAATTATATTCAATATCGGTGGCGGCAATTGCATAATGAGCTAGCTCATCTTTATCATGCTCGCGCAACCGTAGATTCTCTTTTTTCACTCCATGATTTTGAAACCAAGTCATGCTTTCTTGAATAAAGTAATCGTACCATTCAGATGCAGAGCGCAGATGCCCTTCAATAGAATTAGTTTTTTTAGATAAGATATTGTCTGGCTCGATAAACCACTCAATTTCACACTGTTCAAACTCTCGAGTGCGAAAGATAAAGTTCCCTGGCGTTACTTCATTTCTAAAAGCTTTACCAATTTGGGCAATGCCAAACGGCAACTTCTGCCGCGTAGTATCAACTACATTTCTAAAGTTAGTAAAAATTCCTTGCGCCGTTTCTGGCCGCAAATAAGCCAATGACCCTTCATCTTCAACTGGCCCTATAAAAGTCTTGAACATTAAATTAAACTGCTTGGGCTCCGTCAAAACTCCACCACAGTTTGGACACTGTGTTTGGTCGGCTTTATTCTTTTTGACTTCACCATACTGCCCTTCTAGTAAGTGATCGTAACGAAAACGGGTGTGACAATCTTTACATTCTACCAGCGGATCGGTAAAACCAGATTCATGCCCCGAGGCCTGCAATACTTCGCGTCGAGTAATAATAGCCGAATCTAGTGGCACAACAGATGGTTCAGAATGTACAAACCGGCTCCACCAAGCATTCTTAATATTTCGTTTCATCTCAGCTCCCAGTGGACCGTAATCCCAAATAGCGCCCGTTCCTCCATAAATTTCGGCTGAAGGATAAACAAAACCTCGCCGCTTAGCCAGCGATACTATTGGTTCTAAATTACGCAAAGTTGGTGCCATACAGCACTTATCCTACCTTAATAATCAGGTTATATCAATTAAGAAATGTATTGTAATACTACGAAAAGCCCTGTAACAACGAATAAGGCAATCAACAGCCTAGGTGTTACAATTCTATCTACCTCTTCGGCTAAGAGCGGGTTTTTGTCGTAAAAATTCTTCTTTCTCCTTTTTGCCATTACATAAAACTTATCACAAATTCATACACTCTGGTTGTGGAGAAAGGGTAAGGCCCTCATCTTAGTTTGCACTGCCATTTGAATGTAGTTAATTAATAGTTCTTGTGCTTCGTTCAAAACTTCGTTTGAGGCTTTCAATCTATGGGCTACTTCAATATCTTGCGATAACAGGTGAAGCAGCTTCAGCGAATCTGTGTTTTTTATAGGCTCTAAGTTTAATCCTCGTTCCGTTTTTTCGTTTAGCATTTTCAATACTAGCCCACCCGAAATAGACGACCAGTAGGCGTTATCTCCATTTTTTATTTTCTCTCCGCTAATTACACATTTTATTGTGCTAGGAGCAATACCTAAAGCCGACAGCACCTTCGCTAGCGCCTCCAAAAAAGAGAGTTGCCAATGACAATCTTGAACCACTAATTTATTAGCAAAACGGATGGCATCAAATAGCCGCTCATCTGGCTCGTAAAGCTCTGTAAAACCCTGAATTAATTCGGTCACTAAATGAAGCCTGGCCACCTGTTCAAAACTAGTATCAAAGTAGCGCTCAGAAGTTCGCGTGTCTACTATGGTGTAGTGTCCATTTCGCTCACTCAAAAGTAACTCGTTCATTAAATAAGGCTCTAAATGACCCGACACTAAGTTCTTCATACGGCGCGCGCCGTAGGCGCGCGCTAAAACTTTGCCCAAACCTTTGGTATAGAGCAAATAAAGTTTGTCGTACTCTTTAATATTGTAAGATCTTAAAACTAATCCAACAGTTTTAATTTGATTCATTGATATTTTGCCGCATCCATTCAACCGTCTGCTGCATGCCTTCTTCAAAAGTAACGGATGGCTGCCAGCCCATTCCCTGCAATTTGGTTGAATCTAGCACAACGCGTTGAATCTCGCCCACTCGCTCATCGGCGTAGATAGCGTCTTTTTTATATCCGGTGGCTTTTTTGGTAGCATCAAAAACTTCCTGTGTGGTTACTCCTCGCCCCGTGCCAACATTATATGCGCCACTCATTTTATTTTCTAAAGCTAATATATTGGCTGCCACTACATCTTTAACAAAAACATAATCTCTCTCTTGGCTGCCATCACCAAAAATTGTACAGTCGCCGTTTTTAAGCATCTGATGAGTAAAGATGGCACAGACTCCCGCTTCACCAAAAGTTTGGCGCGGCCCATAAATGTTGCCGTAGCGCAAAGCTACATAATCTACTCCACCTGTATTTTTGCGTGAAAAAAGGTATCTCTCGACGGTCATCTTAGAAACTCCATACGGCGACAGCGGAGCAATTGGCGTCTCTTCAGTGCAAGGAATATTTTCTGGCTTTGGGTCACCGTATCCTGCTCCACCACTATTAGAATAGATTATCTTTTTCACTCCGTTTTTCTCCGCCGCCAAGATTATATTTAGGGAACCGACAATATTGGTGTTGACATCGAATAAAGGATCTTCGACAGATTTTCGCACATCTATTTGGGCAGCGTGATGATCAATTATCTCTGGCTTGAATTCAGCCATCGCTTTGTCTACCGCCGCCTTATCTGAAATGTCTATGTTATAATGTTTGGCTTTTGGATTTAGATACTCTTTAAAACCAGTTGAGAGATTGTCTATTATGGCAACCTCGTGCCCCGCCTCAATAAAAGCGTCTGCGACCTGTGAGCCAATAAATCCGGCACCGCCTGTGACTAAAATTTTCATTCTCTAAACTTAGTTATCTAATAATAATTCTACAGCGTTTGAGTCTTGAATTGAACCAGGATCTTGAATTTGACCCCGTGTGTCAGAGCCCTGTAAATCTATGCCTGAAGCGGAACCCTGAATAGCCTGTCCGCCAGCCGCTCCAGTCGCATCTGTCGCCCCTTGAGAGCCGCCCGAATAATTAGCTGCTCCACTTATTGAAGTAGTATTTTGGCCAGATAAAGTAATAAAAAGCCCAAAGCCTAAAACCACTACCCAGAAAGCTGATATTACCCATAAAATTCTTTGTCTCATTTGAAAAATTTATTTATGACTGCTAGATTGATTATATCATTACCTCGACCATCACTATAATTTATGATATAACTATTTAGTAATGTCTAAAAGATATAATCCAATTTACGAAGAGTATTGGCACTCCCTAATAAACCAAAGCGCTATCCGTTTTTTTATTCTACGCGTTTTGTGGAATAAGGATACCTACGGATACATTTTAAGCAAAGAAGTCAAAGAAATGAGCTGGGGTTTTTGTGAACCAACCGAAAGTACTCTCTACCCCGCCCTAGCCAAAATGGAGAAAGAGAAATTAATTTTTTCTACTAGAGTTGAAGCTCAGGCTCGTACTCGTAAAATGTATTCTATTACAGAAAAAGGTAAGGATGCTTTTCGTATCGCCGCTAAAGTGTGGAATAAAATTATTCCTGCGCTGCGCGAAAGCACTACCTTATAATAAATTCTATATAATAAGTTCTATTCAGCTACTATAGCTAGTTATCAACCAGCTATTTTTTATCCTCAAAATTTCAGATGATTTCTAGATTATAATAGAGACATGGAAAATCAAAATCCTTCGGAAACTGAGGCGCCAGTTGAGGTGAAGTCAATTTCTAGTCCGCCTGACCCAAACGCTCCAGTAACAGTCGAACCAGCACCCCTAGCTCCGCCAACACCAGAACCAGCTCCTCCTGCTCCACCAACTCCACTGGCAACTACGGTTGACGAAGTACCAGTTGAACCGGCTGCGCCAGTCGAGCCTGTTCCGCCAACCCCGCCAACTGGAATAGACAATGTCACTCTGACCGAAAATCTAAAACCACCACGCAGTGTCAAACATATCGCTAAAATATTTGGGCTAGGATTACTTATTTTTCTTGTACTATTTGCAGTTACGGCCGCTGCCGCCGAATTAGGATTTGTAAACACGGGTATAGACAAACTTTACGGCCGCACCAAATTAGCCGCTCTTTGGGGTGGAATTCCGGCCAACAACGAAACAGCACTAACTTTATTGCTTACTCATCCTTCAAAAACTCCCAAAAACTTCAGCGGCCAACTTAACTTGAATATAGACGGTGAATTCCGCAGCCTTTTCAACTACTCTGCTTTGACCCCAACCGACGGTGTCGAAATACCTGGACTAAGTGAAGATAATCCATCAAATTCACCTGACACCATTAGATTCAATAGCTTTCCTAAAGCCGCTGGTCCAATTAATCAGCCGTTCGCTTTAAAAAATTATGCTCAAATGACCGAGAGTGAACTCGATCCACAAGTCTTTCCCTTCAATTACCAGCTGGGCGTTGAGTTTGCATTTTTAAATGATTTCAATGAAGCCAAAGTGAATATTGGCCTAACCTCAGAAGGATTTCTGAAAGATGAACTGGGTATTAATGATGTAGCCACAGAAATAATCTTTAAAAATAGAGCCTTCTATATTAAGGTTCCGCAAAACATTCCACAGGAAGCAGCCGCTACATATAATTTTGACCCAAGCTGGGCGGGCAAGTACTACAAAATTGAAGTTCCCGAAGAACAGTGGCAAAAATTTAAAGATGTATACGCCGAAGCCGAAAACTCCGATTTATTTGCAGAATACAGCGATGAGCAGAAAAAAGCCCTAATTAAACTGACTGCTAAATATACCGATCGCGTAGGCATTGAAAGAGTTAACGGAAAACCAGCTGTGCATTATCGCATAGAGATGGATACCGAAAAATTAGTTGAGTCTGCTAACGAGGCTATTGAGATTTTTAGTAGTAACACCACTAAGCAGGATATCGAAGAAATTAAAGAAGGTATTGGCGATGTTAATATAGTTTATGATTTTTGGATTCAGTACGGCAGTTATTTGACCGTCAAAACAGATGTAGATTTTTCAATTGCCTCCCCAATGATTACCCTAAACGCCGATTTGGGCAGCACCAACCAATCTATTGCTTACGACAGCATCACCATAAATGCACCTGATACTGCAGATGTAATAGACTTTGAAAGTAATCCTACTTATAACCCCCAAGCTCAGGCCAGAGATGCAACTAGAAAATCTGATTTACGCCAAATTGCTTCTCTAATAGAAGCCTACGGTGCCGACAATAAACAATATCCTATTTCAACAGAAAAAGTGATTATTACTGAAACAGACGTATTAGATTCTGTGTTTGGATTAGATTCTGTTTCTGAACAAGAAAGAAGAATCGTTTCAACAATAGGCCCAAATGTTACCAACGATTACTATACCTACCAGACAGATGCTGAGGGTAATGTTTATTCCTTAACAGCCATACTTGAAGCCTGCGATACAGATTGCGTTTATTCCTATCCTGAAGGAGTAAGCTTGAGTGATGAAGAGACAAAGGCCACAGCAGTGAATGATTTAGGCACGACCAAAGGACGAGATCAGAAACGCAAAGATGATCTCTCGGCTGTTGGTGATGCGCTGGCAATTTATCAGCGAGAGAACAAAAAATATCCGGTAGCCAATAAAATTATCAAGTTAAGTGACGATGGCAACGCTGTGCAGAAAGCTATCAAAGATATTTTAAGTCCTTTGCCTAATGACCCGACGCCAGATACTTTCTATTACGGATACTCCTCTAACGGCACTACTGCCACACTAACAGCCGTGATGGAAGATTCAAACGAAGTTAACTGCACAGTATCAGGAAATTATTGCATCTATCAGTATAAGCTCGGCAATTAATCAAGCAGCTTCTCTGCCAGTTTGAGCTGCTCTAGGGTGTTGACTCCGAGCGCTTCACGCCAGTCGCCGACTAGGCTAGTGACAACTTTTTGTCGCTCGTCAATGGCAATCTTTAACAAATCTGTTAAATAATACTCTTTTTGAGAATTGTTATTTTTGACTTTTTTTAAAGCTTCAAAAAGCCATTTCGTCTCGAATAAATATAACGAAGGATTACACTCGTTGATCTCTAATTCTTCAGCTTTCGCATCGCGCTGCTCCACAATTTTTTTCAAACCATTTTTTTCGTCTCGCACTATGCGACCGTATGCAAAAAATTTAGCGCTGTATTTTGAATCATTAAATTCTACTGTGGCTAAAGTTAGGACTGGCAAAGTTTGGGCATGCTTTATTATTAAACCAATAATTGTTTTAGCGCTCCAAGCAGGCATGTCACCGTTTAGTGCTAGTACAACGCCGGCGCCGCTTTTTTTCACCGCGTCACAGCAGACCTGCACCGCGTGCCCCGTCCCCAGCGGCGCCGGCTTCTGCTCAACATAAGTAACTTTGTCTTTTAGATGATTTCGCACAACTGACTGCATAAAATTAACTACCGCAATTGGTTTTTTAAGCTCAATTTCGACGGGCAAACCTTTTTTAACTGCTACTAGCGTTTCTAAAACATAGTCAATTAAAGGCTTATTCTTCAGCGGATACAAAACTTTAGGCATTTCTCCTAATCCTTCTTCTTTAGCTTCTTTTAAAATTCGTTTACCTTTTCCGGCGGCTAAAATTACAGGTTGAATAATGAGCTTTTTTGACATAAGAGATTATTGTAGCATGTTGACATTCGCTACTTTAAAAGTTAATCTACAAGCGCGGAAGGAGAAACGGATGTGCACCTCTGACGCACCCAAACCGAAACAAGGGTTTTTGGTCTATGTACTGGTAGCTCATATATCAACAGAAGCTGATATCAGATTCGGCAGCTGTTGGTCAAAAAAGCTCGGTGCAAGATATAGAGACCCGCAAGCGTTAGTTGGTTTTATGAGTCAACCAAGACTCGTTTTTGGTGTTGGCCACTGCGACACTCCAATGGAGTTTTTTCCTCCAGCTAATATCGTCGAAGACTTCAGTTCATCTCGCGGTTGGGCCCGCGATTGCGAACTGCGTGAAGTAACTGCCGAGAGAGCTGCTACGCTGCCTGCTTGGGGCACTTCACCCGAATGGGAAGAGTGGGAACGAAACAGAAGCCAAGCAGATGAAGGGACTGGCGAAGACATTCCGGATGATGAGGCTGATAGAGTTGTTATTACCGACACCAATGGCGAACAACATAGAGTTAACTTGCGCGCAGTTGCTAATTTCAGATGGTCTGAATGTACTACATATTGTATACTGCCAATCAACTCCCTAGGTGGGAAGATTACTGTAGCAATAGCCAAAGACCAAATAGGAAGAGAAGGGGTTAGTATCATTGTCTTCGACATTCTAAGAATGTACGGCTACAACCCAGACAGCGTTTCATTTGTTTCTTGTTTCCGACATGAATTAGAAGAACTTATTATGCAACTTCAAGATCATTTTAAGCACAATGATGACAACCCCGATGAGCCCCCTCAAGAAATCGAGTAGACGCTCAATTCGCAAACCCCAGACCGCTACCACCTGCCAACTGGCAAACCGGCGGTCTTTTTTTATTCCTTTTCGTTGAATTTAAAACCAAAAGCATGGGCAGGTGGGGTTTGCTTGTCGCGTATAGCCATAGCTGAAGCGCGAAGAGCTACTCCTTCACCGAACTTATCGTTAATTAAATCTAGAGCATCTAAGAGAAGGTCTGAGCGCCGTTCGAGCAGCAGCAATGGTCTGGTCAGCTGATTATCTGCCCCCAACAGCGAAACCGCTACACCGACCATGCGTACTGGTTTGAAAAATTTAAAACTGTCCACAATCTGCTCCGCGTAAAAATAGATTTCTTGACCATCACGCACATAATTTTTTAAAGTGATGTGACCGCCGCGACCCGTTAAATCGGAGAAACGGAAGAAAACACCAATTTGGCGGGCGGCGAAACCTTTGGCCCTCATGCGTCTGCCCACTCGCTCGCACTGATGATACAAAAATCTTTTCGCGTCTTTGAGAGTGTAAAACTGAGCCGGCATAGTAATTGAGTGTGAAAAACTTTTTTCTTTTGGCTGTGCATAATGCACTACCACTTCTCTGTCGTCGCGCCCCCAAGCGTAGTCTTGCAGTCGCTCCCCCACAACGCCAAAAATCTTTTTTATCATAGTTCGGTCAGCCGCTCTGAGCTCAGCCACGGTGTTAATTCCTAACTGCTTCAAATGTTTTTTAATGCGCTGGCCAATGCCACAGAATTCATCAAGCTCAACCTTTAATACCAGCCCATCAATAGTTTTAATTTTTAGTCGCGATCTATTCTCCCCGTATTGCGGCACCGCGACCAGAAACATTCCGCGCCGCACTGTTTGGGCAAAACTGTTGGGCACTACTATTTGTAATCCGTCTGGCTTGAAAGTATCGCCCGCTAATTTGGCCAAAAATTTATTCGGCGCCAGCCCAATTGAGCAAGTTATGTAATCCCCAATTTCACGACGGATATCTGCTTTAATTTGGCAAGCAATATTGGCTGCCGCCTGCAACTCGTTTTCGCATCCTGCTACCCGACTAGTCACATCGGCGAAACACTCGTCTAAACTAAAGACCTCAACTTGGGGCGTCTGACGGATTACAATCTCTACCACTCGTCTGGCCACATCGTGATATTTCTCGTTGTTGCCCGAAACCAATAAAAGATTAGGACAGATTGCGGCGGCCTCCGTCGTAGCCATAGCGGTCTTCACTCCGGCCGCCTTGGCCTCTATTGAACAGGCTGCTATTACAGAACGAGAACCGGGCCGGCCGCCAACGCCAATTGGTCGCCCTCGCAAAAAAGGATTAGCCTGCTGCTCCACCGTGGCAAAAAAAGAGTTCATATCGATATGAAAGATAAAGCGATTTTGATGTTCGGTTTTTGTTTGGTTTTGCACAGATTTATTGTAACAAATGGTTAGACTGAAGTGATCCTTTTCACCTCAGCCGAATGCTATCGCGTGCGGCATATCGGCTTTTTTAATATAAAAAAGGGGCCCCGAGCAACGCGCTGTGCGTTATCCGAAGCCCAAATTGGTGCGAACCGAGGTTACGGCGCGGTAGGGGCAGGTACCGGATATGTCGATCCGCCCTCCTTCAACTCCTCCAAGCTGATCGCCGGAAGAAGCTGAAGATCGTAGTCCTCCCGATTGACCGGAGGGACCGGCGGCTCGCTGATAACAATCAGCTCGACACCTTCGACGGGATTGCCATCGGCGTCGACCACTTCGGCCTTCGTCGGCGGAACCGACGAACTGACGACGATCACCGGTACATCGGACGCCGGCTGATACGGCATCATCGTCGACGATGTCGGCGATGTGTAGTATCCTGCCAGCGCTTCCTCGACGGCCGCCTTATAGGTGGCGTCCGCGGCGATCTCTTCCCGCTCCAAGCGGGCGGCCTCAGCCGCATTGCGCTCGTAGATGGCATCCCTCTCGAGACCCACCCAGAAAGCGCCGACAACCGCCATAATAACAACGACCGCACAGAACTCAGGCTTCCGGATCATTGTATCTCACCCTTTCTCGCCCCTTTGGGGCGAACAGAAAAACTTGTCTCCATCTGGAAACAGCGTTATTATAGCAAATTCTGCCCTCTTTGTCAATCTGTAAATATATTAACCAAACTCAGTTAAACAAAAAAACTCCGCAACCTTAGCTACGGAGCCGGAAACATCTTCATCTATTTTCCAGCACCTCGACTTGCGCACTCGGCTGACTGATTACCCAAGCTTCAATCTCGTCTACCTTAGTCCTAATATTGTTTATCCAAACCACCATCGTTACGGTAAGACAAAGCTGCAACATAAGCAGTCCGAAAATAGACCCATTAGAGTGAGAATCATTCCTAGATACCTGCAGTGTAAACCAACCAAAGACTGCTACAAATGCCCAACCAACAAAGGGGTCAAATTTGGCATTATTGTTCTCCTTCCTCGACCGTGGTCGTCTGCTGCGTGGCCACCATTTCTCGAATGGCGGCTATGTTATTCATTGTCACATAGCAATCAGCAGAGATGATAATCAAAAAAACCAGAAAACTCATGCGCCAAAACTGATCAATTCTTTTTCCGATGCCAAAAAAACCCATAAGTCCAGCAATCACAATCGCAAAAATCTGATGTTCCATCACCGCTCTTCTTTCTGGCTGTTCGTTTCACCCGAACGCCACCCGCAATCTACCAAAATTACCCTAAACAGTCAATATTTAGCTTACCTGGTGTAAAATTAGTATAGAAGTAGTAATCTCCCGAACCTGAACAAAAGGAGAAACCGCATGCAGCTATTCCCCATGGACGACGCCTATATCCATCTGGTGTACGCTCGCAATATAGCCAATTACGGCCAGCTGACTTTCAACTATCCCACACTCGACACTGGCATTGGCACCAGCAGCATTCTGTGGACACTCTTGTTGGCTGGCAGCATTGAGTTAGGCTTATCACCTATATTGGCCGCCCAAATGTTGGGCGCGCTGGCCTACTTTTTGACCATCGCGCTATCTTACTGGCTAGCCAAATCGGCATACGAAAAGATACAAAGAAAACCCGTTGTTTGGCAGCCCATTTTGATTGCCATGCTGGTGGCTTGTTCTGGCAATCTCATTTGGTTTAGTGCCAGTGGCATGGAGACAATGCTCTGGCTCGCTCTTGGGTTATGCGTAATAAAGAGCTATCTCAACCGGCGCTTCACTTTGCTAGGAGTTTTTGGCGGTCTTCTGCTTCTCACTCGTATTGAAGGATTACTCTTGCTAGCAACAATTAGTCTTGTCGATGTTTGGCAACGAAAAGGCGTTAATGCGCAATTGATTGGCTCATTGGCATTGGCTGGTTTAATCTTAACTCCATGGCTTGGCTATACTTTTGCCCATACCGGCCACCTGTTGCCCACTACTTTTGCTGGCAAAAGTCAGGCTCACATTCAGGCCGCTCAAACAATTAGCGGTGGATTTGCTCGATGGCTGATTTATCCGTCCGTTAGTCTTGGCTACTTCATCGCTTTCGTTTTTGGTGGCGTTTATCTGCCCGGCCCAAAACTGGCAATTCCTGGGCAGCTAGGGGCGCAAATAGGTGGTCTAGCAATCCTTGCATTCATAGCGCTGGCTTTAACACTTTTTGTTAGTTGGGCTGCTGTTAGGAAAATCAAATCCGAGTCGAAATATTTTCAAGAGTTTTGGTTGATAATCGCTGGTTGGTTAATTTTTCATAATCTTGCTTACTGGATTGCTCTGCCCACTCCTGGCACTGCTAGCCGGTATCAGGTTTTGAATCACTGGGCGCTTTGGGTCCTAGTAGGATTCGGACTGACCTGCATCGCTAAAACAAAACAACGCCTGTTTATTCCTTTGTTTGTGGCGGCGGCACTCGTAAACTCGTTTTACTGGCAACAGGTTTACAATAGTAACCTGCGGCATATGAGCCAAGTCCGCTTAACCGCCGCCACTTGGGTAAACAAAGACCTGCCCCGAGATGCAGTGGTGGCTGTTCATGATATCGGTGCTACTGGCTGGATAATGCGGCAATCTTGTTTCGATTTAGGAGGATTGATTGACGAGGCTTTCAACGAATATCGGCAAGCTGGCAGACTAACCGACTTGCTACGAGAACGCCAAGTTCAATTCATAGTTTTGCCGACCAAGCACAGTAGTGAGAACCAAGCCATCTTCGACTACCGCCAATCGCTTGGTCTAATCGATCAATCCTTCATTCTCAAACCAATCAAACATTTTGAAAATGACTACGACGATTGGCGATTCGGCGCTCTGCCAACTTGGAACGCTCTGCCCGCCGTTACTATCTATAAGCTTCAATTTCTGGAGCCCACCCCACCCTGACTTGCTGAAAGTTAGGGTTTTTTACTTCTACAAAACCAAAAGGTCAGGCAACCTATGGCAGCCTGACCTTTTGGTGGGTGCGGATGGACTTGAACCATCGACCTCTACATTATCAGTGTAGTGCTCTAACCAGCTGAGCTACGCACCCAAAATTTTCTTATTTTTTTATATTTGCGTAGTTATCAGTGTAGTGCTCCCTGCCTGCCGGCAGGCAGGTAACCAGCTGAGCTACGCACCCCTAATACGCATTATAGCTTAGCAAATCAAATTCGACCTGTCCACAAAAACATCCGCATTTTTATCTTTAGCCTAAATGTATTAGCCCAAGCCGCTTGCGCATGATAAGAGCTTAACACTTGTTGTTTTTTGGGACCATTGGGCAGGTTTTTAACTTTCCAACGCCACTCGCTTATTGTGCGGCGACGCAATAAAACATACTCTGGCCGAACAATAAAACCCACAAAATCAATGCCATCTGCTACCGGCCGAATAAGCTGTTTTTGGGGGTGAACATGCATCTGAAGTTGGGCAGCGACAAATTTAGTGATAGTACGACGGATAGTTTCCAGATATGAATAACTTTTGCCCAAAATCACAAAATCGTCCACATAACGAATATAGTACTTTATTTTTAGAGTATGCTTAATAAATTGATCGAGCCGGTCCAGGTATACATTGGCGAAAAATTGGGATGTAAGATTGCCAATAGGCAAGCCTTTACCTTTGGCTACTGTAAACAGCGATTTATCCGCTGGCAATTGAGCAAAGAGACTAGGGCAACTTTGAATTTTGGGTGGGATATCGCGGGCACAGTCGTGAAAAATGATTGTTTTAGTTAACCATAAAATTTCGGCATTTTTAGTCTTTTTGGCTACTAAATTATACAAAATATATTGGTCAATGGAAGTGAAGAAGCTCTTAATATCCATTTGTAGATAATACGCGTCGTGGTGCCCCCTACTCTCTCTATCTCTCTCGATTTGGTTGGTGAATTGTTGCAAACGCCGCATAGCGTGGTGGGTGCCTTTGTTTTTACGACAGGCCCACGAATCGTAGATAGATGGTGAACTACTCGATCACGAAAATCGGCGGCAAAGATTTCGCGTACTTTTGGTTTTCGGACAATAAAAGCAATTGAACGACCCGGCCGATAGGTTCGATCGCGTAATTGCTTCTCCAAAGTAAGCAGGTTTTTTTCTAGATTTTCCGCAAACTGCAGATGATAAAACGACCGGCTTTTGCGTTTCCGACAGTTAATATAGGCGCGGTATAAATTAGCAAAATCAAAATAGGTGGGTGACGAAATATGATCAGAAAGAGACATTTGTACCTTGTTGCCTGACACAGCGTATGTAGTTAGTATTGGAATACTTGGTGTTGTTGTTCGTGTTGCCGTCATTCAGGTTCACATAGTACGCGTTTGTACTATTGTTGCTCGTGGCCGACCAAAAGTTGTTGGAGGGCTAAATGCTACCGACTTCAATCACTCCACCAACCAGCCACGTCAGGCGTGGTAGGTTGATCTGAAACTATCCTCTCAATAATTGTCTGACCTGAGGGCGGTAGCCGTAACAAGGCAGATAGCATTCCCGATTATTAGCTTAAGCAAGATAATCGGCTCTTACACAAATGCCTTTTTCTGACCACTGACACCATTTCTCAAATTGTTTTGATATATCTACTAATTGGGTAAAGAAATGTTGATAACTCTTCAAACTCATAACTTTTAAGTCTTTTAACATTCTCGCTTTGAATTTTACTTTTTCCACCAACATAAAACCGTCTTTTAGCAAAAGTGTTTTGTTTAGACTGCTATTGGCTTCAATAACCACATCTAGCATGGAGTTAAGTAATTGTTCTATTTGCATGGCCAACCCATATTTATAATCTTTAGGAAACCCTCTGGCAAGCTGAAAGAAATATATATTTAGGTCGTAGACGCTTTTATAAATTGGCAAATGTTCGTAACGAGCCATACATAATAATTTAATAATTAAATAACCAAATTGTTACCTGACACAACGAACGTAGTCCGCAACCGTCATAGCGCTGTGGTTCGTGTAGCCACCACCTAAGTAGACGCCGTACGCACCCGTGCCACCGTTCTGCGTCAACGACCAGAAGTAGTAGGAGGGCTGGGTCAGATTCCAGTAAGCGCCGTCAATATAGGCTTGCTGAAGCTCTGTTTGGCTCGGCAGACGCCAACCATCACCCCGCTCAGAGCAGAGCTCGCTGGCAGTCTTACCACCCACCGCCACGCTATTAGTATTGGTAGTAGAAGTAAAGGTAATAGTATCGTCACCCGTGCCGCTGGTTTTAGTAAGGGTACCACTCGCTTCAGGACTACCCGTACCCGTAGCGTATATATAACTACTGCTACTGTGGTCAATTGTCACAGTAAAAGTTTGGCCGTTATTGGTATAGGTGGCACCCGCCGAAGCGCTAGCTGATGGTGAGAGATTAAACTTCATACTGCCGTCCCATGTCCATGTCGAACCACTAGAGGCGGCAAACTCCACCGTACCGGCGTTGTTTTTCAGGTAGTTGCTCCAAGTCAAACCGGTTCTGGGGTCGTAGCCGCCTCGCCCCGCTAGCGCGTCATCACCTGTCACTGGCGTGTCGTTGGCCGTCCAAGTTAGAGAGCAGTTATCTGTTTCGTTCGCCGAGCCACTGCCAGCGTACCAGTCTTGCGTAGCGCAGGCGCCGGCCGGCGTTAGGTCGGTTACCGTGCCGCTGCCTGTAATTTGGCTGCCGTCATTGCTCCAGGCTACCTTGCTTGTCGCCACGTCGGCTGCGCTCGCTACTGTACCGGCTCCTGCTAAGGGATAGCTTGCCGAGGGGTACTCTCCTGTTAAACCAACTCCGAAAGCCGTTCCACTTTTGACTGTGCCAACGGAAAGATTAGTAGCGTTGTAGGTGCCGGAACTAGTGGCAGTGGTTAGTACAAAACTTTGGTCTTCATCACCGTAGGTGTAGCCAACCACAGCATTGCCGGCAATACCGAAAATGGTTACTCCACTAACAATGTTGCCCGCGATAAGGTCGGTATCTACGACAGATAAGGTTGTAGCGGCGTAGTAGCCGGCTGCTACTGTTGTGCTACTTGCAGACAAAGTCTGGGTATCCATAGTTCCTGTAACAGAAGAGCCATCTACCCAAGCCACTAGACCTGAGAGCAAATCACCGGCGGTAGCGGTACCGGTACTGGTATTAACCACATTGCTGTTGCCCACTACACCAAATATAGTTTTGCCAGAAAGAATGTTGCCTGTAACTAAGTCGGTGTCAACTGTTGCCAGAGTGGTAGCAGCGTAGTAACCAGCAGAGACGGTGTCGTTGGCAGCCGAGAGAGTATTAGTAGAGATAGTACCGGTAATTTCAGAACCATCTACCCAAGCCACTAGACCTGAGAGCAAATCACCCGCGGTCGCGGTACCGGTTGAAGTATTAACCACATTTGAGTCACCCACTACTCCAAAGATGGTAGCACCACTTAAAATATTACCCGTAATAAGATCTGAATCCACCGCTGTTAGCGTAGTCGCGACGTAGTAACCAGCCGAGACTGTTGTGCTGTCTGCTGAAAGAGTGTTGGTAGAGATGGTGCCGGTAACGGCCGAGCCATCTACCCAGGCGATCTTGCCAGATAGCAGGTCACTGGCTGTAGCTGTTCCTGTTGAA
>CAYQWZ010000008.1:0-25710 GCA_964421635.1 uncultured Candidatus Saccharibacteria bacterium
AGTATATTCAACAAAAGATAGAAGACCCTTGGAGTTAATATATTACGAGGCTTGTTTAACTCAAGAAGATGCTACACATAGAGAAAAATATTTAAAAACTTATCATGGCAAAATGTTTTTGCACAACAGGCTCAAATCTTATTTAATAGGGTGAAGAAGCTTATGAATGTAGATATTGGTTATTGCTTTTATCCAAAAGTGGTTATATAACAGATCCAAAGATTTTACTTGATAGTATTAACGAGATAATAAGAATGTTGGTTAAAATCGTAAAAACATCCAAGGATAATGATGAAAAATAATAAATTTTACATTTTACATTTTACATTTTACATTATTTTTATTCCTCTCTGCATCATACTCATAAATTCCTGTACCACTGAACCACAAACCGGATCGTTAACGGGTACAGTAAACTTAGAAGGTGAATCAGATCATTCTGGGATTACAGTAGGAATTTATGAACAAGTAGTTTTAGACACTACTATAACAAGAATTAACAACCAATATCCCCATATTGGAATAAAAATATCGCAACATACTGAATTCGACCACCGCTTTGGCACATTGGTAAAGACTGGAGAAACCGAAGCATCTGGTTACTTTGAAATTAAAGACATCCCAACTGGCATTTATAATGTAGTTGCAATTAAAGATGGATTTGGATTCCGATACATATACGAAATTTCAATTTCAGATGGTGACAATTCACTATCAAATCTAATGAAACAAAGTCCTCTTAATGATTGGTATGAAAAAAACGAAGGAAATTTCGAAATGAATAGTGAAGAATGCAAAATGAATAATGAATCTCTTTCTTCCCCACATTATTCATTATACATTATTCATTCTACATTGGATTCGAATAATAAAGAGTGCAAAACGGATTTAATACTTTTCCCCGAGACTATAATCAACGCAGACATAACTGAAGCAACCACCTTCGAATCCTTCCATCATTATATTATTGAACAAGACATCATTGTAGATAACGAACTCACAATTGAACCCGGTGCAGTTGTGCGACTGAATCAAGGAAAAGATATTACTAATTATGGTATTTTTAATGCTGTTGGAGACTATGAAAAATTTATATGGTTTACAAAAAATGATGGATTTTCAGAAAATCTGAATACGGTAGAACCTGACTCAAATTATATCTGGGATAGAATTACCCATGAACCATACTCTCAAGCAGAAGTCCAATGGTGTAAATTCGATTGGGCAAATATTGGAATGCTTAACCATCTGAATGGATTTGAGATCACAGATTGTATTTTTAGAAAGAGTCAGTGTGGATTTAAAGCAGAAGATGTGGATTTTACTTTTTGTAGCAATTTATTGTGTGAGGATATTACCAATGAAAGTGAGGGGGGAATATATTGTATTCAAATTAGTAATGGTATAATAGAAAAAAATGTTATAAATAATTGTGATCATGGGATGAAGATTAAGGATGAGAGTAATCCTGAGGTTAAAAATAATTATATTATTGATTGTGAAAATGGAATTAATGTTTCTTATAGTTCTTTCCCCACTATTCATAATAATGAAATTGAAAAATGTGAAATTAGTATAAATGTACCAAGATATTCAGAACCATATATCGAAAAAAATATAATAAATGGGAATATTGGCTTTCAAGGTAATGAACATATCATTATTTCTACTATAAATATCCATTATAATAATATGAACTGTTTTCATTATGCAATAGTGCTGGGTCACTCTCATATAGTGAATGCTGAAAATAATTATTTTTATACTACAGATGAAACAGAAATTAAAAACCTGTTTTTTGGTGAGGAAATAAATTATATCCCTTTTTTGTATGAAGAAAATGAAAATGCTGGTATAAAAAAATGATCGAATTAATTAAAGGAATTGTACATTTTAAATGTGAATTATGGTGGATATAACAAAACCAGATGGAACTCCTCATTAATTATTTGATATAAAAACTATTGAAATTAATCTGTTGAACCAAAATATTTTATTAAAATAACTAATTCACTAAAATTATCATTGGTAAAGAAAATATGAGTAATAAATCAAAAATTAATAGAAAACTTTATGAAAATGTCTACACACCAGAATCACAAATCCGTCATCCGTTAAAATTATTAAAGAGCATGATTTTTGATTTAAAAGCATCCCGTGAATTGGCATGGCGTTTATTTGTCAGAAATATTAGCGCATTATATCGCCAGACTGCATTAGGTTATTTTTGGGCTTTTTTACCACCGATTGTAATAACTCTTACATTTGTGTTTTTAAACAAACAAAAGATTTTTAGTGTTGGAGAAACAACTGTTCCATATCCCGTATATGTGATGATCGGAACTTTACTATGGCAAGTGTTTGTAGATGCTCTTAATTGCCCACTTAGGTTAGTTACATCCTCAAAAGCAATGTTAACAAAAATTAATTTTCCACGAGAAGCCTTGATCATAGCTGGTATTTATGAAGTAATTTTTAACTTCTTAATAAGGCTTATATTATTAGTATTGGTAATGTTCTTATTCAAGATAGCTGTACCATTAACCATTTTTTTTGTACCATTAGGAATTCTGGCTTTAATATTTCTGGGGCTGATGTTTGGAATTTTATTAACTCCTTTAGGTATGCTGTATCAAGATATAAGTAAAGGCATTGTGATGATAACCTCAATGTGGTTTTTTATTACACCAGTTGTTTATCCACCACCAACTTCAGGTCCCGCTGCATTATTATCTACAATTAACCCGGTTAGCGCTATACTTGTTACTACCCGTGATTGGATTACCGGTTCAGCAGCTACTTTATTAAACCAATTTTATATTGTTTCTGTTATAACTATAGCTATGATTATATTTGCCTGGTTACTATATCGTATTGCTATGCCACATATCATTGCAAGAATAGGTGCTTAAATGAATAATGAAACACTTGTGAAAGTAGATAATGTCTCTAGAAAATTCTGCAGGGATTTGAAAAAATCTCTCTGGTATGGTGTGAAGGATGTTGCTGGTGAGCTTACAGGAAGAAATAATCACAATAATAACTTACGAAGGAAAGAATTCTGGGCAGTAAATAATATATCGTTTGAATTGCGCCGTGGTGAATGTCTTGGACTTATTGGACCCAATGGAGCTGGAAAAACAACATTGTTAAAAATGCTGAATGGACTGATTAAACCGGATATAGGAAAAATAACTGTTAATGGACGTGTCGGAGCTTTAATAGCGCTTGGAGCTGGTTTTAATCCGATACTGACCGGAAGAGAAAATATTTACGTCAATGGCGCAGTTCTGGGATTGACCAAACGAGAAATAGATAAGAAGCTGGATGAGATTATAGCCTTTGCTGAAATTGGTGACTTTATAGATGCCCCAGTCCAAACCTACAGTAGCGGCATGCAGGTAAGATTGGGATTTGCAATTGCAGTACAAATGGAACCTGATGTGCTTTTCATAGATGAGGTGTTAGCTGTAGGAGACGTGGGCTTCAGGGGAAAGTGCTATAATGCGATATATGACATGAATAAAGATGCAGCAGTGATATTTGTGTCACATACCATGCAACATATTAGCCGATTATGTACACGTGTTTTGGTTTTGAATCATGGGAAAGTAAAAGTTCACAGTAATAATATTACAAAAGCTATTGAAGAATATATTAATTTATTTGGTTTCGAAGAGAGTAAAGTAATAGAGTGTGGTGAATCGAAAATAAGAAACATTATGCTCTTGGCCAGTAAAAATGGAGATTACCACGAATTAAAATTCGGTGATGATTTAAAAATACAATTTGATGCGTATATTGAGGAAAAGTATAAGTCTATAGAAGTGAACCTTAGTATTATATCGCACGACTTGCAGTTGATAGCACAGTGTAATTCAAAATATAATAATATTTACATAGAAAATAACTATCCACAAAAACATTTTTTTATAAGAATACCTAAATTGAATTTATCTCCAGGAAATTATTATATTTCCATAACAATGCGCTGCGCAAATACTAATCTCATTTTGAGTTGGCACCACTTGGAATTGAAGTTGAAAATTGTAAGCGGTTTCACTGGTGACGCACCAATCCAATATTTTGGAGAGTGGGAAATAGAACGTAAAAATAGTTCTTCCTTTTTAATAGGATGAAAGAAGAAATGAGAAAATATTTTAAAGAAAATCCTGGTTTGATCATTTTTGCTAAAACATGGTTCAATTATTTCAAAAGATTTTTCATGTCTTTGAATAGGGTAAAGGTGAAAGATGTTGAATTGTTAAGTCTTATTGAGAAAAGAAGGAGCATAAGAAAATTTGATCCTTCTCAGAAAATATCAAAAAAAGATTTACGTGAACTTATCACTGCTGGAATATGGGCGCCTTCCGGATCAAACACGCAAAGTCAGCGTTTTCTAGTATTAACAAAAGAATCGGACATTGAATGGCTACATAAATTCCGAGGCGGGGGCGGCAGCTTAAAAACAGCCACTTCGGCCATTTTAATCTTTTCTGATGTATCAGTGTGTCACTATAATAGACCTGATGCGGTTAAGAGCTGGGAAAGCGGCGAAAGGGAATCCTATACCATTAATGAAAAAAATGTTGGATCAAAGATTTACAGCACAAGACATCCAGTTTGGAATCAGTTGCGTTATCAGGATTGTGCGGCATCTATCCAAAATATTTTACTGTTAGCAACCGCAAAAGGTATTGCATCATGTTGGGTGTCAGCTTTTCAAAATATGGAGTACTCAAGATTGACAAATTTCCAGTCTTGGGCAGAATTATATAAAAAGTTTAGTATTCCTGACAGTTGGGAGATTATGGGGATGATATCTTTAGGATATCCTGTCAATGTACATGGAATTGGCAGAATGAACACTTTATTAACCAAGGCAACTCATGGGATTGGTCATACGAAGCTTCAACGCAAATCGGTTGAGGAATGTACGATCTTTGTTTAAATGTTTTAAGTGGTTAATGCAGGAACAAAAAATAAACTGAAAAAAAATGTGAAGAATACTCTTGCTTCCATAGGGGTGGGCAGGTTTAAATCGAAGGGATGAAAATGAAACGAAAGTTTAAGAATGATATAAGATATTTCATAAAAGAAAAGGTTCCTTTTCTTAAACCTTTCTTTGCTAAATTACGGTTTTATTATAGGGGTCTCAGAAACTGTATAAAAGTTCTTATAGAGGTCATCCATTCCTGCATATCTTTTGTTAAACGTCTGTTAATATTTGTTGGATTAAAAAAATATCATAGAGATATTTTGGAATATAAGAAAATATTGATAGCTGGCGGATACGGCTATGGGAATATTGGTGATGAGGGACAATTAGCTGCCAACCTTGAACAGTGGATAAATATTGTGGCTGATTGTAAGTTAACAGTGTTGACGCCTGATAAGGAATTAACTGAAAAATTCCATCATGGTCATCACGCCGAGCTTGCTCCGCGTGTAGCATTTTTTAACTATGATCGTTGTCCAAATTACGGTAGATCAAATCTGAGGTTCAAATTACATTTTTTTATTCTTGCGCCAATTCTATTGATAAATGCAAAATTGTCCAGAGCAGGATTACCTGTATTTTTTATTTCTGCTCGTGCAGCAAGGTTATTAGATGTTATTTACAATAGCGATCTTTTATTTTTATCTGGGGGAGGATATTTAACAGGTCACACACTCAGTAGATTATGGGATAATATGCTACTTATAAGATTGGCATATATTTTGGGAGTTCCAACCATTTTATCCGGGCAGACGATTGGCGTTTGGGAAAAAGATAAAATAAGTCAGCGGATTGCAAAATGGGGATTTAATAAAGCAAAACTTATATCAGTAAGGGATCCTGAAGATTCTCTTAATGATTTAAAAGGTATCGGTATTGATGGTGATCATGTACAAGCTACTTTTGATGATGCTTTGTATTGTCATGATGTGTCTAAGGAGGAAATACGCGGTACTTTAAGGGATAATAATATAGATCCAGAAAAACCTTATATAATTGTAAATGTTCAAGGTAGCGTCTTTAATGAACAATTTGCAAGATTTTTTGATTATGTAGTGTCAAATTATAATACTCAAATCGCATTCATTCAAATGCATCCATGGGATAATTGGACTGCTCAAGAGATTATTGGTCTAATGAAATTCCCCGCCCATTTGGTTAAGTATATTTATAACATAGAAAAAACAATTGCAATTATTAGAAATGCGGAAGTATGCATTACAATGAAGCATCATCCAATTATATTTGCAATGGGTAATGGAGTCCCTGTTATTTCGATTGCTGATAGTAAATATTACGACCATAAAAATAAAGGCGCTCTTTCTATTTTTGGATTAGGAGAATTTTCAATTTATTGTGAACCCGACAAATTGTATGAAACCTTATTGACAAAATGTGAAACGATATGGAAAGAAAGGGATAAGATATCTAAAACGATTAAACGGCGATATGATGAATTAAAACCAAAAGCGGCAGCAGTAATAAAGAGCTGGATAAAAGACAATGATGTTTATTATGGTCTTAAACAATTCAAAAACATCCACTACGGACAAAGATGTTTCATAATAGGCACTGGACCGTCACTAAACAAAACAAACCTTAGTTTGATTAAAGATGAAATAGTTATAGGAGTTAATACATTATATAACGGTCTATCGAAATTCGGCATCAATTGTAAGTATTATTGTGTATCCGATGTCGTTGTGTGGAGAAACCATTACAGAAATATATTGGATTTGGATACTGTACTTTTTTTATCGGGTGAAGCGGGTGAAGATTATATAGCAAAACGCGCCTATTACAGTAATTATCGAAAAAACAAAATATATGTAATAAAAAGAAAAGACGAAATCAATTATCTCACTTTTATCTCAAAAGATATAACACAGGGCGCTTATTGGGGGGGAACCGTGATAATTGATGTATGTCTTCATCTTACATATTATATGGGATTTAAAAATAATTATCTTCTTGGATGTGATTGTGATTACAGCGGAATGCACAGGTTTGATGGAGCGATGACTGATGAATTACGAGGACCGGGAGTGATGGGAGAATGGGAAGGAATATTTAAATCCTATGAAGTCTGCAAGAAAACATTTGAAGATGCCGGTTGCAGGATTGTGAATTGTACCGTTGGCGGGAAGTTAGAGGTATTTGAACGAGAAAATTTGGAGGATTTGATTTGAAATATTTAGGCTATGTTACGGTTAGGCTTAACAGTAAAAGGGTCCCCCAAAAAAGCATTAGAGCAGTTGGCGGCATATCGCTGATACAGAGGGCTATCGCAACCCTAAATCAGGTTGATGCGATATCAGACAGTATCTTATACTGCAGCGATGAAATAATTAAGAAGTATGTTGAACCACGGCAACGAAATACCTTTGTAAAAAGGTCAAAGCATTTGGATTCAGATGATACTACCTTCAACGAGGTGTTGGAAAGCATAATTGATGATTTAGACACAGATTTCATAGTTTTTCTCAGTTGCACCTCACCGTTTATTAAAGCTGCGACAATTCAAAATATGATATATCAGATCGAAAACAACGGCTATGATTCGGCATTTACAGCAACCGAAGCAAAAACCTTTTGCTGGTTCAATAATAAGCCTCTGAACTATAATCCCTCAAATGTGCCAAGGACGCAGGACGTTGAACCGGTTATAATAGAGGCATCATCATTGTATATATTCCAAAAGGAGTTGTTTAAAACAAACAAAAGGAGAATAGGTTTTAATCCATATATTAAAATTCTTGACACCTTTGAAGGGTGGGATATAGATACCCCGTATGATTTTAAGATGGCCGAATTAATTGCGGAGAGGTGTGTGTAAATGATAAAAAGGGTGAAAAGATTTATTTTGCGTAATTTCAGAAAGAATTATAGAAAGATCACTGATATTGTACAGTTAATTTCATTATTGCCGGAATTGTATCGTATCTATCTCCGCAATTCAAAACATATATATCATTATAAGATAAGTTCTATACCTGACGAACTCAGAAAGATTTCTGAATGGCACTCGAATTTTCTGGGTTTGATAGACTTTTGGAAAGATGATCCAGAGTTTGAAGTAATATTCGACAAAGCACAAAAGACACACGGTAACAATATATTAAGATGTTTTATGTTGTATCAATTTCTCAAGCTGACCGATCGATTGAAAGGAGATGTTGCCGAAATTGGGGTGTATAAGGGTAGAACTGCTAAGGTGCTGGCACTGACATCCGAAAAACTTGACAAAAATGTATATCTTTTTGACACGTTTTCAGGAATGCCGGAGACTGATTACAACAAAGATAACTTTTACAAAAAGGGATCTTTTGGTGATACGTCATTGCTTGATGTAGAGAACTTTTTGTCTGATTGTAATAATGTCGCTATTTATCCCAGGTTTTTCCCTGAAACATCTACGCCGGTTGAAAGAAACAGTTTTTCATTTGTTCATATCGATGTTGATATCTACCGATCTGTTTTAGATTGCTGCGAATTCTTCTATCCACGAATGGTAAAAAATGGAGTAATGATTTTCGATGATCCTGGATTTTTAGATTGTAAAGGTGCAAAGATAGCTGTTGATGAGTTCTTTTCTGATAAAGAGGAGACTCCCATTAATCTAGCAACAGCGCAGGTTTTTGTTTTCAAGAAATAATGCGAGAGGTAATATAATGAAAAAGCTTACCATAATAGCCGGTAACTGTATACTCGAAAGCTTGGAAATATCGCTTAAGACAGTTGAGTTCCTTTTGAAACAGGCCAACTTGTATGATTTTGAGCTGATTTATAAAAGCTCATTTAAAAAAGATAATCGATCAAGCGAAGCTTACTATACTGGGCCATTACTAGATGAGAGTGCGCGAATCTTTAAGCAACTTAAAGATACATATGGTGTTAAATTGTTAACCGACTTTCATCATCTTTATGAGCTGGATCACGAAATAGTTAACTGCATCGATATTATACAGGTTCCCGCATACCTCTGCATGCAAACAGAACTTGTAATGGCAATAGCCAGAACAGGGAAAACTGTAAATATAAAAAAAGGACAGTTTCTACATCCTAAAGATGTGGGCAAAGTAGTAAAAAAGGTTGAAAATACTGGCAATAAGGACATTATTTTGACCGAACGTGGTACTTGTTTTGGTTATAGGGATTTGGTCGTAGATCCGCGATCATTTTATATACTAAAAAAATTAGGATATCCCGTCATTTTTGATGTGGGGCATTCAGTGCGAAAGTATGGTGTTCCTTCTTCAGATCTTGAGAAAGGTGGTGCCAAAAAATATGTTAATACACTTGCAAGTGCTGCTATTGCCACTGGTATTGATGGTATTTTTGTAGAAGTACATCCTAACCCGCCATCTGCATTGTGTGATGCTGCGACTCAATTATCATTTGATGAGTTTACTAAACTAATCGAGGTAATTATTCCTATTTGGAAGGCAATTAATTCTGAAAAATAAAAATATATAGGAGAAAAAATGAAATTATTTTTAGATTCATTGGATACTGAGAATATTTCGAAATATTCAAAGATGTGTATTATTCAAGGAGTAACGACAAATCCTACATTAGCAAAACGATTTAATATGAGCGACGATATTGATATGATTAAGAAAGTAAATGAGGCATCAGGCGGTGGAGAGATTCATGTTGAAGCTTTTGGAGATACAGAAGAAGAAATTATAAGCAACGCGGAAAGGATTATTGAATCGTGCCAAGAAATTAATGTCATTTTTAAAATTCCTTTCAGCGAAGAGGGTGTTGCTGCAGCAAATATTTTAGAGAAAAAAGGCATGAAAACAAACCTTCATTTAATTTTTTCAATTAATCAGGCTTTATTATCAGCAAAAGTTGGTGCAACTTATATATGTCCTCTTGTAGGTCGTTTAGACGATATTGGGTATGATGCTATTAAAAATGTTCAAGATATAAAATCAGCTTTTAAATTAAACGAAGAAAGTACACAAGTGATGGTTTCAAGTGTTAGACATCCACAGCATGTAATAAGAGCCTACAAAAGTGGAGCAGATGCAGTAACAGTGCCACTTAATGTACTTTCTCAAATGTTTAGACATCCCTTAACAGATTATGGAATTAATTCATTTAAACAAGATATTGAATTACTAAAACCGATAGGTTCTAAAAATATAAATAAGAATCTTGTAGTTCAGGAAAATGATACACTTCAAACTGTCCTATCTGTTCTTGCTTCTTACAAAGGAGGTGCAGTTGCTGTTTGTAGTGAACATAATCTCAAAGGAATATTTACAACAGGTGATTTGAAAAGATTGATAAAGAAGGGGAAAAAATCATTTAATCTTAATGATCCTGTTTCTAAATATATGACAGAAAATCCAATTGCTTTTGATATAAGTGAACAGACAATTAAAGCAGTTGAATTAATAAAAAAACATGATATTGAACAATTAATTGTTGTTGATAATGGGGTTGTAGTTGGAATTTTAGATATTAAAGAAATGATATGACATAAAAAAATTAATTTATTAATATTTAAATAATTAATATGATTTATTGTATTGATATTGATGGTGTATTGTGTGATGATATGCTTGGAGACTATGAACATAGTACCCCTGATTTTAATGTTATAAAGAAGGTAAACAAATTATATGATTCTGGACATATTATTAAGATATTTACGGGAAGAGGTTCTGCAACTGGAATAGATTGGAAGGAATTTACTATAGATCAGTTGAAAAAATGGGGTGTCAAATATCATGAGCTTATATTTGGAAAGCCTGTCGCTGATGTATTTATAGATGATAAGGCTATAAATGTAAAGGATTGGAAATATGATGAATAAAATAAAAGCGTGTTTCAATATTAATTAGTGGGAAATAATTGATTTTCTCAAGTATGATTAATGTTTATTTTTAACTATTAAAAATTTGAAAGGATACTATATGAAAATTCTTATTATTGGAGGTGGTGCTGTTGCAGAAATGTTTCATATCCCAGCATCTATAGAATTATTTGGAATAAATAATGTTTTTATAGCTGAACCAAATGATATACAAAAACAAAAAGTTTCCGAAAAGTTTAATTTAGTCAATACATTTAAAGATTTTCATGAAGCTATTGAAAAAGTAGATTTTGTAATTATATCAACACCACCACAAATTCATAAAGAAATTTCTATAGAGTGCATAAATGCGAATCTACCCATTTTGTGTGAAAAACCATTGGCGAATACACTGAAAGAATGTGAATCAATTATTAAATCGATTAAAATCAATAATAGGGTATTTGCTGTATGTCATACTTTTCGATTTTTTCCTAATAGAATTCATATCCGAAAAATGATAAACGCAGAGTATTTTGGGAATAAAATTTATATAGATATACAGCAAGGTGATCCATCAGGATGGCAAACTGTTTCAGGATATACCTTCAGGAAAGAATTTGTTCCTGGAGGGGTATTGTTGAATGAAGGGATACATTCTTTGGATTTTCTTCTATGGTGTTTTGGTAAGCCCACTCTGGTTGAATACTTAGATGATTCCATTGGTGGAATTGAAAGTAATGCAAGTATGATATTAAACTTCAACAATAATGTTAAAGCAAATTTTAGGATTAGCCGAACATGTACTTTGACAAATAAAATAATGATTAAAGGAAGTTCTAAGTGCGCTGAATTAGATATATATGACATGGAAAAAATAACATTATTTCAAAATGGCGAGAAAGAGATAAAAGATATGTCAACTGAACAGCCTTTTAATTGGAACACAATTGCAATATACCAGTTACAAGATTTTTTAGATTCAATTCGTAATAATAAAAAACCATCTTGTGATGCAATACAAGCTGCTGAGGTAATTGATTTAATTGAATGCTGTTACAATATCAAAAAGAGTCTACCATTACCTGAAAAGGCTCCTATTCAGGGTTTAAGATGGGGAGGAAAAAAATGAAAGAATACACAGATAAAAGAGTATTAGTAACAGGTGGTACTGGATTTATTGGTAGCAGACTTGCCGAACGTTTAGCCCTAGAGGAACAAGCTGTTGTTAAAGTACTGGTACATAATTGGCCAAAAGCAACTTGGATAAGCCGTGCTAATGTTACTCTTATTCAAGGTGATATAACTAATTTTTCCGATGTAGAAAAAGCTATAGAAGGGATGGAAATTGTTTTTCATTGTGTGGGAGTAGGGGGTACATTAGAGCATTGTATGAAAGTAAATGTGGAGGGCACGAAAAATGTATTGAATGCATGTAAAAAATATAATGTAAAAAGAATTGTCTATTTTAGCACTTCTGCCATTCATGGATCTTTCGTTCATGAAGGATTAAATGAAAAAGAACCATATAAAAGTGAGGGTAACCCATATGCCGATTCGAAAATTGAAGCAGAGAAACTATTTATACAATTCATCAAAGAGAATGAAGTTGAAGGAACTATTATAAGACCAACATATGTTTGGGGTCCCTGCTCACCTTGGTATACTGTAGAATTTGTGAATCTTATGCAGAATGGCAAATTCTTTTTAATTGATAGAGGTAAGGGAGCATGTAATGTTGTTTATATTGATAATGTTGTTGATCTAGCGTTAATTTGTGGTTATCACTCACGAGCAAAAGGTGAAATTTTTCTTATTACAGATGGAGAAAGAATAGTTTGGCGTGATTTTTTTAGTTATTATGCTGATATTGTGAAAATTGATATCAATAAATTACCTTCATTTGGATTGGGATTGACTAGCATTATGAAACAAAAGATTGGTAGGATAACTAAAAGTCCATTTATATTATTTTATAAAATATTTAATAATTATATAAAGAAACATGATAATGCTGATGCAATAATAATAAAATATTTATTTAAGGCTCCCCGTAGATTAAATAGTATTATTATATCTTTACTAAATAAAATTTTTCCAGATCGTCCTAGTCAATGGGAATTAGATAGATACAGTTCAAATGGTTTTATTAACCTTGAAAAGTCAAAGGAACTTCTAAATTATATTCCAAAAGTAAGCGTTAGCCAAGGAATGAATGTATGTGAGATTTGGCTGAGGGATCAAAATTATCTTATTTCAATGAAAAGTACCAATGATTAAGATTTCAATTATTATTCCAACACGCAATAGAGGTTTTATTCTTGAAAAAACATTAAATTCTCTACTGCTACAAAATCATCAAAAAAATTCTTTTGAAATTATTATCATTGATAATAACTCTGAAGACAAAACTCAGTCAATTTGCAATAAATATAGAAAAAAGTATCCCTTTTATTGTATAAGATATATTTTCGAATCTGTCCCTGGATTAATTTCTGGAAGGCATAGAGGTACATTTGAAGCAAAAGGTGATATACTTGTTTTTATAGATGATGATGTTATTGTTGATAAAGGATGGCTTTCCGCAATTGATAAGGCTTTCAATGATGAAACCGTTTATTTAGTTGGTGGGAAAAATCTACCGATATATGAAGTTGATCCACCAGAATGGTTAAATTCTTTTTTTACTCCTAATACATATGGAAAATTGTGTGGATATCTTAGTTTGTTGGATTTTGGAGACGAAGTTAAAGAAATTGATCCGATTTACGTTTGGGGTCTTAATTTTTCAATTAGAAAAAAAACCTTATTAGATTGTACTGGGTTTCATCCAGATGGGTACCCAAAAGAATTAATACACTTTAGGGGTGATGGAGAGACCGGTCTTTCAATGAAAATTAAGATGAAAGGTTATAGAACTATCTATGAACCTAAAGCATTAGTCTATCATTGGATACCAAAAGAAAGAATGACAAGAGAATATTTTGAGTACAGGCAATTTATTCAAGGTATTAGTGGTTCATTTACAGAGCTTCGTACAAAGAATGGTAAATATCCTCAAATTGAAAAACCTAAAAATACAATCAGATCTAGAATACCTGAACCCGTAAAGAAGCCTTTAAGGTTCGTTAAAAATCTAATTATTAAACATCCTCATCATTTTGCTTTGAAACAATCACCTGAGGAAAAGAAATTAAAAGAACAATTTCAAGAAGCCTATCAAAGAGGATATGATTTCCACCAGAGGGTAGTGAAAAAAAATCCTGAATTGCTTAAATGGGTTTTAAAAGATGATTATTGGGATTATCGACTGCCAGAATTATATAAAAAAGGCAATAGTTTTTTATTACAAGAAAAATATTGATATTTATTAAAATAATTAGATAATGAAAACATAGATATTTTCTGGAGATAAGGATTAAGGTGAAAATGAATACAATATTAATTACAGGTGGTGCCGGTTTTATAGGATCAAATTTCATTCATTATCTTTTAGAAAATGAAAATAATATTTTTATAATTAATTTGGATAAATTAACATATGCGGGGAATCCAGAAAATTTAAAAAAAATAGAAGTAAGGTATGCTGAGAGATATAGATTTATCAAAGGTGATATCTGTAATCAGGAATTAGTTGAGTACCTTTTCAAGGAATATCAACCTGATGCAGTTACAAACTTTGCTGCTGAATCTCATGTTGATCGTTCTATCCATAATCCATATATTTTTATAAAAACTAATATAATGGGAACTGCAAATCTATTGAGTGTGGCAAAAAAATTCTGGAGAGATGATTTTGAAAATAAAAGATTTTTACAAGTATCTACTGACGAGGTTTACGGAACGTTACCTGAGGATGAAGTTGAAACTAAGTTTAGGGAAACAACACCATTAAATCCACATTCACCTTATTCTGCCTCAAAAACTTCTGCGGATTGTATTGTACAATCTTATTTTGATACATTTGAATTCCCGAGTTTGATAACTCGTTGTTCCAATAACTATGGACCTTACCAATTACCTGAAAAGCTTATTCCATTGATGATTCATAATGCCCAAAACGATAAACAACTTCCGGTTTACGGAGATGGAAAAAATATTCGTGATTGGCTTTATGTGGAAGATCATTGTGATGCAATTTTGACAGTTCTACAAAAAGGGAAAATTGGAGAAGTATATAATATCGGTGGAAATAACGAAATTCAAAACATCGAAATTGTAAAACGAGTTCTTAATTACTTAAATAAGCCACATTCATTGATCACTTACGTAAAAGATCGCTTAGGTCACGATAGACGTTATGCTATGGATGCTTCTAAAATTAAAAAGGAACTTGGATGGGAACCGAGATTTCAGTTTGAGGATAAAATTAAGGATACTATTGACTGGTATCATAATAATCCTGAATGGGTCGAGAATGTAATTTCTGGTGAATATCAGAATTGGATAAAAAAAAACTATAGATAAGATTAAGGTAAGGATAAACAGGTTACTTTCTCTCATTCTCAACATCAACCTTTGAGCTACTATTTACAAAACATTCCAATATATGCTGATTTAGCAAGTAGCAATGAGATTAGCGATAGAAGTATTCAGATTAACTGAAAATTTACCAAGATCATAAGATTATTGATTAACATTACAAATTTAAAGATCTTCATCATATGTAATTGCTAATATTGCTTGCCCCGTGAAATAATTATGTTTTTTTGTTTATATTCTTCTTAGTAAAAAGAACAAAAAATTGTATATTGGATATACAGAAAATCTAAAAAGCGTTTAGTTGAATACAATAATGGGAAAGTTAAGTCAACAAAAAATCGATTACCTTTTAAACCGATATATTATAAAGCATGCAGGAATAAATATGATGCACTTTATAGAGAAAAATATCTAAAAACTACATATGGTCATAGATATTTAATTAATAGATTGAAGAATTATGAAAATTTCACAGGGCACTGAAGCCTAGGGTCAATTTCATTCTAAAAGTAAAATAAATTTCTATCTTATTGTAAATAGTTCTATTACAGAAACACAAATTCATTTAATTTATGAGAATAAAGTCGGATATTTTGATAAAGAAAAAGTTGAACAATTATTTGAAAATTATGATAAATTAAGGTATGATTTAAACAAGATTGTTAAGATACTTTATAATTCTTAGCCTTAACCTCAATCTTAATACGGAGGAAAAATGAAAGGAATTATCCTTGCTGGTGGAGCTGGTACTCGTTTACATCCATTAACATTTACATTATCCAAGCAGATATTACCTGTGTATAATAAACCTATGATTTATTACCCACTAGCAGTATTAATGTTAGCTGGAATTAGAAATGTGTTAATTATCTCTACGCCAAATGATTTACCAAATTTTAAAAAACTATTAGGAACGGGTAGTAATATTGGAATGAAATTTGAATACGCTATACAACCGCGACCAGAAGGTATTGCACAAGCTTTAATAATTGGAGAAGAATTTATTGATAAAGATAATGTTTGTTTAATATTAGGTGACAATATTCTTTATGGACAAGAACTTCCTAGAATTTTAAGAAAAGCGTCTTTGCTTGATGATGGAGCACAGATATTTGGATATTATGTGAAAGATCCGGAAAGGTATGGTGTTGCAGAAGTTGATGAAAATTGGAATGTTGTTTCAATTGAGGAAAAACCAGAATTCCCTAAGTCAAATTATGCCATTGTGGGTTTATATTTCTATGATAACAATGTTGTTAATATAGCTAAAAGTATAAAACCGTCTGTTAGAGGAGAATTAGAAATATCCTCATTAAATCAGGAATATCTTAGAAGAAAGAAATTAAAACTAAGTGAATTAGGGAGAGGTATTACATGGTTAGATACAGGAACACATGAATCATTACTTGAGGCTAGTAATTTTGTAGAAATTATAGAGAAAAGGCAAGGTCTAAAGATTGCTTGTATTGAGGAAATTGCTTATAGAATGAATTTTATAGATAATATGAAACTTACAAAAAATGCAGCCAAATATGGTAAAAGTGAATATGGAGAATATTTAAGGATGATTTCTAATGAATAAAAATATAAGAAATACAATAGATGATTGCAAAATATTACAATTACCCAAAATAACAGATTCAAGAGGTGCCCTTACTTTTATTGAGGAAGAAAATCACATACCATTTCATATTAAAAGAGTATATTATTTATATGATTTGTCAGGTATAGATAGAGGTATTCATGCACATAAAGAACTAGAACAATTATATATTTCTCTATCTGGTAGTTTTAAAATTATTATTGATGATGGAATAAAAAAAAGAGAATATTTATTAGATAAATCCTCACAAGGATTATATATTTGTCCAATGATATGGAGAAAAATATATGATATTTCTAAAGGTTCAATATTATTGGTGTTAGCATCACAAAAATATAACGAGAATGATTATATTAGAAATTATGAGAAATTCATGAAAAAAGTAAAGGAATTAATGTGATCGATTTTCATTTTAGACGATTTATATTAAAGATTCTAATATATAAATCACCTAGTATGATTTTCAGTATTTTTTTTTACGATACAGGAAAGAATAAATAAATGATTCTACCAAATAACTTTATTGCAGAATATAAATCAATAAAAAATGAGATAGATGGAAAAATCCAAGATGTACTAAATAGAGGCAGGTATATTCTTGATGAAGAATTAGAAACATTTGAGCAAGAGTTTTCTGATTACATTGGAACAAAATATTGTGTCGGCGTTGGTAATGGATTTGATGCATTATTTCTTATATTAAAAGCTTTAGGAATAGGTCCCCATGATGAAGTAATAGTCCCATCTAATACTTTTATTGCATCAGTTCTAGCGATTTCGCACACAGGTGCAACCCCAGTATTTGTTGAACCAGATATCACTACATACAATATTGATCCTAAGAAAATTGAAAAAAATATTACTAAAAGTACGAAGGTTATATTACCAGTCCATCTTTATGGGCTTTGTGCTGATATGAGAGCTATTAATAATATTGCTAAAGAGCATAATGTATATGTAATTGAAGATGCTGCTCAGGCCCATGGAGCTATGATTGGGAATAAAAAGGCTGGTAGTTTTGGTCATGCAGCAGCATTTAGCTTTTATCCAACAAAAAATTTAGGATGTTATGGTGATGGAGGTTGTATTACAACTGACAATGAAGAATTAGTAAAGAAAATTAGGCTTTTAAGAAATTATGGTTCTTCAAAAAAATATTATAATGATATTATTGGATATAATTCAAGACTTGATGAAATTCAAGCAGCAATTTTAAGAGTAAAGTTAACATATTTAGAAATGTGGAATACAAAAAGAAGGGAGACAGCTGAAATATTTTTTAAAATGTTTAAAAATAAAAACTGGATTTGGTCTAGACAATCAAATGATTACTATCATGTATATCATCAATTAGTTGTACGCTCAAAAAGAAGAGATGATGATATGAAGGAATTAGAAAAGATGGGATTTAAATGTCTTATTCATTATCCAATCCCTCCATATAAATCTAAAGCATATATAAAAGAATTTGCATTAAAAAATTATCCTATTGCTGATACAATAGCTAAATCCATTTTTAGCCTTCCAATTCATGGCCTTATGTTTGAAGACAATTATAAATTATAAATTAGTGTAAAAAAGATAGTATTATAGAACAATTACTAATATGGAGATAAAAACGATAAAGACTAATCCGCTGATTAGTGTGTGTGTTATCACATACAATCACGAAAAATATATAGCAGAAACAATTGAAGCAATATTACAACAAAAAACAAAAGATTCCTATGAGATTATTATAGGTGAGGACAAATCTACGGATAACACCAAAAATATCTGTGAGAATTACAAAAAAAAAAATCCTTCTATTATAAAATTATTAAAGAATAAAAGTAATCTGGGTTTGGTAAAAAATTGGGTTAAAACTATTCAAAATTGCAATGGTAAATATATAGCTTTTTGTGATGGTGACGATTATTGGATCGACCCATCTAAGTTGCAGAAGCAGGTGGATTTTCTAGAAGCGAATCCAGAGTATGGTATGGTTTGCACTAATTATCATAAATATTATCAAAAAGACAAAAAACTAGTCAAAAATGTTCTCTCGAAGAATATTAATGAAATATTTTACGATGAATTTTTGTTAGATAGAAGTACGATAGCTACATCAACAATTGTTGTTCTAAGAGATCTATTTATAAAGTATCAAGAAAATATTGGTTTAAATAAAATCTATGAGTGGGATGTAGAAGACACGCCTTTGTTATTATTTATTTTAAGATTTTCGAAAATTAAAGTTTTAAATGAATCAACAGCTGTTTATAGAATATTAGATAATTCAGCTTGTAATTTTACTGATCTACATAAGCATTATGAGTTTGTTAAGAAAGGTTATAAGATTCCTCATTTTTTCATAAGAAAGTATGGATGTAGTGAAATAACAAAAAAAAAATTATTTATAAATTTCCATCGTATCACTTTGAATTATGGATTTAATACTAGAAATCAAAAAATCGCAAAAGAAAGTTATTATATATTAAAAAAAAACACTTTGATCAATATAAATGATTTCTTACGGTATGTTGGCTCTTATAATATAATCTTAAACAAATTAGCAAAATTTTGTATTGGAAAAAAAAAAGCCATAAAAATTAGATGTGTAAGAAAAAATAATTCCTAATTTTGTTTATCTATGTATAAATAAAAAAAACCATCTTATTATATTAAACTTAATGCATCAGTTTAAAAAGGAGAAACAATGCTGACTGATAAAGTTGTTTTAATAACCGGAGGAACAGGATCACTTGGGAAAAAATTGGTAAAACGTTTGATGAGAGGAGAATTAGGAACCCCTAAAAAGATTATAATATTTTCACGAGATGAGGCTAAGCAGCATGACATGAAAGTTGAATGGAAACATATGCAATTGGCAACAGATGAAATATTTTACGGAAATTTTGAGGATATTTTGGAATTCAGAATCGCTGATATAAGAGATTATCATTCTGTAGTAGACGGATTAAAAGATTCTGATATAGTCATTAATGCAGCTGCTCTAAAGCAAGTACCTGTTTGCGAATATTTTCCATTTGAAGCAGTGAAGACAAATATCTTGGGTGCTGAGAATATTGTTAAAGCTATTAGACAAACGGCAAATAATGTTAAACTTGTTTTAAATGTATCTACCGATAAAGCTTGTAAACCAATAAACACGTATGGTATGACAAAAGCTATTCAAGAACGAATTATGTTAGAAGCCAACTATAGTTGTAAGCAAACAAAATTTATTTGTGTACGTTATGGTAATGTAATGGCTTCAAGGGGATCTATTATACCACTGTTTCAGAATCAAATAATGAACGGAGGTCCAATAACTATTACCACGAAAGATATGACAAGATTTCTAATGAGTTTGGATCAGGCTGTAAATACAATATTTGCTGCAATAACAAATGCTAACCCTGGGGAAACTTATATACCAATAGTCAAATCTGCTTTCATAACAGATTTAGCAGATGTTATGATAGCTGGTAGAAATATTAAAACTAAAATTATTGGAATAAGACCAGGTGAAAAAATTCATGAGATATTAATTTCTGAAGAAGAGATATCTAGAACAACAAAAAGAGATGATTATTATGTCATTCATTCCATTTTACCTGAAATCAGAAAAACAAAAATGGGGAAAACCAATATTGTTAATGAATTTTCATCAAAGGACTATATCATCTCCAAAGAAGAGTTAAGAACTTTGTTAGACAAGGAAGATCATTTAATATGAAAAAGAAAATAATGACAATTATTGGAACAAGACCGGAGATTATCCGTCTTTCTATTATTATAACAAAAGTGGATGATTATTTTAATCATATTCTTGTGCATACTGGGCAAAATTACGATTATAATTTAAATGAACTTTTTTTCAAAGAATTAGAGGTTAGAAAACCCGATTATTTTTTAGGTATTAAAGAAAAAAAAAGTGGAGCTCAAATTGGAAAGATCTTGTCCGAATCTGAAAAAGTTATTCTTAAAGAAAAACCCGAAGCCCTTATAATATTAGGTGATACTAATAGTGGTTTAACTTCAATTATCGCAAAAAAATTAGGAATCCCTGTTTACCACTTAGAAGCTGGAAATCGATGTTATGATGATCGTGTTCCAGAAGAGGTGAATAGAAGAATTATTGATCATTCAAGTTCGGTTTTGATGCCTTATACCAATCGAAGTAAAGAAAATTTATTACGGGAGGGTATTGAAAGAGAACGGATTTTTGTTATTGGTAATCCGATTTTTGAAGTTATTAATCATTTTAAAGTTAAGATAAGTATAAGTAAAATACTTGATAAATTGAATTTAAAAAAGCAAGAATTTTTTCTTGTGACAACACATAGGGCGGAAAATGTTGATATTAAGGAAAGATTACAAAATATAGTTAATAGTCTACAATCGATATTTCAAAAATATAAGTTTCCCATTATTTGTAGTTTTCATCCAAGAACTAAAGACAAAATGCTGCAGTATGGAATATTAAAAGAAAATTATAGGATTGAATTTTTAGAACCATTAGGTTTTTTTGATTTTATCAAATTAGAGAAGAATGCATACTGCGTTCTAACAGACAGTGGAACTGTTCAAGAAGAATGCTGTATATTTAATACACCCAATATAACAATCAGGGATGTAACTGAAAGACCAGAAACTATTGAATGCGGTAGTAATATTATTACAGGGAACAATCCTGATGATATAGAAAGTTGTGTTAATGTAGCTTTAAAAGAAAGTGTGAACTGGAAAGTGCCGGATGAATATCTTACCGAAAATGTGTCTGCAATTGTGATGAGGATACTCTCCAATTATAATTTCTACAAAAAATAATAAAGAAGCATTAATATGGTGAAAATGAAAAAAGTCTTGATCTTGGGTGTTACCGGGATGCTTGGATCTATGATCTATGATTACCTTAGAAGAAACAGTGAACTTGATATTGCAGGAACTTTTAGAGATAATAAAAGTGATTTAATAATAAATGATAACAAAAAACTTTATCAATTTAGAGCAAATAACGATATTGAAAAACAATTGTTTAGCATATATAATAAATTTGATTGTGATTATATTATTAATGCAATAGGAATAATTAAGCCTTATTGTAAAGATAATGATATGCTGGGGGTTTATAATGCAATCGTTATTAATGCGTTATTTCCTCATAAAATGATAAATGTTGTTAAGCAAATTAATAAAAGAATTAAAATAATTCAAATTGCAACAGATTGTGTTTATAGTGGCAAAGATGGCATGTATAATGAGGATGCGAAACATGATCCACTCGATGTATATGGTAAAACTAAAAGTTTGGGTGAAGTTAATTCAGAAAATTTACTTAATATTAGATGTTCAATTATAGGACCAGAGGTTAAAGGAAAATTAAGTTTATTAGAATGGTTCTTATCAAATCCTGAAAATTCAGTTGTAAAAGGTTTTTCTCATCATACATGGAACGGAGTTACTACGTTGCAATTTGCTCAACTTTGTGAGAATATGATTATTAATAATATATTTAAAAGTTTAAGAAAGAAAAATTATATTTTACATTTTGTACCAAACGAAACTTTAAGTAAGTTTAAATTGCTAAATTTATTGAAAGAGGTTTATAATAAGAAATGCGCTATTGAGAAAGTTAATAATATTGGCCTTCCTATTAATAGAACACTTGCATCTAATTATCTGAAAATAAAAAAAAGTCCAATGAAGAGTGCATTATTAAAACTAAAAGAATATCAAGATAAATATTATTTTAGAAACAAGCAACGATATGAATTTTAATCCTTTAGTTTCAATTATTATTCCTGTTTATAATGGTTCTGATTATATGAAAGAGGCAATAGATAGTGCATTAAACCAAACCTACAATAATTGTGAAGTAATAGTAGTTAACGATGGTTCAAATGACGAAGGGAAATCTGAAGTTATTGCTAAATCTTATAGCGACAAAATAAGATATTTTTTTAAAGAAAATGGCGGTGTTTCTTCAGCTATCAATTTAGGTATCCAGAAAATGAGAGGAGAATATTTTTCATGGTTGAGTCATGATGATGTTTATTATCGTAATAAAATTGAAGAGCAGATAAACTTTCTTAAGAAACGTAAAAAGAGAAATATAGTATTGTATGCTGATATAGATTATATTGATTGTGATTCTAATTCCATTAAGGGTGAGAAAACTCCTCACATCGACCAAGACAAGTTTAGATTTTATTTAGTTATTAAACGACCATTAGTAAACGGTAATACTGTTTTAATACCTAAAATCTGCTTTAATAGAGTTGGCCTGTTTGATGTCAGTCTTAGAACGACTCAAGATTATGATATGTGGTTCAGACTATCAAAGAAATATGATTTTGCCTATGTAAATAAATCTTTAGCTAAAGCCAGGATTCATAGCAGACAAGGTTGTAAAATTATACCTACATTTATTAATGAAGTAAATAATACAATAATTAATCAATTAAAAAAGATGCCCAAAAAAGAAATACTACGAATTACAAATGAAAAAAATATTATAAGTGTTTACAAGAAATTAGCAGTCAGATTCAGCATGAACGGCGGTTACAAAGCAGGATGGCCATCACATTATGCACTTAATCTTTTAAGAAACGAATTGGATAAAAAAGGATTAAAACTAAATATTAGTTTTTTTTCTATAAAATTCATCTGTATCTTGTTAGAATTAAGGTATGTAGGCAAAAGAATTAGATGTTTTCTAAAATACTATGATTCATATAATTTTAATATTTAGTTGTACGACTAATCTTCTTGACTAACTGAGATATACACATAAATGATGTCTCATGAAATGAGAAGATAGATGAATAAACTGAATCAAAAAATGACGACGAAGGGTTCTGTTGAGAAGATTGCTCGGAAGCGATTACCCGTATTGCAGTTAGCTGAGAGTATGAGCAATGTTACTGAAGCATGCCGCTGCGGCGGCATGGACTGCACCAGCTTTTATGCTTGGAAAAAGTGGTTTGCAGAGCATGGTTTGGAAGGGTTAAAGGATTTATCGCTAATCCACACAACACATCCTCAAACAACACCGGAGAAAACGGTAAAAAGACTTTTAGAGCTCTCCCTTGAGCAACCCGGGTGGGGATGTATTAATTTGTCAGATTACCTCAAACTGGAAGGACATTCAATTAGTTCACCTACGGCGCAAAAAATATTGATCCGCAACAACATGGCATCTAAATACGATAGACTCATGAGGTTGGAAGAAACGCATGTGCAGGAAGACTTAGATAAATGGCTGTATCACTACAATTATAAACGTCCTCATAGAGGATATAGAAACATGGGAAAAGACCCTTTGAAACTGTGAAAAAAATTATCAAAATTAAAAATAAGAATGTTAGACATCAGGGTTAGTCTTACAATTTATTAATTGAAACTTATTGTAAATGCATGAAGAAATAAGATATTTTGTCATTTTTTTTGTTTTCTTAATTTTCTTAACATTACTTTTTGCTAATTTTGGGAAATATGATATACCTATCTATATTTTGTTAATTACTTGTGTTGTTGCATTATTTAGAGAAAAATATTTCTTAATTTTTCTTTATATTGTTATTTTACCAACAAATGGATTAATTCCGCTAGATAGGAATTTGTTAGGAATATTAGGTTTTCGTGAAGTCGTTAATAGCTTTACTTTATTATCATTATTGATTTATTTTCCTTTGAAAAAGAATATTCATTTAAACCAAAAAATCGCTATAATTTTAACTGTTTTTTTATTTGTTTATGCAAATTATATGAATTTCATAAATATTGATATTGGTTATGGAGCATTTATTAAAAAACTTCTAAAAAACATATTTATGTTTTTCCCTTTAGTACTATTGATTAGTAATATTGAAAATAAAAAGATTAGTGAAGTTATAAAAAGTGGAATATATGTAAGTGTAATAATAATTGTATTATCACAAATTTTTTCTGATAGCCTTCAACATTTTGGAATACTAATGCAAAGTTATAGTAGATACGAGGAAATAACGACATCCGATGTATTCAGAAAAGCAGGTATTTTTGGTGCAGGTGGAGATGTAAATAGCTTATCGGGTTTTTTAGCTATAACAATAGGATTTTATCTATCTAGGATAGAAAATAAAGAAAAATTAAAAAAATTTATCCCGGTAATTATTTTTGCAATAATTGGTATTTTAATTACCATTTCAGTGACTGGGTTTTTGGCAATGACTTTAATTATTTCAATTTTCCTAATAAGGAATCTAAAGAATAAAGGTTTTTTCCGATTTATAATTTATATTATTTTAATTTATATTATTTTTTATTTTTCACAAAATTTATTTTCAAACATATTTACTCGCCTTCCTATCAACCAAGAAGAGTTTCTTGAAAGTAGTGGAAATACAAGAATTCAGGGTTGGGGTTTTTTTTTAAATTATATATTTTCTAATTTAAAAGTATTTTTTTTAGGAACAAGGGAATCATTTTCAGTTGTGTATGGTTGGAATTATGAAAGAGTAGCACATAATTTCTACATATCAATTTTTTTTTGTTCAGGGATTTTTCCAGTATTATTTATTGTTAATATTCTCCGTAAATACATAAAGCTAGCATTAAAAAAATTACTAAAATACAATATAATTTATACTTTTTTGCCATTATTATTAATTTCAATGACAGTAAGTGATTATGGATACTTTTTAATTTTTATTTTAACTATTGGATTGAATGAAATATGTAATCAATCAAATTATGACCGTATTAAATTAGGTTCATGACAACTTAAGGGGTTGATTTCTTAACATTTCCAATAAAAGATCATAGAGATTTTGGTGTCTATAATTATAT
>CAYQWZ010000009.1:0-3946 GCA_964421635.1 uncultured Candidatus Saccharibacteria bacterium
AGTTTATACTCTCTTTAACATATCATACAAATCGTTTAGAAGGCAGTACTTTGACGCAAAACGAAACCAAGGCTATTTTATTTGATAATATTGCTTTAGCAAATAGAAGTATGATTGAACAACTTGAAGCTAAAAATCATCAGACTGCTTTGGGGTATTTATTCAATTATCTTAATAGTTCATCACTTAAAATTAATGAAGAATTAATTCTAAAGCTTCATAGTATTTTAATGAACGGTATTAAAAGCGATGCTGGTTTCTATCGGAAACACGGAGTGCGTATTCTCGGAACTAATATTCCAACAGCTAATTATCTAAAAGTGCCTATTTTAATGAAAGGATTAGTTAAAAATATCAATTTGAGGCAAAAAGATATAATTACTCAAATTATCGAAGTACACAGTCGTTTTGAACAAATTCATCCTTTTTCTGATGGTAATGGTAGGGTAGGTAGGTTAATTATGCAAGCAATGTTATTGATGAATAATTTGCCACCGGCTATTATTAAGCAAGAAAAGAAACGATTTTATAATAATGGTCTGAGAAAATCGCAACTTAATGAAGATTTTTTCCCGTTAGAAAATTTTATTTGCGACACAATATTAAAAGGTTTTAATATTTTAGAAAGGAAATATTCTTAATCATTACGAGTGAGTCACAGTTTTTAGCCGTAGCCACAAGAGAAGCATGGCAGGCGGTAATCTCTAAGGAATTTGACAAATTATTTTTCTTTGCTATAATGAAGGTGCCGTTGTTTTGAGGAGCTTGCTCCAATTAACAGCGGCATTTTTTTTATACCTTAAAATTATATTAATTAAAATTGATAATTTTAACTTGACCCCGTTAGAAATTAGCAATGTTTACCCTTGGTCAGAAAGAAAATGAATGTTCTTTTTTGACGATAGAATAATAGATAAAAATTAGAATCTAAATTATTCTGTATTAAATCCTTTCTAATTTCTAACGAGGTTGACAAAATAAGGAAAAGGATATATAATAAGGACAGTTTTGCTAACATGTGAACCTTGAAAAAAATTTAAGATAGGATGTGAGATAAAATGAAAAAATTGTTTTTTGTCTTAATCTTAGCAGTTTTAGTTTTTAGTATAATGGTACTTGGTTTAGTAGGTTGTGGGAATGTTATTACTCTACCAGAAGCACCTGAGCCGTCGGAGAATGGTGCCGGCTACATTGGTTCAAATGCCCCTGCTTATGATCCTGAACCTAATACCACCCCTGGTAGTGAGCCTTCCTGTGAGCCTGGTTCTGTAATGTATTGTGAAAAAGATGGTTGTGTTGGTTATCGAGTGTGTACTTGTGCAACACCACCGCCTGGTAGCAATACCACGGAATTTTGTACTTGGAGTCCATGTATTACTAATTGTGACTGAACCATATAAGGAGCAATAAGGAGCAATAAGGAGGTAAAGGAGGTAATTGTAGTTATTACTCCCTTTACCTCCTTTTATTTTTTTTAAGTTGTTTTTAGGACTATGATATGTGCTTGACAGACAGAAAAACCATAGTAAAATATATTATATAAAACAATAAGTGCAGAATAATTATTATAAATAAATATAAATAAAATATGTTTAAAAAAACTAACAAAACCATTATTTTGAGTTTTATTATCACTATAATCTTAGTTTTGTTTTTAGGTTTTTTTTGGTACTTCTCTACTCCTGAGTATTTTCAACAAAAATTGATTCGTCAGTGCGAGCAATCTCTTAAGCAAAATAATTTAGACCATCAAATTTGCAAAATAGAAAAAGATAATACTCTGATGATATTATCAGAAGAGAAAGAAAAATTGTATTCACAAGTATATCCTGGAGACACGGTTATCTTTTCTATGAATTTGTCCGAAATTCTAAAGGATATTAATTATATGGACAGCTTGACTAATAAGGGTGATGTGAGTATTTGTTTCATTATTTATCCTGTTTTGTTTGAAGAAGATTTTTCTTCTTTGGGCAATTCAGATATTGTTATGGCTATGAAAGATTTTTATGATAATTATCAATGGTATATTTGGCCAACTTCATTACTAAATAAACAAACAAAAAGTGTCAATCGTATTTGTACTAATTCGGCTGAAATAAATAAATTTTCTAAAGCAACAGCTGTTATTACTTTACCCCAGAAAGAAAAGTTGATATCAGGGGTTGGACAACATTCACAAATTTTCGGAATAAAATTAAAGCTAATTCCACCATCGCTTATTTCTACTATTGTCACTTCAAAAGAAATTCATGAACATTATTCTCAATTAGTTCCTTTCTTTTATTCAGTTTTACCAATTAATTTTCAATAATTTTAAATTACTAATATGCGAAAACAATTTTTTTATATAACGATAATGGTTTTATTAGCCATTTTTCTTGTTCCTAATATATTTACTTCAACAAAAATTGCGATAGCTCAGGGAGAACCGCCAGGAGAACCACCAGAGAATGGTGCCGGCTACATTGGTCCCGATACCCCTAATTATGATCCCGAGCCTGATAGCGAGGTTTGCTGTGGTGCTTTTTCTACAATGTATTGTGTAAAAGATGGTTGTGCCGGTTATCGGATTTGTTCGTACGATCCTTTCAATGATTGCGGTATGTCTTGGGGTGCATGTATTGCTGATTGTGGGTCTGATACTACTGATACTACTGAACCTACTACTGATACTACTACCACTGAATCTACTGCTACCACTACTAAACCACAACAGTGGGGATGTCTTTATTGTGATTGGGATCATGGTGGGCATTTTCCTGGTAGCAATGTATGTGGGATGAAATATTTTAGTAGTCCCTGTACTAATAAATGCAGAACTGATGCTGATTGTGAAGAATTAACTACGACTACTACAACTACACTTCCTGGTGTTATAACAACGACAACTACTACAACTACACTTCCTGGTGTTACTACTACAAAGCCACACTATAGTGGATACAAATGTAGAAGCACTGGATGTAATAATGATTCTGAGTTTTGTAAAGAATGTAAGTATTCAAATGGATGGACTAGTACAAGTGGTCTTTATAATACTGAAGAAGAATGTGAAACTAATTGTAAGTATAAATGTATTTGTAAAGGTTATGTCGAGCCGTCATTGCCATCAGGTTTTCAGGTTTGGTGGTGGAATCTTTGGGGCAAACAAAGACATTCTTGTAATATTTCTACTTGGCAGTGTTCTGAGGATGATGATGGACCTTATTCTTCTTTAACTAATTGTCAGGATGATTGCACACCCGAATGTGTTTGTACAAAATGTCCTTCTTCTGGGCTTTGTGAAAAAGAATGTAAAACTAATATTGATTGCCAAGAACCTACTACTGATACTACTGAATCAACTACTACCACTACTACTGAACCATCAACTACTACCACTGAACCACCTACTACTGATACTACTGAACCACCGACTACTGATACTACTGAACCTTCACCTCCCGCTCCTACATGCCAGATTTCTGAATTTTCCATTAATAACAAAACAAATGAAGATACAAATCCTCTGAGAGTATGGGTTAATGCTTCTCTTAAAGGATATGTCTCAGTTAATGATTCTTGTACAAAATGCACAGTAACAAGTAATGATACTTGGGGTAATCCTCCTCAAACTTATGATATTATATTCATAGATACACGTTTTACTGAATCATTTGAGATTCCCACATCTGGGACATACTTCTTTAAATTGCTTTGTATAGGAGATCCTGATAATCCTGATGATTTTGACGAAGATACAGCTTCTCTTCAAACAGTTGAAGCTCTTAATCTCCCATGGTGGCAAGAAATCATTCCTGTGTTGCGTGGATTTTTGGGAGGGGTTTGGGAGTAAACCAATATATATAGATAATTAAAAATATGGAAGTTCAACTTCCATATTTTTAATATGTGCCTGGGGAGAGACTCGAACTCTCAAGGCCTTGCGACCAGCAGATTTTGA
>CAYQWZ010000010.1:0-3485 GCA_964421635.1 uncultured Candidatus Saccharibacteria bacterium
ACGATAAGCTCGCACTTTTCTTCGCAGAGGTTACGAAGTCTGTGTTTGGTCTCAGAGTTGAAATGGATGGTTTCTCCGGGTTTTAGATGGTAAGCCTTAGAACCGAGGGTAATCTCCAGCTCCCCGCTCATCACATAGACAAATTCCTCACCCGGATGCTTGTACTCGACAATCTTGTGTCTTTTTTTTGGCTCAATGGTCACCATGAAGGCCCGCAAATGCTTATCCGCAGCGCCTGCCGTCAATGTGCGATAGGAATAGTCCTGTGTGCGTTTAAAAAAGCCCTCGTGCCGCTTCTCTCCGATTTCTATCTTCTCGTGTTTCGTGAGAAAATTGCTGGGATCAATATCAAAGGCACGGGCAAGCTGGAGCAAAAAGGAAACCGGCGGTGTGATAGTGTCCATCTCTACGCTGTCGATGAACTCCGGCGTCTCTCCCGTTTGGGAAGCCAGCTGACCCGTTGTTAACTTTCTGTCTTCACGCAACCTTTTGATCCGCCGGCCAAACGTTGAATCTCCTCCAATTTTCTCTTGTGCGCGGCCCGCGCGGTAGAGTTCAGTGATTTCTTGAAACTGATACCTCTTAATCTCGGCCATTAATGCGGGGAGGAATGAGTTGGCGTCGGCTACTACGCCCATATCCGCCATCTGAAAAATGAAAGCGTGCGGATCGCGGTTTACTGCTACGATGGCCTCAGCCTCCTTTATTCCTGCGGTATACTGGATCGCCCCTGAAGTCCCGCAGGTAATCAACAGCCGCGGCTTAATGGACTTGCCTGTCTGTCCGATGAGGTTATCATGGGAAGTCCAATGCTCGTCAACTGCCGGGCGTGTAGCCCCCACCTCACCACCGAGCATCATTGCAAGCTCCCTGATATAATGAAATCCATTCACATCCTTCATGCCTCGCCCGCCGGCGACAACCACGTTGGCATCTTCGAGCGGACGTGCCTGCTTTGGCTCCCGGAATGAAGAAACTGTCCTGACCCGGATCTGTGCTTCATCTATATTCTTTTCTACCCTGACGATCTCTCCGCGAAAAGATTCATTATGGCCTTGCTCTTTGAAGATGCCGGGGCTGATGGTCGCCATCCATGGCCGGCTCTCACTCCAGGCAATGCCAGCCACCACAGATCCGCCAAAAGCGGGGCTGGATGCAGTCAATTTTCCGGTCTCAGGATCCAGTTCTAGCTCGATACAATCGGCACACAACCCAACCTTTAGCCGTTTGGCCACCCTGGGAGCGAGTTCCCGGCCGAAATCGGACCCGCCCAGTAGAAATATATCCGGACCGTGCTCGTGTATTAAATCGCAGATTGTGGAGATAAACAGATCAACCTGATAATTGGCAAGGAGCGGATGATCGATCTTTAAAACCCGGTGTGCACCGTGGGCGATATACTCCTTGGCGATGTCATCCACTTCGTGCCCCAGCAATACCACTACTGCCAGGCCCTTTCGCTTATCAGCCAGCCTACGGGCTTGTGCCAATACCTGCAGTGTCAATCGGTCTTGAAAAAAATTACGATGATCTCCGAATACCCAGACCTGAAAATCGTCCGCCATGGAACCTCACTAATCTATCAAATTCTTTTCTCTCAGTTTCTCCATCAAGGTCTGCACTTGCTGCCGAAAGCCTCCCTTGATAAACTCGCACCTTTTCTGTTTGTTGGGCACCTGGGTTAGTCCCGTTACCCATATTCCTGAACCATTGAGGCCGACTCTTTGCTCGTCAGCCTCCAGGTCATCCAGGGTAAAACAGTCTAACTTTATGTCTCCATACGCATCCTGGATATCCAACAGGCTGGGCAGGCTGGGGTATGCTGCCTCACGAGAGATGGTGAGCAAAACAGGAGGAGTCACTTCCATTACCTCGCGAAGTCCATCGGACACACGCTCAAGCCTTACCATGCTACCCTGCTTCTCAATTTTCTCCACTCCGGTAACCTGCGGCAAATCCATCTCCTCAGCAAGTTGGGGCCCCACTTGGCCTGTATTACTATCTGTGGACTCAGTGCCGCACAATACCATGTCGAAATCACCGAGCTTGCGAATTCCCATCCCCAGCACATAGGAAGTAGCCAGCGTATCGGCGCCTGCAAATCGCCGGTCGCTAAGAAGCATTCCCCGATCCACTCCCAGGGCCATTGCCTCGAGCAGCACCTCCTCACTTATCGGCGGCCCCATGGTCACCGCGGTTATTGTGCCACCATATCTCTCCTTTAATTGAACTGCTATCTGAATGGCAAAAAGATCATTTGGATTTATGTATGAGTTATCAGCCGCCCGCACCATGGTGTTGGTCTTTACGTCAAATTTGATCCGGTTGGCTGCCAATACCTGTTTGACACACACTATTATCTTCATTTCTTATTTGCCTAAAAGGATTTTCAAATTTTTCTATGAACTCGTCTTCATCAATTCACGGGCGATTACCATCTGCTGTATTTCATTGGTGCCTTCGTATATCTCTGTAACTCTCGCATCGCGAAAATATCGTTCGATTGGATACTCCTTGCTGTACCCATATCCGCCGTGGATCTGTAATCCCATGGATGCAACCTGGGAGGCAGTTCGGGCTGCGAATAGCTTTGCCATAGAGGACGGTCCGGACAGGGATTCGCCTTTATCCTTTTTGTGGGCGGCCTTGTAAGTAAGCAATCGCGCGGCCTCAACAGATGTACTCATGTCGGCCAGCATCATCTGTATGGCTTGGTGCCGTGCGATGGGAACCTTGAACTGGATACGCTCCTTTGCGTACTTAATTGAGACATCCAAGGCACCCTGGGCAATCCCTACGGCCTGCGCGGCAATGCCGATCCGACCCGTTTCCAGGGCGATCATTCCAATCTTAAAGCCTTGTTCCTCTTCACCGAGCAAATTAGCCTTCGGAATGCGGCAATCGTTTAAGATAATAGAAGTTACCGGATTGGCCCGCATGCCGCAATTATCCTCGAGGATTCCCACGGTAAAACCTGGAGTGCCCCTCTCTACAATGAATACACCCATACCTCCCTTCACGCCCTCCGAGACCACTGAGGTAAAAACCAACAAGATATCAGCCACGCCACCGTTGGTGACGTAGATCTTGTTGGCATTAACGATATAATCATCGCCATGAGGTATGGCAGTGGCTTCGATGGCATTGGCGTCTGAGCCCGCATTGGGCTCGGTCAGGCAAAAGCCGCCGATTTTTTCACCCGCAGCCAGCGACGGGATGAATCTTTTTTTCTGCGTTTCATTAGCGAAAACACTTATAGGATAGACAGCCACGCCGTTGTGCACGCTAACCGTCAGCCCGATTGCAGCGCATATCCGTGAAAGTTCTTCTACAGCAATGCAATAACTAATTGAATCGACCTCAGCGCCCCCATATTTTCGGGGGGCCTGCATTCCAAAAAAATTGAGTGGCCCCATCTTCTCGATCACTTCCCAGGGAAAGCGCCGCTCTGCATCGATCTCGCGGGCAATGGGAGCCAGTTCATT
>CAYQWZ010000011.1:0-2740 GCA_964421635.1 uncultured Candidatus Saccharibacteria bacterium
ATGATTTACTTTTATGCTCTTTTCCTTAATTGATGGTAAACTACTCAATCAGGATAAAAAATATTGTGGCCCATGACTTCGCAGCGCACTTAGCAGAGATAAAATAGGCAACAGCCAATTCTAAATACTGGAGAGTTGTATCATGTCAGAGCTTTTCAAGCTTATTGGAGTAGAAGTGCAAGACATTTCGGTATTGTTGTTTCTCGCCACTGCAATTGGTTTCCTTTTGATAATCTTAGCATGCCGATTAATAGGGCGTATTGTTCCTTTTCGGCAGCACCGAAAAATTTTATGGATACTTGATATCCTATTATTACCCACATTAATCCTCAGCGTTGGACTTCTTCTTAACAAAGTCATTGGATTTGAAGCGGCGGACTTTAGCAAGGATCTGCGTGTCCTTACTACAACCCTTCTCTGGCTTGTAGGTGCATGGCTGTTGACAAGAGGCCTGGAACTCTTTTTGTGGTCAACAGGCTTTAAAAAAGCAACTGGTTCCGAACCCCCGCGTTTACTTCGCGGCCTGGTTACTATTGCTATCTATGTTTTAGCCTTTTATGGAATATTAACCTTTGTTTTTGAGCGTCCAGTCACTGGTTTACTCGTCTCTACAGGTATCGTGGCTGGTGTCCTTGGTCTTGCCATGCAGAACGTCTTGTCTGATCTATTTGCAGGCCTTGCGATTACAATCGAAAACCCTTATAGTTTGGGTGATTGGATTGAGCTCAAAGACGGCACAATAGGAAGGGTGCTGGACATTAGCTGGCGATCGACGCGGTTGCTATCATGGAATAACAGTATATACGTTGTGCCGAACAATGTTGCAGCAAGCAGTATTATTCATAATTACGATTTGCCTGATAAACGGTATGCGTATTGGTTTTATGTGTCTGTTGACAGCGAAATTCCACTCAATATGGTGCGGCAGCTGCTTTTGGAAGCAGCTCTGAGTTGTAAAAGCGTACTCAAAAATCCCCTTCCCACTGTGAGGATTGGAGATGTTACGAGTCAACCTTTTAAATACATGGTCTATGTCTACTTTGTGGACTTTCCTTCACACTGGGCTGCAAAGAGTGATCTTTTCTCATGCATTCAGTCCTCTTTAGCCAGGTCAGGTATCTCACCAAGTGCCATAAAATATGAGATTGCCACGCGAAAAGCTACAATACCTGAAGTAAAGGAGCCAACTATTGAGGAATACCTCCATAGAGTTCCTATTTTCCAAACACTATCTGAGAATGAAATCGAAGAGCTCGCTCGCTCATGTGAAATTCGGTCGTTTGACACAGGAGAAATACTCATACGAGAAGGTGATCCAGACAGTTCTCTCTTTGTCATCTCCTCAGGTGTGGTTTCAATTATCAAGAAAGACAGTAAAGGCCAACACATAGAGCTATCTCGGCTGGGTAACAGTGAGTGCTTTGGAGAAATGTCACTCCTCACTGGTGAGCCACGGTCAGCAACTGCGAAGGCCATTACCTATGTTGAGGCAATTACAGTCCCTAAGGAAGCTTTGGCAGCGCTTTTTAAGGTAAAACCTGATCTCAGTAACGAGTTGGCTGAAATTATGGCCATGCGGCGAGCTCAAACAGAAGGACTTATTGATTCCAAAGGTATGCGGCCCGCTTCGAAATCGATAAAGGCGTATGCAAAAGAGGTGTTATCAAAAATTCGCTCTTTCTTTTCTCTTGATTAACCTTACTCATTCCACTTACTACATTACGTACATAGCTTTCCCAGCCCGCACTTTATTTTCGCTGTCTTATTGTATAGTTTCTCTTTGTTAAATAATCACCCAATGCTATTGAAGTCAGAATCACTAACGGTATAGACACCATTAGCCTAATTATTGTAAATTTTATCCCCATAAAAGATGTCTCAAATATCGCCATCGGGACTCTACATATCCCTGAAGCCCCAATATAGGTGAGGATAATGCTAAGTTTTGCGCCTTTCCCATAGAGGGAATACGCAACTGGAAAGGACACATACAAACCACCGACTGTGGCTCCACCAAGGAGCAACGCCCATATATAGCCTCTGATACCAGATTCTTCACCAAAATGTTTTTCAACGGTTTCTCTTTTTACCCATACCTCAAAAAGGCCTATTAAAATGAAAGCGCAGGGTAATAGCTTAAGCATATCTATAGAGAAGGAGACAAAATTATGGCCAATTTCTTTCCCAGGGTTGAATCCACACACAAAAGAAACAATTATGAAAAGAAGGTAGCCTGATACGCCAGCAATTTTGATACTATTATCCCGCTTCATTAAAAAATCTCTCTAAAGAAAATACCGGTCATCAAAGCCACAACAAGAGCGATAAAGAGGCTCATTATATTTCTTAATATGGTTAATCGTACCCCGAAATACTCCTTTTCTATTGGATAGGTGAGAACCCCTACCATCATTAAAGTTGTTGAAAAAGCAGATAAAACCATATATAGCACTCCTTTTTTTAATAAAATGCCACATAATGGAAAGACAATAAACCCGGGCATCAATGTTATTGAGCCAAAAAAGGAGGCAAAGAGAACCCCGATGAATATATTGTTTTTTCCAAGATAATTTGAGATAAGTTTATCCGGGATGAGAAAAAGGACGATCGAGACAAGAATAAGCATACCCAAAAAGGCAGGCAAAATATTTACAAATCGATGAGTAGCTATTGTAATAGCTTTAAAGGTTTTCTCGCGGTTTACAATGAAAGAAAGTAATAATGCGAATCCTGTTGCTAT
>CAYQWZ010000012.1:0-2703 GCA_964421635.1 uncultured Candidatus Saccharibacteria bacterium
ACTTACAGAAACACAGTACGTCACGGTAACCATGTTGCACTAGCGGAAGAGTACTTTGGGTTATTCACGGTCCTTTGTAAGAAAAGTAGAGAAACAAGGGGTACTGAAAAAGGATTGAATTCTTCGAATACTTTGCTTTAATTGGAAAAGGTATGCTCATCCACAATTGAATTGTACAAGCAGCATCATTAAAATTAGGTATGGTATACGAGCCTACCTTCAACCTTCCGCTTTATATTTTGGTGGTTACGAAGATATTCTTCCAAAACCTCTTGTGCCGAGGTGCTGATTAACTTTGATTTTCCTGATTCCAGAAGTTCCTCTTGCGATATGTTGAGATATGATGCTGCGTTACTGAAGTGATACCCTTGTATGCAGATCGAGTAAAACTCGGTGTTAGATAATTCATTGCCATTTATCTTTAGTGACATAACTGCATGATGTGTGTCGCTATACACTGCTTTCACTTTGCCGTTCACTTGATAACACTCGCCTTCGCTGTTTCTATTTTCTGTGCGCATAATATGGGAAAAGATTTTCTTGAGTTTCCCTCCGCTTATGGCGTACCTCGTAAGTGTATCATCATATGGAAAACAAGTGAGTAGGTCTCTCAGCGTCACTAGTGGACCCATCTCTTTGATTCGTATGGAACCGCTTCCAACGAGCATAACATCACACTCTGCCACCTCAGCAAAGGAATCTGCTAAGAGGTTTCCTAGTGATGTTTCAATCTCCCGTTTTGGATGAGTAAGCATTTGAGCGAATTTACATACGATTGTATTGTATTTGCGGTCAATTGTTTCTTGAAATGAGGCTATGTACTCTTGAAGCTTCCGGTCTGGTTCCGCAAGGTTGTTGTCTATTGGAATAAGCTGCCATTTATAGTCAATAATGCTATTTGTTTCATCATCAACTACAATATCAAAACGCCCAATCTGATCGGTTCCAACCCCTGCCTGTGTTATCAATATACCATTTTCCTTCGATGGTTTTTCAAGAATTGTGTGAGAATGACCGCCTATGATGATGTCTACACCCCATTCAGCTTTCAAAAGTTTAGCTAGCTGTATATCTGATTCAAAACCGATATGAGTCAATATTATTGTGAGGTCTATGTCGTCATTTTTGTAGGCATTGGTAATCTTGCCCACTTCTCGGCTTGCTTCCTCTAATGTGACAAAACTGCTGATAAGCTCATCCTGTTTAATGGAATCCATCACCTTTTCTGTGATGATACCTGTAAACAGGATGTCAAATCCGGCTTTATTCAGTATGATGTAGGGCTGCATCAACCGCTTGTTGTATTTGTGAATATACAAATTGGCGTTTACGATCGGAAAGTTCGCCATCTTCTCAAGAAACAGGAGATGGGGCAAACCGTAATCAAATTCATGGTTGCCGAGAGCGACAACATCGGGAGCCAAATAATTCATGATCTCAATGGTGGAGATGCCTTTGTATTCGGAGTCAATTAGCGACCCCTGTACCATGTCTCCAGATATTACATACAGTACATTTTCCTCTTCCTGCCGGACTTTGTTAATGTAGCCTGATAGAAGTGCTAGTCCTCCAATTAACTTTCCTTCTTTACCTTGGACTTCGGCTAAAAAGTCTCCGTGCATGTCGTTTGAGTGAAGGATAGTAAATTTTTTCGTTTTCATAGATTTCCTTTCTGCTTCGTTGATGCGCGAGCTACTTGTATCTCTCTCAGCCACCTTATCACCGTTATTACCTTCATCATGAGATAAGTAATAAATTCTTCTGGAGTTCAGGTAGAGATGTGTGGGGATTAAATCTTATCCCCTCATACTATTACAATGTATACTCGATTTCGATAACATCTATCTCTAATCGTTTCTGATGGTACCTTCCTTTCTATTCCTATTCCAATAATATCAATCCTGTACCATTAGGTGTATCCTAAATTGGATATACAGTTTTTTGGTAGCCTATAATTTGGTTGTCCATTAACCGTTATCCATTAACGTCTCGGTTGCTTTGGTGGGGGTTGGTTTGGTTTGGGGGGATTAAATTTTAACCCTCCTAGTTTCTTTGTATTAAAGTCCTCATAACCTATTAAATATCAGAATCATTTAGTGATTAGTGACCCAAAATGAAACCTAAAGAAGAAAACCAAACAAATAGTTGGGTGTTTTCAACAATGAAGTGTTATTAGTCTCCTAATATGCAGATGAACATTTCAGTTGGCAGATATTTTGTGCAGTTACTTTTTTGCTACTGTGAAGGTTTTTTCTGCTACTGAAACGCAGGCTAAAAGGTCGTCGATGGTGGCTATGAGCGTCTGCAGTCTAGTTTGGCATTCTATTCGTGTGAGAACGTCGGATCCGTTCCTCACCGTTTTGACATACAATCCTGACGGAACCTCCACGTTGTCTGGAGAAACAGCTTTTGCCACTGCCTCTGCTTCCCGTTCATTCTCGTAGGATAGGCGAATTTCAGCCTCCAATCTGTTCTCCCGCCAACTGCCTTTTAACCAAGTCATTAACCAGCTTGATGAAAGATTCCACGTCTTTGATTGGTATCTGGGCTCCAGCGGCAACGTCGTGTCCTCCGCCTCTGCCAGAATATTCTTTCGCTGCAATCTGCATGATTTCTCCGAGGTTTAAGCCTCTCTGTATTAGGGGTTCTGACCCTCTGGATGACACTTTAACTTGGTCTTCCCCGGAGATGGTAGCGTAGGCG